>NZ_JAQNDO010000001.1:12232500-12832500 GCF_028369105.1 Polyangium mundeleinium | reverse complement strand
AGACGTACCTCGCGGGCGATATGGGGTGCGTGAGCAAGTGCGTGGCGAGCTTCAGGTTCATGGTCATCGGGTCGACTTCCACGCTGTCGCCACAGTTGGAGGCGCCAAACTTCTGGAAGTACTGCGGCTCAAGGACGTTCATGATGGCGCTCGCATTGGCGATCGACGACGAGGCCGCGACCAGCTCCCCAAGGCGTGGTGAGCGCAGCGGATCGCCCTGTCCTCGCCAGCGCAGCCGCGCCTGGTAGCGCTCGATGTGGCCATTCATCAGCGCGTCGTACTGCGCGCGGTTCGGGCCCACGCTGCCGCGCGCGAGCAGGCTCGCGAGGTCACCTGCCGCGTCCACCTTGATGCCGAGCGGCCGCGCCGCGCCAGGGTGCATGCCGATGGCCACCGAGGTGCGGATGTTGTCGGTGGGCAGGCCGGTCGCTTCGTTCGACATCAGAACGTAGGAGAATGGCGCACGCCCAGGGCTGGGCTCGCGCTCGAGGAAGTAACGCTGGATATGCGCGCCCAGCCCTGAGAGCGCCGGATGCCCGAGCCCACGTCCAGCGAGCGCCATGGGGATCGCCCCCTCGTGCGGCTCGAGGTCATGTGCGGTGATGGATACGCGCACCCTTTGCATCACGTCCGGCCGCTCCCGTAGCGGCATGACGAAGGGGCCGAAGTGCACGGACTTGCCGTTGGCGTCGCCTGCGAATGGCTCGGTCAAATCTCCCGAGAAGCCGCACTGGTTCACGGCGGACAGCACTTCGCCCGAATTGAGGAAAGCGTACCAGCCCGTGCTGTCGGCCTGGCCATACTCGGGCACGCAGTAGAACGACTCGTACTGGCTGATGCCGCCGTAGAGGAAGATTTCGAGGATGTTCTGCGCACGTAGCTCCGGCGGGAGCATGATGCTCTGCGCGTCCTTGGGCACCTCGCCGAATGCGCGGGCTTGTCGCATTCCCCAAAGCGAAACGCCGACACCGCTTGCCGCCGCAGCCATTGCGGCTGCGCTCTTGAGAAAATTGCGACGCTTCAAGCAACCCTCCGACCGTTGAGGTCCACGGCCTGTACGCTCCCGAAGAGAGATCGACCGCAGCGCAGCAGCAGTGTGACTTTAAAATGTGCTCACTGTCAATGGTCCAGCTTGCACAATTGCGCAGATTTCGCGTCGGTGTAAAATTCTACACCACGCCCTGACCTCGCCGGGGTCACTGCATGCTAGCGAAACATCGCGAACGAGCCCAGGAGTCCTCCCAGCACCTTCATATCCATTGGATGGACCTGAAGTCGTCCCTGCTCGAGAAGCGCGGGGCCGTCGGCGGGGCTCGCCGCGAATTGCAGGAAATCAGCCAGCGATGAGGATATCCTCAGGGAGGGGCTGGGGTGTTCGCCTTCGCTGATCTGCATGATGCCATCCGCCAGCTCGATATAGAATGCTTCCGGCTGCTGGCCGGCGATCAGGCGGAACTGGGCGATCAGCGAGAGGCCGCTCGTTGCCTCGGGGACGAAGGTCTCGCGCATACGCTGGCATACCTGCGATGCGCTTTCGAAGGTCGGACGCGTGGGCAGCACGTCCGTCGCGCGCATCGGACCGACCGCGGTATCCAATGCGGCCAGCAGCGCTTCCATTTGCCTGAGCGCCCGCTCTGTCGTGCGATGCGCCGGCCCACCGCTGCCCCCCGGTACGGGCCGACGCCATTCAGCGTGTGCCAGCAATCGACGATGCAGCTCGCGCAGGACGATGTCGGCGCACGAGGGGGTTCGGAATCCGATGGAAACGGAGAATGACTCGTCACTGCCAGCCTCGGTCTGGTGCCAGTAGCCTCGCGGCACGAAGAGCACGGAGCCTGGTCGAAGCAGCACGGTTCGCAAGTCGGAAGGCGCAGGATCCGCGCCCCAGCTTGCTGCCTCCGGTGGGGCGTAAGCATGCAATTCGCCAATGATGGGCGTGCCTGCTACGTGATTGACGGTCGGATAGCGCACTGCTGGCTGCTGCGATATGTGCCATTTTTTGGTGCCGTGGATCTGGATGATCAGCACATCGATGGCATCGAAATGGCGGTTGAAGCCCATGCCAGGCCGTGAGAGGGCGCCGATCGCGTCCACGGTTCCTGGCATCACACCCGTGAGCTGCTCCAGATATTGCGTGAATGCACCCAGCATGGGAATGCTGCGTTGCATGTTCGGGAAGGATACGGTCATCCCGCTCTGATAAAGCACGGCCGCCTTTGCTGGCGGGAGGAAGACATTGCCAAAGCTATTCGTCGTTGTTGGGTCCGCACGGAAGACGAGCTGCACGTCTTCCGGATGGGTGTGGAAGAGCGATGTTGGATTGCGCAACTCTGGCATATGAAAAAGGCTGGAGACGCGCTCGGGATCTCCCTCGATGTGGAGGAACCTCTCCGGCCAGTACTCGTCGACGAACTGCTCGGCCGTGAGCGGCTCGAACAGGCGAGCAAAGGACGCTGGATCGACAGGTGGAAAGGCACGTGCATGAGTCATGTTCGTGTGTGCACACTAACACGGACTGGCGCAGATGCATAGGCGGTAGTTAGCCCGCATCCAGTCGAACTGCTACGATGGTGTACCCCTACACCGCGTGAGCCAAGGATGTGTCTCGGATTGCATGATGGTTCGGACCGGATGGTGCTGCTTGCGGCGCGCCTGGGGACGCTGGTTCTCTTCGCGCTCGCAGTGGCGCTGGGGTTTGGTACATTCTCGCGTTTGCCCCCAAGAGATGTGGCCGCGCCTACGACCGAGTTCTCGGCACAGCGCGCCTATGAGCACCTGAAAGTCGTGGGCGCAGCGCCGCACCCGCCCGGCACGCCAAGGCACGCCGAGGTGCGTGATTACCTTCTCGCACGGCTCCAAGCGCTGGGCGCCGAGGGGCACGTGCAGCGGGAGGCGCTGTTCGCTCCGCAGCAGGACATCCCTCGGCCAGCGGCGACGGTCGAGAACGTCGTGGGCCGGTTCCGGGGCTCGTCCCCGGGCGCCGCGGTGCTGCTCGTGGCGCATTACGATTCGGTGCCCACCGGGCCCGGCGCCGCCGACGATGGGGCCGCCGTCGCTTCCCTTCTGGAGGTGGCGCGCGCGCTGCGTGCCGGTCCGGACCTCGTCCACGATGTGATCCTGCTGTTCACAGACGCAGAGGAACTGCACAGCCTCGGCAGCCTGGCCTTCGTGCGCTCACATCCTTGGGCCCGGGAAGTCGAGGTCGTCCTCAACGTTGATGCCCGCGGCAACGAAGGCCCGGTTCTCATGTTCGAGACGTCCGCAGACAACGGCGGGCTCATTCGCCGGCTCGGGCAGGCCGCGCCCCATGTGCATGCATGCTCGCTCTACGCGGAGATCTATCGGCGAATGCCGAACGACACGGACTTTTCCGTCTTTCGCGAGGCCGGTTGGCGCGGGTTGAACTTTGCTAATATCGAGGGATCGATTGCCTATCATACCCGGTTGGAGACGGTCGACCAGATGGACATGGGCACGATCCAGCAACAGGGGGAGACGCTCCTTGCGCTGGCACGTCGGCCCGGGGAGGTTGCTACGAGCGAAGAAGGGGACCGGATCTACATCAACTGGGGCCCGTACCTCGTCCATTACCCGGAGCGCTGGGCACGAGCGCTTCTGGCCGTGGTGGCCATGGTCCTGGTGGTCGTGCTCCGCTTCGGCGTACGACGCGGAGCCCTTCGGCCCTCGAGAGTGGCGAGGGAGGCCGGGGCGCTGCTACTCGCAGTTGTCGGTGCAGGCGCCCTGGTGAGCTTGGGCTGGCCGCTGTTGAAGATACTCCAGCCTGAGTACCGAGCTTTCCTTGAAGCGGAATCTTACGGCAACGGCCTCTATGTCGCTTCCTTCGTAGCGGCGACGCTTGCCGTGGTGCTCGCCGTGCTTGCCCTCAGGCGCCGTGCGCGTCCCTCCGAAGTCGCCGCCGCAGGGTGCCTTCTGTGGACCGTACCCACGGTCTTCACCGGCCTCGCCATGCCCGGGGCAAGCTGCGTTTTCATCGGACCACTCCTCTCGGCCACGGTGGCGCTCGCGCTCTTGTGCCGCTCGTTCGATCGTACGGCTCGCCCTCGCGTCGTGCTGCTGCTCGGTCTCGCTGCCGTGCCCAGCGTTCTGCTGCTCGCCCCCGTCATCCATGATCTTTTCTTCGCGCTCCAACTCGATGAGGCAGGGCTCGTGGCTGCCCTCCTGGCGCTGGCGCTCGTGCTGTTCGCCCCTTCCTGGCGGGCTTCCTTGGGACGCGCTACGCCCGTGGCGGCGGCCAGCGCCGCGATTTGGGCGCTCGGGCTCCTGGGTTGCGGGGCCCTGGCGCAGCGCTTCGACGCGCGCCACCCGCGCCCCACGAGTCTCATGTATCTGCTCGACGCGGATTCCGGGTTGGCTCGCTGGGTGTCCAGCGACGCACACCCGGATGCATGGGTCGAGACTTTCGTGGGCGATGCATCCCCGATCGCCTCGCTGGAAGCTCTACCCGAATGGCGTGAGCCGCTCCGTGTATCCCGGGCCCCGTCGATATCGCTGGAAGCGCCCGAGGTGGTCGTCACTGAGGATTACACCGAGGGCGAGGTTCACACCATTCGCTTGCGAATCTCGTCCAGGCGTAGAGCCGCCTTCGTGGACGTGCAGGTTCTGTCGGCCCGACCCCCGGCGGCGGTGTGGCTGGCAGGGCGGCGGGTGGAGGGGTCGACGCTGGTAGACGACAGCTCGAAGCAGGGGGTGCTGCTGCGTTACTGGGCGCCGCCGCCCGAGGGCTTCCTGCTGGGGATCGAGGAAGAGCCCGGCGGTGGCGCGCTGGGGGTACGTGTGAGCGACCATAGCTACGAACTTCCCGCAGAGGTGATGGCTGGCCCAACCCGGCGTCCTGTAGAGACCATGCCCGCTCCCTTCCGCGAGGCGCTCGACGAAGGAATACGGGTGACGCGCGTCGTCGACCTTCGCCCAGCGCCATAAGCCTCGCCCTGAAGCCGCTCAAACGCGGATGATGGGCCGCGACGAGACGATACGAAAGCGCAGAAGGAGCACCATGGCCGCCGTGGTCACACCGAGAGCCAGACCCCACCACAGGCCCACGACCCCAAGCTGGGAAACCAGGCCCAGCACCACGCCGAGGGGTAGGCCTAGCGCATAATAACCGAGGATGTACGCATACACGGTCACCCAGGTATCGCCCGCGCCTCGCAGGGCCGCGGAGGAGACGACCTGGGCGCCGTCGCATACTTGATAGAGCGCCGCAATGCGCAGCAGGGCCGGCGCGGCGGCCACGACCGTTTCGTCGTCCGTGAGCAGACGCGCGACCCCGGTCGGGGCCACGAAGAGCAAGAGTCCACCGAACACCATGGTGCCACAGCCGACGAGTAGCCCTGCCAACCACGCCATTCGCACGCCCTCGGCGTCCTCGCGGCCCACGGCATAGCCCACGCGTACCGTCGTGGCGCTGCCCACACCCAATGCTATGCTGAACAGGAAGGACATCACCGTGTTGGCGAGGCTATGCGCGGCCGCCGGTACGCTGCCCAGGCTTCCCGCCAGCGTCGTCACTGCGCTGAAGGCACCGACCTCGGCGAGGAGCTGCAGCGCGACGGGCACGCCTACCCGCAGGGCAGTCAGCATCAACGAGAGCGGTGCCGACTCCTCCACCTCCTCCGGCTGGCGTCCCCTCGTCGCCCGCCAGAGGAGGATGGCGAGAGCCACCACCGTGGATATCACTGTGGCTAGCGCCGAACCCTCCACGCCGAGCGCAGGCAGGCCCAGCCCAGGCAGGCCCAGCGCGTGCAGCGAGCCGTCGCCGAATACGAGCAAGGCGTTGGCCACGGCATTGACGATGTTTGCGATCACCATAACCACAACCAGCGTCCGCACCTGCTGCGTGGCCTGCAGGTAGCTACGCACGGCCACCGTCATCAGCGTGGGCAGCAGCCCCCACAGGCGCACATGCACGTAGCTCGTAGCGACCGAGGCCACCTCGGGCTCCACGTTCGCGAGGGCAAACAGGCGCGGGAGGGACAACGCCGCCAGTGCCAGGGGTATCGAGGCGAGCGCGGCCAGCACCAGTCCCTGGCGCAACACTGCCCGGGCCCGCGCGTGGCGCCGCGCGCCAATGGCCTGGGCGAGCAGCGGATCGAGCCCGAGCAAGAGCCCCACGCCGATCACCTGGAACGCCGTCCACACGGCACTGCCGACACCCACGCCGGCCATGGCGACGGCACCCAACCGGCCGACCATCACAAAGTCGACGATGCCCATCAACATGTACCCGAGCTGAAACCCAGCGAGCGGCATGGCCAGTGCGGCCGTCTCGCGCACTTCTGTCCACAGCCTGTTCGGGAACGACGAGATGGGACGCGGAGCGTAAGGAGGAATGGACATTGACCTGTCAGATGGAACTGATGTACACCAGCACCACCTGTTATCTCACAAAGATGGTTGAAACGAAATGAGCTTGAACTCTACGTCGGCCCGAGCCTTGGACGCCGTGTCGCAGTTGATGGAGGGGTTCCGGCATCGCTACCCCCCTTCGGAGCTTGCCCGTCTCGAGGAGTGCCTCCGCATCAACTTCGGCGGAGCGCCGCTCCCGGAGCTGCCGACCTACCAACGTCCCAACCTTTTTTTCTTCCCGGGGCTCACGCGCACGCCCTACGTGGATCCCTTGGAGCACGTAACGTTGCGTGAGGCCGTGGAGACGCTGGAGCGGGCGGCGCCCCGCTTACGCGAGGAGTATCTGAAGGTCGTCACTCCAGAGGATTTGCGGCCCTATCTGGACGAGCATCCCGACCGCTTCGCGCACCTCCGGGCGCAGGACTGGGGCACGTTCTACCTGCAAGCGAAGGGCGGCGAGCGAATCGCGGAGAGCTGCGTGCGCAGCCCCCAATCCGCCGCGCTGCTGGATGAGCTGGAGCCGTACATGAGCCCGGGCGGCGCATTCCTCTTTTCGGTGATCGCTCCCGGCGTGAGCGTACCTCCTCATCACGACTCGGCCAACTTCAAGCTCACCTGCCACCTGGGCCTGATCATCCCGCCAGATTGTGCCATCCGCGTCGGTGGTGAGACGCGCGTGTGGGAAGAAGGTCACTGTGTTGTGTTCGACGATACGTTTCAGCATGAGGTATGGAACCGTAGCGACCAGCCGCGGGTGTGCTTGATTGTGGATCTCTGGCATCCGCTGCTCACAGCCGTGGAGCGTGAGGTGATTGCGACGCTCGCCCCGATCGTCGGGGAGCACGTAATGCAAGGCTTCCTGCCCACGTGGGCAGTGGACCCGATCGGTAGCTCGAGCAGCGCGGCAGGAGGTGGGGCGTGAGCGAACCCGTGCAGGATTTGACGGATCTGGACGAGGCCCCCTTCGGCCTGGAGTATGGACCGGCCGTGCTGGAGGCGCCGGAATATTTTTGGACGTCCTACTTGGGCACCCTCGTGCGTTATCGCGACGACGAGGCCCGTCCGCTCGGCGAGGGCACCGCTCCACGCAGGTATCTGGAGGGGGTGCCCATGGAGATGCGGACCTGCCCCTACGCAGGGTCGCGACACAGGCATCCACTGCCCATGAATGTCTCGGCGTTGCGGCAGGTCACCCAGCACTGGAGCGAGGTGGCGGGAGGAATGGCCCTGCTGCGCGAACTTTACGTGAAGCACCGCGAGCGCGGGCGAGCCGAGGCTCCGCTGAGCCTCACGGACGTGTGGAAGGTGAGCCGCCTCGGATTGATGCTGCCGGCGTACCTGCTGCGGCGCGCCCACCATCCATTGGCGGACGGCGAGATCCCGGCCATGGTGGCGGTCATCTACAAGATCATGCTCGGCCTCAATCGAGTGGCGGACAACCAGGCGCTCATGGCGTTCGCCGCCGGCGTGTACCACAGCGTTTCTCCCCTGGATCCGGCGACCCTCTTCGCCTTCTCCGAGGGGAACGATCTCTTCATCGGCCGTCACAGCGTGTGCGCCGGGACGCCTGCCATGGTCGAGGAAACGTTTCGCATCATCCTCTATGGTCATTGCACGAGTGATTACGACACCGCGCTCATGGCTCGGCTCCTCGAGCCCGGCGCGTTGGAATATTTCAACCTGCTGATGGCGATGGACATCCACAAGTACGATTTCGGCCTGCGCTCGACACTGCAATCGTACGACCTGGCGCGGCTGGTGGATGCGCCTGGGTGGCAGGATATGGGCGCGCTGGCACAGGCGGCGATAGACTTCGATCAGCGTACCATGCAGACCAGCTCCCTGGCGCGCGAGGTGGCCTACGCGGGTTCTCAAGCGAGACAGCGCGTGCTGGAGGGGCTCAGGCAATTCCGTGACGAGCTCGAGGAGGAGCGCTTGAGCATGGGCGCCGAGGGGTTCGCCTGGGCGTATGCACGCGCAGAGTCGCTGGCCGTTCCCCCGCCCGGGCACGCGGAGGCGCTGGTCGCTTTTCTCGGCCGCTTCCGTCAAGATTCGCCTACGCTTCGCGCCTTTGCCGATGCGCTCGCGGACTATTTCGCCCTCGAGCGCGCTTCGCTGTGGCTCTTCGAGACGATGCAGCACCGCATCGACCTCGCCCTCGGCCACACGCCGACGCCGCTGCAGCTCGTGGGCGTGGACGTGCCGAAGATCTTCGGCCCCAAGCTACGCGACCTAGCCGCCGAGCTGTTCGGCTTGCAGATCGAGGTAACCTCGCAGGAAACGCTGCTTCGTAAGGATGGTCATGAACTCTCTCTTCGCTTCTGACGCGGGCTTTTCACACGAGCCTCCGCCAGCCCAGCCACTCGAGCGACTATCGGCCAGCGAAGCGGCTGCGCGGCTCGCACGGCCGGAAGGGAGGGAGCGGCCCTTCATCATTTCGGGCATGACTCGGTCGTGGCCGGCCTGCCGCCGCTGGTCGCCGACGTTCTTCAAGGAGCGCTACGGGGACCGGTCTATCGTGGTCGAGCGCTGGCGCAGCGGCGTCGCAACGACAGACCCCATGGCGTTTCTGCGCAACCGCTATTACAGCCGCGAGTCATTGCGTGCCGTCATCGAGCACATGGAGGCTGGGCTGGAAGCGCCGGGTAGCTGCTACATCACCTATGCCAACATTTTCGAGGACGCCCAGGAGCTCAACGCGGACATCGAGCCCCTGCACGAGCAGCTTGGCGTGCCGAACCATTATCCGGCACAACTGCGGCGGTGGCTGTGCCTGCGGCCTGGCTTCTGGCTGGGGCCCGCCGGCACCGTGTCGACCGTCCATTATGATCGGCACGAGAACTTCAACGTACAGGTGTACGGGCGCAAGCGGTGGACGCTTTTTGCGCCCGGGGACGCCGCCGCGCTGTACGCCAACTCCGCAGAGCTGCCCGTGGTCCTCTTCAGTCCGGTGGACGTGGAGCGGCCGGATTATGGCCGCTACCCGAGCTTCCGCCAGGCCCGGCCGCTGCAGGGCGATCTGGATCCAGGAGATGTCATCTTCGTGCCGTGCGGTTGGTGGCACCACGTGCGCGCACTGGAGATGTCGATTACGCTCAACTACTGGTGGTGGTCTGCGCGGGCCGCGTGGGCGGCGGCCCGGGTGGGCTATTTGCAAGCGCGGCGCCACGTGGGCCTGCGCATCGCGAGCGGCGGAGAGTCGGAGGACGCCGCCTCCATGCCGACGGAGTGATTCGAGATTACAGGAGCGGACCGCGGAAGATGATGGCGCCCGCGTAGGGCTTGTAGCCCATCAACTCGTTGAGGTGCCGGATCGGGGCGTTCCCAACGATGTTCTCCGTCACCAGACGCCGGAAGCCAGCTTGCTTCGCGCCTGCCACTTGTGCACGCTTGAGCGCGCTGGCAATGCCCCGCCCGCGCCATGCACGCCGCACGCCCGTGAGGCTGTGGAACGCCACCCCATCTCGGCCACGTTGTAGCACAGCGTAACCCACCGCCTCCTCGCCATGTAAAGCGATGAACGTCAGGTCATGCGTGTGGATAGGCCTGTCCATGTCCGTGGCGAGCCATTCCTCGAAGGAGCCCACTTCATCCGCTTCGTCCACCGGCATGTCGGGAATGGCTTCCAGCGCCACTCGGTACATGTCGGGTAACAGGTCGGGCCGCTCCGCCCGGGTGACGATGGTGATGCCGGCGGGCGGCCGGATCTCCGGCATGGCTACGGAATCAAGCTCCAGTACCAGCTCAGCGTGGCGTCCCACTTCCTTGTAGCCGCGCCGCTCCAAGTAAGCGCAGGCATCCGCTACACTCTCTTGGGCCTCGATCTCGAGCTCGTGTAACCCGAGCCGGCGCGCGTGCTCGGAAAGCTCGCGGTGCATGGCCGAGCCTACGCCTCGGCGCCGGTGCCCGGGCCGCACCCAGATGCTCGCCACCCCGCACGGCTCCTGACTTCCGCCGCCAGGAGGCCGGACGAAGGCGGCACCCACCGCCTGACCATCCAGCCGCAACACATAATCCCGTCGAGCTGCGTCGAGGCCGCGCAGATAACGTGCGTCCTCGAACGAGGGTATTCCCCACACGTCCGCAGTGTTCACAACGTCGACCCAATCATGAAGGGCCGCATCGTCTTCGACGAGCTCAATTTTCATTGTGGTGTTCCATTTGTGGCGAGGACATAAGACTCGCGAAATTGACTGGCCAGATCCCCTAGCACGGTGCAGTAGCGCTCGGCCAGCTTTTCTATCGTAATACGCCGATGCAGGGCCTCGCTGTAGCGCCATTGTATTTCCAGACCTGTCTCGGCCTGCGCAGCGACGATGATCTGGAGCTGATGCGTGCGCGGTGAGACGGGGCAGCGATCCGGGCCGCTGGATTCGAGCGCCAGCTTGAAGCCGGCCGTTGCGACGGGGGGCTGCGCGCCGAGGTAATCGAAGCTCACGGTAGCGCAAGGTAGGGCGCGCGCTTCCCGCGCCACCTCCTGGTCCTGGCAGAGGTAGCGAAGTAAGCCGTAGCCAAAGCCGCGATGTGGCATGCGCTGCCGCCGTGCGTCCAGGGCGCGGAGGGACTCGAACGTGTCCCCCTCGGGCAGCTCCAGGCGGAAGGGGCTATCGCTCGTAAAGCAACCGATCGTGCGAGATACCTCCAGCCCCGTCAACGAGGCCTGTCGGCCATGGCGCCCCAGGTCGACAAGGACCGGCGCTCCGTCCGTGCAGGCGCAAAGCACCCGTGCCAGCGCCCACAAGAGCACGGACTCCACGTCCACCTGTAGCGTTGCGGGCAGATCGTGCACCAGGATGCGCGCGTCCGCGTTGAAGAGCCGCGCATACACCACGCGCAGCGAAGCCTCCGTGTTGGCGCCAGACGGAGTATCGAGCGGCAGGGCCGCCACCGGTCCGCCGAGCTCCTCCCGCCAATACTCGAGCTCGTGCCGAGCTTGCGCGCTTTCGCTGTAGGCCATGATCTGCTCAGCCCATGCATAAAAGGGGACTGTGGTCAGCGGCAGCCGTACAGGCTCACCTCGGCGGATCCAGCGATATGCTGCCTGCAGATCCTCCAGCAGCAGCGTCCACGAGAAGGCATCCGCCACCAGAAAGTGGGCGATCACGAGCAGGCGCTGGCCATGGCTCGGGCCCAGTTCCATGAGCGTCACCTTCCATAGCGGCCCGTGCTCGAGGTGCAGGGTTGTCTGCTCCCGCGCTGCCGCCGCTTCGATGGCGCTCCCGAGCTCCGCGGTCGGTGTCGCGGAGAGATCGCTCCGGGAGAAGGGGATCTGCTCGGCGGTCTCGACCGGGCTCTGGCGCATGCCATCCGCATTACGGTGGAAGCGCAATCGAAGCGCCTCGTGGTGCCGTTCCACCTGACGTACCGCCTCGCGGAGCGGTTCAGCGTCCAGTTCCTCCTCGACCTCCACCAGGAGTGCGCGGTTCCAGTGGTGCAGGTTTTCGTGCGGATGCTCGAAGAATCGCTGCTGTCCGGGCGCCAGCGGGAAGTCGGGGCCCGTCGGCGCCTCGGTCGTGGCCACCAGCGCGCGCTGCCCAATGTGCGCTGCAAGCGCGGCGATCGTGGGGCGCTCGAAGACGTCCCTCACGGAGAGCTGGAAGCCCTGCTCGCGGGCACGTGCCACCAGCCGGATGGCTAACAGCGAATCGCCTCCCACGAGGAAGAAGTCATCGTGAAGCCCGGCATGCTGCACCCCGAGAACCTCGCCCCAGATCCGGGCGAGCGCCCGCTCGACAGCGCCGTCCGGCTCCACCTGGGCATTGGGGTCCTGTTCCCTTGGCGGGAGCGAAAGCAGCGCCTGCCGGTCTGGCTTGCCGCCCGGCGTGCGTGGCATCTGCTCGAGCACGTTGAGGACAGCGGGCACGAGGTGCGACGGCAAGTACATCCGGACCCGTTCGCGCAGCACCTGCTCGGTGAGCGGTTCGGAAGCCACCGGCTCGACGAAGGCTTCCAATCGACCATCGCCCCCAGGGCCCTCACGGTACAATACGGCCGCCTCGGCCACCCCGGCCAGCTGCCCCAGGGCGAGCTCCACTTCCGCGAGCTCCACGCGGAAGCCGCGCACCTTCACCTGCCGGTCCATGCGCCCCAGGAATTCGACCTGCCCATCGTGCCGGTAGCGGCCTCGGTCGCCCGTCCGATAAAGCCGCGCGCCCGGCGTACGCGAAAAGGGATGGGGCAGAAAGGCCGCCGCCGTCGCGTCCGGACGTCGACGGTAGCCGCGGGCCAATCCCTCGCCACCCAGGAAGATCTCGCCTGCGATTCCAGGCGGTACGAGGCGGAGCTGGTCGTCCAGTACGTAGAGCTCGACGTTGGCGATGGGGCGGCCGATGGGGACGTTCGCCTGCGGCTCACGAGGCCCTGCAGGGGGCTCATGCAAGGTGGCGGTGATGGTGGCCTCGGTGGGGCCATAAGCGTTCATCCAGCGCACGTCCGGTGCAAGCTCGCGCCACGCGGCGAGCTTCGTGGCGGATACAGCCTGGCTGCCAGCGATCACGAGCCGCAGCGACGGCGGGGGAGCGCATGCAGGATCCCGCACGAGGGCCTCGACCCACGCATGCCAGTAGGGCGCGGGGAGGTTGGCCACGGTGATCCGCTCGCGTGCCAGAAAGCGCACGAACTCGGGGATGGGGGCGCTGAGCCGATCCGGCCACAGCACCACCGTCGCGCCTGCGAGCAGCGAAGGATACAGCTCCTCGATGGCCACGTCGAAGGCGAACGATGCAAATTGAAGTACGCGATCGCTGGGCCCCAGGCCATAATGCATCACCATGGCTTGGGCATGGTTGAGCAGAGCCCCGTGCGGGACGACGACACCCTTGGGCGTGCCGGTAGAGCCCGAAGTATAGATAATATAGGCCGCTTGTTCGGCCAGGGGTTGCTCCAGCCGGGGCGGCGCAGGCTCGTTGGCGAGCGCTTCTGCCACCACCTCCTCCGCGGCATCGATATGCACGGTGCGGAGCCTCTGCGTCGCGAACCGCTTGCTCAGGGCCGTGTGCGTGATGAGCACGGACGCGTTGGCGTCCTCCAGCAGCAGCTCCAGCCGGGCGTCAGGATAGGCGGGGTCGAGCGGCAGGTAGCAGCCCCCTGTAGCGAGGGTGGCGAGCGCTGCCACAACAAACTCTGGCGAGCGCTCGAGGCACAGGCTGACGACAACCTCACGGGTGACCCCGAGTCCACGTAGCCGCTGGGCAAGCTGATGAACCTGGCTCCACAACTCGCCGTAGCGGAGCGTGCGCGCGCCATGCTCGATCGCCATCGATGCCAGGTGCTGCTCGGCGCGTGCGGCGAGCAGGGCCGGCAGGGGGCTCGTCGGTGTGGGCATCGATATGCCCCGGCAGCCCTCCAGCAGGAGCGGTCGTTCGTCCGCGGCGATCAGTGGCAGTTCGTCGACGGGCACGTCCGGCTCTCGGATCAGAGCCATCGTCGTCTGGGTGAAGCGCCGGGCGAGCGCGGCCACGGTGGCTGGCTCGAATAGATCTGCGCAATATTCGAATGCCCCGCTGTAACCTCGTGCATGGCGGGTAAGCACCAGGGTGAGATCGAATTGCGCCGTGCGCCCGGCGAGTGGCACGCGCTCGAGCTCCAGGTCGCCCACTCTCGTCCGCTCCAGCGTGCCCGCCTCGAGGGAGAACATCACTTGAAAGAGCGGCGTGCGGCTCAGATCACGCTGAGGCTCCAGGGCGGCAACGAGCTTTTCGAAGGGGACGTCCTGGTGAGCTTGGGCCCCGAGCGTGATTTCGCGCACTTTACGCAGGAGCTCGCTGCCGGTGGGGCGGCCCGAGAGGTCGACGGGCAGCACGAGGGTATTCACGAACATGCCGATGATACCCTCCAGCTCGGTGCGGCTGCGGCCCGCCACGGGAGTGCCCACGGTCACGTCCTTTTGGCGTGCGTACCGGCCGAGTAGCACGGAGAATGCCGACAGGAACGTCATGAAGGGCGTGAGCCCCTGGCTGCGGCTGAAGGCCTCCACCTCGTGGGTCTGCTCCTCGGAAAAGGCGAAGGTGTGCATGGCGCCGCGGAGACTCTGCGTGGCAGGTCGGGGCCGATCCGTGAGTAAATCGAGCGGTCGCCGGCCGGCGAGCTGCTGCCGCCACCATGCGAGCTGGGCCTCGAGCACCGGCCCTTTCAACCAGGCGCGCTGGCGGCGGGCGTAGTCTCCGTACTGCAGGGGCAGCGCAGGAAGCGCAGCTACGCGACCCGTCTGCAAGAGCGCCATGTAGTGGGTCGTGAGCTCGTTGAGCAGCACACCCATGGACCAGCCGTCCGCCACCAGGTGGTGCATCGTGAGCATCAGCAGATGTTCCGTTGCGGATAGCAAGATGAGAAGCGCCCGGAAGAGCGGACCTCTTTCGAGGTCAAACGGTGCCAGACTCTCCTCGAATGCGTGCTCCCGGGCGAGGATCTCACGCTCGGGCCGGTCGCGCAAATCGAGCCGACGGAACGAGACCGGTGACGGTGCGGTCACGTGCTGCACGGGCTCGCCCTCCACGATGTGGAAAGTGGTACGCAGCACCTCGTGACGACGGGCGACCTCCTCCAGGGCCCGCGAGAGCGCATCGCTGTTCAGCGGCCCGCGCAGAAGGACACATTGCGACAGATGGTGGGCAGCGGTCATCGGCAGGAGCTGCTCGATCACCCAGAGACGTTGCTGCGCGAAGGAGAGCGGATGGGTATCCTGTCCGCGCGGGCTTTCCTCGGGCTCCGCGTTCGGCGCCGCAGGTTCGCTGTTGGTTGAGATTCGGCGTGCGATGCCCGCGATGGTGGGCGTGTCGAAGAGCTCTCGCATCGATAGCGCAGGGGCCATGGTCTCGCGCAGGCGGGCCAGGAGCTGCGTGGCCAACAACGAGTCGCCGCCGAGGGCAAACAGGTCGTCGTCCACGCCGATCTCGGCATAACCGAAGCACTCGCGCCAGATGTCGGCTACGCGGCGTTCGATCGCGGTGCGCGGCGCGACGTAAGGCACCTCTAGCGGAGGTCGCGCACATCCCGAGGGGTCTCGTGGCCCTGAGGCGTGATCTTCGGGCTCTGGCCGTGCCGCGGCAGGTGGGGCGATACGCGGTCCGCGCGGCGGATCGATCCAGTAGCGGCGGCGTTCGAAGGGATACGTGGGTAACGAGACGCGACGCGGCGGGGCACCTCCGTGATAGCCAACCGGATCCACCGGCACGCCCTCGGCCCAAAGCCTGCCGAGCGCCTCCGTGGCGACGTGCAGGTCTGTCGTGCTCGAATGCCGCAGGGACATCAGCGATACGACCGGCTGCGTGGACGGACGCTCGGGGTGGCGGAGGGCAAGGGTAGAGAGGGCGTTGCCAGGTCCGACCTCCAGCAGGACCCGGTCGGGCTGCTGGAAGAGTTGTCTTAATCCATCGCCGAAGCGCACCGTTTCGCGCAGGTGGCGGGTCCAGTAGTGCGGGTCGGTGGCATCCTCCGGGCGAATCCATGTGCCGCTGAGGTTGGAGATGAAGGGCACCGTGGGCGGGCGCAGGCGAAGACGGCGGAGCTCGGCGGCAAAGGGCGCCAGGGCCGGCTCTACCATCCACGAGTGGAATGCATGTGACGTGCGCAGCAGCGTGCTGTGCACGCCGCACGCGGCAAGCTGCTCCCGAAGCTGGTCCAGGGCCTCGTGAGGGCCAGCCGCTACGCTCAGCGAGGGGCCGTTCACTGCGGCCAGCGATAGCTGCGGGCCGAGCAGCGGCTCGAGCTCGTGCGCGGGCAGCTGCACCGAGAGCATGCCGCCCGTCGGAAGCCGCTGCATCAGCGCGCCGCGCATGGCCACCATCCGCAGCGCGTCCTCCAGGCTGAACACCCCCGCGCGATACGCAGCGACGTACTCTCCCAGGCTATGGCCGATCATCGCGGCCGGCCGCACGCCCCAGCGCTCCAGCAAATCCGCCAGGGCAACCTCGATCGTGAAAAGCGCCGGCTGGGCCAGCCGCGTCTGGAGAAGTTCCGCCTCGGCTTGCTCGCGGCGCGCAGGTTCGGGGAACACCGTGGCGCGCAGGTCCATGCCGTCCAGATGCAGCCGTAGCAGCTCGGCGCAGCGATCCACCTGCTGGCGGAAGACGGGCTCCTGCTCGTACAGGCCGCGCGCCATGTTCACGCGCTGCGCGCCCTGCCCAGGAAACAGAAAGACCACCTCGCGGCGGGTGGACTCCTGCACCGTGGTGTACACTCGGTGTGGCGCCGCGCCCTCGAGCGCGGCCACCGCCTCCGTGAGGTCCTGGCACACGAGCGCGCGGCGGTGTGGAAAGAGCCGGCGTCCTGCCATGAGCGTGTGGGACACTCCTGCGAGATCCAGCTCGTGGTGGTGTATGTACTCTGCCAGGCGGTGGCTCATTCGCTCCAGCGCGGACGTGGAGCGCGCCGAGAGCACCAGGAGCCACGGTCGAGCCGGGAGCGCTGGCTCACGAGGCAGCGGGGGCGCCTCCTCCAGCACGACGTGCGCATTGGTGCCGCCGATGCCGAAAGAGCTCACTCCGGCGCGGCGAGGAAAGCCCGGGGTACGCCATTCCGTGAGCGCGGTCTGCAGCCGTAGCGGTGAACGCTCGAAATCGATGTTTGGATTTGGAAATTCGAGGTGCAGGGTGGGCGGGAGCTGCCGGTGCTGGAGCGCGAGCACCGTCTTGATGAGGCCTGCTACGCCGGCAGCCGCGTCCAGGTGACCCAGGTTGCCCTTCACCGATCCGAGCGCGCAAAAGCCTTTCGCCTGGGTGCGGCGCTGGAACGCTTGGCAGATGGCAGCGACTTCGATGGGATCCCCCAGGGGCGTCCCGGTGCCGTGGGCTTCGATGTACGTGATGGTCTCCGGATCCACCTCCGCCATCGCCTGCGCCAGCGCGATGACCTCGGATTGGCCCTGCACGCTGGGGGCGGTGAAACCTGCCTTCTGCGCCCCGTCATTGTTGATGGCAGTGCCTCGAATGACGGCGCGGATGGGATCTCCGTCGGCGAGCGCGTCCTCGAGCCGCTTGAGCACCACGACGCCCACGCCATTGCCTTCCACCGTGCCGCGGGCACGTGCGTCGAAGGGGCGGCAATGCCCGTCCGGTGAGAAGATGCCCCCCTCCTGGTAGAGGTATCCACCTGCCTCGGCTGCGCGCAGCGTGACGCCCCCGGCGAGCGCTACTTCACATTGCCCCGCGAGCAGATGCAGACAGGCCAGATGCACCGCGACCAGTGAAGTCGAGCAGGCCGTCTGCACCGCCATGCTGGGGCCACGTAGATCGAGCTTGTAGGAGAGGCGCGTCGTCAGATAGTCGCTGAAGCTCCCCATCGAGAGCTGCAGGATCTGCTCGGGCGGCAGGCCGTAGGCGGCCTGAATATTGAGCAGGTAGCCGCTCGTGCCCGCACCGGCGAAGACGCCGATCCGACCGGGGTAGCGGCTCGGATCGCAGCCGGCATCCTCCAGCGCCTCCCAGGCGCACTCGAGGAAGTGCCGGTGCTGGGGGTCCATCAGCTCTGCCTCGCGTGGCGTGCAATCGAAGAACTCCGCGTCGAAGCTGGCGACACCATCGATCATGCCCGCGGCGGGTACGTAGTTCGGATCACGGAGCATCTGCGCATCCACGCCCGCGCGCAGCAGCTCCTCCTCCTTCCAGACGGAGATGGACTCCACACCCTTATGAAGGTTTTCCCAGAACTGTTCGGCGCTGCGCGCCCCGGGAAAGTGCAGCGAAAGACCAATGATAGCGACGCCTTCGGTGGCGAAGTCGTTATGCTGATCCGTCATGGGGGACTCACCACGTTTTCTTGGTCCTCAACCGCTCCAGGCGACGGAGGCCCTGACGCTGCTGATCCTCGCGCTCCTCCAGCTTGGCTTTGCCCCCCGTCACCGGCCGCTGCCCAAGGTGGTCGGCCAGCGCCCCCACGGTGGGGTATTGAAACAGGGCTACCGCGGGGAGATCGATATGCAGCTGCTCGCGCAGCTCGGCGTACACGCGCATGGCCAGCAGCGAGTTGCCGCCCAGGTCAAAGAAATTGTCGTCGCGCCCGATCCGCGTCGTCTGCAGAACCTGTCGCCAGATGGCCGCGATGGCTTGCTCGAGCTCGCCCTCCAGCGGCAGCGAATCGGCCAGCGCAGGCTCCACCGCTGAAGGCGCGGGCAGGGCACGGCGATCCAGCTTGCCGTTGGGGGTGCGCGGCAGCCCCGCGAGCCCCACGAAGAACGAGGGCATCATGTACTCGGGGAGCTGGCTGCGCAGGGTGCCACGAACCTCCGCGATGAGCCGCGCTTGGCCAGAAGGATCCTGCGGCTCCGTAGCTACCAGGTAGGCCACGAGCCGCGAATGCCCCAACCCATCGTCCTTCGCCACCACCGCCGCCTCGCGCACGGCGGGATGCTGGCGCAGGGCCGTCTCCACCTCGCCGAGCTCGATACGGTAGCCCCGGATCTTCACCTGCTGGTCCTTGCGGCCCAGGAACTGGAGCTGCCCGTCCGGCAGATAGCGCGCCAGATCCCCTGTGCGGTACATGCGCGCGCCCGGCATGGCGGAGAACGGATCCGGCACAAAACGCTCGGCCGTCAGCCCCGGGCGGTGCAGGTAGCCTCGCGCCACCCCCCTGCCACCGATATAGACTTCCCCGGGCACGCCGATCGGCACCGGATGGCCAAAATCGTCGAGCAGGTATACCTGCGTGTGCAGGATGGGTCGGCCCACCGTGGGCGTGCCTTCGCCCGTGCGACGCGTCCAGGTCGAGTACGTGGTCGTCTCGGAGGGCCCGTAGAGATCGAAGACGTCGGGCACGCCGCGCGCGTAGAGCTCCTGCACGATCTCGTTCTTCAGCGGCTCGCCAGCCAGGTTCACGGCCCGAAGGCCCGCGGGCAGCCCGTCCACGCGCAGCAGCTCGGTGATGGCCGAGGGCACTGTGTTGAGGAGGGTGACGTCGGCCGCAGCGCGCAACGTGGGTAGCCGTAGGACATTGTCGGCCAGCAGCACCTTGCCACCCACGCTCAGGGGGACGAACAGCTCGAAGATGGACAGGTCAAAACATATGGAGGTCGCGGTGAGAACGCCGGCCAGCGCCTCGCGTGAGAATGCGTCGCGTGCCCAGGTGCAGAGCGTGGTGGCGCTACGGTGCTCGATAGCGACGCCCTTGGGGCGGCCGGTAGAGCCGGAGGTGTAGATGAGATAGGCGAGGTTGCGCGGGGAGGCGCCTCCGCCAGGAGTCGTCGCCGGCTCACGAACGAGGAGCTGGCGGATGGCATCCACGCGTATCGTGCGCAGGCTCCCTGTCGACGGTGCGCGCGCGGCCACGGCGTCCTGCGTCAGGAGCACACGCGGGGCCGCATCATCCAGCATGAATGCCAGGCGGGAGGCAGGGTAGCTCGGGTCCAGCGGGAGGTAGGCGCCGCCCGCCTTCAACACCGACATCAATGCCACCACCATGTCCGCGGTGCGCTCCATGCACACGCCCACCACCACCTCGGGGCCCACCCCCGCCTGGCGCAGGTGGTGCGCGAGCTGATTGGCCTCCTCGTTCAACTGCCGGTAGGTGAGCGTCCGCGAATCATCCACGAGCGCCACGGCATCCGGCGTGCGCTCCACCTGGGCCTCGAAGAGCTCGTGCAGGCAGCGGTCGTCCGGGGTATGCGTGCTGGGCGCATTCCACTCGACCAGCACCTGGTCGCGCTCCTGCGCCGAGAGAAGCGGCAGCTCATGCACGCGCTGCTCGGGCGCCCTGGCCATGCCCCAAAGAAGCTGCTCGAAGTGCACCAGGAGACGCACCATGGTGGCCGCCGAGAAGAGATCTCTATTGTATTCCAGCCACCCGCTCAGCCCCGCGTCCTCCTCGTGAAGGTTGAGGAGCAGCTCGAACTTGGCCGTATCCGTTGGCAGTTCGAGGATTGTCATGTGCACGGGGCCTAGCTGCGACGTCGGCGGGAGGGCTTCCTGCAGGACGAAGAGGGCCTGGACGAGCGGCGGGCGGCTCGCGTCGCGTGTGACCCCCAGCATGTCCACGAGTTTCTCGAAGGGCACGTCCTGGTGCGCGTAGGCGCTGAGCGTCGTTTCGCGCACACGCGCCAGGAGCTCCCGCGTGGTCGGGTGGCCGGACAGGTCGGTGCGCATCGCCAGCGTGTTGACAAAGAATCCGACGACTTCTTCGGTCTCCAGCCGGCCGCGGCCAGCCACGGGAGAGCCCACCACCACGTCCTCTGCGCCCGTGTAGCGGGACAGGAGCGCCTGGAAACCGCCCAGCAGCGTCATGAAGAGGGTGGTGCGCTCGCGGCGTCCCAGGCTGCGCAGCGCCGCCGTCAGCTCGGGGGAGAGCCGCACCGGAACGCGCCCGCCGCGTACCGATTGCACGGCTGCGCGCGGTTGATCCGTGGGCAACTCCAGCGCCTCGGGGGCTCCGGCAAGTTGCTGGCGCCAGAAGGCCACCTGTCGCTCGAGCACGCCGTCTTGCAGCCACGTTCGCTGCCATGCTGCATAATCCGCGTATTGCAGCTCCAGTGTTGGCAGCGGCGAGGGCCGACCGGCCAGAGATGCCTCGTAAAGCGCGACCAGCTCGCGCAGGAAGATGCCCACGGACCAGCCGTCCGAGGCGATGTGGTGCACTGTCACCGTGAGCAGATGCGACCGTGGAGCGAGCCGCACCAACAGCGTGCGGAACAGCGGCGCCTGACTCAGATCGAACGGGCGCTTCGCCTCCGCGGCGATGAGGGCTTGCAGTCGTTGTTCCTGCTCGGGTTCGGGCAGGCCGCGCAGGTCCTCCACCAGCCAGGGCAAGGGGCCGGGTGGCTCCACGACTTGCATGGGGCCGCCATGGACGAGGACGTAGCGCGTGCGCAGGACCTCATGGCGGCCGACCAATGCCTCCAGCGCGTCGCGCAGCGTGGCCTCGGATAGCTCGCCCTCCAGGCGCAGGGCTGCCGGCACATTGTAGACGGCGGTCCCCGGCTGGAGCTGGTCGAGCACCCACAGCCGCTCCTGCGCGAAGGACAGGTGCAACGGGGCCCCGCGTTCGACGCGTACGAGCGGCGGCGTCGAATCCGGTGCGCTTCCAGCCCGCGTCTGATCGATCCAGCCCGCAAGATCGGCGAAGGTGGGGTGCTCGAAGATCGCGCGCAGCGGCACCTCCATGCCCAGCACCTGACCCAGGCGCGAGGTGACCTGCGAGGCCAGCAGCGAATGGCCGCCCAGCTCGAAGAAGTTATCGTGCGGCTCCACGCGCGGTATCGCCAGCACCTCGGCGAAGATGCTGGCCAGCACCTGCTCCGTCGGCGTGCGCGGCGCCCTGGCGCGCGAGGTGGCGATACGCTGCGGAGCGGGCAGGGCCGGGCGATCGACCTTGCCATTGGGGGTGAGCGGAAAGGTTTCCAGCACCGAGATGAAGGCAGGCACCATGTGCGCGGGCAGGGCGGACTCCAGGCTCTCGCGTAGCGCTACGACCGAGGGTGAACGGCCCTCCGAGGCGACGACGTATGCCACCAGATCCTTGCGACCCGGCAGGTCCTCCCGCGCCAGCACCACCGCATCCTTCACGTCCGGGTGCTGCCGCAGCGCGGCCTCGATCTCACCTGGCTCCACGCGGAAGCCGCGCACCTTCACCTGATGATCCAGGCGCCCGAGGAACTCCACAGTGCCGTCCTCCAGGAAGCGCACCAAGTCTCCCGAGCGGTAGAGCCGCGCGCCGGGCTCGCTGCTGAAGGGGTGTGGCACGAAGCGCTCGGCGGTCAGCGCCGGGGCATTCAGGTAACCGCGAGAAAGGCCGATACCGCCGAAGTACGCCTCGCCCGGCACACCCACGGGGACCGGCTGCATGGCCCGATCCAGCACGTAAAGCTGCATGTTGCGATTCGGCCGCCCCACGGGGACGATCTTTTGCGGCGTGCCACGGCGGCAAACCAGATAGGCCGGATCGATGGTGGCCTCGGTCGGACCGTACAGATTGATGAGCTGCACCTCCAGCGTACCAAGCAGCCCGTCCTGCAACCCCACGGGCATGGCCTCGCCGCCGCAGTAGACGCGCCGGAGGCTGGTGCACGCGGGGAAACCCGGCTCCTGCAGCAAGAATTGCAGGAGCGAGGGCACGAGCTGGATGGTCGTGATACGCCCCTCGACGATGTGCTGCACCAGCCGGGCAGGCTCGCGCTGATCGCCAGCTCGCGTGAGCACGAGCTCAGCGCCAGCGATGAGCGGAGTGAAGATCTCCGAGACAGAGGCATCGAAACTGATGGCGTTCAGCTGCAACGCCCGGTCCTCGGGGCCCAAGGGGAAGGCCGTCTGCATTGCGTGCAAGTAGTTGCAGACGGAGCGGTGCGTGGTCATCACCGCCTTGGGCGCGCCGGTCGACCCGGAAGTGTAGATGATGTAGGCGAGGTTGTCCGCCAACGCGCCGCAAGGCGGCTTGCTGGTGGTCTCGTTCGTCACGAGATGCCAATCGGAGTCCAGGCACAGGACGCGGCCGGGGAATGCGGGCAGCAGGGGCTTGAGCTCCTCCTGGGTGAGCAGGATTTGAACCTGCGCGTCCTGGAGCAGGTATTCCAGACGAGCGCGCGGGTACTCCGCATCCAGAGGGACATACGCGCCGCCTGCCTTGAGCGTACCCAGCATGCCTACCAGCATCTCCGGCGAGCGATGCAGGCAGACGCCTACACGCACCTCGGGCCCCACGCCCAGCCGGCGCAGGTGCCATGCGAGCTGGTTTGCTCGCTCGTCGAGCTGTGCGTACGTGAGCCGCGCCTCGCCAGACGCCAGGGCCGTCGCGTGAGGCGTGCGCCGGACCTGCGTTTCGAACATTTCGTGCAGGCAGGTTTCGGCGGGCGGCTCCATCTGGGTGGCGTTCCATGCCACCAAGATGTCCTGCTGCTCTTGCGCCGTGAGCAGCGGCAACACGCTCAGCCGCAGCTCGGGCCGTGCGGCCGCGCCTTCGAGCAGCACCTGGAAGTGCTGCGCGAGCCGGCCCATGGCCGTCGCGTCGAACAGGTCGGTATTGTACTCGAACACGCCCTCCAGCCCGACCGGCTCGACGGCCAGGTCCAGCACCAGGTCGAATTGCGCCACCCCACGCTCGAAGGGGAGCAGGCGCGCCGGCAGGCCCGCAAGATCGAAGCGTCGCGGGGGCTCCAGGTCCACGGAGATCAGCGCCTGGAAGAGCGGGGGGCGGCTTGGATCACGCCTGGGCTGGAGCTCGGCCACGAGCCGATCGAAGGGGACATCGGCGTGGGAGAACGCACGCACCGCGTTATCGCGCACGCGCCGCAACAGTTCCTGGAAATTTGGATCGCCCGCAAGGTCGGTTCGTAGAACGACGGTGTTCACGAAGAAGCCGATGAGCGGCTCGGCCTCCGGATGATTGCGTAGCCCTACCGGGGTCCCCAGCGACAGGTCTTCCTGGCCCGTGTAGCGATGCAGCAGGGCCAGGAAGGCAGCCGTCAGCACCATGAACAGGGTAGCGTTCTCGGCGCGCGCGAGCGCCTGCAGGCTCTCCAGCACGCGCGCGGGCACGTGGAAGGCTAGGTGTGCGCCACGGAATGTCTGTACCGGCGGTCGGGGTCCGGCCGTGGGCAGGTCCAGGGCGGGGACCGGGCCGGCCAGCCGTGTTCGCCAGTAGGCGATTTGCCCCTCCAGCGGCCCCTGCTCCAGCTCTCGGCGCCGCCATGCCCAATAATCCGCATACTGCGCTCGCAGCTCTGGTAGCGGTATGGGTGCACCGCGGTGGAGAGCGCCGTAAATTATGGACAGCTCCCGGAGGAGCAAGGGAATGGAGCGGCCATCGGCTACCAGATGGTGCAGCACGACGAGCAGCACGTGCTCGTGCGTCGCCAGCCGCAACAACCGCAGGCGCAGCAGCGGCCCGCGTTCGAGGTCGAACGGAATGGCGCTCGTCTCGGCGGCCAGGCGTTCGACTGCGGCGCGACGCTCGGGTTCGGGGATATGGCGTAGGTCCTCCACCGGCAAGTCCAGCGTCGGCGGCGCGGCTGGTAGCGCCACGGGTTCGTCGTCGACCAGGAGGAACGTCGTCCGTAACGCCTCGTGGCGGCGCACCACCTCCTCGAACGCGCGCCGCAACGTCTCCGAATGCAGCTCCCCTTCCAGGTGAATGGCAGCAGGCATGTGGTAGGCGCCGCTGCCTGGCTGGAGGCGCTCCAGGAACCAGAGAGCCCGCTGGGCGAGCGATAGGGGCAGCGGGCCCTCGCGGTTCAGGCGGGGCAGGGCCAGTACCGGGGCGCGGCCCGCAAGAAGGGCCGTCTCCACGCGGCTGGCAAAGACCGCCAGCGTGGGAGATTCGAACACGGCCTGAACGCCCACGGCTGCGCCGAGCTGCGTGCGTACCCGGGCCGTCAGCTCGGCGGCGAGCAGCGAGTGGCCACCGAGCTCGAAGAAGTTGGATTCGAGGCCCACTTGCGGCACTCCCAGGAGCCCTTGCCATAGCTCGGCCAGCGAGCGCTCCAGGTCCGTGTTGGGCGGGGTGATGTGGCCCGGGGAGGCTGCTTCCGGCACGGGCAGCGCCCTGGCGTCCAGCTTGCCGTTGGTGGTCAGGGGCAATGCCGCCAGTGACATGAGCGCTTGCGGCACCATGTACTCCGGTAGCGTGAGCGAAAGCCGCATCCGCAGCGCCGCCGCGTCCAGCGTCTGGTCAGGGTGGGTGACGTAATAAGCGAGAAGCTGCTTGTTACCGCTGGCATCGGGGCGCGCGATTACCGCGGCCTCCCGCACCTCCGGTTGGCGGCGCAGTTCGGCCTCGATCTCACCAAGCTCCACGCGGAAGCCGCGCACCTTCACCTGATGATCCTGCCGGCCCAGATACTCCAGGCCTCCATCCGGCGCCCGCCGCGCTCTGTCCCCCGATTTGTAGAGCCGCTCCCCGGGGTGCGAGGTGAGCGGGTGGGGCACGAAGCGCTCGGCGGTGAGCGCCGGTCGATCGTGGTAGCCACGCGCAAGGCCAGGGCCACCCACGTAGATCTCCCCGACCTGCCCCTCTGGCACTGGCTGCATGTAGCCGTCCAGCAGCAAGATCTCCATATCCTGCATGGGCAGGCCAATTCGGTTCCCACGCGCTTTCAGATCCTGCAGCGTCACCGGGTGATAGGTGACATGCACGGTCGTCTCCGTGATGCCGTACATGTTCACGAGGCGCGGGTGTCGGTCGCCATATCGGGCGAACCAGGGTTGCAGGCTCTCGAACTGGAGCGGTTCGCCGGCGAAGATGATGGCGCGCAGCGCGAGCGGCTCGGGACAGAACTCGTGGAAACGTAGCAGCGGCTGGAACGCCGAGGGCGTCTGGTTGAGCACGGTGACGCGCTCACGCGCGAGCAGTGCGTGCAGTTCCTCGGGGGAGCGGGTGGTCGTCGATGGAATGATGATGAGCCGGCCGCCATAGAGCAGCGCACCCCACATCTCCCAGACGGACACGTCGAAAGAGATCGAATGAAACAGTGGCCACACGTCCTCGGGGCCGAAGCGATAGCTGGTATCGGTGGCGTCGATCAGCCGTGTCACCTGCCGGTGGGCGATGAGCGTTCCCTTGGGCCGGCCGGTGGACCCAGAGGTATAAATGATGTAGGCGAGGTTATCTACATCCGCTGCTGCTTGGGGATTCGACTCGTCCTCCCGAGCCAGTCCCTCTGCGTCTCTGTCGACGCATAGCAGGGTCGGGCCGCCCTCCTCGGGCAGCGGCAGCGCCGAGACGAGGTGCTCCATTGTCACGATCACCGACACACGCGAATTCGCCAGCAGGAAGGCAAGACGCTCGCGAGGATAGGCAGGGTCCATGGGCACGTAAGCGCCGCCCGCTTTGAGGATGCCGAGCACGGCGGCGACCTGATCGGGGGATCGCTCCAGGCACAGGCCGACCCGGCTCTCGACGCCCACGCCGAGCTTGCGCAGCCGGTGGGCCAATCGGTTGGCGCGGGCGTTGAGCTCGGCATACGTCCAATGCGTGTCGCCGTGGGTCAGGGCGCGCGATTCGGGCCGCGTGCGGCACTGCTCCTCGAAGCGTACGTGCAGGCACCGCGGTGGAGGCAAGGTCGGCACCTCGCAGCGCACCAAGCGCTGGAGCTCCTCGGGCGTCAGCAGCGGCAAGTCCCCGATGCGCTTGCGCGGATCAGCGGCAATGCCCTCCAGCAGCGTGCGTAGATGGGCCACCATGCGACGCACCGTCGAGGCGGCGAAAAGATCGCGATTGTACTCGAGCGAAATCGCGAGCCCCTCCTCTACGCTTGCCATGGAGAGCTGTAGTTCGAACTGCGCCGAACGGCGTTGCAGCGGGTAAGACTCGAGCTGCAACGATCCCAGCGAGACGGACGCTCCGGGGGCACCAAGCGCAAGACCCTGCAGGCCGCCTCCACCCAGCGTGGGCATATCCTGCAGGACGAAGTACGCTTGAAAGATCGGCGAGCGGCTCGGATCCCGCCGAGGCTGCATGCGCTCGACGAGCAGGGGGAAGGGGTAGACTTGGTGCTCGATGGCGCCGAGCACTCGCTCGCGTACGTCCTTGAGGTGCTCGGTAAACCGCGGGTTTTGGCCCAAACGGGCGCGCAGTGGCACCGGACTCACGAGGTAGCCCACCGTGCGCCTCAGCTCCGGACGCACACGGCCGACCATGGAGGTGCCCACCACCAGATCGTCTTGGCCCGTGTAGCGGTGCAGCAGAAGCTGCCAGGCCGCCAGCAGCACAGTGTACTGCGTCGCGCTCTCGCATTCAGCTACCTCGCGTAACCTGCACACCAGCGAAGCGGGCAGCGTGGCATGCTCGACCGCCCCACGGAAGGTTTGCAGGGAAGGGCGCGGGAAATCCGTGTAGAGGTCCAGCGGATGCAGGTCTCCTGCGAGCTGCTCGCGCCACCAGGCGAACAGACGCTCGCCCTCCGGGCTGTCGACGAGCCTCTGCTGCCACCGCGCCACGTCCGCAGGCTCGACCGCCGGGGCCGCGAGCTTTGCAGGCGGTCCTCCCGTGTACTCGGTGTAGAGCGCCCCCAGCTCCTCCAGCAGCACGCCGATGGACCACAGGTCGGTGATGAGGTGGTGGGCCACAAGCAGCAACAGGCGCTCGGAGACCGTGCGCTCCAGCAGGTGAAACCGCAGCAGCGGACCGCGCTCCAAGTCGAAGGACCGATGCGCCTCCTCCGCGAGCGTTTCCTGCAGTTGCTCCTGCGTCCATGCCGATGCGTCATGCCGCTGCAGGCACAGGGTTGCTTGCTGGTGCACCACCTGCACGGGCCGCCCTTCATGGACGGCGAATGTGGTCCGCAGCGCCGCGTGCCGTTGCACGAGCGTGTTCAGCGCGCGCTCGAACGCCTGCGTCTGCAACGCACCGTGTATGCGAATCGCGCTCGCGACGTTGCACACCGCACCTTCGGGATCCAGCTGATGCAAGAACCAGAGCGCCTGCTGTCCCGGCGAGAGCGGATGGACGCCGTCGGCGCCGGCGTGGGAAGCGCTTTCCACGGGCGGCAGGCGGCCGGGAGCAGTGTGCGAGCTGGGCAGCTCGGCCAGCTCGTGAAGCGTGCTCCCCTGGAGTAACTGGGCCGGCGATACAGGTGCGCCGAGAGTTTGCTCGAGCTCCAGCGCGAGCTCCAGCGCCACGAGCGAATCCAGACCGTAGCGGGTGAGCGGCACGTCGCGCGAGATCTCCTCCGCGCGCAGCTGCAGATGCCTCGCCGCCAGCGCCGCCAGCGGGTCCACCTCCGGGCTGCCCGTGGGCGCCGCGCTCGCAGGCTGCTGCCACGTGTGGAGCGTCGATAGCCGGCCGGAGAGGTAATCCTCGCGGCACGCGCGGCGCTGGATCTTCCCGCTGGAGGTCTTGGAGATGCTGCCCGCCGGCAGCAGCACGACGGCATGCACGGCGACCTCGTGCTCCTCGGCTACCGCCTGGCGGATGCTCGCTACGACCTCCTCGGGGTCCGCGGACCGCCGAGCGTCCAGTTCCTGGACCAAGACCAGCCGCTCTTCGTGCTCCACCTCCACGGAGAACGCCGCGCCGCAGCCCATGCGGGCCGCTGCGTGGCTGCGCTCCATCGTGCGCTCCAGGTCCTGCGGGTAGAGGTTGCGCCCCCGGATGATGATGAGGTCCTTGGCCCTGCCGGTGACGAAGAGTTCGCCATCGTGCAACACCCCCAGATCCCCCGTGCGCAGCCAGGCCAATCCCTCGACGCCCGAGAGCTTCGCCCGGCACGTGCGGATCGATTCCTCGGGCTGGTTCCAGTAGCCCGAGGTCACGCTCGAGCCGGCGACCCAGATCTCCCCCACCTCGCCGGGGGCGCACGGGGCGCACGTCTCCGGATGGGCGATGAGCACGCGCTGGTCTCCGAGCGGCCGACCCGATGACACGAGGCGCAGCGTCCCCTCCTCGCCGGCAGCGAGCACCATGCGGCCCTCCGCCAGCGCCTGGCGGTCGATCCGCTCCACCACCATGCCCTGGCCGCGCTGGCTGCCGGTGACGATGAGGGTTGCCTCGGCGAGGCCATAACAGGGGTAGAAGGCCTCGCGGCGGAAGCCGCATGCTGCGAATGCGGCGCTGAACTGCTCGATCGTCTCCGGGCGGACAGGCTCGGCGCCATTGAAGGCCACTTGCCAGGAGCTCAGGTCGAGCGCGGCCTTTTCTGCCTCGCTCACCTTGCGTACGCATAACTCGTAGGCGAAGTTGGGTCCGCCACTGGTGGTCGCCCGGTAGCGGGTGATGGCCTGTAGCCAGCGCACCGGTCGCGCCAGGCAAGCGAGGGGCGACATGAGGATGCACGGAATTCCCATGTACAGGGGCTGCAGCACGTTCCCGATGAGCCCCATGTCGTGGTAAAGCGGCAACCAGCCGACCACGATGCTCTGCTCATCGTGGCAGAAGCCCTGCTGGATGAGCAGCTGATTGTGCAGTATGTTCCGGTAGGTCAGGACCACACCTTTGGGCGTTCCGGTGGATCCCGACGTATATTGGAGGAAGGCCACCGATTCCCCGTCGATGCGCGGCGGTCGCCACGCACTCGCGCGGTCACGACGGATGGTATCGGTCGCCATCCATTGCAGCCTCGAAAGCTCGGGCGCCTGCTCGAAGGCGAACGTGGCCAGGGCGAGCACCGCCTGCGTGGTCAACACCGCGTTCGCGCCAGCATCGCGTGCAATCGTCGAGAGCCGCGGCAGCGAGCGGCTCAGGCGTGTCGGATCCGGTGGATACGCTGGCACGGCGATGGAGCCCGCGTAGAGGCAGCCGAAGAACGCCGCGACGTAGTCCAGCCCCGGGGGGAAGAGGAGCAGCACGGGCTTTCCCGCGAGCCCAGCCTCCTGCAGTGTGGCGGCCACGGCCCGGGCAGCCTCGTCGAGACCGCCGTAGGTGAAGGCGGCGCCCTCGATTTCTCCGTCATCAAGGAAGCGCAGCGCGAGCGCATCGGGCTTGTGAGCGGCTCGCTCGCGCAGCAGGTCCACAAGGGTATCCACTTCGGGAAGGAACATATCGATTGCTATGGTTCGTTACGGCAGGGGAGTCCGTTCGCGGTAGGCATCAAGGCCTGCGCCCAGCAGCGCGAGTGCATTCTCGAGCGTGCCGGGCGGCGCACCCATGGGCAGCCGCACGAAGGCCCCTTGCACGCCCTCGTAATTGGAGGCGGAGACCAGGCAGAGTCCCAGCTCCGCCAGAGCGAAGTCGCAGAACTCTTCCACGTCCGTGACCGGCAGCTCTGCGAAGATCTGCGTGCCTCCTGCAGGCACGTCGAAGCGGATACCCGCGATCTGCGGCAGCCGCTCGCTGAGCATTTGCCGGCCCGCGCGGACCGCCTCTACCAGCACGGCATTGCCCCGGTCCAAGAGATCGCTCGCGATGGCCTGGGACAATCCGCAAACGGAGATGTTCTCGAGCTCCAAGACGCGCAGCAGCGCGTGCACGTTCTCCGGCGTCGAGACGAGCCAGCCGACGCGCAGCCCAGGTGAGCCGAAGTTCTTCGACATCGAGTTGACGACGTATACATTCTTCCAGCTCACGCCAAGGTCCTGCGGCGACGTCACGCGCGCATGATCGAACGCATAGCTGTCGTAGACCATGTCGGCCACCAGGATGGCCCCCAGCTCGTGCGCGAGAGCGCACAGCTGTTCGAGCGTATCGGGTGCAAGGATGTCGCCGCTGGGATTGAGCGGCGTGTTGAGGTAAATCATGCGAACGTCGGAGGAATGCAGGCGCCGCAATGCTGCGATGTCCACTCGGCCGTCTAGCGACTTGAAGAAGACCGGGCGGTAGCCATAGCTGCGCAGCATTTCGGGGACCGCTCCTAGCACCGGGGCCTGACAAAGCGCCACTGCACCGGGCTGCTGGTGCTGGCGAAAGATCATGGCGAGCGCATGCAGAGCTCCGTTGGTGACCAGGATCTGCTCAAGCGTGACGTCGTTCTCGCGCCTCCGAGACTCTCGCGCGGCGATGCGCTCCAGCAGATCGCGCTGCCCGCGCGAGGGGGCATAGTTGTGGACGTACCGCCATGCGGAATCAGGCGCCCCCTCGACGCTGGGCCACTGCGGTACATTCTCGACGATGTTCACGAAACGTCGCTCGGGGAACCGCTCCATGTACAGCAGCCTTTGCTGCAGCGTGGAGAGCGGTGAATCGCCAGAGACGACGCCGGAGCAGCGCGGGCGCGCTGCATTTGCGCGGTTCATATTCACGATTTCTTGCGCAGTAGATACCCGACCTCCAGCCCTGTCGAGTCCACGCTTGGGTCCACATCCTGGCGTGCCAGCACTTCCAGCCCGGCGCGCGCGAACAGATCGTCCCAGAACGCCCGTGTCTCCAGCCGCTGCTGGGTGAAGGGATGCAGCAGGTAGTAGGCATTGTAGTAGGCCATGGCCAGCCCGTGCCGCATGACGCGCGGGTTCTTCATCTGCTGGTCGACCTCGATGACGATCAGGTGCACGCCCTGGAAGCGCTCGGTGGCGCCCCTCAGCAACTCGAGCACTGCCGCTTCGCCACCCTGGCCGAGCAGTTCATGCAGCACGAAGCCCAGTACAATGAAATCGGGCCGGTACGTTGTGTCAACGACGCGGAAGAAGTCCAGCGCGGTGCTGCAGGTGAGCCGGATGCGCGACTCCAGCCCGCGACTGCGTACCACGCGGACGGCGGCCTGGTAGCCCTCGGGGTCTGGCTCCACGCCCCACGCCTCGACCTGCGGCAGCGCTGTGCAGAACTCCGCCAGGTAGAGCGCATTCCCGCATCCGAGATCCAAGAGGCGGTTCGGATTGCCCGGGATCCGAGCCATGAGCGAGCGCGTGAGCGGGATAGCGTCGAAATAGCTGATGGCGCAGCTCCCCACGCCCACCCGTGCGGCATCCCGCGTGGCCGGCGGGCTTCCTCGCTGCAACCGCTCGCCCATTTGGAGAAACGTCTGCCCGTAGCCACCTACGAGCATGGTGTACCAGCCACGAAAATCCTCGAGGCCCAGCCCCCGCGCGGTCAATCCGTAGCGGCCTTCGTGTTGCTTCAGTATGCCCTCGTTCTGCAGGAACGAGAGAAGCGCCTCCAGCCGCGCGGGATCCATCCCGTGTCGCTCGGCCAGCTCGCCCAGAGCGAGCTCGGAGTCGCGGAGGCAATCGAAGAGGCCAGTCTCGAAGAAATGGTACAACGTGGTGGCGAAAGCAAACCCACGGATGGGCTGCAGGGCCTCGATGAGACGAGGTTCAAGGGAATCGACGCGCAGCATGGATGGGGCTCCATCCCCAGATGGTAGGTAGCGTTGAGTTCAATTCGTGGTGCGAGGGATGAAATCGATGAATACCACTTCGAGATCACATTCCCGCGTCAATCGCGCCTTGATCATATCGGCACGCTCTCGACTCCGCGTAAGAATTCTCACAAATGGTCGATGGGACCCATCCCAGGCAATAACCTGTGTGGGGCCTTGCAGCACAAAGACGATATCGTTACGAAACGGAAGATCGAAAAGCAAAGCACGTGCCATGGCCACCGTGCGCTCGGCTTCCTCTGAGGAGTAGCCGTACAGTTCAAGTGTAGGCATGCTTCGAGCCTATTAGCACATCCTCTCTGGATGCAAGTGACAAAAGTGCGTTGCTGTAGTAAGAGGACAAGCAGTCCTATGAACCAACACACTCCTTCGAAAAAAGCTTTGGACGTGCAGCGGCAGCAACGGCTCACCGCTGCCGAGGTGCGAGAGGGCGTGCAGAAGGCACTCGAGGAACTTCTGGCCCGTCACGGTGAGCAAGCGATGGCGCGCGTCGTGGAATGCTGCGAGATCGCCGTCGGCCTTAAAGAACCGACCTACGGCCACCCCTTGCAACGCCCCTCGTTCATCTTCTTTCCTGGCCTGCCATCAAAGGCCTGGTACGACCCGGCCTCCTACGAGACGACCGGGCGGCTCACGAGAGCGCTGGAGGAGGCCTTTCCTTCTATACGCCATGAACTGAAGGCGCTCCAGGGCCGCTCCGAGCCCTGGGCGCCCTACATCGACGGCGAGTATGCACTGGCCAAGTTCCACCCGCTGCAGCAGGACGCATGGGCCTCGTTTACGCTGCGCCACGACGGCCAGATGATCGAGGCCACGCGGGAGTTCTGTCCGGCCACCTACGCCGTACTCGAGGAAATCGAGCCCTACCTGACCTCCACCGGCGAGGCCTTCTTCTCCACGCTCCGACCGGGCGTCTCGCTGCCTCCGCATCACGACGACAGCAACCTCAAGCTCACCGTGCACCTGGGCCTCGACATCCCACCTGATTGCGGCATCAAGGTAGGCACAGAAACGCGCACCTGGCAGGAGGGCCGGTGCCTCATGTTCGACGACACCTTTCTCCACGAGGCCTGGAACCATAGCGACCGGACTCGTACCTGCCTTCTGCTGGACGTGTGGCACCCGGAGCTCACTCCCCAGGAAATTGATGCCATCACGTTCCTTTCCCGCTTGATCGGTGACGGCTGGGGTCTGCCTGGCGCCGACGGAACCGAGCGCGCCACCCTTGCCACCTAGTGACCATCATGACAAGCACGTTCTCACCTGGCCTGCGTACCCTGCTGCAGATCGATGATCCCCGCACGTTCCTCGATCAATGCTGGCCCGACCGGCACGTGGTGGTCCACGGTCCGATCGAGCGACTGACCGGCTTTGCAGACATCTCCGCCGCCGAGGATGTGCGGGCGCTGCTTGAGCACGGCCACACCTACCGTCGCGCAGATTATCGCTCGTCCACCCAGTTCTTCAGCGTAGAAAACCCCTCCATCGAGGAGGCATACCATCTCTACCAAATTGGTTTTACGCTGTACGTCTACGACGTGGATTCGCCTGCGTTCAACGCCTGGAAAGTGGCGCTGGCCGAGGAGCTGAACCTTCCGCCTGGGGGGGTCGTCATGACCGCTTTCGCTTCGCGGCCGGGGGCAGGCTCGCGCGCGCATTTCGATGCACAGGAGAACTTCATGGTGCAGGTGCGCGGCCACAAGCGCTGGCGCATCGCACCGAACAAGCACGTGGCTTACCCCTCGGACAATTACTTCGTCGGCAGCGAGCCGAACGCAACCCTGCGCAAGCAAATTCAGGGCCCGCTCCCCCAAGATATCCCTGAGGATGCGCTCACGGTCGATATGCAGCCGGGCTCGGTGATGTTCCTTCCTCGCGGTTATTGGCACGAAACCGACACCGTCGAGGATTCGCTGCACTGGGTCGTGCAAGCGCAAGTGCCCATCTGGTCGGACGTGTTGCAGTTCATCCTTAAGCATACGCCGCTGATGCACGAGCTGCCGTGGCGCAGCCCGGTGGCCAGGGCCTGGAAAGGCACAGGGCCGTCAGCCGATCTGATGCGCGAGCTCGGCGCGAAGCTACGCGAGCTCGGCTCCTGGCTCGAGCAGGCGAATGCAGAGGAACTGCTAGGGAGCGCCGTGCGGGAGCAGGTGCAGCAGGAAATGATCCAGTCCATCAAGGCCGCACAGCCGACACTCAATCCGCCTCCTGAGGGTCGATGAGCGAGGACCGACGGGAACACGGGCGATGACCTCCTGGTTCTGGGCCGCGCACCCGCGGGTGGCGCCCCGGATACGATTGTTCTGCTTTCCTTACGCGGGAGCGGGCGCGAACGTGTACCGCGGGTGGGCGAGCCGAGTACCGCCGGACGTGGAGGTCGTCGCTCTGCAGTTACCGGGCCGCGGGCCACGGCTTCGGGAGCCTGCGGTGGATCGGCTGGAGCCTCTGTTCCAGGCGCTGCGGGGCGCATTCTTGCCGTATCAGGGCGTCCCGTTCGTGTTCTTTGGACACAGCATGGGAGCAGTACTTGCGTTCGAGTTTTGCCGGTGGCTACGTCGCCACGGTGACGCCGCTCCGATGCATCTCATCCTCTCAGGCTGCGAGCCACCGCCGCCTGAGAGCGACTCCCCCCCTCCCCGGCGATTGTCCGACACGGACTTGATCGCATGGATGCGCAGCATGGGTGGGACGCCTGAAGGGGTGCTGGACAACGCGGAATACATGCAGCTCGCGCTGCCGGCCCTGCGCGCGGATCTCGCGCTCGTGGACGCCTGGCGACCCATGCCCGAGGCCCCACTCGACATCCCCGTGACCATCATGGGCGCTCGCGACGACACGCTCGTGCCCGCGTCCGTTCTTGAGGGCTGGCGTGACCACACACGGAGTGCGTACGCATGCCATCTTTTTTCTGGAGGGCACATGTTCATCCGCACCGAGGAAGCTTCGGTGCTGGAACTGATATGCAGCGTCCTCGTGAGTGGTAGGTAACTGAAACGTAACATCATAGGAGCGTTCGATGTCCGAAGACAGCTCGGAGTACCTGGTTGTTGTGAATCACGAAGAGCAATATTCCATCTGGCCCGCCCTCCGAGAGATCCCCGCGGGCTGGAGAGATGCGGGGAAGCGGGGGTCGAAGCAAGAATGCCTCGCCTACATCGAAGAGGTCTGGACCGATATGCGCCCGCGAAGCCTGCGTGAAAAGATGGCGGAAGCGCAAAAGGCGCAGGATGGATGAAGTGCGACGTCGCCTTGAAGGAGGCGTTGTATTGTGGGACGAAGTCCACGACCTCGTCGCGCGTGTCGTGGGGAACCCACCGGTTAGGTTTGTCCCGTTCCGAGGGGGCAGAACACGCTTACCCAACCGCAAATGGATAAGGTCATAGAGGGATAAAAGCCACGGCCCAAAGAAAGGAGGCCCGAAGCTGTGGCAGATCCGCTCGAAACTCCGCCTACCGACATCCAACAGCTCTCCACCGCATCCCTGATCGACCTCCTGCTCGGACGCCCCGGCGTCGCAGCCCATCTCCTCGAATCGCTCGGCAACCTTGCCTCCCTCGCCCGCCTGTCCCCCCTCGCTCTCACCGAGCGCTTCGCCCTCACCCCCGACGAAGCCACCCGTCTCTTCGCCACTCTCGAGCTCGGTCACCGCCGGTTCGTCGAAGCCGCAGACGTCACCTCGATCGCCTCCTGCCTCGACGTCGTCGCCTGGGCCCAGCCCCGGGTCGGGCCGTTTCAGCTCGTTCGTGGCGAACCAGTGGGCAACCGACTCTGCGCGGAAATAACTGACGAGACCCGGTATAACAATCCGGGGGGAACCAACCATGGACGTCATCATGATGTCGCGGTTCTTGAGCCGCCTCCGCGACCCCAAGCTGGTCAGCAAGGCGATGCGTATCGGGGCTGCTGTCCTCACGGTGCTCGCCCAGGTCATCTCCATCATCACCGGATAGGTGTACTGGTTCCCCGTGAACTGGACGTCCGCGCGGTTGAGGTACGCAAGGACGGTCGGAGCTTGAGGCCCATCGCGAGAGCGTGATGCCATCGTGCTCGCGCCGGGCAACGTCGCGTCCTCGCCATCCTCGCGGCGAGAGTCCTGGCCTGCAACGGCCTGCGGATGGCTCCGGGCGCGACGTTGCCCTCTGCTGCGCGCGGCGGTTCCGCGAATGCGCGGGCGATGGGCAGACGGAGTGCCTCTGGCAGGGGCTTCGAGCTCCGGAGGGCGCAGGGGTACGTAGCAATGTCGTGGGGCCCTCTTGTTTCGAGAGAGGCAGTACAACACCGACAGCGCGCTCCTTGGACGCTGGTGCCCCGAAGGGAGCACTGGATGCGGAACCATCAGCGAGCGGCTGTCATTCGTGCGGAGATCGAGCAGAGCGTGCGCGGACGCGGGAACGCCTACCCCGAGCAAGTGCGTCGGCGCGCGACGGAGTACTTCTGGTTGCGGCGCGGCGAGGGCGCCACCGTCGTGGAAATCGGGCCCGAGATCGGCTTGCATTGGCGGACGTTGTACGGCTGGGCCAAGGGCGCAGCGCCGCCGGAACTGCCGGCTGTCGGGTTTTCTCCCGTTGAGATCATGGACATCCCGGCGACGCGTGCAGGCGGACCTCTCGTCGTGCAGCACCGCTCGGGACTCCGTGTCGAGGGACTCGACCTCGATGCGCTCGTCGAGCTCCTGCGGAGGCTTTCGTGATCGGCTCGACGCGGCAGGTCAAGGTCTACGCATATCGAGAGCCCGTCGACATGCGCAAATCCTTCGGTGCGCCAGGCCAAGCCTGGCGCTTCCAGCGGGTGAGACTCCCGCTCCGGCAAGGGGAAGAGCCGCCCCACCGGGAATCGAGCCTTGCGCTCGTGGAGGTGACGACATGAGCGAAGCGTAGGCAGAGCGAGACGCGGGCCGTAACGTAAGTGAAGCGATTGAGCCTCGTGACAATGGTCCGGGGGCCGACAGGGTCGAAAACCTGGAAGGCCATGGTAGGTCGACCGACAAGGCGAGGGCGACCGGAGACCCCGGCGGGGTCTGAGAGCACGGCACGCGTCGAAAAGGAGGCGCCAAGGAACCTGGGAGGCCTGCGTGAGTCTTCGTGGACGTGCCAATCCACGGAGTACGTCGGAGGAACGGCGTATACCTGACGAAGACGGACGCTCGCGCAGGAGTCGGAGGCGTGCGTAGTACTCGGAGCGCGGGAAAGCCGCGTACAGGGGGAAGGCGCGCCGCAGAGCAACACGCACGGCGGGGAGACATCCGCTGCACGCAGAGGCAGGAATCGGATGACAACAGGACTGTCGCGCATCGCGGAGAAGGCAAAGGCCGATCGGAAGGTCCGCTTCACGTCACTGGCGCATCTGCTCACGCCCGAGTTTCTGCTCGAGACGTGGAAGCAAATGAATCGACGTGGCGCGGGCGGGGTGGATGGCGAGACGATGCAGGAGTTTGAACGCGATCTGGAAGCGAGGATCGATGGGCTCCACGCGCGGCTACGGGCGGGCCAATATCGGCCGCCTCCCGTGCGACGGGTGGAGATCCCCAAGGGCGACGGCAAGACGCGACCGCTCGGGATCCCGACGGTAGAAGACCGCCTCGTTCAGCGCGCCGTGGCGCGGATCCTCAGCGCGATCTACGAGCAGGACTTTCTGGGCTGTTCGTATGGATTTCGGCCCGGGCGCAAACCGCATCAGGCGCTGCGTGCGCTGCGAAGCCACGTCGTGGCGGGAAAGGTGCGGCACGTGTACGAGGCCGACATCCGCGGGTACTTCAACCACATCAATCACGACTGGCTGCGGAAGATGGTGGCCCACCGCATTGCCGACCCCGTGATCCTTCGCCTCATCGGGCGGTGGCTCCGGGCTGGCGTGATGCTGGATGGCATCGTCGTTCGCGTGCACGAAGGCTCCCCGCAAGGGGGGCCGATCAGCCCCGTGCTCGCGAATATCTACCTGCACTACGTGCTCGACCTCTGGTTCGAGAGGAAGTTCAAAGCGTGGTGTCAGGGGGAGGCGTACCTGACGAGGTTCGCCGACGATTTCGTCGTATGCTTCCAATACAAGCGAGACGCCGAACGCCTCGACCGCATCCTGACGAAGAGGATGGGGAAATTCGGGCTGGAGCTGGCCCGTGAGAAGACCCGGATGCTGCTCTTTGGGCGGTTTGCACGCGGACAGATGGCCGAATACGGCAAGAAGCCGGAGACCTTCGAGTTCCTCGGCTTCAAGCACGTATGCGGCGTCGACCGCAATGGCAAGGCCGCCGTCGTGCGTATTCCTAGCACGAAGAGCTGTCGCAAGTTTCTGGACCGAATACACGAATGCCTTCGGAGACACATGCACTGGCGGCGGCGTGACCAGCAACGCGAGCTCGCGTCACGGTTGCGCGGCTTCTACCAGTACTTTGCGCTGTCGCACACCCTGCCGAAGCTCTTCTGGGTCCTCGGCGAGGTGAAGCGGCAGTGGCGCCGGGCGATTCGACGGTGCGGACAGCGCAGTCGTTCGCACTGGGCATACCTCGAAGCAAAATCGTGGTTCCACCTTCCGCATCCCAAGCTGCTTCACCCGGCGGTCTGATGGAGCTTCGCCGCGATCGTGCTCTGGGGAGCCCGTTGCGGGAAAACCGCACGGCGGGTTCTGCGAGGGGGGACGAGCCCAAGGGAAACCAAGGGCCCGTCCCTACCCACCATGCCATCGACCACGGATGGCTACTCAGATTCGTCGAGCACAGGATTGCGGATAGGAAAACCCTGCGGCTCGTCCGCAAATGGCTGAGAGCAGGTGTGATGGAGGATGGTACGTGGACGGAGGGCAAGGTGGGTACGCCACAGGGGGCGACGATATCGCCGCTCCTGGCGAACATCTACTTGCACTACGTACTCGACCTGTGGATCCAGCAGTGGAGAACGCGGTACGCCACCGGCGACATGATCGTCGTGCGTTATGCCGATGACTTCATCGTGGGCTTCCAGCGTCACGCCGATGCGGTGCGGTTTCTCGAGGGGCTACGCGAGCGATTGCGCGGCTTCTCGCTGGATCTGCATCCCAAAAAGACGCGACTGATCTCCTTCGGGCTGTTCGCAGCCAGTAAGCGAGAAGAGCGTGGCTTGAAGGGCAAACCGGAGACTTTCAATTTCCTCGGCGTCACGCACATCTGCGGTAAGACGAGGAAAGGCAAGTTTCTTCTCATGCGGCGGACGATGCGGGACCGGCTGCGCGCCAAGCTCAGGGAGCTCAAGGGCGAGCTGATGCAAAGGCGCCACTTACCGATCCCGGAGCAGGGGAGGTGGTTGGGGCAGGTGGTGCGCGGCTATTACGCGTATCACGCGGTCCCGGCCAACATCGAGGCACTGCAAGCCTTTCGAACCCAGGCCGAGCGGCACTGGCGATTCGCGCTCGCGCGACGCAGCCAGCGAGGCCGGCCGAACTGGGAGAAGATGCGCAAGCTGTCAAAACGATGGATCCCGACCCCGAGAATCCTGCACCCCTGGCCCTTCGATCGCTTCGACGTCCGTACCCAAGGCAGGAGCCGAGTGCGTTAGCAGCGCACGCTCGGATCTGCGCGGGGGGCGGCCCGAGTCGGTGGTGACATCGAGGAAGGGCCGTCCCTACCGCGACCGCGAATTCCTGGCAAACGCCCCCTTCCGCGGTTCCTTGCCACCCCCAACCCCTCGAAACCACTCACTAAACCCATGCCACCCCCACCAGCACCCTCGTTTTTGAAAACCGCCGTACCCGGAAGGGTACCAGGGGTTCGAATCCCTTCTCCTCCGCTAGATCAAGACACCTGCGTTCGCTCAGGACGCGCTGTTCCCGCGATATCCATCGCTGCTGAGGAAAAGGCGCGCTTCTACACGCCGGCCTCCGAGAGCCACTTCAAGAGCGCTGCTTTGCGCGCGTGCCGGGTTCGAAAACCCTCGAGCAATGCCTGGAAGTCGACCGCTCCCGATCTTGCAGCGAGGTCGCGAAGGTCCACGAGGACCTTCACCGCTGCGAGGTATTTCTTGGGCTGTTTTGCCGCGACGAGCGCCTCGACATCCGCCCAGAGTTGCGTCTCCTTGCCCGCCAGCGCGTCCAGATGCTGCGCCCGCTCACGCGCTGCTTCTCGCTGAAGTCTCTCCGCCTTGGCAGCCGCTTTTCGTTCGGCGGTCTTCCTTCGATCCGCGGCGTACGTCTCGGCGATGCGGCGAAGCTCGCCGACGGTTCGCCGTTGCGGCGCCGCCGGGCTCGCCTTGCCCGGGGCTTGGTCCTGCAAGAACCGACGATGGAGCTCTGCTGGCACGGACCGCGTGTCCTCGGCAAACACGCGCGCGAGCCACGCATCCTTTGCCGCCAGCGGAATGGTGGCGAGCCACGCCATGAGCTCTTTCCGGCTGGGCGAGGGGTTGGACATCTGCGCGCTTGCATCGGCGGCCGCACGAAGCCAATCTGGGTCGATACGCAGAAACTCGACCAGCGCCTCGAGCGAAGCGCTGAGCTGCCCAAGCCCTGGCGGCACGGGCGGCTCCAGCTCGTCGTCATCGAGGTCGTCGGCCTGCACGGCGAGCAACCAGCCGAGGTACAGCGCCCTGCGATCGCGCCTGGCGAGCTCCGCGCGAATTGCGATGAGGGAGGAGAGGATGCCCTCGCCGGTGTCCCAATCCTCGGCATCATCGTCCTGCGAGGTGAAGGTCAGGACGATCTGGTCTTTGTCCTTGCGCGTGGCGAGGCAGTTTCCCGTGCAATACGGACGCACATCGGCGGGGTTGAGGAGCTGCAGGGGCAGGCGTACTTTGAATACGTGTGTGCCCCAATTCGCGAGGTAGAGGAACACGTCGAAGTAGCGGAACATCCAGGCGTCCTCGTCGCCCTTGAAGTTCCCCCACTCGTAATGGTTGACGAAGCTCGCCGGCGTGATGCGGGCGCGCGTGGAGTAGGAACGCAGCTCGGCCATCTCCTTTTCGGTGAGAGCTCTGTCAATGGCTTGAAATTCGTAATATTGATACTCGCTCATAGCAACAGTCCCGGCGACGCCAGATTTCGCATGTTCCGAGGCAAACTGCAAGAGCGGACAAACCGCTCCCTCCGGGGCTTCGACACGGACTCCTCCGGGCACGAGTTCTTGCCGCGGTGAGGAGGGACGAGCGCGGGCCGTCGGGGCGCGGTTTGGTAGCCCTGACGCTCGTGTGCCGGTTCGTTCGTACGCGTCGCCGAGAGCCGCCAGGAACTCGCGCACGGGCAAAAACCGACGTTCGGGCTGAACGGCAGAGCGTTCGCCCCTTGAGTTTGGCCGCGGACCGGCGTACATGGCAAACGGACCTGGAGACAACCCCGCCAGGAGCACGACCCATGGCGAAGTCCCGCCGGAAACCGCTCATCTTCTGGACGCCTGGTCAAACGCAAGGTTTTTCCGTCGTCCTGCGCCGAACCGTCGTGGTTCGTCAGGGCACGCGCGTGCATGGGGGTGTTCATGCGACCGCTTGATGTTCCCATCGGGGTTTCGGACTTCAAGGCGTTGCGCGAGGGCGGCAAGTACTACGTCGACAAGACGGCGTTCATCGGCGAGGTCCTCCGGGCGCCGCCGCAGGTGCTGCTGTTCCCGCGGCCGAGGCGGTTCGGCAAGTCGCTGAACCTGTCGATGCTCAAGTGCTTCCTCGAGCGGAGCCCGGAGGACCGGAGGCCGCTGTTCGAGGGGCTCGCGGTCATGCGCGACCCGGACGCGCTCGCTCATTTCCAGCAATACCCGGTCATCTACACGCGCCTCGGGACCGTGTGGGCTGGTGATCGCGTGGAGGCCCGGGAGACGCTCCGCGAGGAGGCTCGGCGGATCTACGAGGCGCATTCGTATCTCCTGACCGAGGGTGCCCTCACGCCGCACGAGCGAGCGCGTTTTCTGGAGATCTTCGAGCGTCGCGCAGACGAGGCCCTGTTGTGCTCGGCGCTGGATGATTTGTCCAGGTTCCTGCACCGGTACCATGGCAAGCGCGTGGTCATCCTCGTGGATGAATACGACGCGCCCCTGCACCTGTCTCATGTGCACAAATCGTTCGCCGAGACCGTCGACCTGATTCGAAAGTTTCTTCATTCTGGCATCAAGGACAACCCCCACCTGTTCAAGGGCGTCCTGACGGGCATTCTCCGGGTCTCCAACGAGAGCATCTTCTCGGGGCTCAACAACGTCGTGACGTATTCGATCCTGTGTTCGGAGTGCGCGACGTCGTTCGGGTTCACGGAGGAGGAGACGACGAGGATCCTCCGTGACGCCGAGACGTACGATCAGCTCGAGCGGGTGCGCAGGTGGTATCAGGGGTATCTGTTTGGCAAGCAGTCGATCTTCAATCCATGGTCGGTGCTCAATTTCGTGCGCCAGAGCGACGTACGGTTTCTCGATTACTGGGCGAGGGAGAGCCCGAGCGACATCTCCGAAGAGCTCATCGCCCGGTGGTTCACCCAATGTTACGAGGACTTCGAGAAGCTCCTGCGCGACGAGGCCATCGAGAAGCCCATTCAGGACCACATCGCGCTGCGGGACGCGACGAGCCACCAAGAAACGGTGTGGAGCATTTTGGTGATGGCCGGCTACCTGCGGGCCGAGGTGATCGCACAGCGCGAAGAAGACGAGGACGGCGAGCCGATCTGCAAGCTGTTTTTCCCGAACCGAGAGGTCCGGGGGAAGTTCACGCGCATCTTCAAGCGGTGGATGGAGGCTGGCATCGGTGGCAAGCCGGGGCTTGCCGAGCTCGAGATGTCCCTTTTCGAGGGGAACGCGGAGCGGCTCGCCGTCCTCCTGGAGGGCTTCCTGCTCAAATTATCCACCTACGATCGCGCGCCGAAAGAAATCGAAGCGCATTATCACGTGTTCCTCATGGGATTGCTCATCACGCTCGAAGGGCGAATCTTCGAGATAAAATCGAACCGTGAATCGGGGTATGGGCGATACGACGTGATGCTGATCCCGAAGAGGCCGGGCTTGCCTGGTGTGGTGATGGAGCTCAAGGTCCTGCCGGCGCGAGGCTCAAGGGTGCCCAGCAAGGCAAAGGTCGAGGCCACGCTGGAGGCCGCGCTCTTGCAGATCGAGACGCTCGAGTACGCACAGGATCTGCGCGAGCGAGGCGCGAAGCCCATCCATCAGATCGCGGTCGTCTTTTCGGGCAAGCGCGCCTGGGTGCGGTCGCGTCGTGCATCACCGAGGCGCTTGCCGCCACTGTAGCCGCCTCGGGGGGCAGGTCCCGGATTGCGCCCCGTGTCCGGCCCGAGTAATGCCACCTCATGGCATCTCCCCTCGAACGGATCCCCGTCAACACCATCGATGGCCGTCCCTCCTCGCTTGGCGCGTACAGCGGCAAAGTTCGCCTCGTCGTCAACGTCGCCTCGCGGTGCGGGCTCACGCCTCAGTACACGGCGCTCGAGGCCCTCTATCGCAAGTACAAGGACCAGGGGTTGGAGGTCCTCGCCTTCCCTGCGAACGAGTTCGGCGCGCAGGAGCCCGGGACCGACGCGGAGATCCAGTCGTTTTGCTCCACCTCGTACGACGTCACCTTCCCGCTCTTCTCCAAGATCGTCGTCAAGGGCGAGGGCCAGCACCCGCTCTATGGCGCGCTCACGTCGGCCAAGCCCGAGGCGCGCGCGCTCCCTGGCAGTGATTTCCGGGCGCGGCTCGTCGGCTACGGCATCGACCCGGGTGCGCCGCACGAGATCCTCTGGAACTTCGAGAAATTCCTCGTCGATCGCAACGGCGAGGTCGTCGACCGGTTCTCGCCCGACGTCCCGCCCGATGCCGACCTCCTCGTGGCCGCGATCGAGCGCGCGCTCGCGCAGACCTGAAAACCCCCGCGATTCTCACCGCAGGAGATGACATGATGCACCCCGCTTTCCTTCCGGGCGCCGTTGCCGTCGTCACGGGCGGCGCCTCGGGTATCGGGCTCGCGGCCGCGAAGAAACTCGCATCGCTCGGCCTTCGTGTTTGCATCGCCGACCTCGGCGCAGATCGGCTCGCACGGTCGCGTGAGGCGGTCGTGGCCGTGGCGAAAGGCGGCGACGCCGACGTGATGGCCTCCGAGACCGACGTCAGCCGCGTGGAGGCGCTCGTCGCGCTCGAAGCCGCCGTCACCGCGCGGTTTGGCGGAACGAACGTCCTCTTGAACAACGCCGGCATCGGCCCTCGAAGCACCGTGCTCGGACCCGCGGAGAGCTGGGCGCGCACGATCGACGTGAACCTCTGGGGCGTCATCCACGGCACGCAGGTCTTCGTGCCTCGGATGATCGAGCAAGGGCGGCCCGGCCTCGTGATCAACACCGGCTCGAAACAAGGCATCACCACGCCGCCCGGCAACCCGGCATACAATGTCTCGAAGGCTGGCGTGAAGGCATTCACCGAGGCGCTTCAGCATGAGCTTCGCAACACCCCGGGTTGCCAGGTCAGCGCGCACCTGCTCATTCCGGGATTCGTCTTCACGGAGCTCACCGCGTCCGGCCGTACCGACAAACCGGCGGGGGCGTGGACGCCGGAGCAGACGATCGACTTCATGATGGAGCGTCTGGCCGCGAATGATTTCTACATTCTCTGCCCTGACAACGAGGTCCCGCGCTCCCTCGACGAGCGCCGGATTCTCTGGGCGGCCGGCGACATCGTCGAGAACCGCCCGCCGCTCTCGCGGTGGCACCCCGACTACGCCGAGGCATTCAAGGCGTTCGCGTCGCAGCAGAAATAGCACGGTACCGTCGACGCGGTCGTTCCTCCGAGCTTGACGGCAAGCACGCCCACCCGGTAACTTCATCCCCAAGACGCGCAGGCGCGCAAGCTCACGGTTTTGGCCGTCGGGGGGCCAGGGCCGGGGCTCGGGTTTCGGGGGGAAGTTACATGCTGAAGGACACGCCGTCGTCCGGGAGTTCGTCCCATTTGGCCGAGGGGCCGTGGTCTGCGCTCGATGCGCTCACGGATCCGGTTGCGCTCGTCGACGCGCGCGGGGGAATTCGGTACGCCAATCTCGCATGGTATCGGCTCGCCGGCGACAGCGAGCCGGGGCGACGGAGCCGTGAGCTCACCGCAGGTACGGCGCCCGCAGCCATGCTCGACATGCACGAGACGGACCGAGAGGCGATGCGCGTCGGCATCGGCGAGGTGATCGCGGGCAGCCGCGCGCGCTTCGACCTGGAGCTCGGGACGAGCCACGCTGCGAACGAGGCGCAGCGATGGTTTTCGCTCGTCGTGACGCCGTGCCAGGTCGACCCGGAGGGCGGGGCGCTCGTCCATCTTCGCGAGGTGACGGCGCACAAAAAGACGGAAAGCGCGCTCCGCGCGAGTGAAGAAGGTCTGCTATGGGCGCAGCAGATCGGGAACATGGGCAATTGGGATTGGGACATTCCCACGGGGGGCTTGACCTGGTCCGACCAGATCTTCCGCATCTTTGGTTACGAGCCGCGCACATTCGACGTCAGCTATCAGGCGTTCATCGGCACGATTCATCCCGACGATCGGGCCATGGTCATCGAGGCCGTGAACAAGACCGTGAACGAGCGCGCCCCTTACAGCATCGAGCACCGCATCGTGCTGCCGACGGGCGGGATCCGCGTCGTCCACGAGCAAGGCAAGGTCTTTTACAGCGAATCGGGCACGCCGCTGCGGATGCTCGGCACCGTGCAGGACATCACGGAGCGCAGACAGTCCGCGGATATCATTCGCCTCCAGGCGGGGCGCCTCGAGCAAGAGCTCGCGGCGCGCGAGCAGGCCGAGCAAGCGCGTGCTGCCCTGCAGGACGAGGTGATCCGCGTGCAGCGCGCGCTCCTCGAAGAGCTGTCCACGCCCCTCATCCCCATCCGCGAGGACATCATGGTCATGCCGCTCATCGGCGTCGTCGACGCAAGGCGCGCCGACCAGATGCTGGAGACGGTGCTGCATGCGGCCGTGGGCAAGCAGACGCGGGTCGTGATCATCGATATCACCGGCGTCAAACAGGTGGATGCCCACGTCGCCAATACGATCCTGCGCACGGCGCAGGCGCTCGGGCTCGTCGGTGCGGACGTCGTGCTGACGGGCATCCGGTCGGATGTCGCGCGAACCCTGGTCGAGCTCGATGTCTCCCTCGCGTCGCTGGTCGTTCGCGGCACGCTGGCGAGCGGCATCGCCTACGCCACCGGTCAGGGTGGTCGACGGCGCTGACGCCGCGCCGGGGCAGCGCCGAGCAGCCTCGCCACGGCCGCCTCGCCGATTCGTCCGAGCGCCTCGCGTTCCATCCCCGTCTTGGCGAGAAACTCCATTCCTTGCAGGACCGCGAGCAGCAGCCGGCCGACTTCGCACGCGTCCGTGTCCGGCGGCAGATCCCCCGCGTCGCGCGCCTCCGCCACCAGCCCGACGAGTAGGTCTTCGAGCGCGCCGAACGTCTCCCGTGCCCGCTGGCGCACCTCGGGGTCGTGGGACGCGAGCTCCGAGGCGCTGTTGACCAGCAAACACCCCCGGTCGCAGACGGCGGCTGTTTCGGGGGCCGGAAGGTCCATCCGGAAGAGGCCACGAAGGCGGTCGATCGCGGGCGCGTCGCCGCCGAGCGCGGCGCGCATGGCGTCGAGGCGCCAGGCGGCGTAGGCGTCGAGCACGGCGAGGAAGAGCTGGTGCTTGTCGCCGAATGCCGCGTAAAGACTGCCTTTTCCGAGCCCCGTCGCCCGCATCAGGTCGTCGAGCGACGTCGCCGCGTACCCCTTCTCCCAGAACTGGTCCCGCGCGGCCTCGAGCACCTGTTCCACCTCGAACTTACGTGGACGACCCATACCTCTCTCTATGGTACTTGACCGATCGGTCCACAAGTCCAATACTGGACCACGTGGTCAACAACGCCGACGCGGACGTCCTCCTCGGCGGCGGCATGTCCTACCACGTCGGAGCGCGTGCCCGGCGAACCAAACCGAGCGGATCTCAAAGAAACGGGAGAATGATCATGGGTGCACTCGAAGGAAAAGTTGCCGTCGTCACGGGCGGGAGCACGGGCATCGGATTCGCCGCGGCCAAACGGTTCGCCTCGGAAGGCGCGCGCGTTTTCATCACGGGCCGGCGCCAGGCCGAGCTCGACGCCGCCGTCGCGGCGATCGGGAGCAGCGCCATCGGCGTCCGCGCCGATTCGTCGAACCTCGCGGATCTCGACCGCCTCTATGACGTCGTCCGCGAGCAGGCGGGCCGCATCGACGTCGTGTTCGCGAATGCCGGTGGTGGAGAGTTCCTCCCGCTCGGCGCGATCACCGAGGAGCATTACGACAGGACCTTCAACACGAACGTGAAGGGCGTGCTCTTCACGGTGCAGAAGGCATTGCCTCTTCTGGTCGACGGCGGCTCGATCATCCTGAACGCCTCGACCACGTCGACGATGGGCACCGAGTCCTTCAGCGTGTACAGCGCGACCAAAGCGGCCGTGCGAAATTTCGCACGAAGCTGGATTCTCGACCTCAAGGCGCGCCGCATTCGCGTGAACGTGATCAGCCCCGGACCCATCAAGACCCCGGGCCTCGCTTCGCTCGCGCCGACAGAGGAGCAGGCAAAGGCGCTTCTTCAGGGCCTCGCCACCACGATTCCCCTCGGCCGGCTCGGTGATCCGGACGAAGTCGGCAAGGCCGCCGTGTTCCTCGCCTCCGACGCGAGCAGCTTCGTCAACGGCGCCGAGCTCTTCGTCGACGGCGGGTACGCGCAGATCTGAGGGTAGCAGGATGGTTCGTCCAAGCGCTTGACGTTCCTGGAAAGGTGAGGTGTCGTGTTCTCCGTCACGGGCGGACAGAGGAGAGCGACATGAGCGACCAGGGGGCGACCACGTATCGCGCGTTTCTCGAAAGCCAGGCGCGCGACTTGGCGCTGGTGATTGCCGGCGACGCCACGACCGAGGTCGCGTGCCTCGGCAAGGCGACGACGGCGGAGGTCGCTGCGTGGTCCGAGGCCCTCGTGAGCGCGACGATCGACGCGCTCCTCGGAGACGATGCGGCCGCCGAGCGCGTCACGGCGGCCGCGCTCGGCCTCGGGCGTCGCGGCGCGCCCGCCGACGAGGTGCACCACGCGCTCTCCAAGGCCCGCCGCCATTTCCAGCGCGTGCTCCGCGCGTGGATTGCATCCGGGGGCGACGCCGCGACCCACGCCGACGCGCTCGACAGGTTGCTCGCCGTCTTCGACGAAGCGACGTACGCGCTCGCGCGGTGCGCCGTCTCCGCCACCGCTGCCGTTCGCTGCGATGGCGACGCGCGTTTTCGTAGCCTGATGAACGCCGTCAAGAGCGTCGTGATGCTCATTGGCGAGGACGGCACCATTCTCGAATGGAACACCGAGGCCGAGCGCGTCTACGGGTGGTCGAGGGAGGAGATCCTCGGGAAAAACTACCTCGAAATGTTCGTGCTGCCCGAGGCGTGGGCTGAAGTCGCGGCCGACATGCGCAAGGTGCTCGGGGGCGAGGAGACGCGCGGCTTCGAGAACCCGGTCGCGTCGCGGGACGGGGCTGTACATATCCTGCAATGGAACGTCGGGCGTCTGCTCGACGGCGAGGGACGACCGACCGCGGTCGTGGCCAGCGGCCATGACATCACCGAGCAGAAACGGGACCGCGAGGCGCGCGAGCGGAGCGAGGCGATCCTCCAAGCGGTCATCTCCAACGCGCCCATCTTCCTCTTCGTCAAGGACATCGAGGGACGTTATACCTTGACGAACCGCGGCTTCGACGAAGGGTTGGGCTTTGAACCGGGCTGCGCCGTGGGCAAATTGGACGCCGATGTCTTTCCGCCTGACGTCGTCGCGAGGAATCGCGCGGATGACCGGCGCGTCTTCGACGGGGGCGTGCCGGTCCAGCTCGAAGTGGAGATTCCCACAAAAAACGGCCCGCGCATCTTTCTCGGGTCGAAGTTCCCGCTGTTCGACGCGCAGGGCAAACCTTATGCGGTTTGCGCCATTGGCTCCGACGTCACCGACCTCCGGCGTGCCGAGGCGGAGCAGGCGACGTTCCAGGACCGGCTCATTGCGGCGCAACGCGAAACCTTGCGCGAGCTGTCGACGCCGCTCTTGCCGATTGCCCCGGGCGTCGTGCTCATGCCGCTCGTCGGCGCCATCGACGAAGGACGGGCGGCGCTCGTGCTCGAGGCGTTGCTCCAGGGCGTCGTCGCGCATCGCGCCGACGTCGCGATCCTCGACATCACCGGCGTTCGCACGGTGGACACGGGCGTCGCGCTCGGCCTCGTGCAGGCGGCGCAGGCGGCGGGATTGCTCGGCGCGGAGGTGGTCCTGACGGGCGTGCGCCCCGCGGCGGCGCGAACGCTCGTGGAAATCGGGATCGACATGCGCGGCATCAAAACGATGAGCAGCCTGGAACAAGGCGTCGCGCACGCCATGGGGCGTTCAGGCCGCCACGCCCGCCCGAAGGCGCCGGCGCGGTAGGAATCATCCCCGCTCCATCAATGCCAGATATTCATACGCCGCCACCGGCTCCTCGGGCAAACCGATGGGCGCGAGATACTCCTTCCGCAACGCCTCCCCGTCCACCTGCTCGACCACGAAAAGCCCCGCTTCCTCCGCGAATCCCCGCAGCCGTTCGGGCCGGATTCCCCACCGCATTCGCTCTCCGGCCAATCGCAGCGACGTGCGGATCAGCCAATCCAGCGTCCCGAGATGTGGCCGCCCGGCGTCGTCTCCATCCACGTACGAGAAGGCCACGCGGCTCCCGGCCCCCGTGTGCTCGTGGACTGCCCGGAAAAACGCCTTCACGTCCTTCACGTCCAGATACATGAGCAGCCCCTCGGCCACGACCACGCTTTGCGCGTCGCTCCGCCACGGCGTCTCGCGTAACACCTCGCCGAGGGATCGCTTCGACAGATCCGCCGCGCAGAGATGCAGGTTCGTCCGTTCAAACCCCGCGCCGCGCACCCCTTCTTGCTTCGGCGCTGCCGTCGCCGGCGCGTCGATCTCCACGCACGTCACCTTCGGATGACGCCGCGCGATGATCGTGGCCAGCGGATCGAACCCTGCGCCCACCACCAGAAGCTGCGTCGCTCCCGCTGCGATCGCCTCCTCCACGGCATCCGACATCCACCGCTTTCGCAGCCCGAACCAGACGAGCTGCCCGCGGGCCGTCCATGCCTCCGCGATCTCGTAGAATCGTTGTGTCCACGGCGCGCGCATCATGTCGATGTGTCGCCGCCCGACGGCCCCGGAGGCGCGCAGGATGGCCTCCGCCGTGGTTGCCGCATCTGCAGGCAAAAGGCCGGCGAATCGGGGCACGGCGTCGATCAGGATCAGGAACCGTGCAATCTTCTTGGCCGTCAGGCTCGGGCGCTCGTGGGACATGACGTCCCCGAGCGTAGCACTATCGCCAATCGAGTCGCAGCCGTCCGTCCGTGTAAACCCGGTCTGCCTTGCCGAGGTCCGTCGACCCGTTCTCGATCGCCCTGTGCACGTTCACCGCGGGCCGGAGCAGCGCGTCGCGGCCGAGATCAAAGCGTTGACCTCGAACGATCACCCGATACGCCTTGTCGAGCACGAGCGCGCGCTCGCGTGACGGCAGGAGCAGGAATGCGAGATCCCGATCGCCGCCGGGGGCTGCGCGTCGCAGCTCGGATTCCGCGAGGACCCCGCCCGGGAAAAAGCGCGCGAGCATCTCGTCGTTCGCGCGCAGCTCGTCGCCCCCGCCCACGCGACGCAGGTACGTGAGCACTTCGGGATCCGCGTGCCCGAGCTCAGGGACGTCGTGCATGCCGCGGAGGTCTTGCACCCGCCAGCCTTCCCTCCCCGGCACCTTGCGCGCGAGGGCAAACGTCTGATCGACCGTCACCCCGAGGCCCGAATGGCAGCCCATGCAGAATCGATGCTCCTCGTCCGTCGACAGCCGCAGCCGCCCCTCGGCGTCCTCGATGAACCCCTGCAGTTGCCAGCCGAATGCATTGCGCAGCCCGCTCGTCGCCGACCCCGTGTACACGGGCAGGAGCCCCTCGTCCTTCTCGTCTTGCTCTCTTTCGTAGGCCCGGAGGAGCGCCCATCGGTCGAGCTTCAGCACCTTGCGTGAATAGCGTACCTCCTTCATGCGCCGCGCGACGTATCCGGGCGCGCCCGGATCCAGGTAGCGAACCGAATGCAAGAACTCCACGCCCCGCGGATAGATCCCGCGTTCGAGCGGCTCACTCGACGCGGCGCCGGCGTACGTGCGGGGCAAGCGCCGCACGCGCGTCACGCCCGCGGAGAGCGCTCCATCGCCGTCGAGATCCTCCCCGAGGAGCCGCTCGTCCACCGACTCGATCACGCGGTCGATCCGCTCCGCCTTCGCGTCGGGATCCGTCGTGATCGCGGCTTCGAGCAGCGACAGATTCAGCGCGTAGATTGCGCGTGACGGCTTTCCGTGTTCGTCCGTGCGAAACGCCTCGGGCAAGCGGATGAACACATCGTCCGTGCTCCCGTTCGTGGGCCAGAACGTACCGGGAAACGGCTTGAATCGAACGGCGCGAAAGCCACTCCCATCACGCGCAAACCCCTCGTCGTCGAAACCGCGATCGAGGTCGAGATCCGGCACGTACCCTTCGTACCCGCGTGCACTCGCGAGCGCGCGCCGCAGCGGCGTGTAGTTGTCCTCGCGCACGTAGCGGAGGATCTCTTCGTCCGACATCTGCGCGATCTCCGCGCTCCGATCGACGAACAAGTTCTCGTAGTGGTTCTCGCGCGCCACGTCCGAAAACGCGTATTCCTCCTGCAAATGCGCGTCCGCGCGCACGTTCGTGCCGTGCGCGCTCGTGTGGCAGACCCAGCACGGATTCGAGGTCCCACCGGTCTTCGTGTAACAGAGCGGCGGCACCGAGGCTTCGGGGTTGTTCACCCTTCCAGCGGCCTCGCGGGCGCGCGCGAGAGGGTCGTAGAGGCCCTCGGCAGCCCGCTCCTCGCGTCGCCCGCAGGTGGCCGCCGCGAGGGCCACGAGGAGCCCGCACGCGAGCACAGACGAGGGCAGACGCGCCTTCACCGCGTCCCGTGGGGCCACACGCTCTGCACGTGCTCGCCCGGGTGCTGCACGCTCACGAAGAGCGTGCGCATGTCCGCAGCGAGCGTCGGCCCCGTGGCCTCCGCATCGCTCGGCAGCGCCACGATGCGGAACGCCTTGCCGAACGTCGGCGACGCGACGCCCGACGCGCCTGCAGCGTGCGCGCGATCGAGGTCGAGGAAGTACACCGCATCGGCGCGCTGGTTCGTCGCGAAGTTCCCATCCGTGCCGAACCACACGCCGCCCTCGTGATCGATCAGAATGTTGTCGGGGTTCGATGCATCGTACGGCCCCGTCGCATTCGTACCGGCCCAGGCGCGGAAGAATACGAACGTCGCCGACGCCCCGGGGCTCTTCGCATTCGAATCCTGCAACGCGAACAGATTGCCGATCATGTCGGGACGCTTCACCGACGCCTGCTCGTGCACCGCTGGATCGATCAGCCTGCCCGCCTGATCGAGCTGCGTCTTGTGCCCGTGGTTCGTGAACGACACGTAGATCCTCGGCGTGCCGCTCGGATCCCGCGGGTTGTACTCGACGTCCTCGGGCCGGTTCAGCTCCATGATCCCGACCTTCGCGCTCGCCGTGAACAGCGCGCGGCGCACGTCGTCGTCGCTCGCAAAGCCGCCGAGCCCGTTGTAGTCCAGGTCGGAGAGCGCTTCGCCCACGGTCTTGCCCGGCTCGCCGAGCGCGGCCGCGTTCGGGGCGATGGCCGTGCTCGCCGTGCCGAGCTCGATCCATTGCCCGATCCCCGGCTGCGCCTCCGTCGGCGCCTCGCCCGTCGCGAGCATCGTCACGCCCGTCGTGTTGTCGAGGCCGGCGAAATGCGCGGCGTAGACCTTCCCTTCGTCGAGCAGCGCGCGCGTCTCGGCCCGCGTCATGCCGGGATCGTATACGTTTTTCGAGACGAACTTGTACACGCGGCCGCTCCGCCGATCGTCCCCCGCGTAGAGGACGATGGGCTCGTTGGGCAGGAGCTTCCAGTCCGCGTCGACCACGAACGACGTGTTCTCCCACCGCGCGCGGCCCATCGCGCCGAGCTTCTTGTGCCCCACGCCCGCCGCGGTTTTTCCCTCGTATTCGTCGGACGCTTTGCCCGGATCGATCTCCACGAGGTAGCCGTACAGATCCTTCGCGTGGCGTGATCTCGCATCCGGCGACATCCCGAACAAGCTCGTAGGACTCGGCCTCGTATCGAACGTGATTGGCCCGCCCGGATCCGCGCCTGCGCCGAGGACGAGCTTTTGCTCGCTCGTCCAGAACACCTCCATGTCCCCATGGAAGTCCTGCACGTTTTCCTCCGCCGTGATCACCGTGCCCCACGGCGTCTGACCGCCCGAGCAATCGGACATGATGCCGCTCACGACGCCGGGCGGGAGCGCGTGGCCCTCGTCGTCGTGATCGATTTCGAGCGGCGTGATCCCCGTAAGGCGCGCGAGCGTCTTGCTCGTCGCGTCGTATCGAACGGCCCCGGCGCCGCGATCGACGCGCCATGTCCCCGCCGGATCCTGCACCACGTGAAACCACGAACCGCCGACCTGGCGCTTGGCCTCCCGCAGGTACGTCGCGAGATCCGCGTCTGACCATCGGTTTGCCGTCACGTCGTTCGTCAGCACCTTCTCCGCCGCGAGGTACTTCGCGAGCGTGAGGTGCTGGCCCGTCGGCGCCGTTGTCCATGTCGGAGCCTCATTCGAGATCGACTCGTGGTTCACCCACATCCACGCCGACGTGCCGCTGCCGTGCCATTGCGGCGCATCTCCAGGCACGTCGTTCCATCGATCCCCGAAAAACGCGATGTAATCGTTGTTCGTCCCGAACCGCGGCGCCGCGGGGCTCCGATCGAACGTCAGCGGATCGAACCACGACACCACAATGTTCGGCGAGAGCCCCGCGATCGCCCGCACGTTGTCCGTCGACGTATTCGGAAGCGGGAACTCCACGCCTTTCGGCAGCGTGCCTCGCGCGACCTGATCGACGCGCGTCCGGACGTATTGCCCGAGATCCGCCGCCCCCGTGCCGAGATTGTCCGCGAATGTGAATCCGACGACGCTCGAAAGCGGCCGCCCGTCGAGGACTCTCGCCGTCGCCGCGGTCCGGTCCGGACCCTCGCCGTCGCCCTGGCACGCGACGAATGCGACCGCAATCAGAGCGCCGGCCGTACCGAGCGCCTGGAAATGCCGTTGCTCCCAGTGGCCCGTTTTTTGTCTCATTCGCCGTTTCCTTGGGCGGCGCTCGCGGAAGCGGAGCGCGCGCTCGAGGATCTTGCCATTGCAGAGGTGGGACACCACCCGTTTTGCGGATCAGGCCGCTCGTCGTGCTACTTGCCGCCTTTCCCTTTGCTCGGCGGTATCCAGATAGGATTCCAGTTCCCGCCCGAAGAGCTCGTCAGCCTCGTCATGCCGGTCCCATCGGCCCGCACGATCCATATCTGCTGCTCGGACCCGCGGGTCACGGTCACGGCCAGGTAGCGCCCGTCGGGCGACCACGCGGGCTCACCCACTTGTCCCGCGCCCCCGGGCCCGCGCACGAACGTCTCTTTCCCGTCCTCCATGGCGACGAGCCCCACGCGTGACGGCTCCTCGGGGGCGCTCAGCACGTAGGCGATTTGTTTCCCCGTCGGGGACCAGGTCGGCTTGTCCTCGACGATCCGCGGCGCGGGCCGCATTTGCGTCAGGCGGCGCGCCTCGCCCCCGGATGAGGGCATCAGCCATACGCGATCCGCGCCTTCCCGATCGCTCACGAACACCAGCACCTTGCCGTCGGGTGAATACCGCGCGCCCCATTCGTCGCGATCCGTATTCGTCAGGCGGACGGGCTCACTCCCGTCCGGCCGCATGCGATAAAGCTCGGCCACGCGGTCACGGCTCGAAAGGAAGACGATCGCATCGCCTTTCGGCGAGAACGCGGGCTCGAAGTTCCCTTCGTCGTTCTTCGTGATGCGCTTGAAGCCGCTGCCGTCGCTGCCCACCCGGTAGAGATCGGAAAAATGGGCCGGGTCCACCTTCCCGCCGTTCGACTCGTAGACGACGAAGCGCCCGTCCGGCGAGAATGTAGGAAAGCGTACGCGCCCTGCCAGGGGTCCGAGGGGTTTTGGGGGGCTTCCGTCGAGGGGTTGGAGCAGGAGTTGTTGCGGTCCTTCCTCGCCTTCGACGCGAATCACGAGCAGCGCGCGGCCATCCGGCGAGGCGGGGCCATTGTAATCGGCGTGCGGGCTCTTCGTGAGCCGCTCTTCCCCTTTGCCATCCGCGCCGATCACGTAGATCTCGCGGTTCCCATCGCGCTCCGAGATGAACCCGATCTTTCCCGCGATTTTTTGCCGCTCTTCGGGGGGTATTTCGGCGCCCGTCGCCTGTTTTGGCCCCGCGCCCCCCTGTTTCGCCGATTCCGACGGCAATGGTTTGTCCTTGGTTGTCGGGACATCCGATTTGTTGTCGGTTGTCGGGACAGGTGGTTTTCCCTCAATCAGATTCGCGCTCGTGCTGGTTCCCGGCATTGCAGAGCGCGACGGCCATGCATTGTCCGGTTCTTTTTCTTTTTTCGTGCAGGACGTCGCCGCGAGGAGAGCGAGGAGGACGGGCGCGAGGCGGGAGAGGCGGGGCAGGGAAGGATGCGGCATGCGTATTGGAAAGGGCCCGCGGCGCGCGTGACGCCGCGGGCCTTGGAGAGAGGTTCAGCGGATCTGCACGGCGTCAGCGATGACCTGATAGCCGGTCGTCGTCCAGCGCGAGACGACGACCTTGTTCCAGCCGGCCGTGAAGTTGTACGTGCCGAGGAGCTGCCACGCGCCGCCGCCCGTCTGCTGGTTCTTGCTCACGGTGCCGAGGTTCGTGCCGCTCGCGTTGAACATGACGAAGGGCGTCGTCGTCGACCGGTCGGAGGCCGAGGTCCACCACGCGTAGACCTGCTTCGAGCCCGCCGCGGCCAGGTAGAACTCGAACGTCGCGCCGTCGGAGATCGCCGCCGTGGGCGCGGCATAATACCCCGTGCCGTAATACCCGGACACGTTCGTGGACGATGTCCAGTTCGCCGAGGGCGCCACGATGCGCGCCACCGCGCTGTTGTTGTTCGCATTGTTGCTGTCGACCGTGATGGTCGTGCTGCCGCCGCCACCGCCGCCATCGACGCAGGTGTTGATGCGGTTCATGTAATCGGCCCAGGGGAAACCGGTCCCCGGGTCGTTCGCGCGGTTCACCGGATCCGGCTGGTAATGGCCGATGATGTGCTGCCGGTCGCGGATGATGTTCTGCCGCTTCACGATATCGCAGGAGAGCTTGGCCGAGGCCGCGATCTGCCCCTCTTTCCACGGGTTCGCGCTGGTGTACGGATACCCGCCATGCTCGATGCCGACCGAGCGCGGGTTCGTGGGCAGGCCATTCCACGACGCGCCGACGTGGTGCGCCGTGTTCACCTCGTCGACGAGCGCCGAGATCTCGCTGCCGCTCTCGTTGACGACGTAATGCGCGCTCGTCTTGTTGGGGTTCGTCGGGTACGGCGTTGTCAGCCAGCCCCAGCACCCCGAATACGTGCCGGCGCAGGTGTGGATGACGAGCAGCTCGGCCTTTTTCCCGCCGCGGCCCGACGTGTAGTTCGACGACGGCGCCGCACGCCAGACGGAGCCGGAATACACGGCGTTCGCGGGCCCGGGCTTGCCCACGAACTGGGGCTTCGGGAACTTCGGCGTGGCCTCGGGGTTCGCCGCCAGGATCTCGTCGATCCCGCTGTCCTCGGGCGCCGCGATGCCCTCGCGCAGGTGGCGGTAGACCTCGTCATGGACGAAATGCGCCTGTGCGTCGAGGCTCGGATGGTTGAAGTACGCCGCCACCGCGGGCGCCCACGCGCCGATGTCCGCGCGGTCGAAGCCGAGCTCCTTTGCCTGCGCGTCGAGCAGCGCCGCCGCCGCGCGAATGTTGGCCTCGGGCTCCGATTGGACCTCCTCCTCGCTCATGCCCACGAGCGACGCGCCTTTCGCGAGCGCATCGCCGCGCAGAGCCATCACGCCATACGCAGCCGGGATACCATCGAATTCGGAGGTATCACCGGGCACATGATAGAGCTGCGTCTCGGCGTATCCGATCGCCACGAGGAGCGAGGCGGGTACGGAGAACTCCTTCGCGGCGGCGTCGAAATGGAGCTGATAAGGGTGCATCCCAGCGGTAGGGCTACCGGCCGCTTCACCGGGAATCAGCGTGGCGTCCCCCTCGCCGGAGCCTTCTTCGCCGCTGCAGCCGGAGAGCATGACAGAGGCAGAAAGCACGGGCGCGAACATCAGCAGACAAAGCAGACGTCTCATGGCTTGAACCCTTCTTCGTTTCCGGGGTGGGATCGAGTGAGCCTTCGGGACGCGATGCCGAGGCAAGGATACGAATATGGAGGCGTACGTTGATTGGGCGCCGGGTGCAAGTGCGAGTGACGCTCTGGTACGCCGTGTCTGTCCCGAGCAACGATGACGCACGGCGTAAAGTTCGAAAATCACGTCATTCGAGCTGATCCGATAAGAACATCTGTGTGGACAGGACGACCGTCCCATTCTGAATTTTTCCAGTCATGGTGAACAGGCTCGTCTTGCCGTCGCCGTCGAGGTCACCCTCGGCGGAGACTTCGAACCCGTCCTTGCCCGGATCGGGCCCGCCGCGCTTCGGCCCTTTGTAGTTCCCCCCCGCACGGTATTCGTACTGGTACCGGATCGGCTGCACGAGCGAGACCTGGAGGCAACGCCAGCCCGAGGTCGTATCGCCCTGCTCGAAATCCTGCCCCGGCTTCCCCGAGGGCAGATACGTCGTGTCCCGGGGCACGACGCTCGGCACCGGCGTCGCCGATTTGCACAACCTGTGCGTCCCTGGCTTTGCGTCGGCCTGTTCGCGCTCGTACGCAGCCACGGCCGCGCGCGCAATCATGCTCACCGTGCTCCTGGCCTCGACCGCTTTCGCGCTCGCCGTGTACCGCCGGACGCTGTTCACCGCGAGCGCCGCGCCGATCCCCAGGAGCTCCGCGGCGCCGTCTCCGGTCGCGGTGAGCTCGAGACCCCGATCACTCGGGAAAAGCACGAGCGAGAGCATCGATCCGCCCCCGACCCGCGTTCCGGGCTTCGCGCCCGACGTCGGATCGGCGATCAACCGGGCGAGCGCCGGATCGAAGAAAAGCAGCGCATGCGACGCCGCTTTTTCTTTCGCGCGCGCCGTGAGGAACGCTGGATTCGTGGCCAGCGTATTCGTGTCTTTCCCGAACCGCCGCACGGCGTCGAGCGCGACCTTTTTGTTGCCGAGCCCGATGACGGCGAACCCCGGCCGCATTTCGATGTGGAGGATGGAGCCGTCCCCCGTATCCCGCGTGAACGTATTCCCTCTGAGCGTGTCCTTCTTGTCCGGCTTTACACCCACGTGGAAGCTCGAAAAGCTCTTTTTTTGCGCGTCCGCATCCTTCGTCGCAATCACCACGAGCGCCGCCATGTCCTTCGCGGGATCGTCGCTCGCGTCGTCGAACGAAAACGGCCGCTTCGGATCCCGGTACAATCCGACCACGACCTCACCGCCGAGCGCCTTTTCGAAGTCCGCGAGCTCGATCCCGATGTCACCGAGCCCCCGCTTCAACAACCTCTGCGCGGAACCAGGCGATGTCGAGCGCCCGAGCACCACCTCCAGAACGTCCTCCACGGTTTTTCCGGACGAACGTTGCGTCGACAAACCAATGGCGGCGAGCGCCCCGTCCGGCAGCTTCGGCATGACGACCTGCGGCGCCGCGTCGAGCACCGAGCCGAGCGCCGGAAAATCGGGCCCGTACCCCGAGAATCGCACATCGAGCCCGAGCCCCTGCGGTTGCCCCACGAGCGCGACGAAGAGGCGTGAGCCCGGCTCCGGCGGCGATTTCGTACCGGCCCCCATTCCATGCAGATCGACCGCGATGAACGGATCGCTCGCGCGCTCTTTCACGAGGAGCGCCGAGCCCTCGGCCGAGGGAGCGCGCCCATGACCGACCTCGAACGCGTCGCGGAGGTGCTCCTTTTGCAGGCAGGCGGCGAGCACGCGTGGCCCCTCGATCCACGCTCCATGCAGGACTTCGAGACCTTTCGGCGAGCGGACGACGAAGACGCCACGCTCCCTTTTTTCCGCCCCGAGCGCGTCGAGCGCCTTCGTCACGAGCGCCCCGTCGCTCATCCGGGCCGCATAACAAAACCTGTCCATCGGCTCGGGCGGACCATCGGGCGTGGCCGGGCCCGCGAACACGACGGCGCCCTCGAAGGATTTCATGAGATCGGCGACGAGCGTCGGGTCGAGCCCGAGCTTCCCCGAGAGACCCCCCGCGAGCTCGGAGAGCAGCCCCGCCCGCAGCCCCGGATCCATCGCCGCGAGCGCCTTCTCGGGCGGCGGTACGTTCGCCACGAGCACGGCGTCCCGCGGCACGAGGCGGAGGAGCGAATCGACCTTCTGCGGCGGCTCGAGCGCCGTGTCTTTGGGCGGCGCGGCGGCGGCGGTAGGGGTGGGCGCGGGCGCCGCCACGTCGACCCGCTCGTCCGCTTGCTCGGGCGGCGTCTGCACGGCCGCGCCGCCGCAGGAAACGAGGGCCGACAAACCGACCCCGAAGAACAGCCCACGGACACGCCGCATCGCCATACAAAACCTCTCCTCCCGGGCATGAGAGCACGAACGCCCCCGGGCCGGCAAAAGGAGAATGGCGATGGTGCGAGGATGTTCTACCCCGCGAGCGCGGCCCGCACCCCATTCTCGAAGATGCGGAGGCCAAGGCCCGCGGCCGGGAGTGTCCCCGCGTCGTGTTGCCGGATCCAGTCGGGGTGGTTTTCCGGGTAAAGATACGCGTCGGGGTGCGGCATGAGCCCGAAGATGCGCCCCGTCGGATCGCAGAGCCCCGCGACGCCGCCCGGCGAGCCGTTGGGGTTGTCCGGCCAGACCTCCGTCGCCGCCCCGCTCGCGTCCGCGTATCGCACGGGTACGAGGCGCGAGGCGAGGATTTCGTCGCGGAGCGATTCGTCGAGGAAGAGCAGCTTGCCTTCGCCGTGGCGGCTCGGCATCTCGATCGTGGGGCCGACGCCGCGCGTCCACACGCAGGGGCTTTCGGCGTCGACGGCGAGCTTCACCCAGGTATCGAAATACCCGAGCCGGTCGTTGTGCACGAGCGCTGCTTGTTGCGTGGCGAGCGGCGTGCCGCGCGCGCGGTTCACGCCCGGCAGCAGGCCGAGACAAACCAATGTCTGGAATCCATTGCAGACCCCGAGCGCGAGGCCGCCGTCGTCCACGAACCGGCAGAGCGCCTCGCCGAGCCGGAAGCGCAGGCGATTGGCGAACACGCGCCCGCTCTGGATGTGATCACCGAAGGAAAACCCGCCGATGAACGCGAGGATGTGATACCCCGCGAGCGCGTCGGCCCGCGCGCCGCGATCGAGGATCTCGCTCAGGTGAAGGAGATCGACCGTCGCGCCCGCGCGGGAAAACCCGGCGGCCGTCTCGGCCTCGCAGTTCAGCCCGTAGCCCGTGAGCACGAGGACACGCACGTCGCGCGCCTCCTTCGGCGCGGGCCTGGTCGTGACTTCAGACGGCATGGGATTCCTCCTGGAAAGCGCGGCGGAGCGCGTCCGAGCCGAGCTCGACGAGCGTTTGTCCTCCATGACGAATACGTACATACCCCCGACCTGACGCACCGGGCTCGACCGCGCCGAGCCGGACGAGCGCGTGTGGCGCGAGGCGCGCTTCGAGCGCGGCGGCGTCCTCGGCCCGGGTGGTGAGCAGGATGCGCCCCGTCGATTCGCTGAACAGCGCGATCGCCGGAGCGAGCCCTTGGCCCATGGCATCGAGCGAGATCGACAAACCAAGCTCACTCGCCATCACCAGGTGCGAGAGCGCAACCGCGAGTCCGCCGCGCGAGAGCACGTGCGCCGATCGGACGAGGCCCGCCTCGTGCGCCGCGGCGAACGCGTGATACCGGGCCGCAAAGCGCTTCGGGTACGTCCGCGGGACGCCTTCGAGCGAGAGCCCGAGCAGCCGTGAAAGCTCGCTCTCGCCGCACGTATCCTCGGTCTCGCCGAGCAGATACACGACGTCGCCCGGGGCGCGCGGCGAAAGCGTGAGCGCGCGCCGCACGTCCTTCATTTGCCCGATGACGCTGACGAGCAACGTCGGCGGCACCGAGATCTTCACGCCGCCCATCGTGGCGTCGTTTTTCATCGAGTCCTTGCCCGAGATCAGCGGCAGCCCGTACGCCACGCACGCCTCGTACAGGCCCTCGCAGGCGCGCACGAGCTGCGCGAGCTTGTGCTCGCCGTCGGGCGTGGTCGCGCTCTTGATGGGGTCGGGCCAGCAGAAGTTGTCGAGCGCGGCCATGCGATCGATCCGCGCGCCGGCGCAGAGGATACGCCGCACGCCCTCGTCCGCGCAGGCGAGTGCCATCGCGTGCGCGTCGAGGTCGCTGTAATGCGGGTGGATCCCCTCGCCGAGCACCACGCCCTCGTCGCGCCCGTGCCGCACGCGCATGACCGTGGCCGTGGACGGTACGTCCCGAAAAACGCCCACGAACGGCTTGACCACGGCGAGCCCCTTCACCTCGTGATCGTAATGGCGCGCGTACCGCTCGCCGCTGCGGATGTTCGGCTGCGCGAGCATCGACACCACGAGATCGCCGAGGGGCCGTGCGGCGAGCGCCTTGTCCCGGTCCGCGGCGGTCGCGAACGCCCGCGTGGGCGGGCTCCAGCGCGCCGTTCGCACGACCTTCGGCAGCCCACCGTGCAGGAATGCGAGCGGGAGATCACAGGCCTTCTCCTCGCCGTACCTTACGACGAGCCTCCCCGAATTCGTGAACGTGCCGATCTCGGTGGCCTCCACCTCACGCCGCGCGGCGAGCGCGAAGAATGCTTCGAGTTTTTCCGGAGGCACGGCGACCGTCATCCGCTCCTGCGCCTCGCTGACGAGGATCTCCCAGGGGGCGAGGCCCGGGTATTTGAGCGGCACGCGGGCGAGGTCGATCTCCGCGCCGCCGGAAGCCTCGGCCATCTCGCCGACGCTGCTCGACAGCCCACCGGCGCCGTTGTCCGTGATGCCGCTGTAGAGGCCCCGATCCCGCGCCTCGGCGAGCATGTCGAACATCATCTTCTGCGTGATCGGGTCGCCGATCTGCACCGCCTGAACGGGCGAGCTCTCATTGAGCTCGACGCTGGAGAACGTGGCCCCGTGAATGCCGTCCTTGCCCACACGCCCGCCGATCATGACGATCCGATCCCCAGGCGCCGTGAATTTTTCGTGCGTGGGCCTTCCTGCCGTCGTCACGGGCATCGCCGCGACGGTGCCGCAATAGACGAGCGGTTTGCCCGTGAACCGGTCGTCGAACAATTCGAATCCGCGCATGTACGGGATGCCGGACTGGTTGCCGCCGTCGATGACGCCGTGGTGGACGCCGTCGCGAATGCGCCGCGGGGGCATGAGGCCCTTCGGGAGCGTGCCGGTATGGTTTGGCTTGCCCAAACAATACCCCCATACGTTCGCGAGCAGGTCCGCTCCGAGCCCGCAGCCGAAGCTGTCACGGTTGACGCCCACGATGCCGGTCATCGCGCCGCCGTACGGATCGAGCGCCGAGGGCGAGTTGTGCGTCTCGACCTTGTAGACGAGGTGGCATTCCTCCGTGAAGCGCACGACGCCCGCGTTGTCGCTGAAGACGGAGACCAGGAAATCGCCCGCGTCCCCGTCGATCCCCGACGACGCCCGGGCCTTGCGCACGTCCTCGGTCGCGGCGACGACGTACGTCTTGAACACGCCCCGCTCGATGCGCCGCGTGTTCCCTTCCGGATCGGTGTAATCGATCGGCGCGTTGAAAATCTTGTGCTTGCAGTGCTCGCTCCACGTCTGCGCGATGCACTCGAGCTCGGCGTCCGTGGGCTCGCGGCCTTCCGCCTCGAAATGGGCGCGTGTCGCGTGCATCTCGGGCACCGAGAGCGCGAGGAGCCGCGTGTGCGAGAGCCGTTCGAGCGCCTCGTCGGAGAGGCCACGCAGCGTGACGACCTCGGTCCGCGGCGTCGAGGTCGCGCCGGCGCGTGGGACGCCGAGGTCGGGCCTGCGCGGCGGCTCGTCGATGCGGATGCGCTGAATGAGCGGGTTGTGCAGGACCTCGGCCGCGGCGCGCTCGACGTCGGCCCGCGCGAGGCCCCAAACGAGGTACATCGTGCCCGTGTACACCTGGCCCGCGAGCGCGCGCCCGAGCGCGTCCTCGCATGCGGTCTTGACGCTCTTGCCGACTGCGTCCGTCACGCCAGGCATAAAGGAGACGGTCAGGATCACGGGCGGATCGCCGGGCTCGCCATCGGGCAGTACGCCGAGGGCCGCGACCTCGATGACGGGGTCGGCGATGGCGGCGAGGACCTTGTGGGCCTCGGCCTCGGACATGTCGAGATCACAGAGGTATACCTTGCGCGTGCGAATCCGCGCCGGAGAGAGGCCGAGCCAGGCCGAGAGCGTCTGCGCGGTTTTCGTGGCGAGCGCGTCCGGAACGGCCGGCCGGTTCTCGATCTCGAGCCGGTAGATGGGCATGGTGGGTAGGCTCCTCGTCCGCGCAGCCGTCTAGCACAACCTGGGGGATGTGGAAGGTTTGCGGGCGCGGCTTCGTTCGCTTCGCCGAGGAGCCCGAGCGAGGGCCGCGCGCCCCGCGCTTGGAAGGTCCTGCGTAAAAGGATAATCTCTGCGAAGGAGCGATCTCGTGCCTCGATGGATCCGGTGGGCCGCAGGTTTGCTCGTGCTCGCTTTCCCGTGCGTGGCGCGGGCGGAGGTGCTCGACAAGGTCGCGCCGCCGTGGGAGCCGTTCGTCCTCGGCTGCACGCTCGTCGTGCTCGCCGTCACGGTCGCGCTTGCCCTCTCCGCGAAGAAGACGCGGCGCGCGAGCGGCTTCGTGATCGCGCTCTTGTGGGCGCTCTATCGGATCGGCGGGGATGAGTGGTTCTCGGACGACGTGGGGCCGTACATCCGCGTGGAGCTCTCTGCGGGGGAGGCGCGGGTTTGGCTGGGCACGATCGTTTTGGAGGGGCTCGCGCCGCTCGTGGCCGTGCTCGTGATCGTCGCCGTCACCACCAGCCGATATCGGCGACCATCCCGCCCACGTCGCCGTGCTTGACGATGGCGCGGTTCTTCCGGATCTCGTAGGACTTCGGCGACGCGTCCACGATGTCCTGCTCGAAGTGGTGCGCTTCGAGCTTGTACTTCCCCTCGCCGTGCATCAGGCCGCCCTTGAGCTTGATGTACGTGGAGTGGAACCGCGATTCGAGGTCGACGATCTGGGTCGCCGAGATCTGCATGCCGAGCTCGAGGTGGACGGATTTTACCGCGTGCGGATGGGATGCATCGAATGCCAGCGCGAGATGGGCGCCGACCGTGAGGAGCGCGTCGATGTCGGCCTTCGTGAACGTCTCGTAGATCGTGATTTTCGCCACTGGATCTCCTCCCTGCGTTCGTTTGGAACCCAAGCATCATGACATGAGGAGACCCGGCGTGGCAACCCGCTGAGAGCGCCGAGGCTACGCGTCGCGCCCCTCCGCCTTCCGCGCGTCGAACCGCCGCGCGATCATCTCCAGATCGTGCCCCTTGAGCGCCGCCTCCAGCATCGGCGGCAGTGCATTCGGCGTGCACGCGAAACAAGGCACGCCGAGCTTCGCGAGTTTCTTCGCGAGTTCCGCGTCGTACATCGGCGTCCCCGAATCGTCGAGCGCGAGGAGGCACATCGCGCGTACGCCACTCTGCACCATCTCCTCCATGCGCTTCACCATCTGCTCCTGATTGCCGCCTTCGTAAAGATCCGTCAGCAGAATGAAGAGCGTCCGGCGCGGGTTCGAGACGAGGCCCTGACAATACCCGACCGCGCGGTTGATGTCCGTCCCGCCGCCGAGCTGGATGCCGAAGATGAGGTCCACCGGATCCACGAGCCGCGGCGTTAGATCCACGACCTCCGTGTCGAAGGCCACCACGTGCGTTTCGAGCGCGGGCAAGCTTGCCAGGATCGAGCCCATCACGCCGCCGTAGACGACGCTGCTCGCCATCGAGCCGGACTGGTCCATCGCGACGATCACGTTCCACTCCCGCCGCCGGTGCTGCCGAGCGAAAAAGAAGAACCGATCGGGGACGATCGTACGGCGCTCCTTTTGATAGTTCTTGAGGTTTTTTCCGATCGTACGCCGCCAGTCGAGGTTCGGCAGGCTCGGGATGGGCTGGTGGCGCGAGCGGTCGAGCGCGCCGCGCACCGCGCGTTCGAGCTCGCCTTGCATTCGCTTCTTGATCTCCTCCACGACGGCCCGGACGATCTCGCGCGCGGCGTCCTTGGCCCGGTCCGGGATCATGTCTTTCATCGTGAGCAGCGTGCCCACGAGCTCGACGCTCGGCGTGATCTGCGCGAGCGACTCAGGCTCGAAGAGCAGCTCTTTCCAGCCCTTTTTCTCGATCGCGTCCTGCTGAATGACGGCGACCACGTCCTGCTCGAAATACTTGCGCACGTCGCCGAGCCACGCCGCGAGCTTCGGGCGGCTCGCGCCGAGCCCCGCGCTGCGTTTGTTGCTGCTGCCGCTCCCATTCCCAGGATCGGTCTCCTCGATGTCGTAAAGGGCGCCGAGCGCGGCGTCCATTTCCGCCATCTCGCGCGTGAGGAGCCCGCTGCCGCCGCGGCCACCCATGCCCGCGCCCCCGCCGCCGCACAATTGGTCCTCGACACGCTTGCCGAGGATCAGCCGCCAGCGCTGGTGCCGGTCGAACGTCATCGGCCCCGCGGGCGCGGGCGTCGCGGCGGGCGGGTTCGTCGCAGAAGGGGTGGGGGCGGGAGGCGCCTTCTTTTTGGCCATGGCTTTTACAGGTCCAGATCCAGATCGACGAGGTCATCCTGGAGGGCCGCGAGTTCGGCGTCGTCCACCTTGGTCTCGATGGCCCGGAGCAGCTCTTTTTCGTTGCCGCCCCAAAGCTCCGCGAGCAACGCCGCGATCTTTCGCGCCTCGCTCGTCTCGAACGAGCCGAATGCGCGGCGGAGCGCGACGACGGCGCGCCGGAAATCGTCGTGGTCCATTGCTTCGACGAACGTGCTCATGGCGGCCCAGAGCGAGCGGCGCGAGAGCAAGGCATACCGGTTTCGCGTCGCGAGCCCTTCGAAAAACCCCGCGCCTTCGCTCGGCGAGACGCCGGGGCAGAGGCGGCGCGAGATGCGGCGGTCGAGGACGTCGTCCTTTAGGACGCCACGTTCGAGGAGGATCGCGCTCGCGACGCCCGCGACGTGCGCCGAGGCGAGGTCGTCGTCGGCGAGCGCGTCGAGCATGCTCGCGAAACGATCACCGTCGAGTTTGTCGGGGAACATCAGCCCTACGCGGTGCAGGTGCCCGAGCGCGGTGCCGACGTTTCGCGAGGCTTCCTCGTTGCAGCGCGAGGCCTCGGGCGCGAGGAGCGCGCCGCGCAAAAAGAGCTGGGCGACGAGCGGTTCGAGCGGCGTGACGTCGATCTTGCGTACGTCCTTGTAGGCGACGAGGTGGCTCAATTCGAGGGCGGCCCCCGCGACGGCCACGAAATCCCCGTCGTCGACGGCGAGCGATGAGACGCGGGCGAGTGCCGCCGCCGTCGCGTCCGAGAGGTCGCACTCCACGCTCCTTCGCGCGAGGTTCGCCGCGGCGTGCACGTTCTCGGCCGCTTCGAGTGCTTCGCCGATGGAGCGCGCCGCCGCGATCTCGATCGTATCGCCCCGGAGCGCGTTCTCGACGAGCTGGATCTCGCAATCGGGCGTCCAGCGCGCGGCCCATATTTCCTTGTACGTGCTCTGCGTCCGATCCTCCGCGCTCGTCTTGTTCGCCGCGAATCCGATGCCGAGCGCGGTGAGGCGGTGCAGGAAGATGGAGCGATTGCGATCCCGATGCGCCGCGTCCTCCGATTTCGCGAAACGGTCTTGCCGGAGGTCGAGCCAGTCCTTGTTCGTCGACCCCTTGATGATCTGTTCCTTGTCCTTGAGGTACTCCTCCAGGCGCAGATCCTTCACCCAGCGATAAAAATCGTCCTGAATCGAAGTGCGCAAGACGCCCGGGGGCACCTTGCCGAGCGCGTCGCCGACCGCGACATCGTTAATAAACCGCGCGACGTTCAGAGGCTCGCCTTGGCCGAGGCAGGTCGCGGCTGCGTCTTCGAGGTCGCGCAGCGTCGGCGCGTGCGCGTCGCGCAGGGAGGCCATGCCTTCGGCGAGCCGTACGGCCTCGATGACCTCCGCGCTCGATCGCACCATGCCCGCCTTGCGCAACCTGCCAGCGACCTCCGCGAGGAATCGCGTCCCGAGCCGCGCCGTCGAGCCCTCCTGGGCCTCCTCGTAAAGCGTCTGGAAATACCCGGGCGCCTTGTTGCCCGCGCCGTATCCCGATTGTGAACTCAATCGAAAGAAGCTGTACGGCATCAGCGTGCGCGTGACCGGTACAGCCGGGAGCTTTTCGATTTCCTCGTCCGTCATCGCCGGCTCCTCGGCGACGAGCACCGGCGCGTGATAGGCACCGCAGATGACGACGATCCGGTCCGGATCGTGCCCTTCGGCGATCGTATCGCGGATCCGACGGCGCATGAACGCCTCGCGCACGAGCGTCTCCTCGCGCCGCCGCGGCGACTCGTATTCGAGCGCGCGGAGCTCGCGGCCGAGCTCGAAGATGCTCAGGCGATAGGAATCCGGCGTCATCGAGTGCTCGAAATAGCGCTCCCACCAGGTGTCGTGGTCCGGATCGCCCGAGAGCTGCGCAATGGCCTCGTAGGGATCGCCGAGGTAACGCTGCGTGTCCGTCTCTTGTTTTTCCTCCGCCTCGCCGGATTCGTCTTCGTGCGTGTGCTCGGGCGCGGGCTCGCTGCGGGCGAGGTAGACCGAGGCGGGGAGGTCGATGAAGCGGGCCACGCGGCTTTTCTGGAGCGCCCAGCGGAGCGCCACCCACTCGGGCGAATAAGCGGCGAGGGGGAACAGGACGGAGCGGACGGGTCGCTTCTGCGTGAAGGCAAGCAGCGCAACCGGAGGCTTCGTGCGTTTGTCGAGGAGGTGCGCGATCTCGTCGGTCGCGTCGCTCGGGCCTTCGACGAGCACGGCCGTGGGATCGACCTGTTCGAGGAATCGCTCGACGTGCCAGGCCCCCATCGGCGAGAGGTGGCGCACGCCGAAGATACGGGCGAGCGGCCCCGCGGTGGGTGTGGTTTTTCCCGGCACCACCGTCGTCACCGCCCCGAGGTTTGCCTTCCTCGCCGCCATGGCTGTCTACACGAGCTCCTTGCAGGCCGTATAAAGCGGCTCCCAGGCGCCGCCGCGCTTCTTCATCACGTTTTCGAGGTACTCGACGAACACCGCCTCGTCCTTCGAATCCTCCTTGACGACCGCGCCGAGCAGGCTCGCGGCAAGGTCGCGGTCGCTCACGCGGCCGGTGCCGAAATGGCCGGCGAGGGCCATTCCATTGCCGAGCACCGAGATGGCCTCGGCCGTGGAGAGGACGCCCGAGGGGCTCTTCAGCTTTTGCTTGCCGTCGATCGTCTGGCCTCGCCGGAGCTCCTGGAAGACCTGCACCACACGACGCACGGCCTCCTCGGCCGGCGGCGCTGCGGGCAATTGCAGGCTCGATCCAATCTCGCGGACGCGGCGGGCCACGATGGCGACCTCGGTGTCGATGTCGCTCGGCACGGGGAGCACGACGATGTTGAAGCGTCGCTTCAAGGCTGCGCTCATGTCATTGACGCCGCGGTCGCGCGTGTTCGCCGTGGCGATCACGTTGAACCCGCGCTTCGCCTGCACGTGCAAGCCGAGCTCGGGCACGGCGAGGACCTTCTCGCTGAGGAGCGTGATCAGCGCGTCCTGCACCTCCGAGGGGCAACGCGTGATTTCTTCGAATCGGACGAGCTTGCCCGTTTCGAGTCCACGGTGAATGGGCGAGGGCACGAGCGCCTTCGGGCTCGGCCCCTCCGCGAGGAGGAGCGCGTAATTCCACGTATACCGAATCTGCTCTTCGGTGGTGCCCGCCGTGCCCTGGACGAGGAGCTGCGAGTCATTGCAGATGGCCGCCGCGAGGTGCTCCGAGAGCCAGCTCTTCGCGGTGCCCGGCTCGCCGATCAGCAGGAGCGCGCGGTCCGTGGCGAGCGTGGCGATCGCGATCTCCACGATGCGCGACGCGCCCACGTATTTCGGCGTGATGTTCGTCTCGCCGACCTTGCCGCCCATGATGTAGAGGAGCACGGCCTTCGGCGAGAGCCGCCAGCCCGCTGGCTTTTCGAATTTGTCGACCGCCGCGATGGCCTCGAGCTCGCTCGCATAGAGCCGCTCCGCCGGCTCGCGGAGCACGTCCGATTTCACAGCGCCCTCGCCGCCGTCCGCCTTTTGGGTGTCCTTTTTCGTCGCCATGCTCTTGTCCCCGACCGTGCGTTCGATGAAGATACGTGGGTTGTCGTGTCAATCGTCCGTGGACGCCGCCGTCCGGGCTCGTTCGAGGAAGCGCAGGCATTCCTCGAAGGGCGTCGCCTCGGCGCGCGAGAGGCGCTTCCTCTTTTGCTTCGCGTCGAGCCAGCTCCGGAGCATCGGGGCCAGGGCCGGATCGTCGTACGCGATCATGACGTTGCAGGCGCGGCCGTATTCGTAGCTGCCATGCAAGGGCTCGAGGAGGCGAATGAACGCGTGCAGGATGCGCGAATCCCGCTGCTTGCCGAGGTACTCGAAGACGAGCAGGGCCTCGTCGCTGGGCAGACCCTCCTGGCGCGAGATCGACAGCTCGTCGCCGAGCGTCTTCGGCGAGTTCGCATGCAAGAGCAGGGTGAGCGCAGGAGCGCGCAGTCCCTCCTGTTCGAGCATGGCGGCCCCGAGATCCACCCAGCGCTCGTCTTTTCTGATCACCGCGATGGCCTCGGCCGCTTCCCCGGTGTCCAGCGCGCCGTCATCCCCCTCTTCCATCTCCACGAAATGGTTCGCGATCCGCGTGAGGATACCCTGCGCGAGATGGATGCCATTTTTCCGCGCGAGCGCCGCCGGCTCGAAGAAACGCGCGAGGCGGTCGTGAGCCTTCGCCGCGTCGAGGGCGATGACGCCGCCGACGAAATCGTCCCTCGTGGCGTCGGGCGCGTCGTAGAGCGACGGCATGAGCTCCTCCCATGCGCCGGGAAAACCGATCCGCAAGAGCGCACGCGCCGCCGCGTCGCGCACTTCCTTGACCTTGTGGTGGCGGAACGTTTCGAGCACGAGGTTCGCCCCCTCGTCCGTGCCGCGCGTGGTGAGGAGGTCGACGAGGTCGACGAGGTATTCGATCTGGTTCGTATGGGCCTTCTGCGCCTTCGTGGCCGCGTCCTTTTCCTCTTTCGTCGTGGTCTTCTTGATCCGGAAATGGCCGAGGTCGCGGAGCTCAGGCGTGAAGAGCGCGAGGATCCGCTCGTTCGCGCGTGGGTGCTTGCTCACGGCGAGCGAGCTTTCGGCGGCCGAGCGCATTTCCGCCGTGCCCCCGAAGGCGCGGAGGAGCACGTCGAGCGCCTCGTCGCTCGGGGCCCCGGCGAGGGCATGCACGGCCGCGACGCGCACGTCCTTCGACCGATCCTTGTCTGAGAGCACGATCGCAATGGGCTCGGCCGCGAGGGGATCGATTCGGCCAAGCTGGGCGATCGCCGCGGCGCGGATGTCCGGCCCGCCCTTTTCGATGGCTTCGCGGAGCATGTTCGTGGCCTTCGCCCCCTCGATCTGCGCAATGGCGCGGAGCAGCCGCACGTCGAGCGCGCGGCCCTTTTCGAGGTCGAGGTGCTTTTGAAGGCTCGGCACGATCGCCTCGCCGAGCGCCGGCACGAGGTATTGCACGACCACCTCGGCGATGGCGCCGTCCGAGAGCGCCGGAAGGACGAGCGGCAGGATGCGCAGGTCCCGCGCCGCGCCGCGATCCGACGTCGCGTAATCGCGGATGATGCGGGAGCGCTGGCGCGAATCCGGCGCGTTCGTCAGGGCGCCGACGAGCGTATTGAGCTCCGTGGGCGTGAGCGGCGTGCCGATTTTCCGCGCCGGCGGGAGCGGCTGCATGTCGCCGCTCGCCTCGGGCAGGGCCGGCGTCGCCTGCGCGCCGCGCACCTGCGCCATGAGGGAGGCGAGCGCGAGGAGCTCGGACGCCGCGGCTTTGCCCGTGGCGCTCTGGAGTTTTTCGATCTGGTCGGTGACCTTGCCGAGCGCGGGCGCGCGCGCGGCGAGCGGGGCGAGCGTGTCCCTCGCGCCAGCGAGGTTCGGGTCTGTCCGGGCAATCTGCGCGCCGGCGAAGAGCCAGCGGTCGACGTCACGGTCGAGTTGCTTCAGGGTATCCTTGGCCATCATCGTTCCCCTTCGATCAGGCGCGGAGGCGCAGGTGCTCGGCGCCCACGAAGAGCGCGAGCGGGTCGCCGTAGATGGCGCGCGCCAGGAGGTCGTAATGGAGGCGGACGGCGAGCGTGCCCGGGCCGAATGCCGCGGCCGCGTGGCGAAGCGCGTCGGTGCTCGGGAGCCTGCCGTCGTTCGTGTTGCGGAGGACGAGCCGCATGCCCGCCTCGTCCTCGAGCACGAGCTCGCCGCCCACGTCGCCGAACTTTTTCGCCGCGACCAGAAACACCGCGTCGAGCGGGTGGAGCGGGTTCTTGAGCTGATTGCGCATCGCGCGCAGCACCGGGTCGAGCGGTTTTCCGTGGCGGTGCACGGCCTCGTAATCGGCGGCCTCGCGCGGCCGCTCGCGCACGGCGCCCTCGACCTTTTCGTCCCAGCGGACGCGGCGGTTCACGAGGTCGCCCGGATACAGCGCGGCTTCCGCGATTTCGAGCGTGCCGAGGCGCGACGCGCGGAGCTTCGTGAAAGGCAGGGTGTGGAACGGGAGCGACGTGACCTCGCAGACGACCGAGCCGTCGTCGAGGTCGACCAGGAAGCCGATCGCCGTGGCGAACTGGTTGATCTCGTCGTCGGAGCGCTCGTGCGCGAGCTCCAGGAACCTGCGATTCTTGACCCAGTAGCCGGCCTCGCGGAGCTCGGGCAATCGCCAGGCCTTGCCGAGGATCGATTCGAGCTGCGCGTCGGCCTCGCTCTGCGTCGTGCCCTCTTCGACGAATTTCCCTTCGAGCGCCTTCTTTCCGCGGCGAACGGTGGTGTAGAGCTGCGTGAGCATGAAGGCGATGCGCGCCTCCTGCGCTTCGCCGAGGCCTCGCGCGACGTCCCGCACGCCGGGGGCATCTTCGTCGTCCTCGTCGCCGAGCCAATCGCCGGATACGTACGCCGCGAGGCGCGTGAGCACGCCGGCCGTGCGCTTCATGTCCGCGTCGGCCATGCGCTTCGCCTGGTGCTCGATCGCTTCGATGCTCTTGCTGGAGAGGCCGCCGAGCCCGCCCGAGACGAGGTCGACGAGGAACGTCTCCAGGGTATCGAGGGCGTCGCTCTGCTCCTTGGCTTTTTTCGCGAGCGCGGTCTTGTTCACGCTGCGCGGGGCCGCGGCGGCCGCGGCCGGCTTCTTTTCGGCGGCCGCCTTTTGCGCCTGCTTTTCGCGCTTTTGGACAAGGTCCTTCGGCGGCTCCTCGACGGGGAAGAGCGCGCCTTTTTGCGCGTACGCGAGCAGGAGCGCGAGCCCGTGCTTGCAAGGGAAGAGGCGCGAAGGGCAGGAGCATCGGACGGTGGGTTTGTCCGCTCCGGTCGTGAGGTCCATGGAGACCGCATAAGGCGACCTGCCAGAGCCGTCGCAGTGGCCGAAGGCGAGGGTCCCATCGTCGTTCTTGGCGAGCTTCTTCAGCGCGCCTTTCCGCAAGAGCGCCCTCGCGTCGATGAGCACCTTCTCGTTCGGCGCCCACTCGGCGATCGATTGCTCGGTGACGACCACAGCCATGCATCGGACCGTACCAGAAGGACGCCGACGTGGGGAGGGGGAGTTTGGAGAGGTGTGACAGGAAAAGTCCGGGCGAGGACGAACCGGTTCAGCGGGCGCAACGCGGGGGATCGTCCTCGTGCGAGGGGTCGCCTCCGGCGGGCTTTCCGGCGAGGATCGTGGCGAGCAGGCCGCTCGTGAACGCGCGCTCCTCGCAGAGGTCGAACGGCATTCCGAAGCGGCCGGCGCGGCAGTGGAGGCGGGCGCGGGCGGCGCAGGGGTTTTTGCCGAGGAAATCGGCGTGGCCTTCGCCGTCGAGGACGTGGGCCGCGTCCTCTTTGTCGAGGAAATGGATCCTGGCAGTCGGGCCCTCGCCCGTGGAGCGCTGGAAAAGGAGCGTCCCGTCGCTCCAGCCCGTGACGAGCCATTGGCCGTCGGGCGTGAAGGCCAGGGAATAGACGCTCGCGCCTGCCTTCTGCATGGCGCGTGGCTCGCCAGTCGCGAGGTCCCAGAGCCGGAGGGTATTGTCGGACCCGCCCACGGCGAGCTGTGTGCCATCGGGGGAGAACGCGAGCTCGTTGACGCTCTCCGTGCGGCCTGCGTGCTTGTCCACAAAGGTTTGGCGAGACGTACCCGTTGTCGCGTCCCATACCCGCGCGGACTTGTCGGCGGAGCCCGAAGCGAGGAGTTTTCCGTCGGGGGAGAACGCGACGGCCGTCACGGCGTCGCCGTGCTCCGGCAAGCGGAGTTTTTCGGTGCCCGCGGCGACATCCCAGATCCGCACGGTCTTGTCGCGCGAGCCGGAGGCGAGGTATTTTCCATCGAGGGAAAACGAGAGGGCCCGGATCGAGCCCGTGTGCCCCTGGAAAGAGCGTGCCGGCGCCTTCGTCTTCGTCAGAGAAAAAAGGAGGATCGCATCGCCCATGTCGACGGCGGCCCACGTGCCATCGGGCGAGAATGCGAAGGCCTGGGCAGGATCGACGAACTTCTCCTCGCGGACCGTGGCGCCCGTCGCGGCGTTCCAGACGCGCATGCCCTTCCCCGCCCCGCCAAGGAGCTTTCCGTCGCCCGAGAGGACCACGTTGCCTTCGTCGTCGGAGAGCGGCTGGGTGCTCCGCAGGGTCCCCTTTTCGAGATCGAGGATCCGCAAGGCGCCGTCCCAGGGCCGCGCGACCAGGGTCTTTCCGTCGGTGGAAATCGACAGCGCTCCTATGCCCGCGTCTTGCAAGCGAAGCTTCTTCAAGAGGGCGCCGTTGTTCGCGTCGACCACGCAGACCGGACCGGACTCGCAGGTGACCGCGAGGCGGCGGCCGTCGGGCGAGAAGGCAATGTCCCCGTAATACACGAACTGCTCGAGTTTCGTCCGGACAGACCCGGTCTTTGCATCCCACACGGAGACGCCGCCGATGTTGGCCGTGGCGACGAGGGAGCCATCCGGCGAGAGGGCGAGCGTATGGACGGGGTCGTCCGCGGCGACCGAGATCGTCTTTTTCGTGGCCCCGCTACGCGGATCCGAGAGCTGCACGTCGCCCTTGTCGGTGGAAATGGCGACGGTGCTCCCATCTCGCGAAAAGGCCGTCTGCCAGATGGGCCCACGATTTCCCCCGAGGATCGCGGAGACGCGGCGCTTTTCGATGTTCCAGAGGCGGACCTTCTCGTCGGTGTAGGGAATGGCGAGCGTCTTGCCATCCGGAGAGAACGTTGCGCTGATGGGCCGCGCCTCCTCGTCCTCGCCGGGCAAGCCGTCCTTCACCTCGATCGTGGACCACGGCGCGAACTGGCGGATCAGGGCCTCGTCGTATTTCACCGCCGCAAGGCGCCCGAGGTCGGGCGAAAATGCGGTCGTGTACGAGACGGGGAGATTGTCGAGATCGCGCACGATGAAGCGCGAGGCGATATCGAGGACGAACCCCTTCGAGGAGGTCTTCGCGCCGAGGAGCTTGCCGTCGCTCGACAACGCGACGTGGTCCTCCTGGCCCCAGGGCAAAAAGAGGTGGAGGTGCTCGCGATTCGTCTCCGCGTCGAGGAGGGAGATCTCGATGTCACCACCGCCGACGGCCTCGCCTTGCGAGAGCGCGAGGAAGCGGCCGTCGCTCGACCAATCGAGCCAGCTCGTGACGAGGGAACGGTTTGGCAGGACGACCGTGGGCGTTCGTTTTTCGGTCCTGGCGAGCAGCCCGAAGGCACGATCGAAGAGTTTCTGCGCCTCGGCCGCGTCGCCGAGCCTGCGCGTCACCAGGGCCGCGCCGAGCGCGGCCTGGCCATTCGGGTGCGCCGCGAAGGCGCCGAGGTACGCCTCGCGCGCGGCGCGGAGCGAGGCCTCGTCGCCCTTGGCCGCGAGGGCATCGGCTTGCGCGACGAGCGGCAGCGCGACCTTCGTGATGTCGGGCGCGGACAGGGACGCGAGCTTCTTTTCGGTTTTGTTGGCCGCCGCGCGGGCCGTCTGCCATCGCTGCTTATGGGCGTCGCTCACGCCGGGGATGCTGAGCAGCTTCGTTGCGAGCTTGTATGCGGACGTGAAATCGTACAGCTCGACGGCGAGCTCGGCGCTCGTCGTCAGATCCTCGGCCAGCACCTCCGGAGCCGGTTCGGGGCAGAGTTCTCGCACGCGCGCCATCACGCGCGCGGCGCGGTCGAGCTTTCCTTTGCCCAGGAGCGCGGGGACCTTCTTTCGCAGCGCGTCCGCGGTCTCGCAAGGGGTCGCCGGGGGCGGCGTGGGCGGGGCGGGTTTGGCGACGGACGAGGGCGGCGTGGGCGGGGGCGCAGGCGGCGCGCCCCCGCAGGCGAGGAGCCCGAGGAGCGGTGCGGCAGGAAGAACCCCAACGAGGCGAAGCGAGCGGGCGAACATGCGCGGACCGTATCACGGGGGATCCGCATGCCGCAATGCGGCTAAGGGGAGAGGTGTTCGTCCTCCGGCAAGAGCGCATTCACGCGCGCGATGTCGCGGCGAAACTCGGTCCACCGGGCTTCGCGCTGGCCGAGGTCGTCGAAGGGGACGTCGTGGAGGTCGCGGAGGGCGGCGTCGGCAACGCGGCGGAGGGCGGCGCGATCGAGGAGGCCGAGCGCGTGGGCGTCGAGCGCGTGGCCGATGTAGGTGTCATTGAAGGCGACGCCTTTCGCGCGCCAGGCGGCGCGGCCTTCCGCGTCCGTGTTCACGACGTCGTGAATGAAGACGGCCCGCATGCCGTCGCCGGGGTGCTCCATCATGCGAGCGCCGGCGATGGCGTCGCCCTGGCCGCTGTCGCCGCAAAAGACGAACGTGTATTCGGGGAAGAGCTTGCGGTATTCGATGAAGCTTCCGTATTTCTTGTCGGCCATGAGGTCGTGCGTGGCGAGGTGGCCGAAATCGCCGGTGAGGACCTTGGCATGAGGGAGACCGAGCGCCGTAAGGTGCTTGCGCGTGATTCCCTCGCCGAAGCCGACACGATCACCAGGGCGGGCCGTGAGAAAGGTGAGGTCGCCGAGGTCGCCGTGCGGGGAGAACGCGAGGTCGAGCTCGTTGTAGAAGGCGCGCACGCCGGGGTAGGGGCGGGGTTCTTTCGTGCGGGGATAACGGGCGTCTTTCCAGTTCGGATAGAGCGTGTCGTCGATGTCGGAGAGGACCTTCAGATCGGCGCGGGGGGTCGCCGCGACGCGGAAATGCTCGAAGAGCTTTTCGCGGAGGAGGTCGTCGTCGAGATCGCGAAAAAAGAGCTGCTGGAGGTCGCGGTAATCGCCGCCGTCGTCGATGGCGTTCTTCAGGTCGGTGAGCTCCGCGCCACGCGTGCCGAGGAGGATGCGGCCGAGGGCCGTTTCGTCGGCGGTGTCGGTGCGGCCCCGCTGGAGGGCGAAGATCAGCGCCGCGCGGGTCGAGATGGAGAGGTCGCCGAGCCGCTCCTCGCAGAGCAGGCGAAAGAGGGCGGTGCGGTTGTCCGGACCAACGACACGGTCGTCGATGCTGGAGACGAGCCTTTGGAGCGGGAGGCGCCCGAGGAGATGGTCGAGCTCGCGGGGGCGGGCGTCGCGGAGGAGGTCGAGGATCCGCGCCTCCTCGGTCCGATCGGTGTGGCGCGCGAGGAGGCGCTCGATCGTCGCGATGGTTGCGTCGGCGGCGGTCTTGTCGAAGTCGTTCGGGCCCATCAAAGATAACGATAGAGCCCAGGCCGCGCGGCCGTCAACGGCCCGTCAAGCGGGGCCGCCCTCGCCCTCGGTCGCGCCCAAGAGGCGCGGATCTTTCGGGCCCTCCGTCGTTTCCACGGCGATTCCATGGCGGGTCAAATACTCCACGCCGTTCTCGCCCGCATACCCCTCGGCCACCACGATGACCTTCGTGATGCCCGCGTGGTGGATGAGCTTGGCACACAGGATGCACGGCTCGCCCGTGACGATGATCCAGGCGCCCCGCGTGGCCACGCCGCTCGCGGCAGCGTTGCAGACGACGTTCATCTCGGCGTGGTGGCAGCCGATCTCCATGCGCGTGCCGCTCGGGATCTGCATGCTGTCTCGCAGGCACACGTCGCCGCCGCAGAGGTCGCCGCCGCCGCGCGGGCCGCCGTTGTAGCCGTCCATCAGGATGACGTTGCGGTCGGGGTCGAGCAGGAGGGCGCCGAACTTGCGGCGGGGGCAGTTCGACGCCTTGGCGAGGGCCAAGCATTGCTCGATCCGGATGCGCAGGTGTTTCGCCTTCATGACGGGGACGTCTCGGCGAGGGTTTTACCCGGCTCGCTCGATCGGCGCAAGGAGGATCCCGCGCAGAGCGATCCAGCGAGCCGGACCCGGGAGGGGCGTCGAAATGGGCGCGGCGCGCCTCAATTCGTGCATTCGATGTTCGAGAGCATGCCCGTGCCGGTGAACTTGTTGTCGCATTTCACGATCGAGCCCGTCGTGCCAGGACCGATGTTGATGCCGAGGTTCGGATTGTTGATGCCATTGGCCGTGTTTTTCTCGAACACGTTGTCGTTGCCCCAGCCCATCGTCGCCTGGCGCACGACGAAGCCGTCCTTCGGGCTCTTGTCGCCGATGTTCTCCGCGAAGAGGTACTTGTTGCCCGTGACGGCCACCCATGCGTCCTCCGAGCCGTCGGGCGTGAGGCCCTCGCCGTCGAAGGTATTTCCGCGGATCTCGCCGCCCTGCGTGCCCTCCTTGAGGTCGACGTGCTCGGTCTGGATCCCGGGGCCGAACTTGTTCCAGAGGATCTTCGTGCCGTCGCAGGCGTCCGGCATGTCCGGAGACGGCCAGGCGCTGTCGTCGCTGCCCACGTAGACGCCCTCCGCCGAATCCGGCACGGTGCGGCCCGTGTTCGTGATTTCGCAATACTCGATCGTGTTGCGGCTGGCCCCATTGCGGAGCTGAATGGCCATTTCTCCGACGTCGTGCACGAAGAGGTTCGAGAGGATGTTGTCGCTCGATCCGTCGACGTAGATGCCCTTGCGGCCGCCCATGATCGTGATGCCCGAGACGACCCAATGGTTCACCTGGAGCAAGCGGAGGCCGGTGTTCGAGGGCATGGCGCTCGTGTCGAGGATCGCGTCGCGCGGGCCGCAGACGACGATGGGTTTTTCCGCGGTTCCGCTCACGAGCTCGAGGTCGAACGTGTCGGCATAGGTGCCCGGCGCGAGGCGGATGAGCTGGCCGGGCGTGGCCTTGGAGAGCGCGTCTGTCAAGGCGGCCGCGTCGGCGACCTCGACCACGACGTCATGCGGCCACTTGCAAGGATCGGCCGGCGGACCACCGCCCATGCCGCCCTCGCCGCCCATGCCGCCGGATCCTCCTATGCCACCCGCGCCGCCCGAGGCGCCGGTGGCGCCCGAACCCCCCGCACCACTCGAGCCATCCCCACACGCGGAGACGATGGGGAGCGCGAGCAAGAGGGCCGTCAAGGAGACGACACCCGAGCCCGAAAGGAACGACCGGATCAACGAAGAAGTGCGCGAGTTTCTGACGATCATGAAGGTTCTCCAGCGAAGAGCTTACCTGGAGCCGCGGCGGGCGGGAACCACTTTGCATCGAGCAGAAGCGTGCTCGCGCGCCCGGCGCGCGTCCCATCGTTGGCCTCGGTTGATTCGATGGTTTGCCGAGCCGGCAAGTGCACAGCCGTCTGCGCGCGCATTCGGAATGCGGGCCACAGGCCGATCAGAAGCAGATTGCTGCACCAGGGACGGACGTTTTGTATGTGCTGCAATGATTGCTCGCGACGACCCGGATCCGGGGAACGTGTGTGGTTTTTGATACATGCAACAGGGGCCGCCGCGCGAGGCTCGGTCTTCTGCTTGAAGGGCCTCATGGCCGTTGACGCGCTGCTCGTCCGCGTGCTGCGGCGGTCCGTGACGCGTTCTCGAAGGTCGTGGGCGAAGCCTCGGGCGTGATCAGTAAGACCAGCCGAAGCGGAGCTCGAACCGCGCGGGCGCGTCGCGGGGCACGACGCCGACGAGCTCCAGCGTGGAGGGGACCGGCAGGAAGATCGTGCGCACCGCGCTCAGGAAAAACGCCGGGGAGGAGGCGCCGATGCCGAAACGCGCCGAGCCGATGTCGAGGGCCGAGGCGAAGCGGTAGCCGCCGAGGAGGTAGACGGTGCCCTGGAGGAGATAACGGCGCGTCGCGCTGAACCAGGCGGAGCCGATACGGAGGTCGACGCCCCAAGGCAAGGCGATCTCGTCGCCGGCGCTCTGGACCTCGAGGGCCCCGGCGAGGGACCAGAAAAACGTATGGGGTCCCGACATGGGGTAGTGGGCCGCGCCGAGCCAGGCGCCGCCGAGGAAGCGCGTCGTCGGAGCGCCGAAGCTCGGGCCGAGGACGAGGCCGGCGGTGGGCAGGAGCGGAAACCGGCGGCGTTTGAAGGTGCGCAGGTCGTCGACGTCGACATCGGGGGCGTCGTCGGCGCGCGCCGAGGTGCTCGTCGTGGTCGACGCCGCGAGGGCGAGGAGGAGCGAAGGAAGGGCAAGGGTCATTCTCATGGCCCAATCATGGCACGGGCTGGTAGGCTGCGGACGCCCTCATGAACCTTCGAGCCCCCGGAATCGTTTTGGCCGTTGCTGGTTGTCTGTTTCCCGCCTGCGGCGGTGAGAGTGCGTCGTCTCCGCCGCCGGAGTTCGCACCGTCGAGCAGCGCCGCGGAGCGAGAAGAAGCGCCGCCCCCGCCTCCCGAGGCCGATCACGGGCCGGAGCCCGGAGAGAGCCCCGCGGCGAGCGAAGACAAACCGAGCCCCAAGGCATCCCCGACGACCGAGGAAAAACCCGCACCCCCGGCGGACGGCAAAGCCGCGGCAGCGTCGGACGTGCCGGGCGCGAACCTGTCGATCGGGCAGCTCGAAGCGGACGGGCTCATGGCGAAGGACATTCAGTGCAAGACCGAGGGCGGCGGAATGGCGCTGCTCGGGGCGGTGCTGGTGACTGCATGGATGTCGCCGCAGAAAAAAGCGCTCGACGCGTGCGCGCCCGCCGGGACGGAGACGCGCGTGGTATGGAAGGCGCGCGGCGGGAAGGTGGCCGAAGTGCAAGCAGCGGGCAGCCCGAAGGTGAAGGCGTGCGTCGAGCGAGCGCTCTCCGGGGGAAAACCGGTGCTCGAAGGGCATTGCGCCGCCACGATCGTGCACGGAAAATGAAGGGGAGGACGAGCGAATGACCCGCCGCGCATTTTCCGTCGCCGTGTATCCGCGGTATGAAGGCCGCATTCTCTTGATCCGCCACCGGCGGCTCGGAATCTGGCTGCCGCCGGGCGGAGAGATGCTGCCCGACGAGACGCCGCTCGAAGCGGCCGCGCGCGAGCTGCGCGAAGAGACGGGGCTCGTCGGTCGGTTTCCCGTGGTGAGCGACGTCGACGGGACGCCGCCGGGGTTCATCGGCTACGAGGAGCACCCGGCCGGGAGCAAGGGGATTCACTTGAACTTCGTGTTCGTGGCCGACGTGGACACGGACGAGGTGCACCCGAATGACGAATTCGAGGAGTGGCGCTGGGTGACGCATTTCGACGACGTCGGCGGGCCGCCGAACGTGGCGCAGCTCGGGAGGATCGCGCTCGCGGCGCGGGCGCGCGGGTGAAGGGCGCGCGGGGCAGTCTTGCCGCCCCGCGCGTTGATTCAGGAGGATCGAGAGTGCGTCAGTAGACGGACCCGATCCAGGTCTGCATGGCGCTCGGGCTGCAGCCGTGCTTCTTGTGGCCCGCGCCGAGGTTGAGCTCCTTGATGATCTGCGCGCAGGAGCAGCCCGCGGTGTCCTTCATGGTGAAGTCGAAGTTGGGGCCATTCGGCGCGCCGATTTCGAACTTCAGGCCGCTCTTGCTCGTCCAGATGGAGTTGTTCGGGTTCAGGCCGTCGGGCGCCGTGTCGTACTTCGTGTAGGGACACTCGTCGACGTTGTTGCAGACGCCGTCGTAATCGCTGTCGCCCGTGCAGCCGTACTCGCAGGCGTTGCCGATGCCGTCGTCGTCGTCGTCCCTCTGCGCGGGGTTCGCCACGTACACGCAGTTGTCGCAGACATCGCCGACCTGTCGTAATCGGCGTCTTCCTGGTAGGGGTTCTGCGTGTACTTGCAGTTGTCGCAGGCGTCGCCGATGCCGTCGTAATCGGCGTCGTACTGGTCCTTGTTCGCCGTGCCCGGGCAGTTGTCGCAGGCGTCTCCGATGCCGTCGTAATCGGCGTCCGCCTGGTCCGCGTTTGCGACGTACTTGCAGTTGTCGCAGACGTCGCCGACCTTGTCGTAATCGATGTCCGCCTGGTTCGCGTTCGCCACGTACGGGCAGTTGTCGTAAGCTGTGCACACGTAATCGTAGTCGACGTCCGCGCAATCCAGACGACCTTCGGCCGTCCCGAGCTCCTGCGCCTCGTCTTCGGGGGTCGCGGCGTTCATGCAGCCCACCGCGATGAGCGTCGTCAAGACAGCGGTCAACGAGTAGAAAGCATTCTTTCGTTTCATGCGAAACACGCCCCTCTTTTCGTGCGAAGCTGGCACGGAAGTGCACTATTGGCGAGTCACTTGTTCACAAGGTTGATCCAATGCTGCATGATGCCGGGCGGGCAGCCGTGCTTCAGCGGGCCTTGGCCGTTAACGCCGAGCTTGAAAAGGATCTGCTTGCAGGAGCACCCGCGGGTCTGCTCCACAGTGAAGAAGAACTTGGAGGGGTCGCCGTTCCCCAAGTCCCCGACCGTGAACGCCGTGTCCCCCGTCTTGGCCAGCTGGGGGCGTCGCCGACGTCGTCGTTATCGCTGTCCGCCTGATCGGGATTGTCCACGGTGACGCAGTTGTCGCAGGCGTCGCCGATGCCGTCCCCGTCGATGTCCTTCTGATTGTAATTGGCGACCGTCGGGCAGTTGTCGTCCGTGCTGCACACTTTGTCGTTGTCGGCGTCCACGCAAAAGAGCAGTCGCCCGTCGACCGTATCGACATTCTCGTCCTCTTCACGCGTCACGGATTCCATGCAACCGACGGCGACGAGCATGCCGAAGAAAGCAGTCACGTAGTGGAAGCCATGGATTCGTTTCATGCGAGACCCACCCCTCTCGTTCGACGGTCATGGCCGAGCCCGGCGCTTCGCTCGGCGCCGAACATTGAAATGCTCACGCGCTGTTCAGCCCGACACACGGAGGCGGAACGCGCGACGCGAGGCCGGTGGTGGCAGTACCCCTCCGTGTGTGGCTTTCCCGCCTCCACGAAGGTCGGTACAATCAGGAGCACCGCCCCGGCGTCGAATTCGTGCCGCACTATTCATCACGGAGGGGTGGTCATCAAGAAGAAATCGGGAGGTCGAGGCGAGTAGGGAAGGGCGCAAAGCCGCGACGAACCCGCTCCGTCGGCGAAAAGGCGCGGTCGTCGAGAACGCCGGGGTTTTTCCCGTCGCTCGAATGATTGTCTGGAGGATCGGGAAGGGGGTCCGCGCTATGGAGCAGCGGGTGGTCAGCGGAGTGACCAGACGGCCGCGCGCGGCATTCGATCGGCTAGCACTACTCTGCCATCCTGACCGACCCTGCCCGCGACCTGACGCGTGCCGAGCTTGATCTACGGCCCTTCGTGGTCTGCCGTGGCGAAAAATTTGGCCCAGCGTCTTCCCTTGCGCTGGTTTGCCCGCGTGACCGCCGTCAAACCCACATTCGAGAGTGACGAACTTCCTGAGGAACACTGGGAGCGCGAGTTCGAGCACTGGTTTGCACCGTTCCTGCACGAGTTCGGCTACCCGTCCCAGCAGAAGTGGGGGCCGGTCTACCTACGTGGGCTGCTCGGGCCAGGCGACCGCAAGAGCATCGAGCCGATGGCCGCGCGAGTTTGCCCAGGTGAGACGCAGCAGCTTCACCCCTTCATCTCGACCTCTCGCTGGGACACGGCCGGGCACGAGCGCGTGCTCCTCGAGAAGGCTGGAGCGCTCGTCGGCGGCAAGAACGCCCACCTCATCATTGACGACACCGCAATTCCAAAGAAGGGAACGCACTCGGTCGGCGTCGCGCATCAGTACTGCGGGCAACTCGGCAAGAACGCCAACTGCCAGGCTCTCGTCTCCATCACGCTTGCGCGTGACGAGGTGCCCGTCCCGGTCGCGCTCCGGCTTTACCTCCCGAAGGAATGGGCGCGCGATCCAGAGCGACGGCGACGCGCGAAGGTACCCGAGGACGTGGTATTCCGGACGAAGTGGCAGATCGCGCTCGCCGAGATCGAGCGCATCATGCGCAGCGGCATCGAGTTCGGCGATGTCTTGGCGGACGCGGGGTACGGCGCGTGCGCCGCGTTCCGGCGTGGGCTTTCGGAGTTGAAGCTGAAGTGGGCAGTGGGCGTGAATCCGAACCAGCTCGTCTATCCGAAGTCCGTTCGTGTGGCCGCGCCCGAGCGAACACGACCAGGCGGGCGTCCGCCAAAGCGTGGGAAGGTGTCGGCTGCTCCGAGGAAGGCGCAGGAGGTATTCTCGACGCGCGCAAAGAACGGCTTCAAGGAGGTACAATGGCGTGACGGGACGAAAGGCCCGCTCTCCGCGTCGTTTGCCGCCATCCGCGTGCGTGTGGCTGATGGGCCGAAGGTCATCGGACACAATCGTGGGCCAGGCGAAGAAGCCTGGCTCGTCTGCGAAAAGCGCGCGAACGGCGTGCGGAAATATTACCTTTCGAACTACCCGCCCGACACCGAACTCGGAACGCTCGCCTCGGTGATCAAGGCGCGCTGGGCTTGCGAGCAAGCACATCAGCAGATGAAAGAGGAGCTCGGACTCGACCATGTCGAGTGCCGCTCCTGGCACGCGCTGCATCATCACGCGCTCCTGACAATGATGGCCTTCGCCTTCCTTCAGCACCTACGCAACGCCGAAAAAAAAGCTTGGGCACAGCGGCCCACCGCCTGAACCGTCGCTACCGGAGATCCGGCGGCGACTGATTCAAAGGCTCGCTGCGCCCATGAGATGCGCGCGGTGCGGAGCGACGGTGCGGGCGCTCGTGCCGATATGAAGGTGTGGTTGGTGGTGGCAGAGTAGTGCTAGGGGTGCATCACGGAAATCCAGTATTCCATGGTGCTGATGCTGCAGCCGTGGTCGAGCACTCCCTGGCCGAGGTTGAGCGCCGCGACGATCTGCTCGCAGGAGCAGCCGCGGGTGTCTTCGAGGGTATAAAGGCGCGGCGCGGGTTGGCCCTTCAAGCCGCCCGAGTCGAAGACGGGGTCATTGTCGACGAGGGCATAGCGGTTGTACCAGAGCAAGACGGCCGGCACGGTCAACTCCGGGATGACGGTGAATGGGCAGAAATCGTCCACGTCGCAGATGAAGTCACGGTCCTTGTCGATGCAATCACACGCGTCGCCGAAGCCGTCGAGATCCCCATCGAGCTGATCGGGGTTCGGGACGTCGAGGCAATTGTCGTCGATGTCGCAGACGAGATCGGCGTCCACGTCCGAGCAAGGAGGCGGGGGCGGCGGAGGCGGGGGCAGGGGCGGTTCGCAGGCGTCGCCGAAGCCGTCGAGATCGCCGTCGAACTGATCGGGGTTCGGGACGTCGAGGCAATTGTCGTCGATGTCGCAAACGAGATCGGCGTCCACGTCCGAGCAAGGAGGCGGGGGCGGCGGAGGCGGGAGCTCTTCGCAAACGTCGCCGATGCCGTCGCCATCGGTGTCGAGCTGGTCGGGGTTCGGGACGGCGGGGCAAATATCATCGATATCGCAGATGAGATCGCCGTCCCCGTCGACGCAGGCGTCACACACGTCGCCGAGGCCGTCGAGGTCCACGTCTTCCTGGCCCAGGTTCGGGTGGTGCGGGCAGTTGTCGTCGGGGTCGCAGATCGTGTCCTTGTCGGCGTCGGGGCATTCGCAGGCGTCGCCGATGCCGTCGCCGTCGGTGTCCTCCTGGAAGGGATTTCCCCACTCCGGGCAGTTGTCGACGTCGTTGCAGATTTTATCGCCATCGATGTCGGGGCAGGCCGAATCGCAGGCGTCGCCGATGCCGTCGCCGTCGGTGTCCTTCTGGTCGGGGTTTTTCCAAGCAGGGCAGTTGTCCGCGAAGTTGCAGATGAAATCGCCGTCGATGTCCGGACAATCGCAGACGTCGCCGAGGCCGTTGCCGTCGGTGTCTTGCTGGTCCGGATTTTCGTCGTCGGGGCAGTTGTCGACGTTGTCGCAGATTCCATCGAAGTCGCGATCCGGGCAGGTCACCGGCGGCGCGACCAGGTTGTCCTGGGACGACTCCAGGTCCTCGCCGTGGCCGCCGAAATCCATGCAGCCGGCCAGGATCATCGCGGTGAAGAATCCCGTCGCGTAATGGAAGCCATTCCTTGGATTCATGGAAATTGTACCTCGCTTCCGTGAAGACGATTGCCAAGAGCGTGACGGTGGCGCGCCGTGCATGACGGCACGTCCCCCCATGCACGTGCCATAAGGGACGCGGAGGCTCGCGCGGCTCGGTTCGATCGATGAGGCGCGGCCTCGTCGTGCGCGGATTCGCGGCGCACGCGCGTCCGCGACGCACCGGTCCGCCAGACCCCGCGTCAATTCATACCGTTACAATCTAGCCGTGGAGGCTCGGCTATCAAGCCGATTCCGCGATCATCACGGCTGCGTCATTGCGGCGAATATCCAGGTGGTGAGGAGACCTGGAGACCTGGAGGGGGCACGAAGAGAGGGGAGGGGTGCGTCGTTTCCGCGCGTCGCAGACGCCCAGGACGTGCCGTCAGCGCGTCGACGCCGGCTTCGAGGCAGCGTCGGCCGCGCGCAAAGAAGGCACGGGCCCGTCGGGCGCGGCGGCGAGCAGGAGCTGCGGCTCGACGCCGGTATGCGTGGTGATGAGCCGCGCGCCGCGCTTCCACGTGAAGTATTGCCAGATCCAGTTGAACATGACGAGGAAGCGGTTCTTGAAGCCGATCAGGAAGAAGACGTGGACGGCCATCCACGCGAGCCAGGCGAGGAAGCCCGCGAGCTCCAGCTTTCCCATCATCGCAATGGCGCGCTTGCGGCCCACGGTGGCCATCGTGCCCTTGTCGAGGTACACAAAAGGCTCGCGCGGTTTTCCCCGGACCTCGGCGCGAATGGTGCGCGCGACGTATTTTCCCTGCTGAATGGCCGCAGGGCAGAGGCCGGGGACGTCGACGCCGTGTTTGTCGCGGCAAGCAGCCATGTCGCCGATCGCGAAGACCTCGGGGTGGTCCGGGAGGGAGCAATCCGAGGAGACCTTGACCCGGCCGCCGCGGTCGAGCTCGACGCCGAGCGCACGCGAGAGCTTGGTGCCGCGGACGCCCGCAGCCCAGACGACGGTGGCGGCGTCGATACGCTCGCCATCCCCGAACGCAATGCCATCGTCGTCGATGCGCGCGACGGGCCGGCCTTTTTCGACGGTGACGCCGAGGGAGGCGAGCTGGGCTTCGGCGCGCTTTCCGAGGTCCTCGGGGAACGCCGCGAGGATACGCGGGCCGGCCTCGACGAGGACGACGCGCGCCTGGGAGGGGTCGATGGCGCGAAAGTCCTTGGAGAGGACGTGTGTGGCGAGCTCGGAGAAGGCGCCGGCCATTTCGACGCCCGTGGGGCCGCCGCCAATGACGACGAAGGTGAGCAGGCGCTTGCGTGCCTCGGGGTCGGTCGTGCGTTCGGCGCCCTCGAACGCGAGGAGCATTCGCTCGCGAATGCGGAGCGCCTCGTCGAGCGTCTTCAGGCCGAGCGCGTGCGTGCCCCACTCGTCGTGGCCAAAGAAGTTGTGCGTCGCGCCGACGGCGAGGACGAGGTAATCGTAGCGGAGCTCGCCCTTGTCGAGCAAAAGGCGCTTGCCCGGGAGGTCGACGCCGTTCGCCTCGGCGAGGAGGACGCGGACGTTCCGCTGGCGCGAGAAGACCGAGCGGATGGGGACCGCGATGTCGGCCGGGGAGAGGCCCGCGGTCGCGACCTGGTAGAGCAAGGGCTGGAAGAGGTGGTGGTTGGTCCGGTCGACGAGCGTGACGCGGACGGGCGCGCCCGCGAGCGACATGGCGGCGTTGAGCCCGCCGAATCCACCACCAACGATCACCACATGAGGCATGTCCTTGCGATCGGCCATGCGGCACCTCCCAGGCGGCCCGGGTTCGAGTAGAGCCCGGGCGCGTCGCGGAACGGAAGTCTTTTCGACGACTCCGTAGGGAAGGGGACATGCGGAGGCGAGAGGGCACGCGTAGCAAGCGGAGGTGATGGGCGTCGTCCCGATTCATGACTTACCATTCCGCTTGCGGGGGGCGCCGCGCCCGATGGCGAGCGCCGGTCGTGCATGATCAAGAAATCACGAAACGAACGTCGCGTGTCGGGGAGCGCGGCCCGTGCGCCGTCGAGGCGTCGCGCGGCCCCGCCCGAAGAAGCGGCGGGGTGGACGTTCCTGACGAACCACGCGCACGTGCTGTTCTGTCTGGCCGAGGATCCGGAGGTGCGGCTGCGCGACGTGGCCGAGCGGGTGGGGATCACGGAGCGCGCAGTGCAGCGGATCGTGACGGACCTGGAAGGGGAGGGGTTCGTGACACGAGAGCGGGTGGGGCGGCGGAACCTGTACGAGGTGCATCCGGACAAGCCGCTGCGGCACCCGATCGAGGCGCACCGCGACGTCAAGGCGCTCCTCGCGTTGATCCTCCGCGGCCGGGCGCCGAGGGCCACGCGCTGACGCGAAGCCCCCCGTCGAGACAAAAAGCACCGGGAAACGCGCCGGCCTTCCCGTTTGGGGTTGGCTCGGGAGGAAGAGCCGTGCTACCTCGGTGGCGCTTTGGGCGCGCGTCCAAGGCCGTACGACCAAACGGTCACGGCCGATGGGCTCGTCGTCTGGAGGCTGGAGAGATGGCCGAGTGGCTTAAGGCACACGCTTGCTAAGCGTGCGATCGGGAAACTGATCCGAGGGTTCGAATCCCTCTCTCTCCGCCAGCCACGAACAGGAAGCAGGAACGAAGAGCGCGTCAGGGCGCGCGCCGTCCCTGCACCAGGTACACGAGCTCCGCCAGCGCGTGGACGTCGAGGCACAAGCGCACGGTGTCGCCTCGCACGATCGCGCCGTTGTACGGGCCCGCGAGCGCGACGAGCGGCGGAGCCGCATGCAACGAGGCCTCCTCGATCTCGCCGACGGACGTGACCGAGACGAAGAAGGAAGGCTCGTCCTCGCGGCCCGGATCGAGCTCGAGGAGGTACGAAGGTCCATCGTCGGGGCCAAGCGCCTCGCCGGTCTCGAGCGCGCCGAGCCCACGCACGCAAGCCGCGAGCGGAAACGCGAGCATGTTCGGGAGGTCGGCGCCAAAGGCGATGCGTCGAACGAGGCGCGCCGGGATCGCATAGACGTCCTCGCCCGCGCGGACCCACAGGACACGCACGAGGCCGCGCTCGAGCGGGACGTCGAGGGTGGCCGTGAGGCCTTCGGAAGGTCGGCTCGCGAGGCGCACGGTGCCGCCGAGGCGGCGCACGGACTCACGCACGAGGCCAAGGCCGAGGCCACGGCCCGCGAGGAGGTCGACGTTCTCGCGCAAGGTGAAGCCCGGGACGAAGAGGAGGCCGAGGAGCGCTTTGTGATCGGCCGTGACAGCACGCGCCGAGGCGATGGCGCCACGCGAGACGGCACGTGAACGCACGCGCTCGATGTCGACGCCGGCGCCGTCATCCCGCACGACGATGCGGAGCGCGGCGCCGCGCTGCTCGGCGGAGATCTCGACGCGGCCGGCGGGAGGTTTGCCGTGATGCGCGCGCGTGATCTCGGGCTCGATGCCGTGGACGATGGCGTTCTGGACGAGCTGGAGGAGCGGGTCGAAGAGGCCCTCGGCGACACGGCGATCGATGAGGGTTTCGCCGCCGCGCGCGAGGACACGGACGTCACGGCCGAGCCTGCGGGCCTGCGCGATCGCCGCGGAGACGACACGATCGAAGAGGGTCGCGACGGTGGTGGTGCGCATGAGCGCGATGTCGGCGTGCGCGGAGGCCGCCTCGAAGCGCGAGCGCTCGGCGATGCCGAGGAGCGTGGCAGCCTCGGCGTCGAGGGCGTCGGAGAGAGCCGCGACGGCAGCGGTGGCCTTGCGGAGGCGTTTCGCGCGGCGAGGGAGGGCGTCGTGCGGGCCGCGGGTCTCGGCGAGGGAGCTGCGGACGCGACGCGCGCGGGTGGCAAGGACGCCGAGCTCACGGCCGGCCGCGGCGATGGCGGATTCGGCGCGTTCGAGGGAGCGGACACGATCGAGGAGGCGATCGAGAGCGGCGGTGGAGACGCGGAGGGTGTCGCCGGAGAGGCGCGCGGCGCGAGGATCGAGCGAGGGCTCGGGGGTGCTGTGCGGAGGCTGATCGGGCGTGCTGTAGGAGGGCGGGGGCTGCGAGCTCGAACGAGCGCCGTACGCGAGGCGGCGGAGGACTTCGACCGCACGATCGGGCGCGGCGACGAGCTCGCCGAGCAGGCCCCGCCAGCGCGCGATTTCGCCGATGGCCCGGCGCGCCTCGACGTCGCTGCGGCTCGCGTCGCGCGCGCGATCTTCGAGGCCATGGCAAAACCACGCGGTGGCGTCGTCGCCGGCCGCGAGCGCGGCGGCCTTCATGGCGTGCACCTCGCGGAAGATGCCGGCGATGGCGTGCGGCTCGGGGAGCTCACCCGCGAGGAGCTCGTCGACCCGCGCGAGGCGATCGCTCATTTCCGCCGCATAACGCGCGCGTTTTTCGGGCGGCGCCGGGCGTCCGCGGAGATCCCACGGAGGCTCGGGCCATGCAGGCGCCGGGATGGGGCGGCCCGCAGCGAGGGCGTCGCCCGCGATGGAGAGGACCGCACGCGCGTCGACGAGGGCAGTGGCGTCGCCGTCGACGAGGCGTCGTTCGAGCCGCGCGAGGGAGTCGAAGAGCGCGCGCTCGCCCGCGAGGCCGGCCGATCCTTTCAGCGCGTGGATCGCGCGGCGCGGGGCGTCGTCGAGCGCGTCGCCGTCGAGCGCAGGGGCGTGGCGCTGGATCTCTTCGAGGAGGAGGCGGGTGATCTCGCGATCCGCCGTCACGGCGAAGCCCCACCGTCGTCGCCCTGCGGCGATCCGGGCGAGGCTTCCCCTGCACGACCTTCGTCCCCGAGTTCGCCGAGCAAGCGCGAGAGAGGCGCGAGCACAGGGCGGAGCGCGCCGAGCAGGAGCGGGCGCGCAGGGGTGGTGGCGCGGAGCGTGGAGAGCGCCGAGAGGAGGCCACGCGCATGCTCGGCCGCGAGCGCGACGGCCCGCGCGACCTCGGGATCGATGCCCGTGGCGCGGCGCAGGTGCTTCTCGACGTCGCCGAGCGCGAGGCCCGCGCGGACAGCGGCGTCGCCGAGCGTGCGCGCGGATCCGCCCGTCTCGTCGGCGGCCATGAGGACGTTTGTGAGCTCGCCGCGGAGCAGGCTCGTCTCGGCGGCCATCTCCTCGACGACCGCGACGAGATCACGCGTGGCCTCGGCCCCGCGCGCGGCGTGCGTGCGGATCTCCTCGGAGACCAGGAGCAGCGCCTTGCCTTGGGGCTCCGGCGTGCGCGCGCCTTCGAGGCCCGCGTTCAGCGCGATCACGCTGAGGCGCTCGAACAGATCGGCGACACGCGTGGCCGCGAGCGTGAGGCCATCGGCGTGCGCGGCCATCGCGCCGGCGCGCTCGGAGACGCCCTCGATCGAGGCGCGTTGCCGCGTGACAGCTTCCATCAGGCGCGGCGCGCCCTCGGCCGCCTCGGTCACGGCGCGTTGCGCTTCGCCGTGCGCCGACCAGAGCGCCGTGTCGACGTCCGCAGGCGTCTCGGGCGCGCTCGCGGGCTCGGCCGCGCGCCGGAGCACGTCGATCCACCTCCGCCTGCGCGGCGCGCTCACGACGCCGCCTGCGGCGAACGAAGCACCGCCGTGCGCGCCGTCCAGATTGCCTCCTCGGCCTCGCGACGGAGGGCCGCGACATCGAGGATCGCGGCGTCCGTCTCGCCCGCGCGCACGAACCCGTCTCGCGCCTCTTCGAAGAGCCCCGACGACTCGATCGCGCGGCCCACGATGGCGACGGGCTCGCCGCCGAGGTCGCAGAGGACGGCCGTCGTGCGTTCGTTCTGCGACGACGGCGAGAGCCCTTCCTCGTCGATGCAGAGGACCGTGACGACCTCGCCGTTCGCGAGCCCGACGCCCGCGGCAGGCTTGCGCAGGCCCTCGACGGGCGTGATCGAGGGGAGCACGAAGACGCCGCGCACGACCTCCGCCGGCACGAGCACGAAGCGTCCGTCCTTCGCGACCGAGACCCTCACGAGCACGCCCCCGCGTCGCACACGCCTACCTCGTGCGAAGGACGCGCGATTGCAAGAACTGGTAGATGATCTTCACCGCGTCGAAGGAGCCGACGGTGCTCTCCTTGACGACCTCGCTCACCGTGCGCTGCCCGTTCACTGCGTCGAGCACGAGCCGCTCGGGCCGCGCGAGCTGGCCGGGCGAAAGTCCTTCGAGCGCAAACTGATCGATCACGGGCACCTGATCGAAGTGGATCGTGCCCTCCATGAGCCGCCACTCGTCGACGCGGCGGAAGCCTTCGAGGACGAGCGCGCTCACGCCGAGGGTGAGCTTCGCCATGTCGGCCTCGGGGCGGAACGGCTCCTTCGTGAAGGAGAAGCGCCCGTACGGCCAGCGGAGCATGTCGTAGATGAGCTCGCTCGACTGCTTGGTCAGGATGTCGACGAGCTCCTCGCGCGTGACGATGCCGCGGGCCACGACCTCTTCGCCGAGCAGCTTGTTCGAGCCGCGGAGATCGGCGAGGAGCGTATCGAGCTGGTCACGCGAGAGCGCGCCCTTCTCCAGGAAGTAGCGGCCGAGGCGGTACTCTTCGGTGGCGCCGCGCGACTGCACGAAATCGATCTGCCCCTGCCGCATGGAGATCGTGATCGAGGTGCGGTTGTTCGTGACGTGCAGGACGCCCGTCTGGCGCTGCATGCCGAGCACCTGGAGGATCTCGGCGAGCGCCACGACCGAGAGGTCACCGCTCATCGCCTCGCGCACGCCGTCGCCCGGGTCGAGGTCCTTCACCGTGAGCGAGAGCGCCGCGAGGATGTCGGGCGTCATCGCGCGCGCGACGGCGGCCATGACGGAGGCCTCGCTCGCGCGATCCTCGGGCGAGATGGCGAGGATCGCAGGCACGACGGCGTTCGCGACCTGCTGCGCGAACTCCACGCTGGCGCGCTGCCGCGCGTGCCGGATGTGCATGCTCGGGCGCATGCTCTCGACCGGCAGCACCTCCTCCTCGGGCATCTTCTGGCCCTCGGGGACGGGGCGCGGCGAGCGGCCCTCGGCGGTCTTGGCGAGCGCGCCCTCGACCACGGTGACGAGCGCGCGCGCGTCGAAGGGTTTCGTGATCGCGTCGACGGCGCCCGTTTGCTGGACGAACGTGCCGCGGATCTTGTCGCCCTTGGCGCTCATCAGCACGACGGGCAAGGTGCGGTGCGTCGCGTCCGACCGGAGCTCGCGGCAGAACTGGTAGCCGTTCATCCGCGGCATCACGAAGTCGAGCAGGACGAGGTCGAACTTCGGGCCTTTGCGGATGAGCTCGAGCCCCGCCACGCCGTCGCGGGCGGTGGTAGGCTCGTAGCCGTTGCGGGCCAGGATGGCGCTGACGACCTTCAGAATGGTCGGGCTGTCGTCGATGACCAGGACACGCGCCGCGCTTGCCATGTGGGCGGCGCAAGCCTAACTCGGGCCGACGGAGATTCGCGCAGCGAAAACCGTAAATCGTACCGCTCCGCCGAACGGGCGGTCGAAGCGGGGCGCGGCGGCCCGAAACTTGGCCGTCTCCAGTGGTCCCTGGCACGAGAGACCCCGTGCCGATGCCTCGTTCGTCCCCCGCGCCCGCCGAGACCCGCCTCGCTTGGCACGAGCGCGCCCTGCGTTTCGTGGCCGTGGCGCTACCGTTCGGGCTCGCGCTCACGAGGGCCGCGGGCAGTGGGCAGTGGAGAGACGATCTACCAGCGCTGCGTGACCTCGGGCTGCTCGCGGTCGGCATCGGAGGTGGCGCGTCGACGCCGCTGACGCAGGCGCTCGGCCTGCTTCCGCTCGGCCCCCGGACCTTTCGGGCTGCGCTCGGTGGGGCGATCGCGCTGGGCGTCGCGTCGATCCTGCTCTTTGGCCTCGCGCGGCGGCTCTTGCGGGCGCTCGGCGCCGGGCCGACGCTCGCCTCGGCGCTCGCGGCGCTCGGGACGCTGACGGCTGCGCTCTCGCCGGTCTTTCAACGCGAGGCGACCGTCGGCGGCGGCGCGATGATCGCTGTCGCGCTCGCGCTGGGGACGCTGCTCGCGGGGACCTCGGCGTTGCGCGCGGAAGGCGCCCTCGCGGTGCGCGGCGCCGTGCTCTTCGGCGCGCTCGCGGGCGCGACCCTCGCAGAGAGCCCGCCGGCCGCGTTCGCTGCGGTCCTTGCCGTGCTCGCGACGCCAATCGCCGAGCGGCTCCCGTTCGGCAACATGGCGGGGATCGAGCCCTCGCCGATCCCGTCGCGCAAGCTCGTCGCTATCTCGTTCGCGTCGATGGCGGCCGTCGCGCTCCTTTTGCTCGTGCCGCTCGTGGTCCGGCCGCTCGCGCCGCGGGCGTTCGCCGACGTCGGTCGCGCGCTCTCGGCCGCGGATCTGACGGGCTTCGACGTGGCCGGGCCGCGGCTCTCGAGCCTCACGGCGTGGGCGCGCGAGGTCGGCGTGGCATCGCTGCTGATCGCGCTCGGCGGGGCCGTCGTCTCGCTCCTCGTGCCCGGCGCGCGTGGGCTCGTCGCGCCGCTCGTCGCGTTCGTCGCGTTCGATACGCTGATCCCGGCGCGTGCGTTCGCCGCGCTGTACGCCGATCCGATGACGCCGGTCCGCGCGCTCGCCGTGGCCGCGCTCGCCGTGTGCTCGGCGCTCGGCGTCTGCGCGGTGGCGCGCAAGCTGCTCGATCTGCGCCTGCCGATGGCGAAGAGCGGCGCGGTGCTCGTCGTGGTTTTTCACGTGACGCTCGTCGCGCTCTCCTCGGAGGAGGCCGGATACGTTGCGGATCGTGGCAAGCTGCTCGCGGCCGAGGAGTGGACGGACGGCGCGCTCGGCCGGCTGGAGCCAAGCTCGGCGATCCTCGTGCGCTCGCCGGCGCTCGCGTTCCGGCTCTGGGCGGCGCGGCTCCTGCGCGGCGAGCGGCCCGATGTGCTGATCGTCCCCGAGCGGCTCCTGCACCGCGGGCGCGTGGCGCTCAGCCTGCTCGCGGTGGAGCCGGAGATCGAGCCGCTCCTCCGGGACTACGCGATCTCCGGGCAGCCGAGCGAGTACGCGCTCTCCAAGCTCGCCGACGTGCGGCCGCTGCACGCGGAGATCGAGCGGAGCTGGCCGCGGCGGCTCGTCTCGCACCTCACGGTGGACGGATGCTGGCTGGAGTATGCGCCGCAGCCGCTCGGGCCTTCGGACCGCAAGCTCTCGACGACCGCCTCACTCCAGCCGATCCAGCGCGTGATGGCCGCGATCGCCGCGCCGATCGTGCCGGACACGGCGACGTCGACGGTGGTGGCGGGGACCTTGCGGGATCAGAGCGCGGTGCTCTCGATGCTCGGCGAGCACGACGCGGCACAAGCGTTCCTCGACCAGGTCGGCCGTCTTGCGCCGGGCGAGGCAGGCCTGACGGGCGCCTCGATCAAGCACGTGATCCTGGCGAAGGCGATGATGGTCGCCGCGAACGCGCGCGCGCCGCGCCGGCCGGGGATCTCGGCGTCACGCGCGCCCTGACAGGGCGACTCCCTCAGGACGCGGGCAACGTCATGGCCTGCTGGCTCGGCCGTTCCGGCTGACGGATCGACTTCACGCGCCGCTCGAAGCTCCGCCGATCCTCGTCGGAAATCGTCACGCCTCCGAACCGCGCTGCGATGTAGATCTCGGTGAGCTCGAGGACCTCCTCCGCGAGCGGATGCGACATCGACACGAGCGCCTGCGCATGCCGGAGCGGCGGTACGCTCGGCGAACGGCCCACGCCCCGCGCGCCCATCGCCGCGTCGAGCGACTCGTACAGCGCCGTCGCGAGCACCGCGCTCGCCGAGCGAGGATCCGCCGCGCGTGAGGCCGCCGCCGCGCGTTGTTTCTTTCGTCGCATCCAGAGCGCCGCGCCACCGGCCGTCGCGACGATCGCCGCCACGACCAGGAGGCCCGCGCGGCCCCGCGGCCCGTCCGTGCCCTTCGATCCGCCGCGGCGATACCGCGACGTGAGGCTGTTCAAGAGCCCCACCTGCTGGCTCAGATCGTAGCTCACCACGTGCCGATCCCAGCGCTGGCTCGTCGCTTCGATCAGGTCGCGCAGGTAGGCCCACACGCCGACGATCTCGCTCTTCGGCGCGGCGTCGGCGGGCGGGGTCGGGTCGAAGGTGAGCCAGCCGTATTCGTCGATCCACGCCTCGACCCACGAGTGCGCGTCGCCCTGGCGCACGGCGTAGAACCGGCCGAAGCGGTTGTAGCTGCCGCCGACGAAGCCCGTCACGTTGCGCGTCGGCACGTCGAGCGTGCGCAGCATGATGGCCATCGCGGTCGAGTAAAACTCGCAGTGCCCGCGCTTTGACTCGAACAGGAAGTGGTCGAGCGGCTGCGGGTCCTTGCCGGACGGCGAGGCGAGGTCGTACCGATAGTCCGTCCTCAAATGATTTTCGATCGCGCGGGCTCGTTCGAGCGAGGTCGTGGACTCCTTCGTCCACTCTGCGGCGAGCTCGCGGATCCGCACCGACATGTTCCGCGGCAGCGTGAGGTACTTCCAGCGCTCGCCGCTCGGCAGCTTGCGGAAGGACGGGGTCTTCTTGCGCGAGAGGAAGACGTCGTACTTGATGCCGCGGTCGTCGATGGGCTGGTAGCGGAGCTCGCCCTCGGGGCCCTTGAAGGCCATCGCTTGCGGCTCGGGCGCCACCGTCGCGCGTGTCCGCAGCCGCAGGCCCGAGGCGTAGGGCGGCAGGAACATCACGGGCGGGTCGATCGGCTCGAGGTCGATCCGCATCACCGGATCGAGCGCGGAGTCGGGCCAGCGGTCGTCGATCGGGACGATGCCCGCCTCGTTCTCCGCCGCGCGCTTCCACGACTCGCTCTGCGTCCACGTGCGGCCGTCGTACGCGTCGAGCGCGGCGCCGCGCAGGTGCAGCGGGATTCGCGCGGGCGGCGGATCCGGCAGGTTCGGCATCTCGATGCGCATGACGAGCGTCGGGTCGCTGCGGAGCACGCCCACCTCGCCGAGGTCGACGCGGCCCGAGAACCCGATCACGCGGCCGGAGTGCCCGCGGTTCAGGAGCAGGAGCGAGAGCCCGACGCGCGGGAAGAGCACGAAGAGCAGTGCCGTGAACACGAAGATCGGCACCGAGAGCAGGCACGTCACGCCGAGGAACGTGCGACCCACGACGCGGCGCGAGCGCAGGATGCGCGGCACGTCGACGGGCAGGCCCGTGCGATCACGCGCGCCTTGCCGGTAGTTGCCCTCGACCTCGCGCCGGAGGTGGCTCAGCACGAGTGCGCCCGGCGCCACGATGATCACGCCGAGGAAGCAGAGCCCGTAGCCGAGGCCCCCGCCGAGCACCGTGCCCGAGATCAGGTGCAAGAGCGCGAGCACGATCACCTGCTGGTCGTGCGCCGCGCCCTTGCGCGTCGCGAGCCGGATGATCTGCAGCGCCGCGGCGAACTCGATCACCACGTCGAGCACGTTCGCGTTCGGGTCGAAGAGCAGCCGCCCGATCTGCAGCGCGAGCACGCCGATCAGCGTGATCGCGTCGAAATGCTTGAGCGCCGGGTACTTCTCCCATACGTCGCGGATCAGAAGCGCGATGACGAGCCCGCCGATGAGCGAGCCGCTCACCCAGGGCCCGAACTGCCCGCTCGCGAGGAGCGCGAGGATGCCGAGCACCGCGAGCGCGTCGGTCATCACCCGGTGAACGAGCCCGAACCTCATGCGTGCCCTCCGCTCGTCCGCGAAGGCCCGCCCCGCGCGAGCCCGCGGCGCTCCTGGATCTCCTGCACCCGCTCCTCGTCGACGGCGTCGAGCAGCGCGAGGAACCGGAGGATCCGATCGGATCCGATGTTCCTGTCGCCGCGCGCCTCCTCGCCGAGGTTCGTCGCCACCACGACGCCGTCGCCGCGCTTGATGTGGGCCACGGCGCGCGAGGCCACCTCGCGGATCCGCTTCTCGAACTGCTGCGCGAACACGTCGCCCGAGCCCTTCGGCCGCACCACGTCGATCACGAGCCGCACGTCGGGCCGCGTCTCGCGCGCACGCTCGCGCAGCACCATCTGGTTCGTGATCGCGCTCTTCCGCCAGTAGATGTCACGCGGATCGTCACCCTCGCGCATCGGCCGGAGCGCGTACGTCTCGTCGCTCGTCCCGCGCCCCGCCGTGCCCACGCCGCCCAGCGCGCGTCCCCGATCCTCGGGCGGGAGGCGCACCGGATCGACGGCCGGATAGATCACGAGCTCCCCGTCGGCCGTGACCTCGCGGGATTTTTCGAAGAGCCCAAAGGGAAAACGCGTCGCGATGCGGAAGCCCGTGTGCCGATCGCGGCCGCGGCGCGCGGGCGTGCGCCGGTAGGCGGCGACTTGCGCGCTCGATGGGCTGATCTTCAGGAAGAAGCAGCGTTTGTCCGCGGGTTGCCCGGCGCGCAGATCCTCGACCTCGATCGCGTACGAGGGGATCCGCTTCTTGTGGTTGTAGACCTCGATCTCCACGAGGTGCGCCCGGCCCACCTGCGCTCGCGTCGGCAGCCTTCGCGTCACGGTCAGCGTCCGCAGCGACAGCTCGCTCATCACGCTCGACACGACCATCAGCGAGAGGAGCATCCCGAGCAGCAGGTACAGCAGGTTGTTGCCCGTGTTGATCGCCGCGAAGCCCACGCCGAGCGTGATGCCCACGAAGTATTTTCCTTCGCGGGTGAACTTCAGCCGCCGCGGCATCTTGAAGCTGAAAAACGAGCGCCAGAACCGCGTGAGGGCGTTGTCCGCGCGCGGCGGCGTTGCTGCCGGGGCGCCGGGCAGCGGCGCGAGCGGGCCGGGCACGGTCGGCAGCGGCGTTGCTTCCGGCCTCGTGACACGGCTGTCCCGGGGCGGTTTGTCGCCTCGAACGGCGAGCGACTCGGCCTGCCTCCGGTCCGCCACCATGCGCGCCTCGCTCAGAGCGGGACCGGCACCCGCGCGACGATGTCTCGCACTGCGTTCTCGCACTCGTCGCGGCTTGGCATGTAGCCCTCGGCGTGCGCGGCGAGGCGGATCCGGTGTGCGAGCACGGGTACCGCGAGGTCGTGGATGTCGTCGGCGATGCAGTAGGTTCGCCCGTGGAGCACGGCGCGGCTCCGCGCGGCGCGGGCGAGGTTCATTCCGGCGCGGGGCGAGGCGCCGAGCGAGAGCGTCGGGCTCGCGCGCGTCGCCGACAGCACGGCCTGCAGGTACGTCGCGAGCGACGCGTCGAGCTCCACCCGATCCACCTCGCGCTGGAGCGCGACGAGCGCCGAAGGTTCGAGCACCTGCGGCACGGCCTTGATCCGGTCCCCGTCGCCGCTCTGGAGCAGGAGGCGCATCTCCACGTGCGGCGGCGGATAACCGAGCCGGATGCGCACCATGAACCGGTCGAGCTGCGACTCCGGCAGCGGGAACGTGCCTGCGAAGTCCTGCGGGTTTTGCGTGGCGAGCACGAAGAACGGATCGGGAAGCGGCGTCGTCACGCCGTCGACCGACACCTGCCCCTCGTTCATCGCTTCGAGCATCGCCGACTGCGTCCGCGGGCTCGCGCGGTTGATCTCGTCGGCGAGCAGGATGTTCGCGAAGATCGGGCCTTGCCGGAAGACGAACTGCCCGGTGCGCTGATCGAAGACGCTCACGCCGAGCACGTCGCTCGGCAAAAGGTCGCTCGTGAACTGCACACGCCGGAGCTCGCCGCCCACGGCCTTTGCGAGGGCGCGCGCCAGCGTCGTCTTGCCGACGCCGGGCACGTCCTCGATCAGCACATGGCCGCGCCCGAGCAGCGCGATGAGCGCGAGCTCGACGGCTTCCGGCTTTCCTTCGAGGGCCTGCTCCACCGCGGAGCGGAGCTCCTGGAGCACGGGCGTCGTTTCCCGCGCGATCGAGAGCGCCGACGTCATTGGGGCTGATGCTAGCACGATCATCGCCGACGCCTGCGGTAACCTCCTGATTTCTGAAGCGCGGGGTACCGAGGCGTCGGTCCTTCCCGGCTCTCGCCCCCCGCCGGGCTTCCTTTCCGCACTCGTGTGGCCCGACCCCCGGGCCGCATGTATGCTCCGCCGTCGTGGCCGTCCCCGGTCCTTCTCGGGCCCCTTCAAACGATGACGACGAGCGTCGGAACGCCTCCTCCGCGGAGGCCGACGCGCTCGCCTTGACCCCGGCTCCGGGCGGCGCCGCCCTGGAGTTACCGGGGACGAGCGCGCCGCTCTCGGAGCCGACACCGCTCATCCCGCCTTCGAAACAGGGCAGCGCCTTCTGGCGCGTCCGCGGGATGATCCGCACGGTCCGACCGAGCCAGTGGGTGAAGAACCTCTTCGTCCTGGCGCCGGTCGTCTTTGCCAAGCACCTCACGCACCCGTCGATCATCAAGAGCGCGATCGGCGCGTTCGGCGTGTTTTGCCTTCTCGCCGGCGCGGTCTACACGATGAACGACATCGTGGACGCCAAGGCCGACCGGGTGCATCCGGTGAAGCGCTTCCGGCCGATCGCGAGCGGCCAGGTCCCGGTCTCGGTGGCCAAGACGATGGCGGTCGCGCTCGTCCTCACCGCGCTCGGCGGCGCGCTGCTCGGGCCGATCAAGTTCTTCATCGTCGCGCTCGCGTACTTCGCGCAGAACGTCGCTTACTCCTTCGGCCTGAAGAAGATCGCGTACGTCGACGTCGGCCTCATCGCCCTCGGCTTCGTGCTCCGCGTCCTCGCCGGCGGCTTCGCGACGAACACGCCGATCTCCGGCTTCATGGTCGGGTGCACCGCGCTCCTCGCGCTTTTCCTCGGCTTCGGCAAGCGCCGCCACGAGCTCGCCTCGGCGGCGAACGCCGGCAAGCAGCGCGCCGCGCTCGAGGCCTACTCGCCGCGCGCGCTCACCATCGCGCTCGCGGCGACGGGCGTCGCCACGATCGCCACGTACCTCGCGTACACGCTCGACCACGACACGCAGCGCTTCTTCCAGAACCCCTGGCTCTGGGCCACGACGATTCACCCGCTCTTCGGCGTCGTGCGGTTCCTCCAGCTCGTCGTGAGCCGCCCCAAGGCGGAGAGCCCCACGCAGGAGATCCTGCGCGACGTCCCCTTCATGATGAACATCATGATCTGGGTCGCCGAGGTCGTGTTCATCGTCTACCGGCTGAGGCCCTCCTGATGGCGGACGAGGCGAAGGCGAAGGAAGAACCGGGAAAAGTCCCGGAGAAAAGCGACGCCTGGACCGACCTCGGCCTGACGCTCCCCATCTTTCTCCTCTACCACCTCGGCGTCGTCTTCCTCCCCGTGCGGAACGCCGCCGATCCCGTCACCGCCGAGCTCTCGGCGCTCGCGAAAAACAGCCTGCCCACGTATGCGGGGCTCACGGTCGCGATCGGCATCGCGTTCGTCGTCGTCCTCGCCGCCACGGGGCAGAAGCGCGCGCTCGAAGGCAAGCGCTTCGCGCTCATCGCCCTCGAAGGCACGCTCTACGCGATCCTCATGCGGTTCGCCGCCTCGTACATCGTCGGTTCGCTCACGCTCGGGCCGAGCGTCGAGACGCGCGGCGTCTTCTCGGGCGTCGTCATGTCGATGGGCGCCGGCTTCTACGAGGAGATCGCCTTCCGCGCTGGGATCTTCGGCCTCGGCGCGCTCGTGGTGAAGGCGATCTTCGGCCCGGGGATCCGTCGCCTCGTGCTCACGCTCCTCTGGGCCGGCGTCGCGGCGGTCGCGTTCTCGGCCTGGCATTACGTGGGGTCGCTCGGCGATTCGTGGGACGTCCAATCGTTCGTCTTCCGCGCCGTCTGCGGCCTGGTCCTCACGGCGATCTACGTATTCCGCGGCTTCGCGCCTGCGGTCTGGACGCACGCCCTCTACGACGTGTGGGCGATGGTGCTTCACGGATGAATCGAACAGCCCGCTCGCTCGCCCTCCTCTTGAGCACGTTTCTCGCGGCGTGTGTCGCCGGCACACCCGAGACCCCTGCGCGGGGGCAGGGCGCGCCTCCGCCCCTGCCGGAGGTCAAGACGGCGCCGCCTGCGCCGAACATGCTTTGGATTCCGGGCGCCTGGCACGACGACGGCGTCCAATACGTATGGATTCCAGGGCGGTGGGAGTCCCCACGGCCCGCCACGCAAAACCCTGACGGCTAGCAGCGGCCGCGATGGGTTGCTTCGACACGAGCGCCGTGCTTTCTCCGCTTATGTGACGCTCGTCGACGCGATCGCTGCTCTCCCGCCGGCCCTGCTCGCTCGCCTCCGGGCGCGTGGCTTCGATCCCGACCGTCTCGCCGCGTGGGCCGCCACGATTGGCCAGGATCGCGACAAACGAAATCGTTACGCGGGTGAAGTACTCCCGCCCGCCGCAGGGGACGTCGTCGACACACCCGCGCCGGGCAGCCCCGAGCATGCGCGCTTCGAGGCGCTCGGCCGCGAGGCGCTCGCGCGGGGTGAGGTCGCGCTCTGTGTGCTCGCCGGCGGCATGGCGACGCGCATGGGCGGCGTCGTCAAGGCGCTCGTCGAGGCCCTGCCTGGAACGACGTTCCTCGATCTGCGCCTCGCTGAGATGGAGGCCCTCGCGCGCCGGGTGGGCGCGACTTGCCCGCTCTGGCTCATGACGAGCGAGGCCACCGAAGGCCCGATTCGCGCCGCGCTCGGCCGTCGGCTCGACAAGGGCGACGTCGCCACGTTCGAACAGTTCGTCTCGCTCCGCCTCACGCACGAGGGGACGATCTTCCGGGACGAACACGGCGAGCCGAGCGTCTACGCGACCGGCCACGGCGACCTGCCCGATGCGCTCCGCGCGAGCGGACTTCTCGACCGGTTCATCCAACGAGGTGGCAAGACCGTGTGGATTGCGAACCTCGACAACCTCGGCGCCACCGTTGATCCGGCGATCCTGGGCTTCCACCTCGCGCACGGCGGGCCGCTCACCGTCGAGGTCGTGAACAAGGTCGGCAGCGACAAGGGCGGCGGCCCGATTCGCTGGAACGGCCGGAAAATCATCGCCGAAGAGATGCGCCTCCCGCTCGGCTTCGACCCGGCGCAGATGCCCGTCTTCAGCACGAACACCTTCCTCGTCTCGGCGCAGGCGCTCGCCTCGCTCGACATGAAGTGGACGTACGTCGAGGTCGACAAGACGGTCGGCGAGGCGAAAGCGGTTCAGTTCGAGCGCATCGTCAACGAGATCACGACCGCGCTCGACCCGCAGTTCCTTCGCGTCCCGCGCGATGGGGCCGCGTCGCGCTTCTTGCCCGTGAAGGACGTACCCGAGCTCGAGCGCCGCAGGCCCGAGATCGAGGCCGCGCTCCGGGCCCGAGGGATCCTCGCCTAGGTCTACGATGCCTCTTGCCCCCTCTCCCGAGAGGGGGATGGGGGTGAGGGATTCGTTCAGCGACGCGCAAGGGAGCCACGGATTTGCACTTCGAGATCACGCATGAGTTCGACGTACCCCTCGATGCCCTGGAGCTCGCCGTCCTCTCGCCTGACATCGGCTTGATGATGGCCCCCTTCCTCGCGACCACGAGCGTCGCCTCGGTCGAGACGATCGAGCACGTCATCGCGAACGGCGAGCTGCGCCGCGTCCTTCGGTTCCAGGCGAACGCGCCGCTCGCCATGTTCCGCGGCTACGACATCGCCCGCGAGGCCCTCTCCTGGGAAGAGCGCTGCGTCTATCGGCTCGGCAACCACGTCGCCTCCTGGTCCGTCGCCCCGCGCGAGCAATTTCGCAAGTATTTCAGCGCTTCGGGCACCTGCCGGCTCGAAGCGGCGCCCGAGGGACGCGCGCGCAGGACCGTCGAGGGCGACATCGAGATCAAGGCTGGCGTACTCTCGTCGCTCGCCGGCCGCATGGCCTTGGTCGAGATCCGCAAGATCTACGACGCCGAGGCCGATACGTTGCGCCGCCTCTCGACCTTATGAAGAAGCTCTCCGCCCTGGCCCTCGGGGGCCTCGCCCTCGCCGCGCTCACCACGCCCTCGTCGGATCTCCACGCGCAAAGTGCATACGTCCCCGCGCCAGGCCGCCCCGTCGCGGCCGGCGACGATGCGTCGAGCATCGCGTACAACCCGGCGAACCTCGCGTTTTTGCCCGGCGCGGAGCTGCGCTGGACCATGGCGCAGGCCGGCGCGGGCGCGGGCACGACGAACGGGCATGCCTTTGATCTCGGCCTCCCCCCGATCCTCGGTTTGTCCACGGGCCTGCGCGTCGATTTGCTCGACGTCACGACGCCCATCGGCGCTTCGGCCTCGCAACGATGGCTGCGCTGGGCGCTCGCGACGAACCTCGGCGACACGTTCTCGATCGGCACCACGTTCGGCTGGTCCTACGCCGAGCGGCGGGACCTCGACGAACAGTTTGGCGTGACGACCGGCCTCACGATCCGCCCCTTCACCTGGCTCTCGGCCGCCGCCGTCGCGCGCGACTGGACCACGAACGCCGATCGTCGGTACGACGTCGGCTTCGCGTTCCGCCCCTTCTGGGGACGCCGGTACGCCGAGCTCGGCCTCGAAGCCTCGATCCACGAACGCACCGGTGACATCACGCCGCGCGCCACGCTTGGCCTCGACGTCCCGCACGTCGGCCGCCTGCGCGGCGAAGTCTCCGTCCGTGATCTCGCCGCGAGCCCCGACCTCACCGCGATGGTCGGCCTCGACGTGAACTTCGCGATGCTCCAGGCCGGCGGCGGCGCGATTTTCGGCGGCGGCGACGTCGGCTACTATGCGACGGCCGCGCTGCGCACCTACCGCGAGCCGGGTTTGCCCTCGCCCAAGCGCGTCGCGCGCATCCGCATCGACGGCACCCCCGGCGTCCGCAAGCACGTCCAGCTCCTCCGGCGCCTCTGGCGACTCGCTGAAGATCGCAACGTCGACGGCGTCGTCCTCCAGCTCCGCGCCGAGCCTGCGAGCTCGCTCGCGCATGCCGAGGAGGTCGGCGACGCGATCCGCCTGCTCCGCGTGAGCGGCAAGAAGGTCCTTTGCCACCTCGAAGATGCGGGCGGAAGGTCGCTCCACGTCTGCGCGCAGGCCGACCGCATCGCCATGAACCCGGCCGGCGGCCTTCGCTTCGCGGGCCTCTCCTCGCAGTACATGTATTACGGCGGTGTCCTCGACAAACTCGGCGTCCGCGCCGACTTCGTCCGCGTCGCCGAGCACAAGCTCGCGGCCGAGCAGTTCACGCGCAAGGATTCCTCCGAGATCGGGCGCCAGGACCACAAGGACCTCCTGATGCAGCTCGAAGGCATCTACATGCACGATGTCGGCGGCGGCCGGAGGATGCCGGTCTCCACGCTGCGCAAGACCATCGCGAAGGGCCCCTTCGTCGCGCCTGAGGCGCGCAATGGCGGCCTCGTCGACGTCCTCGCGTACGACGACGAGATCGACGAGGTCGTCGAGGAGATGATGGGCGGCCGCGCGCGCATCATCGACGACGCCACGCCCTCGAATGCGCCCACCTGGTGGGGCACGCCTTCGAAGATCGCGATCATCTATCTCTCGGGCGACATGGTCGACGGCGAGAGCCAGACGATCCCGCTCGTCGGCATTCGCCTCGCCGGCTCGTACACCATCGCGAAGGCGCTCAAGCGCGCGCGGGAGGACGCGAGCGTGAAGGCTGTCGTCTTCCGCATCGAGACCGGCGGCGGCTCCTCCCTCGCGGCCGACGTCATTCTTCGCGAGGCCATCCTCACCGCAAAAGCAAAACCCTTCGCCGTCTCCATGGGCACGTCTGCGGCGAGCGGCGGGTATTACGCCGCTGTCGCAGGGGGCCCGATTTTCGCGAACCGTGCCACGATCACCGGCTCGATCGGCATCTTCTACGGCAAGGTCGACCTCGTCGGCCTCCTCGGCAAGCTCGGCGTCGGCCTCGAACAGTTCCGCTCGGCCCCGCGCGCCGATGCCGAGAGCCTCTACCGACCCTTCACCGAGGAAGAGCGCATCGAGCTCGGCGTGAAGGTCAAACAGTTCTACGACCTCTTCATCGCGCGTGTCGCCGAGGGCCGCAAAATGAAGCCCGAGGACGTCGACGCTGTCGCGCGTGGCCGCGTCTGGACCGGCCAGCAGGCGCTCGAACGCAAGCTCGTCGATCGCATCGGCGGCCTCCGCGAGGCGCTTGACGACGTCCGTTCCCGCGCCGAACTCCCGCGCGACGCGCAGCTCGTCGAGTTCCCCGAGGACGACGACAACGTCCTGCTCGCGCTCGCCAAGCTCGCCGGCATCGCCTCGATCATGCCGCAGGCGGGGGCCGTGCCGATCGTCATTCCTCCGGCCTTGCTCGACCTCGCGCGGGGCCTCGCGCCCTTCATGGTCTACGACGGGACGAAGCCGCTCGCGCGCATGGACCTCGTCGGCGACGTCTCCTTTGGCGGCGCTTCGGCGACCGTGGATGACGAGCTCCCGTGAGCGACGCTGCGCCTCCGCCCGTCCTTCACGCCGAGGACGCTCGCATCACGATCGACGACGTCGTCGCGATCGATCGCCTCACGGTCCGCGCGCGCGGCGAGCGGGTCCTCTGCACCGGCGAGGCCGAGGCGCTCTTCGCGGCGCTCACAACCGTCCCGCTCCGCTCGCGCGCGCCCTCGCACGACGACGCGGCCATGCCGGGCGAAGCCTCGCTCGCCGCGGGCACCTTGCACGTCGCCGGCCTCGACGTCGCCACGCGCGCGCACCTCGACGCGGCGGGCATTGCTCCGCTCGACCCGCCCTTGCCCAAGGGCACGACCGCGCACGACTACGTCACCTGGAGCGCGCGCCTCGCCGGTTTCTCTCCCCGCGCGGCGCGTGACCTCGCTGCCTCTGCGCTCGAACGTGTGGGCCTCTCGGCCTTCCTTCGCCGCACCGTCGAGACCCTCGAACGCCCGCCGCGCCGCGCGCTCGTCCTTGCGCACGCCCTCGTCGCCGACCCTGCGGTCCTCGTCCTCGAAGCGCCGCTCGCGGGCCTCGACGGCCCGGGGGCCACATTCGTCATGAACGCTCTTGCTCGCGCGACCGATGGCCGCGGCGCGATTCTTTCGGCCGAGCGCCTCGATCCGGGCACGCCGGAGGGCGACCTCGCGCGCGGGGCCACCGACGTCCTCGTCTTCGCGGGCGGCGCGCTCGTGCTCGAAGGTGCGCCCGAGACGCTTTTTGCCGGCGTCCGCGTGTATGGCGTCACGATCCGCAAGAACCCCGGACCTTTCCGTGAGGAATTGCTGGCGCGCGGGATCGAGGTCACGGGTGGGCCATTGCGGATGAGCGTACGGCTTTCCCCGGATGCTTCGACGAAGGACATCGTCGCGGCGGCGAGCAAGGCGCGGGCGCCGCTCGTGGAGATGTTCCCGATCGTGGGCTAAGATCTGCCCTCGGGGGAGGGCGGATCCATGGATCGGGACGACGTTGCGTTCTTTGCGGGCACGCTGCCGGGGGCGACGACGGCCGTGGAGCTCTCGCCGCTCGTGGAGCGCCTCTTGCCGGGGAACGAGGGCGCGCGGGAGCTCGAGGTCCTCTCCGACGAGCTGGTCTCTGCCTGGGCGCAGCGCGAAGGGTTCGATCCGCAGGCGCATTACGTCGTCGAGGCGCACCCCACGCATTCCGAGGCTTATTCCGTCTCGCTCTTCGAAGCCGACGCCGTTCGCCATTGGTCGACGCCCGAGCTCGTCAAGCTCCTCCGCCTCGTCCCCGCCCTCTTCGCGCGGTATTACCCTGAATCCGCCGAAGCACGCGCGCTGCTCCCCGGCTACGACGGCTTCGACTTCCACGCCTTCGGCCGCCTTTATCGCGAAAAAATCGCCCGCGCGTTCGAGCACGTCAGCTTGCTCGGCTTTCCCCCGGATGCGCTCCGCCAGAAAGACGCCCGCGGCGACATCCGCCTCGCCGATCTCTTCGTCCCCACCCGATTCATCACCGACGATCGCGACCAGAAAAAGCCCACGCTGGCAGGCCTCCTCCAGTACGGCAGCTCGGCCCTCATCCTCGGCGATCCCGGCATGGGGAAGACCACGCTCCTCGCGTTCCTCTCGCTCCTTCATTCGGATCCGGGCGTCACCCTCGAAGGGTATCGCCCCTCGCAGCGGCGTATTCCTTTTTTCGCCTCCCTGCGCGAATACGCCATCGAGATCCACAAGAACGAGCTGACGCTCGTCGACTTCCTCGCAGCGCGCGCTCGCTCGGACCATTCCCTCCCGAATGCGCACCCCGCCTTCTTCGAGGCCACCTTGCGCATGGGCGAGGCCCTCGTCCTGCTCGACGGCCTCGACGAAGTCGGCGCCTCCACCACCCGGAGCCGCGTCGCCAAGGCCGTCCGCGAATTTCGCGCCGCCTACCCTCGTTGCCCCGTCTGGGTCACCTCCCGCATTCACGGCTACACGGCGGACATCGCGCTCCCTCGCAACGAATTCGAGCACCTCCGCATCGGCCCCCTCGCCGACGAGGACATCGCCCATTTCATCAAGCGCTGGTACCGCATCCAGATCCGCGAAAACGATCGCCTCCGCGAGAGCCAGCAATCCTCCCTCCGCCGCGCCGTCTTCCGCACCTCGCAGGTCCGCGCCCTCGCCGCGAACCCGCTCCTGCTCACGCTCATGGCCTTCGTCCACCGCTTCCTCGGCCATTTGCCCCAGGAGCGCGGCGAGCTCTACGAAAAATGCGTCGACATGCTCCTCCGCACCTGGCTCGACGCCAAGGAGCGCCCGGAAAAACATGCCTTCGAGCGCCGCGGCCTCCCCACCGAGCTCCCGCGCGCGTACCTGGAAAAACTCGCCCTCCACGTCCAATCCCGCGCGCCCGAGGACGCCTACAGCGTCCGTGGCCTCTTCTCGCGTGACGACGCCCTCGATTTCCTGACGCAGCTCCACCGCGAGCGCGCCGAGGACGAGGAGCGCGCCCTCTCCCACGAGGCCGCCCACGCGGAGATGCGCGATTTCATCGACTTCGCCTGCGACCGCGTCGGCCTGCTCGTCGACCGCGGCGGCGGCAAGATCTCCTTTTTGCACCTCACCCTCCAGGAATACCTCGCCGCCTACGCCGGCAGCTTCGACGTCGACGACGACGACGAGGGCCAGTTCGTCCGGAGACACCTCGGCGACGGGGCCTGGGAAGAGGTGCTGCTCCTCCGCTGGTTCGTCCTCGCGAAAAAACGCGGCGAACGCCGGCGCAAGCTCGTCCGTGATCTCCTCGGGGAAATCGTCGACGCGCTCGCCAAGACGCCCGAGCACCCGGGCTGGCTCACGCTCGGCCGCGCCATTCGCGACGGCCTCGTCTCCCGCGAGCGCGACCGGCGCGTCATTCTCTCCGTCATCCTCTCCCGCTGGGCGCAAAAGCCCGCCTTCTCGGGGGATATCTTCGTCGTCCTCGACGACATCTGCGAGTTCGGCGACTCCGATCTCCGGGCCGAGCTCCGCGCCGCCTGCGCCGATCTCCAGGAAAAAGGCACCGCCGCCGAAGCCCTCGCCGCCCTCCACCTCGAAGGCAAGCTCCTCGGCGACCTCCCCGGCGCGGCCGAGCGAATTCGCGCGCGCCCCGACCTCGCCGAGCTCTTGCCCGACCTCGTGGTGTTCCGCGACGAACCCGCGCTCGGCACCCTTCTCGACGAACGTTCCACCGTGGATCATTGGGCCACGGCCCTCGCCGCGCTCGGCGGCACCGCCGTCTACCGCACCACCCTCGGCTGGCTCACCGGCCTCTCCGAGAGCCCCGTCCCGTCCGAGGCCCCCTTCCTCGGCGCCGCGCGCTGGCTCCGCGACCGAAGCCGCGCCGAAATCAGCTCACGCTTCGCCTACACCGAACATTACCCCGAGCGTGTCCATTTCCTCCTGCAATCCCCCTACGGCTGGCGCCTCTCCGACTGGACGCATACCCTCACCGCGCCGCTCGCCTTCCGGACGATCCCGTCGGCCCTCGCCGCGCTCCCACAACCCGCGCCGATCACCACCACCCTCCGCCACCCCAAGCTCGCCCGGGATCGCATGGGCAACGCCGACCTCATCGAGGCCCCCATCATCGAGCGAATGGTGCGATTCAACCAGGACGCGCTCGCCACCTTCCCCCAGGGCGAACCCATTCCCGAGGACACGGTCCACCACATTGCCGTCGCCTTCGTCCGCACCGTCGTCCGCACGTTCGCCTGGAGTTTTCCGCGCTCCTTCACGGGCAACCCCAAGCCCACGTTCGTCCGCGAATTCGTCCAGTCCCTCGGCCGCGACCTCCGCAGCGACATTCTCCGCTCCTTTGGTCGCGCCTTCGCGCAAAACTTCCTGCGTGACTTCTTCCGCTCGCTCGGCCGCGCCTTCCTGCGTTCCTTCGGCCCCGCCCTCGGCCGTGATTTCGTACGTGACCTCGTCCCGGCGCCCGAGCGCCGTCGTTATGCCTCGGTCCTCGGAAACGCTGAGGCCTCGGCCAGCGCGCTCGACTGGGAAGCCCTTTGGGATCAGGCCCTCGGCGAGGAAGCGCACGTCGCCCGCGTCCTCGAACAGGACGATTTCTGGTGGCTCATCTACATCCACCGCCCGAGGCTCGGCATTCACGCCGAGGCCCGCCTCCCGAACCTCACGTTCGAGCTGAAGAACCCCCTCGCGTTGCCCGTGCTCCTCGCCGACGTGGGCAGCATCGCGGCAAACGAGTGGTTGTTTGCCTTGAGCCGGCACCTTCACGTCCAGCAATCCGACGAAAAATCCTCGGACGAGGCCTGGGAGACGTGGCTCGATCAGAACCCCATCGACGCCTTCTGGGTCGCCTTTGCCTGGGACGAGCACGCCAAGCTCATTCGCCAGCACCACGGCCGCCTCGACGGCCCGCTCGGCGCGCTCGCGCTCGCCCACGCCGATTACGCGTCCCTCATGACGGGGTTCGACCTCGTGGCCGCCTGTCCCACGTGGAAATCCCTGCTCGACGAGGCCGGCGCCGAAAAAGTCGCCGCCCTCCGCGTCCTCGGATCCATGCCCGCGCCCGCCGCCGCCGCCGCGCCCGTCTCCGCGCCTGCCGCTGCTTCCGCTTCAGCGCCCGCGTCCGTTTCCGCCTCCGCCCCCGCGCCCGAGGCCGCGCCGCTCTTCACGTGGCTGCACCTCTCCGATCTGCATTTCGGTCTCCCGGGCGCCGGCGACCGCCACAACCAATCGCAGATCCTCTCGATCCTCCGCGACGATCTCTCCACCCTCGCGCGCCAACACCTCCCGCGCCCGGACGCCATTCTCGTCACCGGCGACATCGCCTGGAGCGGCAAGCCCGATCAATACGCCGAGGCCTCGAAATGGCTGCTCGACGTCGCCCAGCGGCTCGGCCTCACCCCCGACCGTATCTTCGTCGTCCCCGGCAACCACGACGTCGATCGCAGCATCGACGCCGACCGCAACGTAAAACGCCTCCTCCGTGGCCTGCGCGGCGGTGACGACGACCTCGACGACGCCCTCGACAACCCCGACGACCTCGACCTCCTCCGCCGCCGCCAGGCCGCCTACCTCGCGTTCGCCGCTTCCTTCGCGCCCGCCTGCCGGGACCTCTTCTGGTCGAGCACCGAGACCCTCCGCGAAGGTTTGTCCCTCCGCCTCATTGGCGCCAACACCTCGCTCCTCGCCGCCGGCGACGACGACGCGCGCAAGTTACGCCTTGGCCAGCGCCAGCGCGCGCTCCTCAACGACGCTGCGCGCGAACGTGAGCTCGTCCTCGTCCTCGGCCATCACCCGCTCGAAGACGATTGGCTCGCCGAGCAGCGCGACCTCGCTCGATTCCTCGGAAGCCGCGCCCACGCCTACCTCGCCGGCCACGTCCACGACGCGAAGAGCGAGCGTATCGTCACGGGCGGTGGCGCCGATGCACTCCGCATCATTGCAGGCGCGGTCTATGGCGGACGCGAGCGCGACATCCCCCACGGCCACGCCTACAGCGTCACGTCCATTCACCGCGCCCCGAGCGGCGGCGCCGTCCTCCGCGTCCACCCGCGCCGTTTTTCCTTCAAGAACTACGACTTCCGGCTGGATATCGACAGCACGGACGAGGGCCGCTCGTATGCCGAGCACCCCCTCGCCCGATGGTCGCTCCCCCCCGCGGGCCCGCGCTTCGTCAGTTGAGCCCCTTGATCCGGAAGATCAGCCCCACGCTCTTGGCCTCGAAGTCCTTCGGCGCGTTCTCGGGCACCTTCTCCTTGTGCGACGCGGCCATGTACGCGACGCCGCCCTTCGCCATCACGAGGTCCACGGGCCACGAATAGTTCAGGCCGAGCAGCGTGTTGATGTCGACGACCCCCACGTACTTGCCCTTCGTGTCCCACACCGCGAGATCACGGCAATTCGAGTCGACCACGCAGAGCCCGCCGGCGCACGCGTCCGCGTCGCGCGCCCAGCAGATGTTCTCGCCGTCTTCCTTCGTGTCCTTGCTGCTCTTGCCGAGCGTGAACTTCTTTTTCCCGTCCGCCCCGTGGATCGCCACGTAATGCGTGCTGTCGACCGACGCGGCCACCACCACGTCCTTCCCCCACGACCGCACGAACTGAATGCTCGGCTTGTCCTTGCTCTCTTTGCCGGTCGGCCAGCCCGTGTACGCCCACGGCGTCGCCTTGCACTCGGCCGCGAGATCGACGCTCTCGATCTCCTCGGCGAACGACTTCCAGCCCCGCTTGCCATTCGGGTCGATGCTCTTCAGCGAGCAATCGAGCGTCTCGAACTTCCCGTCCTTGTACTTGTGGGTCTTCTGGAATTCGAAGCCCACGATCGTGCCGTCGGCGAGCACCTCGATCGCATCGTCGAGCTCGCCGGGGAACGCGAGCACGCCGCCCTTGCCGAACGCCGGATCGAGCCCGAGCTTGCATGGCTCGCCCGGCTGCACCACGTACCGCCGCACCTTCTTTTCGTGATCGAGCACGATCAGCGCGCCATCCGGGGCGAGCGCCATCGACCGGATCGCCTGGCTGAACCACTCGTGCCGCAGCTCCGGCGCCGACGTGTCGAGCAGGCACGCCTCCGCCACGAGCTCCTTGCCCGCGAGCGTCAGCTTTTCTCGCTCCTCGCCCGTCGCGATCTCCACGTTCGGCAGCGCGAACTTTTCTTTCTTCCCGGTCACCGCAGCGGGCTTTTCCTCCGCCTTCGCCGCATCCGCGGCCGGCGCCGGTGCCGCTGCTTCTGCCGCCTTCGATTCGCCTGCCGCCTTCGGCTCGCCCGCCTTGGCTTCCTCGCCTGTCTGCGGAGCCGACGTGGCCGCGCCGCCGCCGCCACACCCCGCGGCCGCCAAGCAAAGGCCGAGCACGGCCGGGACGAAGGTCATGAACATCGAGGGACGCGGACGACGGGTCGACATAGGCGCGGTTTCTCCTGAAACCCCGTTTTCCGGGGTCAAACGCGCGCGCACGGTACAGGAGGTCCAGGCGGTTCACAACGGCCGCCGTCGTCCCGGACATCGACGCTTTGTGCACAAATCTGATGTTCTGTCTGGCTCGCTGACAGTAACGATCGTATGCGACGGTCGGGATGACGCTCAAGGAGAACATCGGGAAGGACCACCTCCGCTACGACGCGGCCGCGGGGTTGGTCGTCTTTCTCGTCGCGCTTCCGCTTTGCCTCGGCATCGCGCTCGCATCCGGGGCGCCGCTGCTCGCGGGCCTCGTCGCTGGGGTCGTCGGCGGCATCGTCGTCGGCTTCTTGTCAGGGTCGGACGTCAGCGTGAGCGGCCCGGCCGCGGGCCTCACGGTCATCGTCGCGACCGCGATCCACGGCCTCGGCTACCAGGCCTTCCTCGCCGCCGTCATCTTCGGCGGCGTCCTCCAGCTCGCCTTCGGCGCCCTCCGCCTCGGCGCCATTGCCGACTACGTCCCCACGGCTGTCATCAAAGGCATGCTCGCGGCGATCGGCATCGTCATCGTCCTGAAGCAGATCCCGCACGCCCTCGGCCGGGATCTCGACTTCGAGCTGGACATGAGCTTCATCGAGCCCGACGGCAAGGAGAACACCCTCTCCGCCATCGTGAAGTCGCTCCTCAGCGCGAGCGGCGGCGCCGTGGTCGTCTCGCTCGTCTCGCTCTTCCTCCTGCTCACCTGGGACAAACTCGTCGTCCCTCGTGGCAAGATCTTCAAGCTCATCCCCGCGCCGCTCGTCGTCGTCGTCGTGGGCACCCTGATCAACGAGGCGTTTCGCTTCGGCACGAACGGGTTTCATCTGAAGGGCGAGGACGGGCACCTCGTCTCGCTCCCGATCCTCCGCTCGCCCGTGGACATCCTCGGCGAGCTCCCGCGCCCCCTGTGGGCCGCCTTCAAGGATCAACGCATCTACGTCACGGGCGCGACGCTCGCCGCGGTGGCGAGCCTCGAATCGCTCCTCGCCCTCGAAGCCGGACAGCGGCTCGACCCGTACAAGCGCATCGCCTTGCCGAACCGCGAGCTCATCGCGCAGGGCCTCGGCAACATCACCTCGGGCCTGCTCGGGGGTTTGCCCGTCACGTCGGTCGTCGTGCGCACGAGCGCGAACGTGTATGCCGGCGGCCGCACCCGCTGGTCGACGATCCTCCACGCCGTCCTGCTGCTCGCCGCGGTCCTCTTCCTCGGCCGCATCCTCAATCGCGTCCCGCTCGCCGCGCTCGCCGCCATCCTCATCGTCATCGGCTCGAAGCTCGCGCCGCGCGCGCTCTTCCAGCAGATGTGGCGCGAGGGGTTCGGCGTGTTCGTCCCGTTCATCGTGACGATCCTGGCGATCGTCTTCACCGATCTGCTCAAGGGCGTCCTCATCGGCCTCGCCGTCGGCGTCTTCTTCGTCATCCGCACGAACTCACACGCGGCGATGATCGTGGTCTCGCAGGACAACTATTCGCTCCTGCGCTTCAACAAGGACATCAGCTTCGTGCACAAGGCCGAGCTCAAGGAGAAGCTCGCGAGGGTCCCCGAGGGCACGACGCTCATCGTCGACGGCACCCGCGCGCTCCACGTGGATCGGGACGCGTTCGAGGTGCTCGACGATTTCGTCGAGAACGCGAAGTTCAAGGACATCAAGGTCGAATTCAAGAACCTGCGTGGAAAACGCCCCGACGGGGAGCTCCCGCCGGCGAGGACATCGTGATGGACGCGTACAAGAAGCTCCTGCTCAGCAACAAGGCCTGGGTCGCCGAGAAGCTCGCCATTCGCGCCGACTACTTCGAGCGCACGGCGACGACCCAGACGCCCGCCTACCTGTGGATCGGCTGCTCCGACAGCCGCGTCCCCGCCGAGTCCGTCACCAGCACCGAGCCCGGCGAGCTCTTCGTGCACCGGAACATCGCGAACCTCGTGGTGCACACCGACCTCAACATGCTCTCGGTGCTCCAGTACGCGGTCGAGGTGCTCGAGGTGAAGCACATCATCGTCTGCGGCCATTACGGTTGCGGCGGCGTGCGCAACGCGATGACGAACCGCTCCTTCGGCCTCATCGACAAGTGGCTCCGCCACATCAAGGACGTCTATCGCGTCCACCGCCGCGACCTCGAGACCCTCGCCGACGTCGACAAGCGCCTCGACCGCCTGGTCGAGTTCAACGTCGCCGAGCAGGTGCAGAACCTCGCCGAGACGAGCTTCGTCCAGCACGCCTGGGCGCTTCACAACCGCCCCACGCTGCACGGCTGGGTCTACGACATCCGCACCGGCTTTCTGAAGGAACACGCGCTCATGAAGCCAGGCACCCCGCTCGAAGACATTTACCGTTTCGACTTCGACGACGTGCCTCGTTCGGAGCATTGAGCGTCCCCCGCGACGGCGGCGGGGCATGGCTCATGTTCAGCCACCCCATGGTCATCTCTGGCCATCACGCCCCGCCTCGCCCGTGCTCTGCTTGCTCTCATGAACGCCGAGCAACCGCCTTCCTCCACGACCTGGGTCGCGGGCAAGGCGCTTTGTATCCTCTCCGCCTTCACGTACGGCCTCCTCACGGCGCTGATCGACGTCCTCGATCCGCACCACCTCCGAAACCCCGATTGGCCGGGGCATGCGCGGTTCCACCTGCTCTGGCTCATCAGCGGCGGGGCCCTCGGCGCGCTCGTCTCCATCTACCTCTTCTGGACCGCCACCCCTCGTTCCTTCGGGCGGATCCGGACGGGCGCCCTCCTCGGGGCCCTCCACATCGGCGGCTTCTTCGTGGCCGCCCTCTTCAAGAACGCGGCCGGCGCTGCATTCGACGCCGATGGCCGGGTCCTCTTCGGCTTCCTCCCGCCGGCCATGCTGCACCTCGGCACCTCGGCGGCGCTGCTCTTTGCCGGTGTTCGTCTGTGCCACCCGAAAGGCAATGCGACATGAGCGATCGAACCGTCTCCGCACCCGTCCTCATCATCGGCGCCGGGCCTTCGGGCATGGTGAGCGCCTTGTGCCTCGCGAAGCGCGGCATCGATTGCATCCTCCTCGAGCGCCGCCAGGGGACGGACACGCATCCCAAGGCCCACGAGCTCTCGGCGCGCTCGATCGAGATCCTCCACGAGGTCGGGCTCGGCTACGACGAGCTCTCCGCGGAGGCGTCGCCGGCGGAGGACGCGGCGAAGGTCCTCTTCTGCGACACGATCGGCGAGGAGTTCGGTTGCATCGATCTGCAAGCCGGCAGCATCGGGCGCAAATACCGCGAGCACCTCGAAGCGCCGATGCCTTACCTCAACCTCTCCCAGGTCGAGCTGGAGAAGATCCTGCAAAAACACGTCGCGGCCTCGCCGCGCATCCAGGCGCTCTACAACCACCAGTGGGAGTCCTTCGAACAGGACGAGGAAGGCGTCGCGAGCCGGATCCTCAATCGGGCGACCGGCGAGACCTTCACGGTCCGGAGCCGGTACGTCCTCTGCGCCGACGGCGCCGGCAGCCGGGGCCGCAAGGCGCTCGGCATCGAAATGAGAGGCCCGGACAAGCTGCTCGACGTCGTCAATGCCTACTTCCAGGCCGACCTGCGCCACGTGGTTCGCACCCGCGGCAAGCTTTATTTCATCTTCTCGCCCAAAGCGCCGGGCAGCGCGTTCATCGCCCACCACGTCGAGAAGCGGTGGGTCTTCCACCTCCCCGTGGCGACGCCCCACGAAACGATCGAGGAATACACCCCGGAGGTGATGCGGAAGAAAATCAAGGCGGCGCTCGGGCGCGAGGACGTGGACATCCAGATCACCTCGATGAGCCATTGGCGCATGACCGCGCAGGTGGCGGACCGCTTCCGGAGCGGGCGTGTCTTTCTGGTCGGCGACGCGGCCCATCGATTCCCGCCCACCGGCGGGCTCGGCATGAACTCCGGCATCGGCGACGCGCACAACCTCGCCTGGAAGCTCGCCATGGTGCTCGATCGCCGCGCCCCGCCCGAGCTGCTCGACACCTACGAGGCCGAGCGCCGCCCGGTGGTCCAGACGAACTGCGACGAGAGCCGGCTCAATTTCGACCGAATGAACGAGGTCGCGGAGGCCTTCGGCATCGACGTGAACGACGCGCGATGGGCGACGGAGAAGCTCGCGAGCTCCACGATGCGCGCGCTGCCCGACAAGGTCCGCGCCTTCGCCGAACGACAGGCGCAACGTTACGCCGAGAGCGTCCTCTCGCGGTACCATCGAGACCCTTCCGTGCGGGCGTGCGTCCTCGCCGCCATCGCGCAGCAGCGGTCCCATTTCGATCGGATCGGCCTCGACCTCGGCTACACCTACGAAGAAGGCGCGCTCCTGCGCGACGGCACGAAGCCGCCCGTGTCCGACGACCGCGTGTCCTCGTACGTCCCCTCGACGCGGCCGGGCGCCCGATTCCCGCATTTCTGGCTCGACGGCAACACGCGCCGCCGCGGCAGCCGCTCCATCATCGATTACCGCACGTCCACCCTGCTCGTCGGCGCGGCGGTCGCGACGCGGCCTTCGGACGTCGAGGCGCTCGGCCAGATCGAGGCGCGCCACGGCGTCCGGCTCTTCGAGCTCGGCGCGGCGGACATCCCCGTCTGTCACGTGGCCGCGGTGCACACGGCGCTCGAGATCGAGCCCGACGGCGCGCTCTTGATCCGGCCGGACGGACACGTCGCGTGGCGACAGGCGCGCGGCGTCACGCTCTCCGACGCCTTGATCGCGTCGATCGTCGGGCACGTTTACGGCAGCGGCGAGACGCTCGGGGGGTGAGGGCTTGCCCCGCCGCCGGCCCCTCGGGTACGGTCGGCTCCCATGACGACCCCCGCCCCTGCCGTGCGCCCTCAGAGCCAGAGCACCGTCGCGGTCCCCACGGCGACGCCCGCGCCGTCCGGCCGCCTCGCCGTGCTCTCTGCGGCGGCGATGGGCGCGCTCGCCATCCCGCTGCCGATCCTCCCGGACCGCATCGTCACGCGCCTGCGCGGCGCCGTCGCTCATGACACGGCCACGCGCCACGGCATCAGCCTCACCACGGACGCCCGCGCGCTGCTCGCCAACGTCGAAAGCGAACAGAACGCCGGCCGCGCCATCGCCCGCAGGGCCGCCGAGGTCATCGGGTTCGCCATCTTGAAGCGTGGCCTCGGCCCGCTCAGCGCGATCACGAACGTCGCCCGCGCCCTCGAAGTGTTTGCCTTTGGCCACCTCTTCGACCGCTACATCATGCAGGTTCGCCGCTCCGGCGCCGTCCGCATCCACGCCGAGGAGGCCCGCAAGATCCGCGAGACCATCGATCGCGCCTTCCTGCACGCCTTCTCCCCGATGCTCCGCCCGACCCCGATCACCTTGCCGGACACCGTCGAGGATCTCCGCGACGAGTTCACCCGCTGGGTCGACGCCGCGATCCTGACGAGCGCCTCGCTCCCGAGTTACGTCGAGCGGCGCCTCGAAGCCGCCTTCGACGAGGTCGTGACCCACGATGGTTGAGCGAGACGCGGTCGATCCTTCCCACCCGCGCGCCGTCCTCGGAAAAACCCGGCGCGCCATCCTCAAGATCGGCTCGAAGAGCCTCACCGGCGACGCTTGGGACCGCCTGGCCCAGGACGTCGCCGCCTACCGCGGCCATCGCGCCGGGCGTGGCGGCGGACGCAGTGTCGTCATCGTGTCGAGCGGCGCGATTGCCCACGGGATCCAAAAACTCGGCTTGAAGAGCCGCCCCAAGGACATCGCCTGGCTCCAGGCCGCGGCGGCGGCCGGCCAGAGCATCCTCATGCAGCGTTACGAGGAGGCCTTCGACAAGGTCGGCATCCCCGTCGCTCAGGTCCTGCTCACCCACGCCGACCTCGCCGACCGCGCGCGGACGAACAACGCGCGCGGCGCCCTCGGCGCGCTCCTCGAAGCTGGCTGCGTCCCGATCATCAACGAGAACGACGCCGTCGCCGTCGAGGAGATCAAGTTTGGCGACAACGACCAGCTCGCCAGCATGGTCGCGCCCCTCGTCGACGCCGACCTCTTGCTCCTCCTCTCTGACGTCGAGGGCCTGCTCGACGCCGACGGCCGCCGCGTCCCGATCGTCCGCAGCATCGCCACCGAGGCGCGCCCGCTCGCGGGTGGCTCGACCTCGGGTGTCGGCACGGGTGGCATGACGAGCAAGGTCGAGGCGGCGCGCCGGGCCACGCTCGCCGGGGCGCACGTCGTCATCGCGCACGCCCGCGAGCCGGGCATCCTCGGCCGCGTCGTCTCGGGCGAGGACGTCGGCACGTTCTTCCCGGCCGTCCCCCAGCGCCTCAGCGCGCGCAAGCACTGGATCGCCTACACCTTGCGGCCGCGTGGCGTCATCCTCGTCGATCGTGGCGCGGCGGAGGCCATCTGCGCCAAGAACCGCAGCATCCTCGCGGTCGGCGTGCTCGGCGTCCGCGGCGTGTTCCAGCCGGGGGACGCCGTCTCCGTCGTCGACCCGGACGGCCGGGAGATCGCGCGTGGCCTCTGCCGCCTCTCCCAGTCCGACGCGGCGCGTGTGGCTGGGCAGAAGCGTGAGGAGGAAGGGGAGGAGATCGTGGTCATCCATCGGGACGACCTGGTCGTGCTTCCGATGGAGTGAGATCAGGCTGGAGGGAGAGGGGAGGGGGCGGGGAGCGGACGAGCGTTTAGCCCTGGGCCTTTGCGCCTGCGCCCTCGGCTGCGTTCGCCTTGGCGCTCTTCGTCCGTGTCTTGACGCCCTTCCTCGCGACCGCCGACCGATAGGTCCGCGTCTTCTCGTATTTCGCGAGCAGGTGTTTATCGTCCGTCATCTTCGCGCGGCGCTCGATCGAATCGGCGAACGCGTTCACCTGCCGCTGCCTCTTGTCGTCTTCGAGCGCGCGCGTCTCTTCCATCATTTCGACGAGCTTCTTCAGGGCAGGCAAATGGGCGTCGACCATCGCGACGCGGTGGTTCGACTCCTGGAAGGCCTCGATATCGGACTTCGTGATGCCGGCCTTGTCGCCGAGCGAGGCCTGATTGGTGAGGATCTCGATGACGACTTCCGAGAAACCTTCCTGTTCCGAGCACATGCCCATGCGGGCGCGCGGCGGCAGGTCGACGAGGAAGTGCGCGAGCGAGGTGCAATCGTGGACGAGGACGTCGAGCGCGACGGGCTCCAAGGGATTCGGCATGATGGGATCTCCTCCCCGAAACCGGGGGGAACGGGTGCATTGCATTTCCACGCGCAACGGCGCGAGGAAGGTGTGGACGAGGCGTACGGCGGATTTATTCGCAAGGGGAAGGGGCCGAATCCTGCTCTCGTGGAGGGGGATGCCGCGGGCGGGGTCGATCGATGCTGCGCGCGGCTTCGCAGGTGCCGTCCGCGGCTTCCCCGAAGCCGCGCGCGGGGTCGTCGATGCCGGGCGCGGCCTTCCCGAGGCTGTGCACAGGGGCCACGATGCCGCGCGCAGGGTCGAGGGAGGGCGGTCGCGGCTTGTATGAGGCTGCGTGCGGGGTCTGCGAAGCCGCGCGCGGGGTTCGGGATGCCGCGCGCGGGGTTTGGGAGGCCGCCTACGGCTTGCATGAGGCCGCGTGCGGGATCCGCGAAGGCGCGTGCAGGGTGGTGCGATGCTGCCCGCGTCTTCGCCGAAGCCGAGGGCGGCCTCCTCGATGCCGCCCTCGGACCGGGGCGATCATCGGCGTGGTGCCCGGCGGGAGTATCGGGGCGCAGATCGCGATCGATTCGGGGACATTGGCGAAGGGGACGCCGCAGGCGCGACTCGGGAAGGCGATCGGCGAGATTGGCATCGGGCTCGTGCAGATGGCGCTCGGCGTGGGCGGGTCGTTCGTGGGTGGTGGGATGAGCACGACGGGCGGGGGCGCGATCGTCGGGGTGCCGATCGCGGTGGCGTCGGCCGGGATGCTCGTGAATGGGTATGCGGCGGTGGGGGTGGGGTGGGATGGGTTCTGGCAGGCTTGGTCGGAGGGGTCGGGAGCGGGCTCTGGGGAGGGCAGCGCCATCGACTCCGGCCGCAAGGGGTGGACTCACATGGCAGAGGCTGGACGTCACGTTCCGCGCCACACGTTGGCGGAGGCGATTCAACACGGCACCCGGATGCCTGACCCGCAGGGCGCTCCCGGGGCGATCAAGATCCTCCAGCAGATCACCGTCAACGGCAAGTCGAGGACGCTCGAAATCATCTATCGCGAAGCTGATAACACCATTCTACACTTTCTCTACAAATGAACCTCATCGTCGAGTTCCACCCTGAAGTCAGACTGGCAGCGCGAGCTGTGTACCGCCGAAGCGAGCTAGCCTTGGAGTACGCTCGAGAGCCCACGCCAGCCGCGCCCGAGCGTAGTGGCATCCAGGCGAACGTGGATGCCGCGCTCGGCATTACCTCGCCGAAGTGGCTGGCCATCGCAGACACGCTCGTCATGGTGTTTTCGGGTAGCGATGCCTCTCTTACTGCGTTTGATGCGTACACGAACATCGACCTCTGGACACGCACAACGGAGTTGGCCACGCCAGAGGTGGTCGGCGGGGGGAAAGTGCGTCTCTCTGAACCGCCCTCCGACACGGACCGGATCGACATGGGTGTCGTGCCTAGCTTCCAATACTCTGAGCGACAAGCTCGGCTTCGGATCGACTTCGGGCGGCAGCGACACGGAATTCGTCACTACGCGGTATCCGATTGTTTGATCGTTGGCATCGACGATAACGGTCTTGCGACCCTGGAACTGAGTAACCTTCGAGTCGAGTAAGCCTGGCTCGGAGAGCTCCACCAACCAGCTCCGGGGCGGGTGGGTCGTTCGTGGGCGGCGGAATGAGCACGACGGGCGGGGACGCGCTCGTCGGGGTGCCGATCTGATCCACGCGCGCAACAGCCCCACGGGCACGTTCCTGGTGTAAACAATCCAGACGGCACCCCGTGGCTGCCGATCAACCAAGAAGAGGAGCCATGCAGCGGCCTACTTGGGGAGACACGGTTCGGGTCAAGAGCAACGCTCCGCACGAGATGCTTCCCGGGCGTCTGGCGGCAGTTTGCGGCATGAGGGAGGTCGAAAACGGCGATCAAGCCAAGCAGTTCGGCTGCGCGATCGGGACGACTCTCTATCTCATTGAATTCGGGGACGGACACTCTATCGAGATCCCGGAGGACTTGGTGGAGGTTGCCAACTTGGACGCTCACCGGCAGAGATTCTGCGCGGGAGGTGGACAATGAATTCATCCACAGAGTCCCTCTACCTTCGGGACCTCGGCGGGCTGCTCAAAGAGATGGCGCTCCGAGCGAAGAAGGAGGCTCTCTCGGCCTCCGAAGCAGACCGTGGCTTTGCTCTCGGGCGACTCATGGCGATGCACGAGGTGGTCTCGCTCATGCAGCAGCAAGCCGATGCCTTTGGGCTCGACGTGAAGGACATCGGCCTCGAAGGGATCAGCCCTGAGCAAGACCTTGTTTAGAGCTTCGATCTCCATCGACCTCTCGACCTGGGCGGCGGGATGAGGACGACGGGCGGGGGCGCGCTCGTGGAGGGGGCCGATCGCGGTGGCGTCGTCGTCATCCACCGGGACGACCTCGTTGTGCTTCCGTCCGAATAGGCACTTCGGTTACAGTGCTGGGACTTTTTTCGAAGTCCTGGCCGATGTCCTCTTTCCGTCAACATCTCCTGTGGTTCCCGGCGGCTTGGCTGGTCGTGCTCGCGGCGCCGGGGGCGGCCGCGCAGGGCACCCCGACGTCGCCGACGCCTTCTCCAAACACGCCGACGCCATCGGGAGCATCGGGAGCACAACCTCCGCCGACCGGTTCGACCCCATCACCGACCGAGTCGACCCCATCACCGACCGAGTCGACCCCATCACCGGCCGAGTCGACCCCATCGCCGACCGGTTCGACCTCATCACCGACCGGTTCGACCCCATCGCCGACTCCGCCCGCGCCCATCGCCCCCACGCCCACGCCGGCCCCCGAGCTCACGAAATTCCAGGTGCAATCGCACGCTTACAGCGGCCTGCGCTGGCCTGGGTACACCGTGGGGGCCAGCATCCGCGGCGGCGGCGGCATGTTTGGCTCCTCGCTCGGCCAGGGCAATCCGCTCGTCACCGGGTACCGCTTCGTCGAGCGGGGTGGCTTCATCTCCGGCATCGTGGTCGGCGGCATCTTTTATCTGCTCGGCGCCACCGCGGCGAGCATGCCGGACTCCACCAGCGTCTCGACCTCGTCCTATTTGCGCACGAACAACCGCGGCGAAACCGAGCGGGTCACCACCACCACGTACACCGCGACCTCCACCAGGAGCGCCGCAGAACGCGAGGCCGCCCTCGAGGCGGCCGAGGCGGGCGCCAAGGGGCTCGTCGCCTATCGCCAGCAATCCTTCGAGCTCGACGTCTTCACCCGCAAGTGGTTCGGCTCGGACCTCGGCGACGCCCGCGGGTATCGAATGAATTTTCTCTTCACCGTTTACACGGGAAAACGATTCATCATCGAGGGAGGGTTCGGCTTCGGCGACGTCAGCGCGATCGTCCCCAACAAGGACATCCTCGTCGAGGAGAAGTACGTCGGGATCCCGGTCCGCTTCATCGTCCCCTGGGGCCCGTTCTACGCCCAGGCGGCGGTCGACCTGAACTTCCGCGGGCTCGACTTTGGCCTGCTCGCGGACGACGAAATCGAGACGCGCGAGGTGGACGGGCGCCGCATGCGCGTGGACCCGGTGCGGCCGATCCCGCTGACCTTGTCGGTGAATGCGATGCTCTGGCGGCTGCACCTCTCGGTGGGCGTGGAGACGGCGCGGCCGTGGACGGGCCAGTTCGGGTATGTCGCCACGGCGGGGGCGAGGTTCTAGCCATGGTCTTGTGTACACGAATGCCCCGCCCGATCGCCGCGGCCTCGTTCGTCTTCGCCGCGCTCGCCCTCGCGTCCGGCGTGGCGCGCGCCGACGATTGGAGCCCGAGGGACGAGTTCTCCTCGGACGACGTTTTGCAGAGCTACGGCCTCGGCACGAACCACTTCGGGAGCGTGGCGATCGTCTACACGCCGCGCTCCGTGTTCGATTTCGAGGAAAACGAGCAGAACCCGCCGATCGCCGGCACGGGTGCTCTCACGATCGCCGCGAGCTTCCTGCCGCTGCCCACGCTCTTCGGGGGCATGGGCGGCATGGAGGGGGATTTCACGATCGGGTTCCCCCTGTTCAAATCGTACTTCGGCGGCTTCGGCGCGAACCTGGGCCTCGTCGTGCAGCCGATTTCATTCCGCCACCTGCGCGTGAGCCTCGCGGTCGGCGGCGGCTTCAACGCCCACGGGTATGGGTACTTGAAGCCGCGTATCGCCTTCACGATCGTGCCGCACTACATCGACGCCGAGGCGACGTACCGCTGGATCCCGGAGACCGCGAGCAACGTCTTCGGCGGCCGGACGGATGGCCTCGAAGACGAGGGCTTCGGCGAGCACAAGCTCCGCGCCTCCTTGTTCGTGTCCTTCCGCAAGAGGAAAGACCGCGACGACTTCAGCGTCCCCGGCGTGCACCTCTTCTTCGAGTACACCCGCATCTCGGGCGACACGGAGGAGCTCGAGCGCGTCAGCATTCGCCCCGGCGATTACATGAGCTTCGGGCTCGGCGCGGCCCTCTGACCCAGGGGGGCCCGGACACGCGTCCGGATTTTTCGAAACGCGGGAACCCACCCGCCCGAGCGCTGTCGGTCGGACCATGCGCTCGGGCCTCCTCTTCATGAACGGCATCCTCCTCGCGGGTATCGCTTTCGCCCTGGGCATCGGCCCCGGGACCCACTCCAAGCGCCTCCTGCCCGCCGACACCACGAAGGGCACCGAGACCTCCGTCGACATGGCCGCCCTCGAATCGGCCGCCGCGCTCTCGCCCACCGCCGACTCCGTCGTGGCCCTCGCCTCGGCGTACGTCGACCGTGGTCAGCCCGGCCTCGCGAGCGCCGTCATCGACAAGGCCCCCCGCGCCATCCAGCTCGATCCCCGCGTCGCCGACATCGCGGCCCGCGCCCTCTTCCACCGTGGGCAAGTGCGAAAGGCCCTCGCGACCGTCGAGGGCGCGCTCGACGCCTGCGACGCCGACGCTGTCGCGTGCAGCTCGTGGCAGGTCGCGAAGGCCCGCCGCCAGGCCGCGTTCCTCCATGAAGTCGTGGCCGCGGGCGTCGAGGACCCCATGACGGATCCCGCCGCCGTCCGGGCCGCGTACGAGCGTTCGACGCAGAAGGTCGGTCTTGTCGCGATGCGTTGAAGCCGCCCGGGGGCGCGTCCGTCACGTGACGTAAGACGCACCCAAGGAAAATCGGGCGGCGTTGTCGGATGCCCCATCGGCGCCGCCATGTCACGATTCTTTTTCTGGTTCGTCTCAGGAAGCGATGACTGGAACCCACCGACGATGCGTACGCGGGAGGCCATCGCCAGCGTGCTGAATCGACGCGAACCCCGCTCCTCCCCGCCTTCCTCCCTCGGCGCCCGCCTTTCGGGTGGTCTGCCTTGGGCGACCGTCTTCGTCTCCACCTCCCTCCTCGTCGGCTGCGGCCAGCCCACCAAGCGCCCGATCGCGACCCCCGCGTCGCACGGTCAGGCCGAGGAGCGCCCCTTCGTCTTCCAGCCGCCCGTGGACCTCGACATCGAGAACAAGGTCAACGCGGTCGTGCGGATCGTGGGCGACGTGACGTGCACGGGCACGCTCATCGCGGAGGACCTCGTGCTCACGGCGCACCACTGCGTCTCGGAGCGCGACGCGGACGGGACGGTGCACAACCGCGACAAGGATCCGGAGAGCCTCACCATCGAGCTCGGCGGCGACGACCTGCCCTGGGGCGAGGTGAAGGTGCGCGCGATCGTGAGCCCGGATTGTGGCTACGTGTCGGGCGAGGGCGACATCGCGATCCTCGTGCTCTCGCGGAAGCTCGTCGGCGTGCCCACGCTGAGCCCGCGCATCGAGGAGGCGCCCACGCCAAACGAGTCGATTTACCCGATCGGGTTTGGAAGGTGCGCGCTCTCGCGTGGGCCGATCCATCGCATCGAGCGCGTGGGCGGGCCGATCGGGAAGGTGCGCAGCGGCGATTTCTTCGCGGTCGCCTCGGTTTGCCCCGGCGATTCGGGCGGACCGGCCTACAGCGCGAACCGGCAAGACGTGGTCGGCGTGGTTTCGGCTTCCGTGATGGATGGCGACGACGCGACGGCGGCGCCCTCGATCTTCGTGCGGCTCGACGCGTGGCGTGAGCTCTTCAGCGCCGCCAAGGAAATCGCGAACGGGACGAGCCCGAGCGAGCTGCCGCCCTTCCGAAGCTGCCAGCGCTGAGCGCCCGCGCGCGGCGCGGCCCGCCGGATGCTCGCCCGCCCGGCCGCACCTGCGATACGATCTGCGCTCCGATGCAGAAATTCGGCAAAGCGCTCGGCTACACCGTCCTCGCCCTCGTGGTGGTCTTCGGGCTCCTCCGGGTGCTGCTCTTCAAGACCTGGGCCGTGCCGACGACGCTCCGTCTCTCGGCGTCGGTCGCGCCCACGCTCGACGGTGGGGACTTCGTGCTCCTCTTGACCCGAGGCACGCCGGGCTTCGGGGATCTCGTCCGCTGCAAGGATCCCGAGGATCCGACCCAGTACGTGGTCGGCCGCATCATCGGCGTCGAGGGCGACTCCATCGAGATCACCGCGCGGAGCGTGCTCGTCAACGGGAAGCGCTACAACCCCGTCCAGGCGTGCCCGACGCGCAAGTACCAAACGCTGCACCCCAACACCGAGGCCGAGGTCGAGCTCGAGTGTGGCGTCGTGGAGATGGGCGGGGGGTGGCATTACCGCGGGCAGACGAAGTCCAAGACGAGCCCCTCGACCTTCAAGGCGGAGGTGGGCGAGGGCATGGTCTATCTGCTCAGCGACAACATCGACCTCTACGACGATTCTCGCGAGTTCGGTACGCTGGAGCGCGCCACGTGCAAGGAGCGCGTGGTCTTCCGGTTCGTCGGCAAGAACGGCTGGGGCGACGAGGATGCCCGGATGATGGTGATCCGATGAGGCGATCGTTCGGATCCTTGTTTGCTTGACCCTCCTCTCGATCGCCGTTTAGAACCGGGTGTCCCCGAGGAACGACGTTGGGCAACGAGCAGCACGAGATAGGCATCGTTTGCGGTCAGTGCGACACGTGGAGCTCCATGGGCGCCACGAGCTGCACGGCGTGCGACAACGATCTGGCCCTGTTCGGGAGCCGGCAATCCGTCCTGCCGACGCCGCTGCCGCCGGCGCCCGTGCGTCCGGCCGTTTCGGCCCGTCCCGCGACGACGCCAGCGCCGCCGCTGCATCGCCCCGCGACGCCGCTGCCCGCCGCGGCGACCTCCGTGGGACCTCGCCGCGCCCCCGCGGCGGGCGCCGTTCCCGCGCAGAAAACACCAGCACGAAGCGAGTTCGCGGACCTATCGCAGGAGGAGCTCATGGAGCAAGCCCGTAACTACGTCTGCCGTTCCTGTTCGAGCGGCGTCCCCTCGGGCCACAAGTTCTGCGGGAGGTGCGGGACTGCGGTTCCGCTCGAGATCATGAACGCGCAGACGCTCTTCTTCGGGGACATGCAGAACCCGGCGAAGGCGAAGCTCATCCTGATCCGCGGCGAAGGCATGGACGGCCTGAGCTTCCACCTGAAGGCCGAGCAGCACATCGTCGGCCGAAACGGTCAGCTCGTCTTCCCCGACGATCCGTTCGTCTCTCCGAAACACGCGAACTTCTTCTACCGAGACGGCAAGCTCGTCGTGCGCGACGAGGGCTCGCTGAACGGCGTCTACATCCGCGTGCGCGGCACCGTCGACATCGTCCCGAGCGACACGTTCCTCGCCGGCGAGCAGCTCTTCCGCCTCGATTCGAGCCCAAGCCCTCCGACGGGCAGGACCCGGACGGCACGTATTTTTATTCGTCGCCGAAGCATCCGAGCCCCTTCCGGCTCACGCAGATCCTCCAAGGCGGCGCGGTCGGCATGACGGTGTGCGCGCGTGGTTCGTCGCTGCAGATCGGGCGCGAAGGCGGCGATCTGAACTTCCCGGGCGACCTCTACATGTCGGGCTCGCACTGCCGGATCGAGGAGAGCAGCGGGCGCTTCTCGCTGACCGATCTGAACAGCCGCAACGGCACGTACGTGCGCATCAAGAGCGAGCGCGAGCTCGGGCACGGCGACTACCTCTTCATCGGCCGCAAGCTCTTGCGCGTCGAGCTCAACACGAACTAGGCGGATCCCTCGTGACCACGAAGCCCCATCGGCCGCTCTGCTTCGCCGACGCCACAGGCGGCGCGCTCGCGGCCCTCGGCGCCGCGGTCGCGCGCGCGCTCGGTCATACGGACGCAGTGGCGGCGACCTCCGGCGAGCTGTCGCCGCTGCCCGCCGAGGTGCCGGCGGTGCTGGCGGAGATCGGCCTGGAAACGCCGTCGATCTTGAAGCTCGACGAGGCGCTGGCGAGTCCGCACGTGGTCGTGTGGCTCGCGGAGGGAGCGGCGCCGGTGGCGGATGCGCGGACGCTCGCGTGCAAGCTGCTGCCGGCGGACGCGGGCGAGTTCGAACGGATGGCGACGGCGCGGATCGTGCGGGATCGGATCGAGCGGATGCTCGAACAGGATCAAGCGGCGAGCTAGTCAGCGCTTGCGGTTCGCGCGACGGAGCGCTTCTTCGTGGTGCGTGGCGATCGTGTCGGCCACGGAGAACGCGGCCTTCACGGCCGTCATGAGCGCGCGCAGGACGGGCTCGGGGATCAGGGCGATGAGCCGTTCGAGGTCCACCGGGCCGTCCGTGTTCGGGACGTAGCGGTCCATCAGCTCGGCGAAGAGATCGTATTTGCGCGAGAGGTCGTCGAGCCGCTTGCGGAGCGCGTTCGCCTCGTCGCCCTGCGCGTCGCCGAGCAGGCCGAGGGCGCGGCGCGAGAGGGCGCGTTTGTCCTGCACGACGCGGCGCAGGCGCGCGAGGTAGGCGCCGATGATCACGTCGGGGTACTTGCCTCGCAGCGTGTACGAGTCGTGCCGCGCGCCGGACTCGCGTCGGCGCTCGATGATGCCCGCCGCTTCGAGGCCGCGCAGGTTCGCGAAGATGTTGCTCTTCGATCGGCCGAGCTCCATCGAGAGCTCGTCCATCGAGCGCGGGCTGTCGGCGAGGTAGAGCGCGGCGACGACCTGCCCGCCGAGCCGCGTGATGCCGGGGAACGAGGCGGCGATCTCCGCGCCGACGCCTTCGAGCAGCGCTTGGCGCGCGGCGACGACGCGTTCGTCGGGGGCGCTCGGTTCTCCGTCTGGCCTGCGAGAAGTCATCGCGGGCGCCAATGTAGCTTCAGGAGTCGTCCATGCACAGGGACGCGTGTTTGCCGCGAGGCACGCCCTGGATGAAGTCGACGGGGCAGCCGAAGTCGAGGACCGCGCCCGAGGGCTTCTTGAGCATCTCGCCGATCTCGATGGCGCTCGCCTCGGACCAGTCGCGTGCGCCGTCGAAGCGGGCGCGGATGATGCCGTTCTTGTCGATGAGCCAGGTCTCCGGAAAGAGCTTCGTGCCGTAGCGGTCGGCGACGATCTTCGAGTCCGTGTCGAAGAGCACGGGGAAGGGCGGGTCGCCGTCGAGCAACACGCGCAGGAGGTCACGCACCTTCGTGCGGTCCTCGTCGATCGTGACGGTCAGGAGGACCATGTCCTTGCGGCCGTGCAGCACGCGCGCGAGCGTGGCGAGCGAGGGCATTTCCTCTTTGCAGGGGCCGCACGTCTCGGTCCAGAAGTTGAGGAAGACGACCTTGCCGCGGAACGACGAGAGCCGGACGGGTTTGCCGTCGAGGTCGGGCAGCTCGAAGTCGGGCGCGAGACGATCGCGGCCGGCGTACGCGGGGCTGAGGCCACACATCGCGGTGCAGCTCGCGCGGACCTGATCGTTCTTCGCGGCCGTGACGAAGCCGAAGACGGCGATGGCCGCGGCCACGATGAAGACGATCTGCAGGAGCGTGGACGACTTCATGCCTCGACCTCCATAGCGCAAGGGCGCCCTTGCGCCCACTCGCTCACGCCTCGGATGCGCGGATCAACCGCAGGAGCCGCGCCTCGTCGACGCGGTGCTTCATGATTTTACGGCCGTCGAGCTCCAGGACGGGCACGTCCCAATCGTAGGCCGCGCGCTTTTCGGCCGGGGCCTCGTGGTCGAGGTCCACGACCAGAAGCTCGAAGGGCTCCGTGCTGCGCACCTGTTCGAGCGCCTCTTTGGCCACGTCGCAGAGGTGACATCGCTCCCGTGTGTACAGGGTGATGGTCTTCATGCGCTGGCGACGATGGTGAGACTCTTCTTCGGCTTCTTCGGGGTGAAGGCCTCGAACGCGCGCTTGTAGGCGGCGAAGGTGCCGCCGGCATGCACGGCGTCGAGCACCGCGCGGCCCTCGGCCTCGCCGCCCTGCGCGAGCACGGCCTCGACCCAGGCCCACTTCGCGCTCGTCGAGCGCACGTCGGCCCGGCCCTTGAGGCCACGGCGCAGCCGTTCGAGACGCGCGTTCACCACGTCGATGCCCGCGAACGGCGCATGCGCGAGCGGTGTGTTTCGCTTCGGGCAGAAGGGCGCGATGCCGAGCGCGATGGGGATTTGCTGGGAGAGCTGCGTGACGAAGCGGACGCACTCATCGACGTCCACGTCTTCCTCGCCGGGCACGCCGATCATCAAGTAGAGCTTCATGCGCGGCATGCCGTGCTTGCGCGCCATTTCGGCCGCGCGCTCGAGGTGGCGGATGCGCGCGCGCCGATCGAGCGTCTCGCGCACGCGCTCGCTCGTGCCGTCCATCGCGGTGGTGAGCGTGCGGTAGCCGGCCAGCTTGAGCGCGCCGACGAACTCGTCCGAGAGCTTGTCCGGGCGCAGGCTGGAGAGGCCGACCTCGCAGCCGCGCTCGGCGAGGGTGCGGACGATCTCCACGATCTTCGGGTGATCGCTGACGGCGGCGCCGACGAGGCCGATACGACGCGCGTCCTCGGGGATGAGGCCGAGGATCTTGTCCTTGGGGACGATGCGCATGCCGCCGTTCGTCGAGCGGCGCATCACGCAGTAGGTGCAGCCGCGCGAGCAGCCGCGCTCGGTCTCGATCAAGAACATGTTCGAGAGCTCGGTGTCGGGCGTGCGGATCGGGGCCCACGCGGGCAAAAGGTCGTCGTCGCACTGCGCGATGCCGGGCATGGAGGTGCCGTGGCGCGCGGGGACGAAGACGTGTGGGGTCTTCGCGAGCGCGTCGAGGGCGGCCTCGCGCGAGGGCGTGTCGCGCAGGATGCGAAGCACGTCGACGGCGAGCGTGTCGGCTTCGCCCATGACGATCGCGTCGGCGAAGGCCGCGAGCGGCAGCGGGTTCGAGTTCGTCAGCGGGCCGCCTGCGAGGATGAAGGGATCACGAAACGAACGTTCCTCGCGGAGCGGCGCGATCCCCGTGGCTTCGAGCAGGCGGATGACGCCCGCGACCTCGAGCTCGTAGGCGACGCTCATGGCGATCACCGGGTAATCGCTGAGCGGGCACCGCGACTCGTACGTGAGCGGGACGGCGCGCGGCCCGTGCTCGTCGTCGGGCAGGAAGGCGCGATCCGCGGCCATGTCGGGCTCGTTCTGGATCGACTTGTAGATCTGGAGGAAGCCGAGCGAGCTCATGCCCGTGCGGTAAGGCGACGGGTAGGCGAGCGCGATGCGCCAGGGCGCGTGTTTGTCGAGGCGGCCGACCTCCTCGGCGAGCCGCCGCCGGATGGTCGCCACGGTGACGTCACGTGACATTCGGGAAGAGACTCCTTCAGCAGGCTCGGTGGCGCAAGCGATCCCAGCCGATTTCCTCAAGGAAACACCCGAGATCCCCGCGTCAGCGGGCGGAGGGGCGCGCGAGGTGTACGGCCTCGCCGTCGGTCTCCCAAACAACGTCGCCGCCCCGGTCGGTCCGGGCGATGGTGATGGCGCGGGCGCGCAGCGAGGCGAGGACGCCGGGGTCGGGGTGGCCGTAGCGGTTGCGCACGCCGGAGCAGACGAGGGCCACGCTCGGGCGCACGGCGTCGAGGAAAGTCGGCGTCGTGGAGGTGCGGCTGCCGTGGTGGCCGAGCTTGAGGAGATCGGCGCGGAGGGCGGCCGGGTTCTTTTCGACGAGCGAGCGTTCGGCCGCGGCCTCGGCATCACCGACGAGCAGCGCCGACCTTTGGCCGTAGGTGATGCGTAGAACGAAGGAGTTGTCGTTCGCGCTCTCGTCGGGGACGAACCCGGGGCAGGGGGCGAGGACTTCGATGGTGGCGCCGCCGATCACGTGTTTGCCGCAGAGCGTGTCGGGCCTGCGAATCGGGATCTTCCGGTGACGTAGGTTCGCGAGCATCGAAGCGTAGGTCGGCCCAGCGCCGTGGTCTTCGCCCTGGCCCGTGTCCCACAGCTCGCCGACCTCGATCGCGGGAAGCGTGGAGACGAGACCGCCGAAGTGATCCGGGTGCGGGTGCGAGAGGACGACGATGTCGACGCGCTCCTTGCGAAGCGCGCGCAGCACGGGGAGCACGACACGTGTCCCCGTGTCGACAGGGCTCCCCATGAAGCCTCCGCCGTCGATGAGCATGGTTTTTCCGTCGGGCAGGTCGATGAGGATCGAATCGCCCTGGCCCACGTCGAGCGTGCGGACGCGGAGCCGTCCTCGGGCGCTCCCCGCATGGGCGGCGCCCTGCTCCAGCACGAGGAGCGCGGCAAACCCGAGCGCGAGCGCAGCGCCGCGGCGAAGCGCGTCCTTGGCGAGGATCGCGGCGAGCGCAGTGACGGCCACGGCTGCGAGCTGGGAGGGCGTGGGCGGTGGGAAGGTGACGATCCCGCCGAGATCACTCGTCACGCGGGCGACCGCGCGCACTGCGAGCAGCGCGCCCGAGCCGAGGAGGGCCGCGCCACGCTCGACCGGAGGCGCCCACGCGAGCGTGGCGTGCAGGAGGCAAACGGGCAGCGCCGCGAGCTCGCCGATCGGCGCGGCGACGAGGTTCGCGAGGATGCCGAGCAACGACAAGGAAGGCGTCATCATCGCGAGGAACGGCGTGCAGCCGACCATCGCGGCGAGCGTCGTGGCGATCGGTCGCAACACGGCGCGCACGAGCGCGGGGCCACGCACGAGGTGGTGCGCGATGGGTCGATCGAGCCCGAGCAGCCCCGCCGTCGCCGCCGCGGACAGGACGAACGACGGGTCGCTGCCGACGAGCGGATCGAGGATCGCCGCGAGCAGGAGCGAACCGCCGAAGGCACGCACGCCGCTCGGGCGACGGCCGAGCGCGCGCACGAGCATCACCACGGAGAGCATGCCCGCGGCGCGCAACGCCGAGCCGCTGCCGCCCGCGAAATCCGCATAAAGCCACGACGTGGGGATCGCGAGCGCCGCGGAGATGCGGCCGACGTCGAGGCGCGCCGAGAGCGGCGTGACGCGCAGGAGCAAGGCGCGCGCGGCGGCCGCGAGGCCCGCGACGGCGAGAACGAGGTGCGTGCCGGAGACCGCGAGCAGATGAGACAGGCCGCTCCGGCGGAAGGCCTCGTTGTCGGCCTCGTGGAGATCCGTCTCGCCGAGGACGAGGGCGCGCGCGAGCGGCTCGGCCTCGGGGTGGAACGTCGCCTCGATGCGGCGGCGCACGTGGGCGCGGGCGCGATCGATCCACGCGGGGATGCCCTGGCCGCGCGAGACGCGTTCGAGATCGACGAGGCCACCCGACGCGGCGACGCCGCTCCGCGCGATGGAGGGGCGCGGGTCGGGCAGGCTCTCGTTCAGGAAGAGATGGACCGGGGCGAGGTCCGCGACGAGACGCACGCGATCGCCACGCGCGAGATCCTCGGGTGCGCCGTGAAGCCTCGCGCGGAGCGGCCCTTCGAGCGGGCCACGTTCACAGGCGCCCTGGAAGAGCTCCACCTCGATGCGGGCCTCGCCGCGTTCTTCTCCTGGAGGCGCGGGCTCGCCGCGCTGCACCACCGGCGAACGCAGCACGATAGCTTCCCCTTCGCAGCGGCCTGGAGGGCCGAGCGCCTCGGTCACGCGCGCGTGCAGGGCCGCGGCTTCGTCGATCGCCGCGCGGGCCCGCAGCGCGCCGAGGGCGAGGACGAGCGCGAGGACCACGAGCGCCCACCGTTCGAGGTGACGGCGCAAGAGGAAGAGCGAGACCACGGCCGCGAGTGCGGCGGGAAGCGGCGCGCGTGCCAGGGCGGAACCCGCGGCGAGCGCGAGCGCGGTGAGCAGCAGCTTGTCGGTCACGTCCCGCGATGCAGCAAGCGCCGGGCCGCCCTTGCATCGGCCGGAATTCCGCGCGATCGCTCACCCAACACCCTGGCGCCGCCATGGCGGGCCCCGGCGGCCGCCACCTTGGCGAAGGCGCGTGGCCCGCCCTCTCCCCCACGTCTTGCAATCGGATTGCAGGATTCCGCGCCGCGTAAAACTCTCGTATCCCGCGGGCGTCGCACAGAGAACGCGTGCGCGTCCGGAGGCGCCTTTCTACAATGGCGCCTCCTTGCGCGTGCTCTCCCGATGCATCGTGGCGCACGCGCGTGCCGCTCCCTGGAGGTCGCTGATGGTCTCGTGTCCGCCCCGCGCTCGTTTTGCCCTGTTCCTCGGCGTTTTCGCGCTCGTCGCCGGCTGCGGTGACGTGTCGCAACCGGCGCCCGAGGGCGCCGTTGCCGAGGCGGAGCTCGACATCAGCGGCGGCTATCCGGACGACAAAGACACCGCGGTCGTCGGGATTTACGCGACGAACCTCGGCGGCATCTGCACCGGCTCGCTCCTCGCGCCGAACCTCGTGCTCACGGCGCGCCACTGTGTCTCGGAGATCAACAACAACCAAGGCACCGTCGAGTGCGGTGTGACCAAGTTCTCTCCGCCCGCCGCGCCGAGCAGCTACCTCGTCACGACCGGGCCCGAGCTCTCGCAAAACCCCTCGGAGTACCGGGCCACCAAGGAAGTCGTGCTCCTGCCCGCCGGTGACGATTTCTGCGGCCAGGATCAGGCGATCCTGATCCTCGCGGAGAACATCCCCGAGGCGGAAGCGAAGCCCCTCGTGCCGCGCCTCGACGAGCCGCTTGTCACGGGCGAGAAGTACTCCGCGATCGGGTTCGGCGCGACGGACGGCGCGGGCAACGGCGCGGGCGCGCGTCGCCGCCGTGACGACCTCACCATCACCTGCGTCACCGAGGAGTGCCCGCAGGGGCAGGTCAAAACGACCGAGTGGATGGGCAACGCCGGCGTCTGCCAGGGGGACTCCGGTGGGCCTGCGATCGACCTGAAGAACCGCGTCATCGGCGTGACCTCGCGCGGCGGCTTCAACTGCTCGACTCCGATCTACGGCTACGTGAAGGCCTGGGATCAGTGGATCAAGGACACGGCGATCAAGGCCGCGGAGATGGGCGGTTATCCCGTGCCCGCGTGGGCGAACGGCGCGTCGACGGACCCCGACTACACGTACACGCCCGGCGACGCCTGCAATGAGCCCTCGGACTGCGCCTCGGGCCGCTGCGTGAACGACGGCAAGGAGCAGTACTGCACGCGCCTCTGCAACGAGAAGGCGCCCTGCCCCGACGGCTGGTACTGCGATGCCGACAGCAACGGCCAGGGCGTCTGCTTCAAGGGCGAAGGTTCGTCGGGCGCCGGCTGGGGCGAGGAAGAAACGCCCGGTCCCGACCTCTCGAACGACAGCTCCTGCAGCGTGAACGCCGATCCGACGAAGCCCGTGCCCTGGCGCGGCGGCATCTTCGCGCTCGCGCTCGTCGCGCTCGGTCTGCGGCGCCGCACGCGGTGAAGCGACGCTCGTTCACCCTCGCGCTCGCCGCGCTCGCCTTCTCCGCGTGCTCGCGGGGCACCGGCAAGGACAAACCGCTTCGTGTCGTCTCGCTCTCGCCGAGCACGACGGAGACGATGTTCGCGATCGGCGCCGGAGGCCTGCTCGTCGGGCGCTCCCGGTACTGCGACGCTCCGAAGGAGGCCGAGGCGCTGCCCGTCGTCGGCGGGTACGCCGATCCAAACGTCGAGGCGATCGTCGCGCTCGCGCCCACGCTCGTCGTCGGCGCGCGTGGCCCCGCCGGGCCCGCGCTCGAAGAGGGGCTGCGCGCCCACGGCATCGACACGTTTTTCCCCGAGACCGAGTCCCTCGACGGCATCACGAGCATGATCGTCGAGCTCGGTCGCCGCGTGGGCCACGAGGCCGAGGCGAAGCGGATCGCGCAGGGCATCGAGGAGAAACGGAACACGCTCGCCGCGCTCGTCGCGGGAAAACCTAAAAAACGCGTGCTCTTCGTGTTCGACGTGTCGCCGATCGTCGTCGCCGGTCCGGGCAGTTTTCCCGATGAGCTCGTGCGCCTCGCGGGCGGCGAGAACGTCATCACCCGCGGCGGCGCGTACCCGACGATCGGCCTCGAGCACCTGCTCGCGCTCGATCCCGACGTCCTGCTCGACGGCGCCTCCGACATGCGCGCCACGAAGACGCTCCGCGAGCGCGTGGAGAACACGCCCGGCTGGCGTGAGCTCCGCGCCGTCCAGAAAGGCCAGATCCGCGTCGTCGGCTCGGACGTCTTGCGCCCCGGCCCCCGCATCGGTGATGGACTCTTCGCCGTCGCCCGCGCCATCCACGGCGAGGACCTCGCGAAAGCCCCATGACCCGCTCGCCCGCCCGCGTTCGCGCCGATGCCCTCCTCGTCACCCTCGGCCTCGCCGAGACCCGCGCGCAAGCGCAGGCCCTCATCATGGCCGGCAAGGTCACGTGCAGCGACGTGCGCGTGGACAAACCCGGCGCGCTCGTTGCGCCCGATGCGCCTCTCCGCGTCGCCGCGCCGCCGCGCTTCGTCTCCCGCGGCGGTGACAAGCTCGACCACGCGCTCACGTCCTTCGCCGAAAAGGGCCTCGACGTCGCCGGCCGTCGCTGCCTCGACGTCGGCGCCTCCACGGGCGGCTTCACCGATTGCCTGCTCCAGCGCGGCGCCGCGCTCGTCGTGGCCGTCGACGTCGGCTACGGCCAGCTCGCCGAGAAGCTCCGCGCAGACCCGCGCGTCGACGTCCGCGAGCGGGTGAACGCGCGCGACCTTGGCCGCAGCGATCTTCCCGTGGGCGTCGACCTCGTCGTCGTCGACGCCTCGTTCATCGGCATCGGCAAGCTCATCGGCGCGATCGCGGCCTTGCTCGATCCGGGCGCGGACCTCGTCGCGCTCGTCAAGCCGCAGTTCGAGGCGGGTCGGGAGGCTGCCTCGCGGGGACGGGGCGTCATCCGGGATGAGGACACGCGGCAGGCCGCGATCGCCGCGGCGCGTCGGGCCGTCGAGGAAGGCGGGTTCGAGGTCGTGGCCGAGGTCGACAGCGCGGTTCACGGGCCCAAAGGCAACGTGGAGCGGTTCGTCTGGGCGCGCCGCCGCGCCGGCTGATCCCGAGGCCGCGCGCGCTCGGGGCTGACGACATGCGACGATGATGGTACTCATCGGCCGGCACGGGGCATCGCGCGATTTCGCGGCCCTGACCGGCGAGGAGAGGTCGATGCTCGGACGACGGCGTTGGGTGATGGCGATCGTGGCCCTCGGCGCGAGCGCGCTGGGGCTTTTCGCATGCACCCCGAAGGACGCGCCTCAGAAGGAGGCCGCGGGCAAGGATCCGAGCATCCCCGCGGCGGCCGAGCCCTGGAAGGTCGGCGCGTACCTGAGCCTGTCGGGCGCCGAGACGCAGTTCGGCATCGAGACCAAGGAAGGCATCGAGCTCGCGGTCGACGAGGTCAACAAGAAGGGCGGCGTGAAGGGCCGGCCCGTGAAGGTCTTCTACGAGGACAACAAGTCGAACCCGCAGGAGACGAACAACAAGGTCCTGCAGCTCATCACGCGGGACAAGGTCGTGGCGCTGCTCGGCGAGGTCGCCTCCTCGCGCTCCACGATCGGGGGCATCGTCGCGAACAAGCACAAGATCCCGATGATCACGTCCTCGGCGACGGCGCCTGAGGTCACGCAGATCGGGCCCTTCGTCTTCCGCGTCTGCTTCACGGACGACACGCAGGGCCAGATGGGCGCCGAGTTCGTGGTGAAGACGATGGGCAAGAAGCGCATCGGGATCCTCTACGCCTCCGACGACGTCTACTCCTCGGGCCTCGCGACGCAGTTCCGCGACGCCGCGAAGAAGCTCGGCGGCGAGATCGTCGTGGAGAAGAGCTTCATCAAGACCGAGACGAACTTCACCACGTACATCAACGAGATCCGCGACGCGAAGCCCGAGCTCGTCTACGCGCCGATCTACTACAACGCGATGGTCCCGATCGCGCGGCAGGCCAAGGCCGCGGGCATGCCGGGCAGCATGTTCGTCGGCGGCGACGGCTGGGACGCCGAGACGCTCCTCCAGGACGCGGGCGAGGAGATGGAGGGCGCGTACTTCACGAACCACTACGCGCCCGACGTCCCCTGGCCGAACGCGCAGGCCTTCCTGAAGGCTTACAAGGAGCGCTTCAAGCGGGATCCGTCGAGCCTCTCGTCGCTCGGCTACGACTCGGCGCAGCTCCTCTTCGACTCCATGGGCCGCGCCAAGGGCGACACGCCCGAGGCCATCCGCGACGCGATCGCCGAGACGAAGAACTTCGCCGGCGCGACGGGCACGATCACCATCGACCCGAACCGCAACGCGGACAAATCCATCGTGATCGTTCAGATCAAGAACAAGAAGTTCACCTACTTTGCGGCGGTGAACGACAAGGCTCAAAAGCCCTGAGGCGCGAGGTCGAGTGATTCCATGGCCATGAAGATCCTCAACGCCCTCATCACGGGGCTCGCCCAGGGGTCGATGATCGCGCTCGTCGCCCTCGGCTACACGATGGTCTACGGCATCCTGAAGCTCATCAACTTCGCCCACAGCGAGGTGTTCATGATGGGCGCCTTCATCGGCTTCTTCGCCATCACGGCGCTCGGCGGCAAGGACGCGCCGGTCCTCGCCGGCGTGGGCGGGACGCTCGCCGCCATGGCCTTCGCGGGTCTGCTCGGCATGATCGTCGAGCGCATCGCCTACGCCCCGCTGCGCACGCGCGGCAAGGGCAAGGCGAACACCCGCGTCACCCCGCTCGTCACGGCGCTCGGCATGAGCGTGCTGCTCCAGAACCTCGCCCAGCTCCTCTTTACCGCGCAGTACCGCGGCTATCCGCAGCTCCTGCCGATCGAGGACACGCGCAAGGTCATCTTCATCGCGGCCTTCTCCGTGATGAGCGCGCTCTGGTTCGTCGTGCACAAGACCTGGATGGGCAAGGCGATGCGCGCGCTCAGCGTGAACATCGAGGCCGCGCGCCTCATGGGCATCCGCACGAGCCGCGTCATTTCGATCACGTTCATCACGGGCTCGGTCCTCGCCGCGCTCGGCGCCGTCCTCTACTGCCTCGATCAGTCGCAGGTCTACCCGACGATGGGCGTCGTCATCGGCAACCGCGCGTTCGTCGCCGCCGTCATCGGCGGCATCGGCAGCATCCCGGGCGCGATGCTCGGCGGCCTGCTCATCGGCATCATCGGCGAGATGACCAAGCTCACGGCGTACTCTGGCCTGCAGGATGTCCTGGTCTTCACGGCGCTGATCGCCGTTTTGCTCGTCAAGCCCACGGGCCTGCTCGGAAAGGCCTCGATCGAGAAGGTTTGATCGTGCCGGGCCCTGACCGAGGGCTCGCTTGCGTACTATCCTTGGACCGATGATGCGGCGCTTGATCCTCGCCTCCGCCCTCCTTCTCGGCGCCTGCGCGCCGGGCGCTCCGGCCAACTGGGCCCGCGGCGGCGCGATGCTCGACGTGCCCCGCGCCCGCTGGGTCGTCGGCGTCGCCGTCGTGGATGTCTACCCCGACGGCCGCGTGATGCTGAACGACAGCCAGGAGATGACCGTCGACCGTGGCGGGCGCGTCTACGACCCGAACAACGACCCCATCGCGCTCCTGGAGCCCGGCGGCAAGCTCGTCGGCCCTGGCGACAAGCTCCTCGGCAACGTCGGCATCCTCCACGCCTCGCAGGGCGAAGATTCAGAAGCCTGGCTCAGCGTCATGCCCACGGGGGAGGTCGTTCGCTACGAGGACGACGGCGGACGCAGCTCGCTTGGCGTCTGGATCGGCTGCAACCAGACCTACCTGCAGCACCAGACGTGCACGCTCGTCAGCCATCTGCTCACGCCGCGCATCGTCGCGCAGACGCGCAACACGAACACGCTCATGCCGAATGGCCTGGGATATGGCCCCGGCGGCTACATGCCCGGCATGGGCTTCGGGTTGCCCTACCGCTGATCCCGCCTCTGAGCCCCCTCTCCCGCGAGGGAGAGGGGGTTGGGGGTGAGGGCGTCGCTCTACTTGAGCAACCAGCCGAACAGAAGCCGCTTCGTCGCATCCCGCGACACCTGCGCGATCGAATCGACGAGCGGGATCTCCTTCGGACAAACCTCCACGCAGTTCTGCGACTTCCCGCAGTCCTGCACGCCGCCCTCGCCCATGACCGTCTCCAGCCGCGCGTTCTTATGCAGCGCGCCCGACGGATGCATGTTGAAGAGCCGCACGAGGTTCAGCGCGAACGGCCCGACGAACTGCGTCGAATCGTTGTACTGCGGGCACGCCTCGACGCAGCACCCGCACGTCATGCAGCGCGACAGCGGGTAGCGCTCCTGCTGCGCCTCGGGGCTCTCGCGTGGACCCGGGCCGAGCTCGTGCGTCCCGTCGATGTCGATCCACGCTTTGACCTTCTTCATGTCCTGGAACATGCGCTCGCGGTCGACGATGAGGTCACGCACGAGCGGGAACTTCGTCATCGGCTCGACCTGGATCATCTCGCCGTTCGGCGCGATCTGGTCCACGAGCGCCGAGCACGCCTGACGCACGCGCCCGTTGATCACCATCGTGCACGCGCCGCAGACCTCTTCGAGGCACGACGACTCCCACACGACCGGCGCGACCTCTTTCCCGTCGACCGTGCGCGGCTCCTTCTGCACCTGCTGCAGCGCGCTGATGATGTTCATCTGCGGCAGGTAGGGGACCTTGAACTCCTCCCACCGCCGCGTCTCCGGGAGATCGGGGCTGTCCTGGCGCTTGACGCGCAGATGCACGAGACGCCCGGTGCCCTTCGTCGTGTCGTTCGCCATGGTCAAACGCTCTTCTGCTGCTCCGAGGCAGCCGGTTGCTGGATCTTCCCGGTCGCGGCGGCGCTCGCGGCGCCCGCCTGTTCGTACTTGCGCTCGCGCGGGGCGACGAGGCTCGCGTCGACGGCGTCGGTCACGTGGACCGGCTGCCCTGCGCACGTGTAGTCGAACTCCCGCAGGTACTTCACGGCGCCCTTCTGCTCGTGTTTCGCGAGCGTCGTGCGCATCCAGTCCGGATCGTTCCGCTTCGGGAACGCGGGCTTGTAGTGCGCGCCGCGCGACTCGTCGCGGTTCTTCGCGCCCTGCGCGATCACGCGGGCGAGCACCAGCATGTTCTCCAGGTGCCGCACGAACTGCGCGCCCTGGTTCGCGCGCGGCGAGCCGTCGGGGCTGGCGACCTTCTTCACCCGCTCGTCGAGCTCCGAGAGCTTCCCGAGCACCTGCTCCAGCGTCGCGTTGTCGCGCTCGATCGTCACGTCGCGCAGCATCATGTCGCCGAGCTCTTGGTGCAGCTTGAAGGGGTTCTCGGCGTTCTTCGCGTCCTGGTTCTGCTTGAGGATGCGCTCGTAGTCGTCCTGGCAGCGCTTCTCGGCCTTCTCGAAGGTCGACTTCGGCAGGTCGAACGCGCTCTTCGCGAGGCTCTTCTGGTAGCTCGCGACCGAGGGGCCCGTGACCATGCCGCCGTAGATGCACGAGAGCAGCGAGTTCGCTCCGAGCCGGTTCGCGCCGTGGTACTGGTACTCGACCTCGCCCACCGCGTAGAGCCCGGGGATGCTCGTCGCGTGGTTGCGCGGCGAGCCCGCCTTCAGCGACCCACGCGCGTCCTTCTCGAAGTCGACCCAGAGGCCGCCCATCGAGTAGTGCACGGCGGGGAAGACCTTCATCGGGTTGTGGTACGGGTCGGTCCCCGCGAACTTCTCGTAGATCTCGAGGATGCCGGCGAGCTTCGAGCGGAGGAACTTCTCGTCCTTGTGCGTGAGGTCGAGGTAGACCTCGTTCTCGTTGCGCCCGGTCTTCTGGTTGAAGACGCCACGCTTCTCGTGGAAGCAAGTTTTGAAGATGGCACGTGAAGCGATGTCACGGGGCACGAGGTTGCCGTAGCCCGGGTACATGCGCTCCAGGATGTAGTCGCGCTCCTTCTCGGGGATCTCCTTGGGATTGCGCTGATCCTTCGCGTCCTTCGGCACCCACACGCGGCCGCCCTCGCCGCGCGCGCTCTCCGAGATGAGGCGGAGTTTGTCCGCGCCCGGGATCGCCGTCGGGTGCACCTGGATGAACTCGCCGTTCGCGTAGACCGCGCCCTGCTGGTAGACCGTCGAGGCGGCCGTCCCCGTGCAGATCACGCTCATCGTCGAGCGGCCGAAGACGATGCCGTTGCCTCCCGTGGCGAGCACGACGGCGTCGCCCTGGAAGTACTTGATCTGCATCGTCTTGAGGTCCTGCGCGATGCAGCCGACACAAGTGCCGTTGTCGTCGAGCACGGCCTGCAGGAAGTCCCAGAACTCGAACTTGCGGACCATCTTCTCGCCCGGGATCGACACGCCGTGCTCGTCGACGACGTCGGCGATCTCGTAGCGGCGCACCTGCTCGTCGAGGGCGTAGAGGAGCTGCTGCCCCGTCGTCGCGCCCGCGAACGCCGTGCGGTGGAAGAGCGTGCCGCCGAAGCGACGGAAGTCGAGCAGGCCTTCGGGCGTGCGGTTGAAGGGCACGCCCATGCGGTCGAGCATGAAGACGATGCCCGGCGCCGCCTCGGCCATGCCCTTGACGGGCGGCTGGTTCGCCAGGAAGTCGCCGCCGTAGGCCGTCTCTTCGAGGTGGATCTGCGGGCTGTCGCCCTCGCCCTTCGTGTTGACGGAGGCGTTGATCCCGCCTTGCGCGCACACCGAGTGCGAGCGCTTCACCGGGACGAGCGAGATCAGGTCCACCGGGACCTTCGCCTCGCAGAGCTTGATCACCGTCATGAGGCCCGCGAGGCCCCCGCCGACGACGACCACCCTTCGAACCTTGCCCCCCTCGCTCCGGATCGTGCTTTTCGCAGCCATGCCTCAGAACCTCACTCGATGACCGGCCCGACGGAGGCGGGCTTCTGCGTTTGCTGGAGGATGTCGACGCACGTGCGCGCGTCGGAGCCCCCCTTCTTGCCGAAGATCATGTCCTGCACGGAGGACCCCGTGGAGAAGTAGATCGCCGTGTTCGCGCCGAGCAGGAAGATTGCGACGCCGAGCACCCCGAAGACGGCCGCGGCCATCTGCTGCGAGCGGCGCGACACCGTCACGCCCCACGAGAAGCAGAAGCCCCAGAGCCCGTTCGCGAAGTGGAAGACGCTCGCCGCGATGCCGAGCACGTAGAGCAGACCCACGACCGGGATGCCCTTCACCGTCGCCGACATGTTCTGGCAGAGCGCGGGGTAGAACTGCTCGGGCGCGAGCTTGCCCGCGAGCTTCTTGCCCCAGTACTCGTAGAGGTGGAACGCGATGAACGCGAAGGCCAAGAGGCCCGTGACGCGCTGGAGCGTGAAGGCCCAGTTGCGCGTGGTCTTGTACTTCGAGACGTTGTACTTCGCGTCGAGCGCGAGCTTGACCCCGTAACCCGCGTGGAAAAGCAGGGGCAAGAGGATCAGCCCCCACTCCAGCACCGCGAGGTACGGCGTGTGCGTGATCTCTGCGACCGCCTTGTCGAACGGCTCCTGTCCCTGGAGCGCCTTGGCGTTCGTCCACAGGTGAAACACCATGAACGCGCCGACGGGCGCGACGCCTGTCAGCGAGTGCAGCTTGCGCAGGAGAAACGCGCGGCGGTTCTGCGCGAAGAGAGATTGATCGGCAAGCGCTGCTTCGGACACGAATGCTCCTCGTCGTCTTGCGGGCGACCGGCGATGTATGGGACTCTAGCCAGGACGTCAAGGTGACGCGATCTTTAGGTAACTCGCTCGGCCGCTGGCCCTGGGCGATCGCAGGGTTCGGCCTGGCGGTCGCGTGCGCTGCGTGTGGTGCCGCGTGTGGTGGATCGCGGAACGACGCCATCGCGCCGACGGTCCCGCTTTCGTCGTCGATCGAAGCGCAGACGGAGCTTCGGGGCATCGAGGCCTCGTTCGCGCAGTCGAGCCGCGCCGAACGCCAGGCCCTGGAAGACCGGCTGCTCGCCTTCCAGGAGCGTTATCCCAAGGACGCGCTCGGCCCCGTGGCCGACGTCATGCTCGCCTGGATCGCGCTCGAACGCGGCGATCTCAGCCGCGCCACCGAGCTCTCGTCCCGCGCCGAGACGCAGACGAAATCCGTCGGCACGACCGCGGAGCTCGCCCGGATGATCCAGGGCGCCGCGCTCCGCCGCTCCGGCAAGGCCGAGGCGGCGCTGGGCAAGCTCTTGCCGCTGCTCGGCAAGCTCATCGACCCGCACGCCCGGACGTTCCTGAACGAAGAGGCGACCGCGAGCGCGATCGGCGCCAAGCACCACGGTCAGGCGATCGAGCTGATGCTCGTGTGGCTGCACGAGGCGTCGATCGAGGAGCGCGCCGAGGTGCGCTCGAAGCTCGCGGAGCTGCTCGCGAGCATCCCGCCGGCGGCGCTCGCGCCGATCCTCGAAGCGCGGCGCAAGCAGCACCCGGAGCCGCTGCACGAGGAGCTCGAGGTGCAGAAGACGCTCATCGAGCGGCTCTCGGGCGCGGCGATCTCGGCGCGGGATCAACAGCTCGCGCGCCGGCTTCTCGCCGCGGCGATGCCTCTGCTCGGGACGAGCGCAGACGAGCTCGCCGAGCTCGCGGCGGGCGCGGGCGGCGCGCGTGTCGAGGCGCCGACGCTCGGCCTGGTCTTGCCCACGCGCAGCCTCGAAGCGCGGCGGCGCGGCACGCAGGTCGTGAGCGGGGTGATGTTCGGCCTCGGGCTGCCGGGTTCCGCGGCGCGGCTCGTGACGCGTGACGACCTCGGGCGCGACACGGGCATCGAGGACGCGCTCGAAGGGCTCGGCGCCGACGGCGCGGCGATCGTGATCGCGGGCGTCGATCGGGAGGAGGCCACGATCGCGGCGAAGTTCGCGGAGCGCGAGTCGATCCCGGTGGTGCTCTTGCATCCGCCTGCGCCGGACGTGGCCGACTCGGCGTTCGTGTTCGTGGTCGGCGAGGAGCCGGAGCGCGTGCGCAAGGCGCTCGTCGGGGCGCTGCCGGCGAAGGGGCAGGTCGTGTGGGTCGGCGACAAGGGCAGCGTGGACATGGCGCGGGAGGAGGCGTTCGAGTGCACGCGCCTGCCGCCGTCATGGCGTGGCATCGGCGGCGTCGTGGTCTACGGGAGCTGCGTGTCCGACGTGCTGCTTTCGGTCTCCGGGTCGAGCGTGAAGACCGCGGTGGGCCTCGACCTCGGCGGGGTGAACCTGCCGAAGGGCACGTTCGCGGCGACGGCGGGGGCGTACCCGATCGATCCACGAGCGCCGGGGCGGGAGTCGCTTTCGGCCTGGATGGCGGCGCACCCGGATCCGCCGAGCCTGTGGGCGGGGCTCGGGCGGGACGCGGCGGTGCTCGCGTGGGTCGGCGTGGAGGGGTTGCCGACGCAGGGGACGCGGGACCCGAAGGAAGTGAAGCGTCGGCGGGAGCAGGCGGCGGCCGCGCTCGCGGTGGCGGAGCGGGACTTGTGGACGACGGAGGCAAAAGGGTTTGGCGGGGCGCGTCGGCTCGCGCGGACGATTGGGGTGCGCGAGGTGCGGTGAGGGGGATTCTTGCCGCGGCGCAATCACGAGGCCTCCCCTTCCTCGTCAATCGCATTGGCGCGTTCCGCGTCGTCGCCTTCCGCCCCCCCGCACCTTCGTCCTCGCCCCCCCGCCCCAATCGCGGTACATCCATCCCTGGCATGCGTCTCCGCGCCCCCGCCTTTTTCCTTGTCCCCTTGCTCCTCCTTTCGGCGGCGCCTGCGCTGGCCGATCGTGTCGTCGTCTTGCCTTCGCAGGGCAGCGCGGCTCCGGCGGCGCGCCTTGGGTTCGATCAGGACATCATGCGGGGGGCGGCTTCGTTCAACCATTCCATCGCGTCCGAGGTCGAGACCCAGGCCGCGCTCGTTCGCATCGTCGACGGCACCGCCGATACGCCCGAGGAGTTTGCCACCGTCGCCAATGTCCTCCGGGCGAACTGGATCCTCTCGGCCCGCGTCGAGCCCGCCGCCGTCACCATCCGCGTCGAGATCGCTGCCTACCTCGCCACCCTCGGCCGCGTCGAATCCGTCGCCCGCGACGTCGACCCCCAGAAACAAGCCACCCAGGTCCAGGAGATGCTCGCCGTCCTGATGCGCCCCGAAGGCGTCGGCGTCGGCGCCCTCCCCTGGGAGCAGCCCCTTCCGCCGCCGCCCCCGCCGCCCCCCATCCCGCCGCCGCCGCCCCCGCCGCAGCAGCAGCAGCTTCCGCCGTTCGGGACACCACAAACCCCCTGGAACATGGGGCAATTCATGCCCCCGCCGCCCCCTCCGCCGCCGCAGCCGGCGCCGAAGAACGAGGTCTCGATGAAGTACCTCGGCGGCTCCCGACAAACCGTTTGGCCTCCCTACGCCGCGGGCAAGCCCGTCTTCCTCAGCGCGCTCATCGGCTTCTCCGCCGCCGCCTCCTCCGGAAGCCGCGCCACGGGCGGTAGCGGGGCCTTCGTGGGCGCGCTGCGTGGCGGCTACGCGATCGGCGAATCCGGGCTCGAGCTCTTCGCCGGCCTCGCAGGCAACCTCGCCGGACCCCCTGCCTTGTGGATCGACCTCGGCGGCCGATGGCTCTTCTCGCCCACCGTCAACACCGCGCCCGACGGCCGCAAGGAGGGTTTTTCCTTTCACGTCGGCCCCGAGCTCTTCCTCGGCCCCTTCGTCCGCCTCGGCAGCACCCTCACCGCGCCGAACGGCGTCACCTACGAGGGCCGCAGCACCGGGCATTTTTCCATCGGCGGCGCCCTCGATCTCGTCGTGGGCCTCTCGCCTGCGCTCCGCATCGACGCCCAGCTCGGCAACCTTCGCTTCGTCCCCACCGAGGACGGCACCATCGTCCTCATGGGCGCCACCCTCGGCATGACGTACCGGTTCTGAGGCGGGGCGCCTTGGCCACGATCGTCCCGCTCCCCACGCGTCGCGCCACGATCCGCCTCGCGCGGGCCGTCGCCGCCGCGCTCCGCCCGGGCGACCTCCTGATCCTCTCGGGGGACCTCGGCGCGGGCAAAACCTTCTTCACCCGCGCCCTCTGCCGCGCCCTCGGCGTCCCCTCCGCCGAACCCATCACGAGCCCCACCTTCACCCTCGTCCACGAGCACGCGGGCACCCTCCCGATCGCGCATGCGGACCTCTACCGCATCGGTGACGAGGAAGAGCTCGTGCAGCTCGGCCTCCGGGATCAGCGCGGCGAAGGCGCGGTCCTCGTCGTCGAGTGGGGCGCGCCGTATGCTGCGGCGCTTGGCGGGGATGCGCTCTTCGTCACGTTCGAGGTCGCGGCGGATGGAACGCGGCGGGCGCGGATCGAGGCGGATGGGGTTCGGTCGGCGGCGCTCCTCGCGGCGGCTACCGGGGGGCTCGGCACGTCGGCCTGACGGGCGCCGGACGGCCGTGATAAAGAGGTCCTCGCGTGGACGACTCCGAACCGAAGCTCTTGCAGCGGATCCTCGATCCCGTGCTCGGCTTCTTCGAGAACATCGGGACCACGGTGAGCCTCACCTTCCAGACCGTGGCCTGGCTCTTCCGCCCTCCGTTTCGGGCGAGCCAGATGCTCGCCGCGATGGATTACATCGGCGTCCAGTCGGTCTTCCTCGTGGGCCTGACCGGCCTCTTCAGCGGTATGGTCGTCGCGCTCCAGTCGGTCGCCGCGCTCAAGCAGTTCAGCGCCGAGGCGAACGTCGGCGGCATCGTGGCCGTCTCGCTCATGCGGGAGGTCTCGCCCGTCTTTTCGGCGCTCATGATCACCGCGCGGGCGGGCAGCGCCATGGCGGCCGAGCTCGGCAACATGCGCGTCACCGAGCAGATCGACGCGATTACCACGATGGGCGTGAGCCCGGTCCAGTATCTCCTTTCGCCGCGCCTGCTCGCGGGCGTCACGATGGGCCCGCTCATGTGCATGCTCTATTCGACCATCGGCATGATCGGCTGCTACATCGTGGCCGTGGCATGGCTCGGCGGCGACTGGGGTTTTTTTCTGCGCAGCGTCCACGACTTCGCCCGGCCGCGTGACCTCTTCATGGGCCTCGTGAAGGGCGCGATTTTCGGCTTTTTGATCGCTTCGATCGCCTGCCGTCACGGCTTTTTCGCCTCGGGGGGCGCGCGCGGCGTGGGCATGGCGACCACGCGCGCCGTCGTCGAGAGTTGTGTGGCGATCCTCGTGGCCAATTACATTCTCACGCAGGTCATGCTGGGAGACATCTAGGGATGGCGAATCCGCACACGCCCGAGGGGCTCGATGTCGGGGCGTTGAACGACAGGCTCGCCCGCGAGCACCCGATCGACGCCTATTACGAGCGCTCGATCCTGCCGATCCGGCTCATCGAAAAGGGCCGCCTTTCCATCATTCGTCGCTTCGCCGGTCCCGCGGACGGCCTCGACCTCGCCGAGATCGGCTCCGGCGGCGGCCACGTCCTGCGCATGTTCCCGCGCGCTCGCATCACGGCGATCGACGTCTCCGAGGTCTTCCTCGACACGGCCCGGAAAAACCTCGCCGGCTACGACGCGCGATTCTTGAAGGGCGAGGTCGACAAGATGGACCTGCCGCCGCGCTCCTTCGACCGCATCATCTGCACCGAGGTCCTCGAGCATTGCGTCGACCCGCAGGCGATCCTCGGGGCGATCGCGCGGCTCTTGCGGCCCGAGGGCGCGGCGGTGATCACGATCCCGAACGACCCGCTCATCCTCGGCTTGAAGGGCTTTGTCCGGCGCACGCCCGTCGGCTGGGCGCTACGTGATCGGATCGAATGGGGCGGCGACCGGTACCACCTGCATACGTGGACCCCCGGCGAATTCGGCCGCCTGCTCGAAGGGTTTTTCCGGGTCACCCACCGCGCTTCGTCGCCGTCCGATCTGCTCCCGATCCGGGCGTGTTTTCGGTGCGTGCTTCCGTGAGGATGCGAGACGGCGCTCAGGCCCACGCGGGATCGGGAAGCCCGATACGCTCGGCCTGGCGCCGCGCCCAGCTCATCAGTGCTTCCTGCTCGGCCGGAGCGAGGTTGCGCTCCAATCCCTGCAAGACCCGACGCGTCGCCGCCTGAGAGAGGATGACCTTCACGAGGTCGGCCGACGCCTCGACGACCCCGATCCTCTCCCCGTCTCCGGCGCCGTACGCCGCTCTCGCTTCGAGCCAAGCCTCCCACGCCGTCGCGCTCGGCTCGGCAGCGGCCTGCACGCGCCGGCGTAGCTCCCGGCCCGCTTTGGGATCGACGCCTGCCTGCACGAGGGCGCAGATTCGCTCGAGCAGCGCGGCGGGAAGGTCCGGCGGCACGGTGAGGCCCTCGTCGGTGGTGGTCCCGCAAAGCCGACCGAACAGGTGATCCCAGGCGGTGAGCGCATTCGAGGCATGCTCGTCCACGACGTGGAGGACACACCAGACGCGCAGCGCCGCCGCGCTCGCCGTGTCGAGCTCCGCCCCGACGTCCTGGAAATACCGCTCCAATCGTTCCCGCTCTTCGAGGAGCCGGCGCTCGCTGGGCGGCGCCCCGGAGCCTTTCTCGGCCGCGGCCCGCTCCTCGACGTAGCGCCTCGAAAGGCGCGCCGTCGGCTCCGGCGCGCTCGTCAACGCCGGCGGCAGACCCATGGCCTCGAAAAAAGGCCACCAGCGCTTCATGCCGAGCACCGACAGCGCTTGTTCCCAATCGATGAGGTTTCGCGCCGTGACCGGGAGTGTCGTCTCCCGTTGCTCCCACTCGTCCGACATGTGAACGCTCCTATTCGCTGATCAACCAGCCAATCACGGCTCCCAGGGTCGTCCCCACCGCTGCGCCCGCCCAGGCGCCCGCCTTCGCCCCGGCGACTCCGCCCGCCGCGCCTCCGCCGAACGTACCGAATCCTGGGGCTACCAGCGTGCCGCCGCCACCTCCCAAAATGGCACCGGCACCAGCGCCGAGGACCGCCCCGACCCCCGCACCGATCAGCCCGCCCGCCGCTGCTGCGCCGAGCTTCGCGCTTCCCGGCGCCGTCCACGGCTTCGGCTTCGGCGCCGGCTTCGGCGTGGGGTTGGGGATCGGCTCTTTCACCCATTCCCAGGCCTCCTTCGGCACGCGGAAAGGCGTGTCGTTGCAATCATCGTCTTTCCATGCATCGAGCAGGTTCTTGAGCCGGCGCTGGAGGTTCCTGAATTTCTCTTGATGCCCCTCGACCGATCCGATGTTGTGTCCATCGATGATCAACGGGTTGCTCTTGGACCAGTTGTTGAACTGGAGGTTGTACACGTCATCGACGATCCCCTGCCAAAGCGCCTTCAGCGCCGTGATCACCTCCCAGATCTTCCTGAGCAGGTCCTTGCACTGATCATTGTTGTTCGGTGCGGGCGTCGTCTGTCGCTGAATCTGGTGTTCGCCGAGGCCGCGCTGCTGTACCACGTGCGTGAGCTCGTGGGCCATGAGCCGCTTCCCATCGGCCGTTGCCGGTGCATATTCGCCCTCGCCGAACACGATATTGCGCCCGACGGTATATGCCCGTGCCTTCACCGCGCGCGCGGCACTCGCGGCTTGGCTGTCGGTATGAATTCGAACCCGATTGAAATCGTACCCGAAGCGCGGCTCGAAGAAGGAACGGAGGTCGCGGGGAAGCGGCGCGCCCCCCCGTCCTGCGCCTCGCAGAGCAGCTCCGACGTCCAGCGAGCCTTCGGTATTCGCCGAAGGCTCGTGCTTGGCCTGGATCGTCGCCTTCTCCTCCTCTTCGCACGACGCACATTTGCGCTGCACCCTTTCCGGCGCTGCGCCGATGGACGCCGGTTCAGCCATGCGCATCACCTCATCGGCCACATGGTCCGCCTCGCGCTCGTACGCGTCGCCCGGCGTGCTGATGCCAGGCTTGCGTTGGATCGGCGGCGCCGTGAGGGGGATGCGCGCGTCCGTCGACGATTCCGCGCCCTCCGCACGGCTCGGAGCGCTCGATGGGGACAGGGGTATTTCGAGGAAGGAGCGTCGCCACGCAGCGAACGGCAGCGGAGCAAGAGGCTCGTTGGGCTCCAAAAGCGAGGATCGATGCCGTGTGGGCTTCGGGATCAGCGGAAGCGTTTCGGGAGTTCGTTCTTTGCGAGCGAGCATGAACACGAGAGCCTCCCTTCATCAAGGAATGTCAGCTTACATCAAAATCGAGCTGGCGACATCGATATTTCGACGCTTGGGCGCGGCGCGCGGCATGCTTCGCGCGTGGCGGGCAACCGTGTCCTTCCCTCATCACGCCTCGTCGCCATCCGAATCTGCTCCCGATCCGGTGTGTTTTCGTCGTGTGCTCCGGTAGCAAAAGGATTCACCCCTTCTCGCCGCGCGCCGTCGCCGCTAGAATCCTGTCCATGCTGAAACGCGCGCTTTCTTTGGGTTTGATCACCACCACCTTCCTCCTCGCCGCTTGCAGCGACGGAGGCTCGAACACGAGCGGCTCCGGCGCCGGCGGCAGCGGCGCCGCGGGCGGCACCGGGGGCACCGGGGGCACCGGGGGCATGGGCGGCATCGGGGGCACGGGCGGCGCCGGTGGCACGGGCGGCGACGGCGGCATGGGCGGCGCTGGCGGCGGCGGCGGCGTGGTCGAGGTCGATCCGCTCGTCGGCATCGGGACCGTCGAGCAGGTCCAGGGCAATTTCATGTTCACGGAGGGGCCGCAATGGAACCCCGCCACGAAGACGCTCCTCTTCACCGACATCCCCGCGAATCGCATCTACGAGCACACGCCGGGCGGAGCGATCGACGTCTTCCGTGAGCCCAGCGCCAACACGAATGGCCTCGCCCTCGATCAAAACGGCCTTCTCATCGCCTGCGAGCACAGCGGCCGGCGCGTCTCGCGCACGCTCGCGAACGGCACGCTCGCGAGCATTGCCGATACATACGACGGCAAGAAGCTGAACAGCCCGAACGACGTCATCGTGCATTCGAACGGAACGGTGTATTTCACCGACCCGCCCTACGGCCTTCCGGATCCCGGCCAGAGCGAGCTCGGCTTCTTTGGCGTCTTCCGCGTCACGCCCGGCGGCGAGGTCACGCTCGTCGCCGACGACATGCAGCGGCCGAACGGCATTGCGCTTTCGCCGGACGAGAAGACGCTTTACGTCGCCGACACCGCCACCAGCGAGCTGCGCGCCTGGCCGGTGAACGCCGACGGCTCGCTCGGGGCCGGGAGCAAGCTCGTCAATACGAGCCAAGGCCCCGACGGAATGGCCGTGGACGAGAAGGGCAACCTCTTCGTCACCACGTCGGCCGGCGTCGAGGTGTACAGCCCCGCGGGCAAGCTCTACGGCGCCATTGGGGTCCCCCAGCAGCCCGCGAACTGCGCGTTCGGCGGCGAGGACAAGAAGACGCTCTACATCACGGCGCGGACCGGCCTTTACCGCGTGACGCTCCAGGGCGCCGGCCTCTACTGATTCGCGTCACATTCGCCCCGCCGCCCAGATCGCCACCGCCACGCCCATCACGCTCTCGCCGGCGACGAAGCCCGAGGCCGTCGCCGTCGTGTACAGCTCGTCCTTTTTGGGGAACTTCCAGGCCAGGATCGCGGCGACCGCGGCCCCCACGAAAAGCGTAAAACTCGTCGACGCCGGCAGGATGAACGCGAGCCCGATTCCGAGGGGCGACGGCACCCAAGGGGCGAGGCGCTTCGGCCCGAGCTCGCTCACGATCGTGCACACCACGGCGACGCCCGCCGCCACGGCCATGATCAGGGGCGCCTCGGGCGGCAGGCCGGCGAAGCCTCGCGTCAAGAGCTCGGCCGCGCCTTTGAACATCTGCACGCCCGGGGCGGGGTATTTCGTGCCGAGCAGCTCCAGCGGGAAGGCCTTGGCGAAGATCAGCGCCGTGACGAACCCGCCCGTCACGACCCCGAAGAGCTGCGCGAGGAGCTGCTTTTGCGGCGACGCGCCGAGGAGCCGGCCCGTCTTCAGATCCTGCATCATGTCGCCGCAGCTATTGGCCCCCGCGTTCGTCAGCCCCGCCGCCATCAGGCTGGCCTGCGTATGGCCGCCCGTGAGCACGGCAAAGAGGAGCTGCGTCACCATGGCCATCGGGCCGATCGGATTCACGTCCGTCTCGCCCAGCGTCCGTGTCCCCACGAGCGCGAGCGCGCCCGCGAGCACGATGGCCGCGAGCGTCGTGCCCGGGTGCATGCCGAGGACGAGCCATTGCGTGACGATCGCCAGGATCACCGCCGCAAGGAGGCCCCCCACGAACCAGCGCCGTGGCACCTCCACGTCCTCGCGCACCACCTCGCCCGGCGCCTTCGCCCCCATGGCGCCGAGCGACCGCACCGACGCGGCGATCGACCCTCCTTTGAGCGCAAACGACACGAGGCCGCCCACCACGAGCATCACGACGCCCGGCCAAACGGTGAAACCCACCGCGTCGCCATAAAGCGTCAGCGCATCCGGCGTGGGCGTCACGATGCCGCGCCCGAGGGCCCACGGGACGACACCTGTCCAGCAGAGCGCCGCGCCGACGGCCATCCACGCGGTCGTTCGCAGCCCGACCAGCGCGCCCGAGCCGAGCGTCATGAGCGACACGTCGAGCCCCAGCGTGAGCCGCGCCAAGCCCATTCCGCCGAGGCTCGCGAACGCGAACGGCACCGTATCCGGGACGAACCCGAGGCCCCCGCGCGTGAGGGCGAGCATCGCGCCGATCCCGGTCGCCCAGAGCAATGCGCGTGCTTTCTGGGCCCCGCCTTCACCCTCGCCGTGCAGCGCGAGCGTCGTTTGTGCTGCGGCGATCCCCGAGGGAAACTTCAGGTTCTCACGGTTGATCATCTGCCGCTTGAGCGGGATCGCGAAGAGCACCCCGAGCAGAGCGGCGGTGACGACCCACGCCGTGATCTCCAGCAGCGAGAGCCGCCGCTTCGTCACGATCATGAGCGCCGGCACGGCCGTCACCATGCCGGCGCCGGCCATCGCGGCCGCGGCCGAGGCGGCCGTCTGCATGGTGTTGTTCTCCAGCACCGAGAACGCGGGCCCGGACACGACCCCGCGCCAGAGCCGGAACAGGAGCCACCCCGAGAGCGCCGCGGTGATCGAGGCGCCGTACGTGATGCCGATCGTGAACCCCGTGTAGAGGTTCGCGGCGGACAGCACCGAGCCGATCACGCACCCGAACACCACGGCGCGCAGCGTGAATTGCGGCTCGAGGGGCCGGTAGACCTGCGCATACCACGCTTCGTCCGAGACCCGCCCGTGCACGTCCGCGGGCTCCTCGCCGTGCGGTTCGTTCGTGACGTCTGCGGGCAGGCTCGACATGGATGCATCGTCCCAGCGGGAGAGGGTCGAGGTCAAGGCGCGCAGGGATCCGTCCGATGTACAACCGTTTCGTGGTGATTTTCCACGCGGGCGTCCTAGACTCTCGCACATGCTTGGAAATCGAAAAGTGACCTTCACTTCCATGTTTCTGGTCCTCGCCCTCGCCGCGTGCGGGGGACAAACCTCGGGCGGCGGCGACGGCGGCGCCGGGGGCGAAGGAGGCAACGGCGGCAACGGTGGTAACGGCGGCGGAGGCAACGGCGGCGCTGGGGGCGGCGGCGGCAATGCGGCCTGCGACATCGTCGGATCCTCGACGCTCCCCGGCGTCTCGGTCGAGTTCGTCACGACCGATTGCACGTACACCGTCGCCGAGGCCGCGGCCGGCATCAAGATCGATTACAACATCGTCGCGGCCTCCGCGGTCGCGAACGTCTATCCCGCGTCGCAAAGTAGCTGCGGGCAGCCGGACGACAGCGGCCTCATTCCCCTCGCGGTCCTCTCCGGCGCCGGCCAGAAGTATTGCCTCTGCGACGTCGGCATCTGCCCCGCCCCGGGCGACGTGCCGAACGTCGTCCCCGCGGGCACCTCTCCCGGCTCGTTCACGTGGGACGGGGTCAACTGGAACGGCCCCAGCGATTTCGGCGCCCCGAAAGGCGAGCCCTTCCCGCCCGGCGATTACACGCTCAGCGTGAGCGCCATTGGCGAGTATGACGACGCCGGCGCGAAGAAACCCTTCAAGGTGGAAGGCACGTTCCTCCTGCACCTCGTGCCCTGAGCCGAAAGATCGAGGCGGCCGGGAACTTCCGGCCGCCTGCGCGCTCGGATCGGGCATGTCGATCCGCCGGCTCGCCCCCGCCCTCCTCCTCGTCCTCGCGGCTTGCGCCAAATCCACGCCCGGCCCCGAAGCCGCCGCGCCCGCGGCACCTGCGCCGAAGACCCTCGCCAAGACCACACCCCCGCCCGTCGACGAGCCTCTCGCGCCGCCCGTCGTCCAGAGCGACGCGCCTCCGCCCGTCGCCGTCGCGCCCACGCCCGTCCCCGACGAGCCCCTCGCGCCGCCCGTCGATACCCGTTCTGCCGACCCCCTCGTCGCGAAAGGGTCGATGTGGGGAGACGCCGGCATGGACAAGAAAGGGTCCGGCGGCCTGGGTTTGTCGGGGATCGGCGAGGGCGGCGGCGGGCGCGGGGAGGGCATTGGGCTCGGCTCGATCGGCGTGATTGGACGCGGGGCCGGCGTGGGCTCGGGCGCGGGCTTTGGATCGGGGCATGGCAGGCTCGGCGGCTCGCACCGCGGGCCGGCGGGTGTGCGCGTGGGGCCGGGTGGCCTCGGCGCGTCCGCGCAATCGCAGGGCGGCGTACGCACGGGGGAATGGGACGACAACGCGAACTACCGCGAATACGCCCGCTGGCTCGGCAAGGAGCGCGCCCCGGGCGCCGCGACGATCGACCTCTCCGCGCGCCGCTTCCTCGTCGTGCGCGACAGCGCGGGCAAACCCGTCCCGAGTTGCCCCATCGAGGTGCGTGATTCCGCGGGGACGACGCTCTCGCTCCGCACGACCGCGAATGGCCGCGCCCTCCTGTTTCCGCGCACCGAGGGCCTGAAAGGCCCGGACCTCGTGGCCACGGCGCGCTGCCAGGGCGAATCCGTCGCGAAGACGACCACCGTGGTTCCGGGCGACGGCGTCGTCGACCTCGTCCTTTCCGGCACCCGTGTCTTGCCCGAGGCGCAGACCATCGACGTCGCGTTCGTCCTCGACACGACGGGCTCGATGTCCGAGGAAATCCATGCGCTGCGCGACACGCTCGAAAAGGTGGCCGGCGCGCTCTCCAAGATGAACGTCCGCCCGCGCGTGGGCCTCGTCGAGTACCGCGACCGCGGCGACGAATACGTGACCCGCATGCACCAGATGACCACGGACGTCACCGGCCTCCAGGCCCGGATCGCCACGATCAGCGCGGGCGGCGGCGGCGACACGCCGGAGCACGTCAACGAGGCGCTCCGTGTCGCCGTGCGCAATCTCCGCTTCCGGCCCGAATCGCTGGCGCGCCTCGTCTTCTTGATCGGCGACGCGCCCCCGCACCTCGATTACGCGCAGGACGAGGGGTATGCCGGGGCGATGAAGGAAGCGAGCCACGCGGGCGTGCAGGTCTATTCGATCGCGGCCTCGGGCATGGATACCCTCGGGCAGGTGGTCTTCCGGCAGATCGCGCAATACACCGGCGGAACGCACATGTTCGTCCTGCGCGGCGGCGCGGGGCCGGAATCGGTGGGCGGCGGTGATCCGCGCGCGAGCTGCGGCGGCACGCACACGGATTACACGAGCGGAAACCTCGACGCGCTCATCCTGGGGAAGGTGCAGGGAGCGATCGCGGCGAGGGATGCCGATCCGATGCGGATCGCCGGGCTGAACCAGGACGAGAAGGACCGGCCTTGTGATCAGCGGATCGTGATGGCGCGGTGAAACGGCGGGCCAGCACACCTGTGTCCACGTAGCAAGAAAATTCGACCTGCAACGATTTGTCCCTCGGCGTCGAGGCGCGCCCTCGACCCGTGTACACGACGGCACGATCGGCATATTCTCCCCACGATGCAGGGTCCGGTTTTACCGGGCCCCCGTGCTCCCGCGCGCGGATGCTGCGTCCTTGAACTGGAGGGAACGTGCCGCTCTCGAAAGGGTCCTTCATCGCGGGTCGTTTCACGATCGAGGATCTCGCGGGGAAGGGCGGGATGGGCGAGGTGTACCGCGCCCGGGATGGGCTCACCGGCGCGGAGGTCGCCCTCAAGGTCCTGAACGAGCAGACGGATGGATTCGAGGCGCTCGAGCGCTTCGCGCGGGAGGCGCGGCTGCTCGCGGAGCTCGATCATCCCGGGATCGTCTCGTATCTCTCGCATGGCCAGGCGGAGGACGGCCGGGCCTTTCTCGCCATGGAGTGGCTCGCGGGGCAGGACCTCGGCCAGCGGCTCACGCGCGGGCCGCTCGCGCTGAGGGATTGTTTGACCCTCGCGAAGTGCGCCGCCGACGCGCTCGCCGTCGCGCACCGCCGCGGCATCGTGCATCGCGACATCAAGCCGACCAACATGTTTTTGCGGGACGACAGGCTCGACCGCGTCACGCTGCTCGATTTCGGCATTGCGCGCCAGGCGTTCGCCACGACGGGCATCACCGGCACGGGATTCATCATGGGGACGCCGGGCTACATGGCCCCGGAGCAGGCGCGCGGCGACTTCGATATCGGGCCGAGCGCGGACGTCTTCTCCCTCGGATGCGTGCTCTTCGAGTGTTTGACCGGAAAACCCCCGTTCGTCGCCCGCGACCCGATCGCGCTCCTCGCCAAGGTCCTCTTCGAGGATGTGCCCGCGGTCGAATCGCTCCGCCCCGATACACCCCCGGAGCTCGCGGCGCTGCTCGCGCGGATGCTCGACAAGAATGCGCTCGCACGGCCGGCCGACGCGCACGTGCTGCACGAGGAGCTCGCCGCCCTCACGCTGCCGGCGTCCGGGGACACGTCGTCGCCGCATGCAGCGAACGCCACGATTCCCGGCGCGGCGCTCAGCGGCGAAGCCATGCAATTGCTCTGCGTCGTCGTGGCGGTCCCGGGCGACGCGCAGGCGCCCAGGGATGCGCAGGTGCACGCGGAGACGGAGCGCTCGCCGGGCGTCGCTCGTACGGCCCTGCGCGCCCGGCTGATCGGCCTCGGCGTGCGCGTCGAATGGCTGGCCGACGGCTCGCTCGCCATCGTCGTGCCCCCGTCGCAAAGCGCGATCGACCAGGCCACGCAAGGCGCGCGTTGCGCGCTCGTGATCAAGGAGGCGTGGCCCGAGGCGCGCGTCGCGCTCACCACGGGCCGCGGCCTGTTCAAGAATCGCCTCCCCGTCGGCGAGGCGATCGACCGCGCGGTCTCGCTCCTCCACGCACGGATCGAAAAAGAGCGCGCCGCGCCCTCGCCCGCGGAGACCCTGGGCGTCTTGATCGACGAGCTGAGCGCGAAGCTCCTCGAGAGCCGCTTCAGCATCGAGTCGACCGGCGTGCGCTGGCGATTGCACAGCGAGCGCGCGGGCGGCGTCGACGCGTCCCGCCCTCTGCTCGGCAAGCCCACGCCCTGCGTGGGGCGTGAGCAGGAGTTGTCCATCCTCGGCGCGACGATCGACGGATGCATCGAGAATGCGGAGCCACGTGTCGTGCTCGTCATCTCGCCTCCCGGCGTGGGGAAGAGCCGCCTGAAGCACGAACTCTTGCGCCGGCTCCGCGCGCGCTCGCTCGACATCGAGCTCATCGACGCGCGCGGCACGCCGATGACCGCGGGCTCGCCTTATGGGTTGTTCGTCGATGTGCTTCGCGGGCTCTCCGACATGTGTGTCGGCGACCCCATGCCCCTGCAGGGGGAGAAGCTGCGGGCGCGCGTGGGCAGGCACCTGCCGCCCAAGGACGCGGAGCGCGTCGCCGAATTCCTCGCCGTCTCGTGCGGGCTCACCGCCTCGGAGCCGAGCGCCGCGCTGCTCGCGGCGCAGAGCGACCCGAAGCTCATGAACGAAAAGATCCAGGAGGCGTTTTTGCGCTTTTTCCGCGCGGAGTGCGCGGCGCGCCCCTGCCTCCTCGTGCTCGAAGATCTGCACTGGGGAGACCCGGCGTCGGTCCGGCTGGTCGATACGGCCCTGGGCGAGCTCAAAGAGCTGCCTTTTTGCGTGCTCGCCTTCGCGCGTCCCGAGGTGACCCACATTTTTCCGAAGATATGGGAGCGACGCTCGATCCAGCAAATACGTCTCGCGGCGCTCGGAAAAAAGGCGGCCGAGCGGCTGGTCGCCGCGGTGCTCGGCGCGGACGTCGCCAAGAGCGCGGTGGCGCGTATCGTCGAGCAGGCCGCGGGCAATGCGCTGTTTCTGGAAGAGCTCATTCGTGCCGCCGCCGAAGGCAAATCCGAGGAGCACCCGGACACCGTCCTCGCGATGCTACAGGCGCGGCTCTCTTGCCTCGATCCGGCGATTCGACGGGTGCTCTGCGCCGCGAGCGTCTTCGGACAAACCTTCTGGCGGGGCGGCGTGTCCGCCCTGCTCGGCGAGGAGCGGACCGTCCAGCAGACGGATGGCTGGCTGAACGAGATCGTCCAGGCGGAGCTCGTCGAGAAACAACCCACGAGCCGCTTCGCCGGAGAGGTCGAGTATCGTTTTCGCCACGCGCTCCTGCGCGACGCGACGTACGACCTGCTCGCCAAGGACGACCGGACGCTCGGTCACCGGCTCGCGCTCTCGTACCTGGAGCGTGCGGGGGAAACCGAGCCGGTCGTGCTGGCCGCGCATGCCTATCGCGGCGGGGACATGGAGCGTGCGACGCACCATTATCTCCGCGCGGCCGAGCAATCGTACCAGAGGGACGATCACGACGGGCTCTGGAGCGCGGTCGAACGGGGGCTCGCGTGCGGCGCGAGCGGGGCGGTGCGAGGGCAGCTCCTCGCCTTGAAGCTCGAGGTGTGCTTCTGGCGCGAGGGCTGGGAGGCCCAATCTCGCATGGGCAGGGAGGCGCTCGAGCTTTTGCCGCGCGGCAGCGTCCCCTGGTGCAGGGTGCTGAGCTTCCTCGCCCACGCGCTCCCCAACATGGATATGGGGCAGGAAATGACCGTGCTCGAAAGCGCGATCTGGGGCACGGACCCCGAGCCTGGCGCCGAGGCGAGTTATTGCCAGGCGGCGTCGATGATCTTCCACATGCTCACGATGATGGGTCGCCTCGAGCGAGCGCTCCGCGTGCGGGTGCGGCTCGACGCATTCACCCCGCGCGTGCCGGAGAGCGCGCTGTACGAGCTCGGATACGTCTACAATGGTCGATCCACGTTCGAGTATTTCCTGGGGGACGATCCCTTCCTGGCCTACGCGGATTCGATCCGGATGGAGGCGGCGTTCGCAGGCGCGTCGGCCAGGCGCTGGCAGAGGATCGGGCAGATCGTCCTCGGCATTGGGCTCTCGGCGGTCGGCGCGGCCGAGGACGGGGAGAGGGAGCTGCGCGAGGTCATTCGGCGAGGGCTCGACGCAAACGATCCGTGGTCGGTGACCCTCGCCCGGCTGTATCTGGCGCGCCTGCTCGCGGAGCGCTGCAAGCCGGAGCAGCGGGACGAGCTCATCTCCCTGGCGAGGCAGCTCATCGAGCTTCAGGGCACCAATGGCGTCGTGGGGCCGGCGTATGGCGCGCTCTCGCGGGGCCTCCTCGCCGAGGGGCGCCTCGCCGAGGCATGGGAGGCGACCGAGAGCGCGCTCGCGAGAATGGCAGACTTTCGCTGCTGGCGCCCGGAGGTCCACCGGACGCGCATCGAAATACGTCTCCGCGAGGGGCACCCGGAAGCGATCCGAAGCGCCGCGGAGGAAGGCCTCCGCTGCATCACGCACCTCGGCGGATGCGTCGGCCATTCCGAGATCCCGCTGCGTCTGGCCATCGCGGAGGCGCTCGCCGCGGACGGTGACATGGAGGCGGCGCGCCGGGGGCTCGAGGCGACGTTGTGGGTCATCGAGAGGCGCGCTGCCAAGATCGAGGACGCTGATTTCAAGGAGCGTTATCTCGCGGTTCCGGAGCACGTCCGCGCGAGGGAGCTCGGCCGCGTTTGGCTTTCGTGATAGGCAGCCCGGCGACTGCTGCCTCCGGCTTGACACCCCGCACCCGAAGCGGGACAACGCGCCCCTCATGTCAGCTCGAATCATTTCCCTATCGATGCTCTTGTGGATCGCGGGCTGCGGCGGCGCGCCCGCCGTGGTTGCTCCGCCTGCGTCCGCGACGACGGAGGACGCGAAGGCGACGAGCACGTCCTCTGCATGGGTGAAGGATTCGCCCTTCGCGGGGCAGGCCCCGCCGCAGGGCGCCGTGGATTTCGTGGCGCTCGCGGATGGATCGTTCGTGGTGGCGCTGTCGTACGCTTCCGAGGCCGAGCCGTTTGTCCTGCTCTCGGGGAACAAGGGCGCGTTGTCGAAGAGCAAGGCGCCCTGGACCTGCGCAGGCGGGCCGGCGGAGATCGACGCGAGCGGGACGTCGTTATGGGTGCATTGCATGGGCCCCGAGGAGCCTGCGCGGGTCCATTTCTGGCACAGCGCCGATCTCGGAAAGACCTGGACACGCGTCGGCGCCCTCGACGGGGCGATCGCGCTGGGCTCGTACGCAATGGCCGGCGACAAGATGTACGTCTCCGGGACGTTCGAGGGTCAAAAGGCGCGTCTGCTCGTTGTCGCGCGCGGAAGGGATGGCAAGTTCTCCCGGAGCAGCGCCAAGGAGACCCTCGGCTGGCCGGCGGACGTGCAGCCGACCCTCGCGGCGTCGGCCGACGGCAGCACGATTGCGCTCCTTGGCCGCGGCAAGCCCGGCGAGTTGTGGGTCGCGGCGTCGACGGATGGGGGGGCTACCGTCCATTCCGTCTGGAGAGGGGCATCGGAATCGGCCTCGCCGCCGTCCAGCGCTTCGATCGAAAACGGGGTGCTCACGTTCCTGATGCAGCAAGACAGCGGGCCGGTGGGCATTGGAGTGATTGAGCTCGCCGATGCGAAGCAGAGGAGGGTGTCGCCGTTCCCCTCCGCAGCGGAAGATGCCTGCGTGGCTGGACCCCACGTCGTGGCGCGGCTCGAGGGGGGCGATTGGGTGATCTCCAGCGACGCAGGCGGGTCGTTCACGAAGCTCGCCGCGCCGCAGGCCGAGGAGATGGCCGCCCTGGAGTGCTCGCCGCGCGGGGCACGGTATGGGTCGCAGTTCCTTGGGTGGTGACCCGCCTCCCTCATGGGGCGTGGGTGCCGGGGGGAGGGGGCGCGGAGCGGGAGCGGCATTTCCCGCCTTCCAGGGCGCATGTGTAGGGCGGCGCTTCGATGCGCGGCGGCGTGCTCCAGGGCGGGCAGAGCACGCCGGACGGCAGGACCCGCGCCGCCTCGCAGCGATCACCCACGGTGCACACGTTCTTCACCGTGGCCAGCTCGCCGCGCGGGACCTGCTCGCCCTCGCCCTCGGCGACGAACCACCCGTCCTGCGCATTTCCGGTCATGAGGGCGCAGCCGGCCCACGCGTCGCAGACCATCGCGGGGAGGCATCGCTGCTCGACCGGTACGCGCATGGGCTGTCCGTCAGGGCCCGTCGCCGTCGCCTCGCAGAGGCCGTCGCGGCAGACGGCGCGCGTGGGCCCCTCCGGGCACGCGAGCGGCGGGCACGCCGAAGGTGGGTGGGCCGCGCAGGTTCGCTGCAGATCCGCGTGCCAGCGGCGCGTGCCAGGCGTCGTCCCGCAACCCGCGCAGCACATGTACGCGCCCGCGACCTCCACCCGCGCCACGGCGCAGTCGTCGTCCCGCGTGCAGGCGCGCTCGACCTTGGGCGGCGCTCCCGCGGCGACCCCAGCGCCGGGGGTGGGAGGCGCGGAATCGGCCTGGGTCGCCGCGGAATCGGTGGTGGACGCATCGGCGCGCCGATCGGGCGCGTGGCAGGACCCCAACAGCAAACCCGTGCTGGCGACCAGTGCGCGTGAGCGGAGCAGCACGTTCATTCTCGTCATATACCCCTCTGCCCGCAACGATCGACCCCCCGTCCCCTCATCGCGCGGTCACTGGCACACGCCATAGGCGACACACACGCCGGAGACGCAGGCGAGCCCGTGCGCACACGGGCAAGCCTCGCCCGGGCTTCCCCATTTCACACAGAGGCTCTTCGTCAGGTCGGTGGGGTCGGACACCGTGCAGTAGGCGCCCGCGGCGCAGGAGAGGGACGTGCAAGGCTCGCCGGGCTGGGGATAGGGTCGACACGCGCCCTGGCAATCGCTGCCGGGCGAGCATTCCTCGTGGCAGTAGAGCCCCGGCTCGCATTGGACCTTGGGGAAGCTCGCGCTCGTGCAGGCGGCGCCGTCCGGTAGGTACGTGGGCGCCGTGCATACCGCGCTCTCGTCGCAAAGGAGGTCCGCGCGGCAAAAGCCCACCGAGCAGCTTTCGCCCTCGGTGAGCCCGGTGGGCCTCGTCGCGCAGGTGCCCCCCTTGCACCAGGTAGAGGCGCACATGGCGTCGTCCGAGCAGCCCGCGCCGTTGGCCGCGAGCGTCTCACAGACCCCTCCCCTGCAGGAGAGCCCGTCCGCGCAATAGTTGTTCGCATCGCACGACGCGCCGGCCTGGCCGCGGGGGACGCATGTGCCCCATGATGGGCCAGAATCGGTGTGCTTGCAGTACAGCGTCAACTGGCACTCGATTCCGTGCGAGATGCATTCCTCCCCCAGCTTCTTGCCGGGGGGCTGGCATGTCCCTTCCCGGCAGCTCCCCTCGACGCAGAGGTCCGTCGCCTCCGTGCAGCTCTCGCCGTCTGCGCGGGCGCGTTTGCAGACGCCGCAGGTCTCGAGGACGCTGTGGTCGCAATGGCCGCTCTGGCATTGCACGTTGGCAAAGCACACATCGCCCAGCGTGAAGGTGCCCTTCTTGTCGTGTCCGGGATAGAGCAGGTCGCCGCCATAACCGACGCACGAGGGGAACACGCCTCCGCCCAGGCAGGGCGAGGCATCCATCTGGTCGGCGCAGGCCTTGATGTCCAGGGGCGTGAGGGTGACGCCCGGCGCCGTGGCAATGCCGGCGCACGTGTCGACATAGGCCTGCTCGTCGGCGGCGGAGGGCAGCACGCTGGGGCCGGTGCAGCGCTCGGCGAATGCGACGCGCCGGAGGAAGAGGTCATGACAGGCAGAGACGACGTCGGCCGGTATTTCGACGGAACCGCAGGCTGGGACGACGAGGTCGTGGCAGGCGGCGTCGAGGTTGGGCGGTGTTTCAGCGGCACCGCAGCCGAGCAGCAGGAGTGCGAAGACGCCGGCGACGGAGCGCGCCCACGACCCTCCTTGCAGCGGAAGGGGTCGTCCCATGAACCCCGCTCCAGCGGCCCGAGAAGGACGCTTTCGTCCGGGTCGTGAACTCCCATTCACAGTTGGATCCTTCCTCATGAGGCCTTCCACTTTTTTCCTTGGAACGGATGGTTGGCACGTTGCGTGCTCCGCGCCCGCCGGCTTTCTTCCAGGAGGATCCAATGCGTATCATTTCGTGGATGCTGGTGTCTCTGCTGATCGCTGGGTGCAGCGACGCGGCGACGAACGATCCCTCGAATCCGAGCTACGGGCCTGGCGGGTGCCCCCTGGTCACGTTCAACGAGGGCGTGGACGAGAGCGGGACGAACGGCATCGTCGCGGATGCGAGCGGCGTCTACTGGACCCGCGCGGACTCGGTATGGCGCGCGGATCCGGGCGGCGCCTCGCCGAGGCGCCTCGCGCAGGGGTTCACGGAGGCGTACACGCTGGCGATGGACGACGAGGCGCTGTACGTCGTGGACTATGCCGAAAAGCTCGTACGGATGAACAAGGACGGGGGCGGAGCGGTGGTCCTCGCGCAGGATTCGATCGGCGCGGTCGCGGTGGATGAGGACAGCGTCTATTTCATGTCGACGGCGGGCCTCTTCCGGACACCCAAGGACATCTCCAAGATCGAATCCCTCGCGCCGATCTCGAGCGTGGGTTCCATCGCGGTCGACGATATGCACGTCTACGTGCGCACCCTCGGCAACGTGGACGATCCTTCGGGCCACATCGTGCGCGTGCCCAAGGCAGGAGGCGCGATCGAGGAGATCGTGCCTCCGACCGCGGTTGCATACCACTATTTTGCCCAGGAGCTCGCGGTGGACGGGACGAACGTCTACTGGGTCGAGCCCTCGGCCGGTACGCTGATGAAGGCCCCGAAGGAGGGGGGCACGTCCGTCGTGCTGGCCAAGGACCTCGCCGATCCCGTCAGCCTCACGCTGGACGGCGAGGACGTCTACGTCACGCTGCGCGGCAAGGATGACGGCTCGCTCGACGAACGGGGTGTCATTCGTGTCCCCAAGGAAGGCGGCGACGTGGCGGATGTCGCGCGTGGCTCGCAGATAAGTGCGTTCGGCGTGGCGGTGGGTGCCGAGCACGTGTACTGGACCGCGCGTGTGACGAGCGCAGGCGTCACCGCGAGCTGCAAATGAGGCAAGACGAACGCTGAACGCGACCTGGCGCCCCCCTGCCGACTTGGCGCCCTCCCCGCTATCTTTTGCACAACGTGCACCCGCACACCCGCACCGCGCCGTGGGGGCACGCTGTGCCAGGGCCCGGCCGCCGGGAGCCGTCGGCTTCAGCGCCTCAGCGTCCTAGACGAGCACCTCGCTGATTTCGTCCCAACTCCAGAGTGTCGCACCGCCATCGATACCGATGCCCCGCCCCGTGCTCGTGCGACACGCTGACGACAAGGTTTGTCGCCGGCCTTGCGCACCATGGCGTCGACGTGTAGGGTCGAAGGCATGGTTCGTCCTGGCAAAATTATTTTTTACCTCGTATCAACCACGTTCTTTCTGACGGCCGTGATCGCGGGCTGCGAGAGCAGCGACATCTTCATCGGCAGCGACTGCATGCACGACGGGAAGCAGGTTCTCGATCCCGCCTGCTGCCCCTGTCCTTTGCCGGAAGATTGTCCCAACGGCCCCAAGCCCATCCCTGCGGGTTGCCCGAACGCACCTGCACCGGATGGCGGGACGGGGGGCGAGGGCGGCATGTCGTCCCTCTGCAACGACGGCGCATGTGTCTCGGAGCCACCCGACGACTGGATGTCCGTCGCCTTCTTCTCGGACTGGAGCGATCCGCCGATTTGCCCCGAAGACACGCCGATCCTCGCGTTCGAGGGCACGCCGGCCCCGCCATCGCCCACGTGCGGCGCCTGCTCGTGCGACGCGCCCGACGGCACGTGCAAGCTCCCGGCGACGTGGACGATCAGCTCCGCGCCCTGTTCCGATCCTGCGGGCGGTGTCAAGACAAACTTCAATCCGCCGACAAACTGGGATGGCTCCTGCAACCAGGACAAATCTTTCCCCCTCGACATGCTTTGTGGTGGTTCTCCCTGCGTCCGTTCGATGACGCTCGAAGCCCCCGTGATCGAGGAGCAGCCGTGCACGCCACACGTGAGTGGAGATTCCGAGCAGCCGCCCCCGAAGTATTGGCCCGGCGGGCCGGAAACACCCCTCGGCCGCGTCTGCAAGAGTGACAAGCCCTGGCCGACCTGCGTGAATCAGAGCGGGAAGGTGTGCGGACCGGCCGCCGACGGCTACGCCTCCTGCATCTTTCGCGAAGGCGAGCACCTCTGCCCCGAGGGCTGGGAGGATCGGCACCTTCTTTATGGTGTCATCGACGACGACCGGACGTGCTCTGCCTGCACGTGCGATCCGCCGACAGGCGGGGTTTGTCAAGTCAAGTGGCACACGTTTGCCGGCGCCGCGTGCACGGCAGAGAACGCGGCGAACGACGTTTACGCGGGCATGATCCCCCCCTGCAACGACTACATGCCGGGCGTCGCGCTTGCCGGAAAGTCGGCGGAGATCCTCTCCTACACAAAGGGCACCTGCGCTCCGAGCGGCGGCGAAGTCGAGGGCACCTTGTCCCTTGACAAACCCGCGACGGTTTGCTGCGCCCTGGTCACGAGCTGAGCCGCGCGCCTCCCGCTCAATTGAAGAGCGGCTTGCGTCCGTGGTCGTGGCCGAGCGTGTAGAACAGGTAGAGGCCCACGCTCCCGATGAGCGGGCTCACGTCCCAGATGGGCGCGCCGCCGCCCCGCAAGCTCGGTATCGAGAGCGTCTTCAGCACGTCGAGATACACGCGCATGTAGATGCCCGTGGTCAACCGTAGCTCGTAGCCAGCGCGGAACCCCGCGTTCGAGAACCAGGTCTGGCCGTCCGCCGGGTAGGCCATCGTGCTCGTGCCCTCCCGATCGTCTCGGTACCCCTGCGCTTCGAGCTTCGCGGATGCGTATACGCCGCAGCCCATGAAGCCGCGGCTCTCGTAGCAGAGCGCGATCGGCACGATCATGCCGTTCCAATCGACCTGCGTGACCTCCGCGGGCTTCCGCCATCCACCCCATAGGACCTGGGTCTCGAACAGGATCACGAACGGCGAGCGCCGGATGCCCGCCGAGAGCGCAGTCATCCCGGTCAACCCAGGGCCCACGCCGTACGAGGCTCCGGCGCCGGCTCCGATGAAGAAGTTCGTGAACAGGCGGGTCTCCGCCGGGACGTCCGTGGCCGTGCTCGATGTGCCCTGCGGTGGAGGCGTGGACGGCGGTTCTTCCGCGTTTGCCAACGAGGACCCAGCAACGCTGAATGTCGCGATTGGAACCAGCACTGCCCCAAGGCGCCGCGAGGAGGAGGAGCTCATGTCTCGTCTATATCTATATCCTGCTGGTCCGCTCCACGCCTACCCTTCCTCGGTACCGCTCGCTCCCTGCTCCATGCGTCCATGTCGCATCGCTTGTCCCGCTGAACGAGCGTCGCCTAGGATGCCCGCCATGGCCCACTCCCTGGCCACCACCGACAACGAGTTCGAGGCCGCGACGCATCCGACGACCCTCGGCGTCCTCGTCTTCGTCCTCCGTTACGAGGACCTCTGCGCGGCGGACTCCGTGGCTTTGCCTCCGCTCACGCACGACGGCGCCGGCTTCGAAATCGGGCGAGCCTCCGAGGTCCGGCCGCCCGCAATGGAGGGAAGAACCTTTCTCCTGCCCGACCGTTTCGTATCGCGCGTGCACGCCCGCGTGGTTCGTCGTGACGGCAAGGGCTTCCTGGAGGACGCCGGGAGCAAGTTCGGCACGTTCGTCCGCGGTGAGCGCATTCAGGGGCCCGTCCCCCTCGCCGACGGCGACGTCGTGGAGATGGGACAGTCGCTCTTCGTGTATCGGCTGGTCGACGAGCCAACGGCCGTTCGTATGATCACCCAGCGCGCGGGGGTCGCGTTTGGCCCGACGCGCACCCTTTGCCCCGAGCTCATGAGCCTCGTGCTCGACCTCGCCCGCCTTTCGCGCTCCGATCAGCCGATCCTCGTGCTCGCCGAGACCGGCGCCGGCAAGGAGGTCGTCGCGCGGTACGTGCATGACAAGAGCGGCCGCGCGGGGCCCTTCGTCGCCGTCGATTGTGGTGCCATCCCCGAGCACCTCGTCGAGGGCGAGCTCTTCGGCCACCGCCGCGGCGCGTTCAGCGGCGCGCACGAGGAGCGCAAGGGCCGCATTCGCAGCGCGGAGGGGGGCACGGTGTTCCTCGACGAGATCGGCAATCTGCCCGGGAGCGCGCAGGCGAGCCTGCTCCGCGCCATTCAAGAGAACGAGGTGACGCCGGTGGGGGCCGATCGGGGGCAAACGGTGGACGTGCGGTGGATCGCCGCGACGAACGTGGACGTCTTCTCCGAAAGGAGCGCCTTTCGTGCGGATCTAAGGGAGAGGCTCGCCGGGTACGTCGCCATGCTCCCGCCGCTTCGAAAGCGCCGTGAGGATCTCGGTTTTCTGGTCGCGCACCTGCTCCGGCGGCGGGGCATCGAGCGCGCGTCGATCACGAAGCCGGCGGCGCGCGCGCTCTTCTTTGGCGACCTGCCGGGCAATGTGCGCGAGATCGAGCGCACCCTCGGGAGCGCGTCCCTGCTCATGGGCGACGGTCCGATCGACCTGCGGCACCTGAGCGCCCTGCGGGCGCGCGCGGCGAGCAAGACGGAGGAGCCGGAATCGGAGCCACAGGGCGCCGAGGTGATGGATGAGGCGCGGCGCAACAAGAAGCGCCCGCCGCGGGAGAGGATCGAGGCGGCGCTGTTCCGGGCGCAAGGGTGCCAGGTGGATGCGGCGCGTCTGCTCGGGGTGCACGACAGGCAGCTCGCGCGGTGGATGGATGCGTACGGGATCCCGCGATCGCGGAAGGGCACTTCCGGCGGGTGAGGCGATGTCCCGCGAGGGCGGGATCGTTTTCCGGAAGGCCGGGGCGGTAACCCACATGGGCGGGGTCATGTTCCGCAAGGGCGGGCGGGCGTCCCACGACGGCGGGACGGCGTTCCACGACAGCGGGTCGACGTTCCGTGACGGCGGGACGGCGTCCCACGACGGCGGGGCGGTGTTCCGCAAGAGCGGGGCGGTGTTCCACGACGGCGGGGAGGCGTCCCGCAAGGGCGGGGTCATGTTCCGCAAGGGCGGGGAAGCGTCCCACGACGGCGGGTCGGCGTTCCGCAAGAGCGGGTCGGCGTTCCGCAAGGGCGCCCAAAATGTCCGGACAAATTCGGACAAGTTCTGGACAAATCTCCCCGCGCCGCCCGTGCGTCTCCCGGCCCGCGCGTCGCGCGATCTTTTCTTTCCGTGGGATTTCAAGCGGTTCGCGCCTGCGCGCGGGGATTGTCGAAGCTTGGCATTCCTCGTGCACACCCTCGCGCCCGACGCGACGTCGTACCCCCTACCGCGTCAAGGGAGGAATCATGACTGCAACGTTGATCGTGAAGAGCTCGCATCCCCGGAAAGGTTTCACCGCCATCACGCAGCTCGGCCTCAAAGCTTTGCAACTGGCACTCACGCACGCCGCCACGATCTCGCCGCGGCTGCCGCAGGACTTGGTCGAAGGCCTCAAGAATGACATCGAGAGCTTCGGAGACGTCGTCCCCGGCGTGAAGCAGGCCCGGAGCGAGTCGGTCGCCGCCACGAGCGGGCAATTCGCCGCGCTCGCAGACGGACACGAGCGCGCGCGGCAGGTTCGCGCCACCCTCCGCCGCGTCAAGGCGCCCGCTGACGTGAAACGTGCCTATGGCGTGGGCCGGAAAATGAGAAAGGACAGCGTGTCCGACGTGAAAGCAGCGATCCAGCAGATCCTCGAACGCGCCAAGGAAAAACCGGCCGAGGCCGAGGCGCTCGGCATCGTCCAAAAGGACCTCGACGGCCTCGCGCTTGCGCTCGCCGCGATCACGGACGCCGATGCGAAGCAGGACCAGAGACGCGCGAGCGCTCCGCTCACGACGCAGGAGCGGAATCGGATCGGGAATCGGATCCTCGCGGCCGTCGCGCGGATCGAGGGCGCGGGACGGCTCGAGTTCGCGAACGACGCCACGAAACGCGAGAGCTTCGAGGCCCTCGGCGCAGGGCCGAGGGGAAGGCGGAAGGTGGACGTGGGGAGGGAGGTCGGGGAGGCAGGTCAAGCCATCATATCGGTGCAGTCCCACCCTTCTTGAGCAATTTCGCGGCAACGCGAAACAGGTCCGGCATGTCGATGCGGTCGTCCTTTCGGCGCATCATGACGCCGATTCGTTCGAGAGCATGGTAGAGGTCTCGCTCAGTCGGGGATTTCCCCGGCGCGGTGTGGACGGGAGGCAGGTAGCCACCCGTCTTGGCGTCCGTCATGGCAGACTGGAGCGTACGCGCCTGGCGCCAGACGTTGAAGACCTTCTCATCCTCCTGCGGTAAAAGTAACCCCGCCAGCGGCGCCAGCACCCCCTTGATCCACGGGAATTCGTCGTGAAGCTGATCCACACGCGTCTTCGATGCAGCTCGGAGACCGTGATGTATGCCCGCGGGGGTGATGACTCGGTCTGAGGGGGCCGCGCCATGCCGGGCGGCGGCTATCATGAGGCCAAGGAAACTTCGGGGTGTGACCTCGTTGAATGCGTCCGCCAGGTGCTTCAGGGGCCACTCGTAGGTTCTGCCTTTCTTGTAGCCATGAACCCCCTCGGCCATGTAAGGGCCCGCCATTGCCGTCATCAGGTTCTGTTGCTGGGTTGCATCCTGCCCTGGTGACCAGAGGCGCCTGAGGATTTCCTCTCGGGAGGCTGTTTGCAAACCGAGCCATTTCAAGAGGCGCTGGAACGAGGTTTGCGCGTCACCGAGCGCGATACGCGAGAAGAGGAGGCCATAAAGATCGGTCTCCGACCAGGTGAGCCGCACGGCGCCAGCTCGTAGCTTTGGCAGCTCGACGAAGCGCACCGCGTCGTCCTCGATCTGATCAGGGCGCAAGAAGAGCTTCACCCGGACTGCACGGTATGCCCGCATCGCCCATACGACTTCTAGCAACGCCTGTGTCAACAGCCGTCGCCGTGGCCAGGATGTCGCCATCGTATCGAGGGCATCGTAGACGATGACCAACTTTCTTCCGTGCTCCTGCAGGCCGCGATCCATCGCGGTGAGCTCCGCGGCGCGGGTGTCGAGCTTTCGTGCCCGTGGCAGGAGCTTCGGGAGGCTGGAAAGCTGCTTACCCTGGGCATTATCGATGGCATATAGGATGGTCGCCCAGAAAAAAACGCGCGCTTCCTCGATGTCGGCGCTCGCGGGGACGCATTGATCCAAGGTCTCGCGCCCGATGCTCGGAGGTGAATCGAACCCGGTATAGCCGAACTGAACGTCGAGACTCGTCAAGTGTAGCCGGGGATATGCCGTCGCCGCGACGGCGCGCAGGTCGTCGGCACCGAGCACCCCCGCCCAGAAGCTCTTGCCGGTGCCGCGAGCGCCGGAGACGATCGGCGTACTGGGATCCAGCGCCGTGGCATGTGTCGCCGGTGCATAGAGCTCATCGAGGGTGGGCGCGGATGCGCCGATGGCGTCGTGCGAGACGTCGGGGGGCAGTGCGGCGATTGCCGCACGAATTGCGTGGAGGTCGGCAACGGAGGGTTTCAAGCGTCACCTCCGGCAGAAGTCGCGTCACCTGACATGACGAGCGCGTCGATCCATTCGATGAGGGCACCGAACGTTGCGCGATAGACGGCTTCCGACAGAAGGTCTCGTCGTCCGAGTGGCTCGAACCGTTGGAACCGCGCATCGTACAAGATGGCGAGCGGATCAGGGACAGGAGATGCAGCGGGCAGGACCGCATCATCGCTCAGTTCTTCGTCCCACGGTACGTCCCCGAAGGGGCCAGCCGGGAGCACGACCTCGTTTACCGCCGCCTCGGGAGCCGTCACGATTCCTGCGGCGATGAACAATTCGTGACACGACTGCACGAAACTCGCGCGCTCCTCGGCGTCGATCGGCGCTTTTCCCTGGACGATTGTCAATCGTTCCAACCATTCGGGTGTCTTGGCGGTGGGAGATAAAAAGCGGGCGAGATGCGCGAGCATCGCCTTGTAGCCCTGAAAGGTCTGTGCCTCGTCGAGCCCGAAGAGGAGAACCTCGGCACCGAGCCCGAGGACAGCGGAGGCCGTGCTCTCGTGGAGACCCGCTCGTGCATCGATCAGAACGGCATCGTAGCGTTCAGGGTCCGCGCAACGCTCGACGATGGCCCGAACCTGTTCGAGCAGCGTCGCCACCGATCCGTCCTGTCGAACATCTTCGGCATAGGCCCGGGCAATCTTTGCGAGAACGTCGGCAGGGTTTTCGAGGCTCCGTCGACCGAACGCAGGTATGACATCAATTCGGCCTCGCTTGCCCGCGAGTTCCGACGCGCCAATGAGGTCGGCGTAGAATGTTTCATCGAGACCCGTCAAGCCATTCTCGACCAACGCATCGAGCATTCCGAATTCGGGCACGGTCTCCTTTGTCAGCAACATCGCACCGAGTCCAGGCGCCTCCATGTCCAGGTCCACCGCCAGGACCCGGCATCCCCGTCCAGCGAGGTGCGCCGCGACGATGGCCAGAGCCGTCGACCGACCGACCCCACCCTTGAGGCTCGCAAAGACGACGCGCGGGGGCGGCCCTGCTGGAGGGTTCGGCGCATGCAACCAATCCGCGCCTACCAGGCGTCTATCGACCAAGCGTACCGGAAAGTGCTCGACCAGGACGGTGAGAGCGCTGGCGTCGGCACGCACGGCGGCCGACCCGTAGTCGTCCGAGCCCGCGATGACACGATCGGAGCGGGCGTAGGCGCCCAATGCATCCCGTAAGGTCGCCGATAAGCTCTCCGCTGTGATCTCGTCGAGCGGAGCGGCGGAAAAAAAGGCCAGGCAGCCAGCCGCGTCGCGGAGCACCGTGCCGTCCCTCATCGCAGCGTCGCCCAGCGTCGACCTGATCACGTTGGTGAGGATCGGCAGGCTGTCATCAAAACGGACGGTCTTCATGATCAGGTATCCATGGCGCTGACGGCGTCCTTGGCCTGCGCTTTCCATGCGCGGATCCACTCGTCGCGGATTTGCCTCGCGTCCGAATATCGCATGGAGATATGCCAGTTGTTCATGAACGAATCGTCGAAGACAAACCGGTAGAGCGCGCCGGTCGATCTCCGCCGCCCCTCGAGCGCATCGCGGAGCAATGTGCGAAGCTCAGGAAAATGGGCAAACCAAATCTTGTCTTTGTCGTGCACGGCTGGCAGGGGGAGCGGGGCGATCATGTGCTTGACGGCGCACTCGGCCGCGATACCGTAGAGATATCCTGCGACGTCTTTGCGATGGCCAGGCTCGGCGCATAACATCTCCGCGGCCTGCAGGTGGCGGCGCGCGGCATCCGGCAGCTTCGCAATAAACGCCATCAGCCGTGCCTAGTCCATTTCCCGAGCTGACTCAAGCTTCCAAAGGGGCGTTCGCTGGTGAAGAGCGTAGCTGGAGTCGAGCAGAACACCGCCCCGAGTCGAGCCACCGACCGGCGCGGGAGGGATCCATGCCCTCCGGACAGGCCCAGCCTCGCCCCCGAACCGCCTCGCCACCCGGCAAGAACCACCCTACAGTGCAGCGCGATGGCCATCGACGGCGTCGAGTTTCGTAGGGTCCTCGGGCAGTTCGCGACGGGCGTCACGGTCGTCACCACCCGCCACGAGGGCGTGCCGCAGGGCATGACCGCGAACTCGTTCACGTCCGTCTCCCTCGACCCGCCGCTCGTCCTCTTCTGCGCCGACAAACGCGCCCGCTCCGGCATGCTCGTCGGCGCGGCCGGCTGCTTCGCCATCAACGTCCTCGCCGAGGAGCAACGCCACCTCTCCGACCTCTTCGCCGGCAAGGGCACCGACGAGCACCGCAGGACCCTGCTCGACGAGATCGGGCAAGACGCCGTCACGGGCGCGCCCGTCCTGCCCGGTGTTCTCGGCTGGCTCGATTGCCGTCTCGAACGTGTCGTCGACGCCGGTGATCACGTCGTCTACTTCGGCGAGGTCGTGGCCGCCGGCGGCGGCGATCGGGCTGCGCCCTTGCTCTACTTCCGCAGCAGCTACCGCCGCCTCGGCTCGCTCTGATCCCTCCGCGCCGTCGGGGTTGCACCCGTTTGTCCGTGGTGGACGTCGTGCGCCGTCATCGTGCGACCTCGACGACCTGGAAAGGTGGCCGTTGAACAGCGCCGCCTGACCCTCTAAGGTACCCGCGAATCCCGCAAGGAGAGCGCATGGCCCTGGGTGACGTGGTCTTGGTGGCGACCGACCTGAGCGACTCCGCCGACGAGGCGATCAAGCTCGGACACGAGTACGCGAAGCGGGCGGGCGGCAAATTCGTCGTCTGTCACGTCGTGCACGAGGTGCTGCGCTCCGCGCCCCTCTTCCCGCAGGCGATCCAGGCCGACATGGAGGCCTTGATCCACGCCGAGAGCCGCGCCGCCGCCGCGGTCGAGGATCGCGTGAAGGATCTCACCGGCCTCCCCAGCAGCGGCTTCGAGGTCCGCATCGAGAGCGGCGGCGCCGACGCCGCGATCCTCCGCGTCGCCGAGGACGTCAGCGCCACGCTCGTCGTCACCGGCAGCCGCGGCCTCACCGGCATCGCGCGGCTCCTGCTCGGCAACGTCGCCGAGCGGATCGTGCGGTACGCGCATTGTCCCGTGCTCGTCGCACGCCCGCACGCGCGGTCGAAGAAGATCCTCGCCGCGACCGATCTCTCCGAGCTCTCGCAGCCCGGCGTCGCGCTCGCGGGTCAGGTCGCCGCGGAGCAGGGCGCCGCGCTCACCGTGGTGCACGCGCTCGACGTTCTGCCGGCGCCGGCGCTCGGCTTCACCGTGCCCTTCGGCGGAGCGCCCCTCATTCCTCCGCCCGAGCTCATCGCGCAGATGCGCGACGGCGCGGACGGCGTGGTCGGGGGCATGATCGACCGGCTCGGGATCAAGGCCGATCGCCGCGTGATCGAGGGAGATGCCGCCACGGTCGTGATCCGGACCGCCGAGCAGCTCGACGCGGAGCTCGTCGTGGTCTCGACCCACGGCCGCACGGGCCTCGCGCGCGTGGCGCTCGGCAGCGTGGCCGAGAAGGTCGTGCGCGGAGCCCACTGCTCCGTCCTCGTTGCGCGCTCCCACTGACGTCCGCGGTTGACGCGGCGGCGCGCCAGTGTCACGGAAGCACCCGCGCCGGCGCCCGCCGGCCGCGCTTGGGAGGCATCATGGCGACCGATTCATCGAACGAGAAGGCCCCGACCGAGGACTGGAGCGTGCCCATGCTCCTCGGGCTCGCGGTCGTGGTCCTCGGCGGCTTCTTCGTGTTCATCAACGCGATCTCGCCCTGAAAGGCCGGGTCTCCCCGCGCGCCGGGGAGACCCTCCTTCCGCCTTCCGGGCAGGGCCGTCACTTCAAGAAGAACCCGACCGACAGCTCCGCGTTCCAGCGGATGTCGCCGATGATCCCCACTTCGCCGGCGGCCTGCGCGAAGAACCACTTCCGCACGTGTGCCCGGGCGCCTGCGCGCCCCGAGAACGCGAAGCTCACCGCCCCGTAATCGGCCTTGTAGCCGTCGATCGAAAGCTCGGTGTCCACCCAGTGGACGCCGCCGAGCAGGTCCGCGAAGATCGCGACCTTCGTCCACGCGTACTCGCCGCCGATTCCGAAGCGCAGCTCCTTCGCCGACAGCGACTGCACCGTCACCTTCCGCTGCGTGCCGCTCACGTCGTAGAACGCCGTCGAGTCGCTCACCTTGTAGGTCGGGAACGGCACGTCGAAGCCCACCGTCATCCGGATGTGGCTCATCACGAGGCGCAGGTCGTAGCGGAGTCCGAGCACCGTCGTGTTGTCGAAGGGCGGCTTGACGAAGGGCGCGACGAGCCCGCCGCCGCCGATCCCCTCGGCCGCGCCCTCCTCGAACTTGAAGGACGTCTTGGAGTAGGACCGCTGCCCCGCGAGGAAGCCCATCGTGAACTCGAAATGGTCTCCGTTGGCCCAGCCATCGGACTCCGGTTCCTCGTCCGAGGGGGGCGGAGGCGGGGGCGGCGGCGTGGGGTACTCCGGCACCTGGAGCGGCCGTTGCGGCGGCGGCGGGCTCGGGGGCGGCGCGGCCACCTCGATCGGGTCGGCCTTCTTTTCGCCCGGCGGCAGCGCTCGGGCGAGGACTCCGCCTGGGCGAGCGCGAGGGCGGGCGCGGCGAGGCCGATGAGGGCGAACGTGGCGAAGGACAGGGCGAACGTAGAAAAGCGGCGCATACGGAGCGGTTCCTTCCGGGGCGCATCGTACCCGAGTTTTCGAAACCGAAACACCGTCGCGGGAGAGGGCGTGAGGCCGCCCATGCAGGAAGCGTCCCATGCCGGGTCGCCAAACGATTGCGATTTTCTACGAAAGGCGCATTGACTCGTTGCGCCGGGTGCTCGATCATCAAAAGCCGCCTAGGAAAACGGGAGGGACCTCGATGATCCAGCAAGACCCATGGACGCGGCCCGCGGACGCGGCGCGGGAAGGACATGGCGCGCTGGAGGCGGAGCAGCGGTTCCACGACCTCCTGGAGCGCCTGCCGGCGGCGGCATATACGTGCGACGCCCAGGGGCTCATCACGTTCTTCAATCGGTCCGCCGAGAAGATCTGGGGGCGCGCCCCGAAGCTCCGCCACGAACAGGATCGGTTTTGCGGCGCGTTCCGCCTGTTCACCCCCGAAGGAGAGTTCCTCCCCCACGACCAGTGCTGGACGGCAAAGGCGCTAAAAACGGGCACGCCGCACAACGGCTGCGAGATCGTCATCGAGCAGCCCTCCGGCGCGCAGGTCGTGGCGCTCGCGCACGCGAGTCCGCTCCGCGATCGTCAGGGCCGGCTCACGGGCGCCGTCAATGTCCTGATCGACATCACCGACCAAAAACGCGCCGAAGAGGAGCGCCGCGAGCTCGAGACCCAGGTGTTCCACGCGCAAAAGCTGGAGAGCCTCGGCGTCCTCGCGGGCGGCATCGCCCACGATTTCAACAACCTGCTCACCGTCATCACCGCGCAGGCGAGCCTGGCCCTCGGCGAGGTGTCGTATCCCTCGCCGCTCGCCGCGATGCTGCAGGAGATCTCGATCGCGGCCGATCGCGCCGCCGACCTCGCCCGGCAAATGCTGGCCTATTCCGGGCGGGGTAGGTTCGTGACCCAGCACGTGCGGCTCGATACGGTCGTCCGGGAAATGGCCGTCCTCTTGCGGACGATCGTATCGAAGGGCGCGACGCTGGAGCTCGATCTGTCGCGCGCGTGCGTCGACGGGGACGCGACCCATTTGCGGCAGGTCGTGATGAACCTCATCACGAATGCTTCAGACGCGCTCGCGGGCAGGCCCGGCGTCATCCGGCTCCGCGCCGGCGTGCAAAAGCTCTCGGCGCCGCGGTTCTCGGCCTGCATGAAGGAGCCCCTTCCGCCCGGCGATTATGCCGTGGTGGAGGTCGAGGACTCCGGCGAGGGGATGAGCGAATCGGTCCTCGCCCGGATCTTCGATCCATTTTTCACGACGAAGGTGGGGGGCCGGGGCCTCGGCCTCGCCGCCGTGCTCGGGATCGTCCGCGCGCATCGAGGCCTCGTCGACGTGACGAGCCGGCCGGGGCAGGGGACGACATTTTCCTTGCTGCTGCCGAGCGCCCTCGAGCACGTGTCCATCCTGCCCGGCGCGAGCGACGAGGCGTCGCCGAGATGCCACTGCTCGCACGGCACGATCCTCGTGGTCGACGACGAGGACGCCGTTCGTCGCGTCGCGCACCGCGTGCTCGAGCGCGCCGGCTACCGCGTCCTCATCGCCACCGACGGCCGCGAAGGGGAGCGCACCTTCCACGAGCATCGCCACGAGATCAGCGCCGTCATCGCCGACCTGACGATGGGCGAGATCGGCGGGATCGAGCTCATCCGCGCGCTCCGCGCGATCGATCCCGCGCTGCCCGTGCTGCTCATGAGCGGCTACAGCAGCGAGGACTCGGCCCCGATCTCGTGCCTCGGCGTGCCGTTCCTCGCGAAGCCGTTCACCGCGAACATGCTCGTGGCCGCCGTGCGCGAGACGCTCGCGGGCCCAGGCGGGTGCGCCGGCATCTCGGCGGCGTAGGTCTCACCCCTTTCGAAAAGGCATGTGCGCGCGCGCCCGCGCCGCCGCCTCGCGCTGCGCGGTGACCGCCGCGGATTCCTCCACGCGGTACGACGCGGGGGCGCGCAGGTACGTCACCGCCTCGGGCAAGGTCGCGCGCGCCGCGATCGATCGATCCCGCCCGAGCGACGGCGCCTCCGGCCGCTCGAGCGCGCGGCCTTGGCGCACCCGCGGCCGCGAGAGCGGCGTGAGCGTGGTCGCCCCGAGATCCTGCGGCGAGCGCATCCGCTCCGCCATGAGGTGCACGACGTCCGCGACGAGCCGCCCCGCGTTGTCCGTGTACCGCACGACCATCTTCCGACCCGGCCGCGGCGCCGCCTCGTCGCCGAGATCCGCGGGCGGCACGCCCCACGCGCCGCCCTGCTCGAGCGCCACGAGCTCGCAACGCATTGGCAGCGCCCGCGCCTCCGCGTCGTCGAGCCCGCGCGCGATCCAGCCGCCCGCGCGCCGTCCGCGCCGCTTCGCTTCGAGCAGCATCGCCTCCTCGTCGTCGCCCGCGCCGAGGTCGGCGAGGTCGTCCGTGTCGAGCGCGCCCCAGCCGTCGACCACGGTCGTCTCCAGGGAGGGCCCCGTCGGACCGAGCACGAGCCCGGGGCTCGCGCGGAAGGGCACGCCGAGCGCCATCGCCGCGATCACGTTCGTCGTCGCGCTCGCCCCGCCCACGTACGCCGCGCGCGCGACCCGCATCGAGGCCTCGGCCCCGGCCGCGTGCGCGCTCGACCCGTCGATCACGGGATCGCCCGCGGCCGCGAGGTGAAGCCGCGCCGTGCGCGTGGCGATGGCCGTCGCGCGCCGCGCCGCTGCGCGCAGGAGCGAGGCGAGCAGCGAGGCTTCGAGGAAGGGGCCTTCCACGGTGGCGATCGGCGCCCCGGGGAAGGCGAGCGTGCCGTCGGGGACCGCGTCGAGATCGATGGCGGGCACGAGGTGGGCGAGCCGCTGGGCGAGCGCGTCCGAGAAGCCGACGAGGCTCTGCGCGGCGGCGACGGCGGCGGGATCGATGAGCGGCCGACCGAAGAGCTCGAGGGAGCTCTCGAGCCCGGAGACCACGAGGAAGCCCGTGTGGGGCGGCGCGGCGCGGAACGAGAGCTCGAAGCTCGCCCGGCGATCCGCGAGCTTGGCGGAGAGCAGGCGATCCGCGTCGAGCAGCGCGCGGCCATCGAGGAGCAGGGGACTGCGGTGCGGCATCTCTCCACAAGGCAGCGCTCGTCCGTCCTTGTCAACCGCCGCGATGCAGGGCCCGGGGGTGACGTTCCGGGAGCGCGCCATGCAAGGATCGTCGTGCCAGCCTGGGTTCCACCCTCGTGCGACGCCCTACCTTGGTCCACGGCGGACCTGAAAGGCTGCAATCCATATGCCTTTCACAACTGCAAGGATCGCCCGAGCGAGCTCCTACAAAGTGACGAGGATTCGTCACTTCGGGGTTGGCCCATAGGTTGCTCTATCTACGGGCAGAGCGCCTGCTCCGGTCCCCCCCCCCGCCGTCGAGTAGGCGCTCTGCTTTTTGTCTCGCGGCATCGTTGCTCCGCGAGGGCGTCGTTCTGCCGCGTCGCGCTATGTTCGGCTCCGGAGACGGAGGAGCGGATGCGCGACGCGTGGACGTGGTGGAGAGGCGTGGCCGTGCTGGTCATGGCCCAGGCGATCGGGTGCCTCTCGCTCTCGACGGGCGACGGGGGCCCGGGAAGCACGGGCGGGGGCGGCGGGAGCGGTGGGAGCGGCGGGAGCGGCGGCCTGGGTGGCCTCGACGGCGTGCCCGGGGGCGGCGCCGGCGGCACGGGCGGGGACGAAAGCGGGGCCGTGACCGCGTCGTCGTCGAGCGGGGCCACGTCGAGCAGCAGCAGCGGGGCCGGCGGCGGCGGCGAGAACGGCCAGTCCTGCATCGAGGCGCCCGAGTGCCTGAGCGGTGTTTGCGTCGATGGAGTGTGCTGTGACTCGGCCTGCAACGGCACGTGCGTGTCGTGTGCTCGGCCGACCAGCCTCGGCACGTGTACGAGCCTTCCCCTTCAGGAGGAAGATCCGGGGAGCTGTACGCTCACGATGGCTTGCGACGGCAAGGGCGCGTGCAAGTTCAAGAATGGGCAGGCGTGCAACAACAACAGCGAATGCCTGAGCAACAACTGTGGCGGCGGCGCTCCGAAGATCTGCATGAACTGAGCAGGTTTCCCCGCGACGAGGCCGTCACCTCGGTCCCGCCGCGGGCACGGCGTCCGCTTCGCGCTCCTTGAGCCGGCGTCGGAAGGCGCCGGGCGTCTCGCCCAGGTGTCGCTTGAAGGCCTTCACGAAGGCGCTGTCCGTCTCGTAGCCGACCGCCTGCGCGATGGCGGTCGTGGACGCCGCGCCCCCCGCCATGAGCTGCGTGGCCCTGTGCATGCGCCAGCGTGCCAGGTAGGTCAGCGGTCCTTCGCCGACGACGGCCTTGAAGCGCGCCGCGAACACCGAGCGCGACATGCTGGCCAAGTGCGCCAGGCTCTCCACCGTCCAGGGTTTCTCCGGGTTCTCGTGCAGGCGTTGCAGGACGACGCCGATCTGCGCGTCGGTCAGGGCGCGGAGCCAGCTCGCTTGCTCGACGGGCAAGGACGCCACGTGCGTGCGCAGCGCTTGCACGAACAAGACCTCCGAGAGCCGGCTCGCCACCGTCTCGTAGCCGGGCTGCTCGGCCTCCATCTCCGAGGCCACGAATTGCAACGTGGATTCGAGCCACCGCGCGGCGATGCCTCCGTCGCCCCTCACGTGGATCAGCGGCGGCAAGCTCGCGATCAGCGGGTCGAGCGACGTGCCTTCGAACAGGAAGCAGCCGGAGACGAGCGTGGTCGGTGCGCCCGCGCCGCCGTGATGCACGAGCCCGCCACAACGCCCGCCGCGTATCGCATAGATCTCGGCGACCGGGAGGGGCCGCGTGCCCGGGGCATCCCGAAGGACATGGGTGCTCCTGCCCAGCAGGAAAACGAAGTCTCCTCCCGAGAGCGGGATGCGCGCGCCGTCGACCTCGAGCAGGCAGCTCCCGCGCGAGACCGCGTAAAACAAAGCGTGCCCCGGCTTCTCGACGCGCATGCCCCAGGGCGCCCGCATCTCCAGCCGTCCATACACCTTGGTCCGCAGGTGAAGCCCGCGCAGCACGTCCGCGAGAACGTCCATCGTCCCTCCGTGACGGACGATCGAACCACAAAAACGGACGTGGTGCCAATGATCGTCCGCTGCTTCCGGAGTACGGTCCCTCCCAGGCCATTCGATGCAAAAGGGGGCGGACGAGCGCTCGGTCCCCAGGCACGGGTGCGTCCGCACGAAGGGATGGAGAGATCATGAGCAAGACGGGGACGTCGAAGAAGATTCGCGTGGGTATCGTCGGGGCAAATCCGGACCGGGGATGGGCCTCCCACGCGCACCTGCCCGCGCTCCAAGCGCTGCCCGCGGCGTACGAGATCACCGCGGTGAGCACCACCCGACAAACGAGCGCAGACGAGGCCGCGCGCCGCTTCGGGGTGCCCCACGCCTTCGACCGCGCCGAGCTGCTGATCGAGCACCCGGAGGTGGACCTCGTCGTCGTCTCCGTCCGCGCGCCCTTGCACGCGGGGCTCGTGCGCGCCGCCATTGCCGCAAAGAAACACGTGTTTTGCGAATGGCCCCTCGGCGTCTCCCTGGACGAGACCGCCGAGCTCGCGCGGCTCGCGGAGTCCGCCGGCGTCCGCACGTTCATCAGCTTGCAGCGGCGCTTCGCCCCGGGCGCGCGATACCTCCGTGATCTCCTGGCCGAGGGGTATGTCGGCAAGGTCCGCTCTGTCGATCTCCATGTCGCCGTGCCCTACCTCGGCGCGCAGATCCCGCAAGCTCTTGCGTATACGACCGACGTGAAGAACGGGGCGAGCACGCTGTCGATCCTCACCGCGCATTACCTCGATACGGTGCTCGCCGCGGTGGGCGACTTCCAGAGCGTCTCCGCGGTGGTCGCGCGCCAGTTCGATCAGGCGACGATTGTCGAGACGGGCGAGACGCTCCCCGTCACCGTGCCGGACCAGGTGCTCATCAGCGGGACGTTGCAAAGCGGCGCGGTGCTGTCCGCCCACATCGAGGGCGGGAAACGCAATGGCGGGGAGATTTTCGCGACGATCACGGGGACCGAGGGCGACCTGCGTTGGGCCCCCGATTTCACCGTGTCCGGCGCGCGTGGCGACGGCCAGCCGCTCGCGCCGCTGAAGACGCCCGAGCGATATCGATCGCCCGTCACGGCGGAGCTCCACGAAGACGCCGAGCAGACGGCGCACCTTTATGCGGCCCTGGCGAAGGATCTCGCCGAAGGGACCGAGGTGGTCCCGACGTTCCGCGACGCCTGGAAGCTCTATCGGTTGATCGACGCGCTTGCGGTGTCGTCGGCGACGGGAAAACGCGTGGAATGGAAAGGGTGAGCGGTCGGAAGCGCGAACGGGCGCGCTAGAGCAGCTTCGAGAGGATCCTCGTCCCCTCCACCGTCGAGGCCTCGTCGAAGAGGTGCGGCAGCGTGATCTGCGGCAGGTCGATCTCCTGCGTCAGCCGCGCAAGGCTCTCGGCCTGCACCTTCTCCCGCACCGCCCGCCGCGCCCCCGCCACGAGCGCGCTCTCCGCCGTGCCGTCCGTCCGGCCCGGCGCGTCGATCGAGAGCAGCGACGCCTCCTGCGCGAGCCGCTCGCGCTCCTCGGGCGAAAAGAGCGGCGTGAGGACCGCATTCACCACGAGGCGCAGCACCGGCAGCGTGAGGTCTTTCTTGATCGCGTCGACGAGCTCGATCGTCTCCTGCGCCGGCATCTCCTCGGGCAGCGTGACGACGACGATTCCGCTCCGCACCGGGTCGCGGAACATCGCCCACGCCTCCTCGGCGTCGCGGCGCAAGACGCCAGGCGGGACCACGTCGAGGATCACCTTCGGCACGCGCATCATGTCGAGGCCGTGGCCCGTCGCCGGCGCGTCGAGCAGGACCACGTCGAAGCGCGGGCGCCCGTCGGCGCCGAGTTCCGTCGTGTGAAACCACGCCTTGCCGAGCATCGCCCACTCGTACAGGCCGGGCACCGCGCGGAAGAAGGTCTTCGTGTAGCGGTTGTCGAAGACGGCGTGCGCCACGCTGCGCACCTTGAGGACCATCTCGCCGTACTCGGTGAGCGCCTTCTCAGGCGAGATGTTCACGGCCCACACGCCCTCGGCGACGGGCATGATCTCGTCGCCGATCGGCTTCGTCCCGAGGATCGCCGAGAGCCGCTCTTTCGTGTTGCAGAGGGCGACCAGGACCCGTTTGCCCTCACGCGCCAGCGCCACTGCGAGGGCCGCGGCGAACGTCGTCTTGCCCACGCCTCCTTTGCCCGTGACGAAGAGGAAGCGGCGCCGCCCGAGGTCGTCGACGAGCCGCCCCGGCGCGTGGCCTTGCGAGGGAGAAGAAGGGGGCATGCGAACCGGCGATCCTCTAGGCGACGGGGCCCGGAAAGGCAACCGGGTTCTGCACGGCTTCGCCCGGCGAGCCGCGCCGCGCTCTGCTACCTACAGGGACATGCGCGTCACCGAAGCGGGCCTCGAGGCCCTGAACGGGCGCCTCGCCGGCGCCGCGCCGCTCGATGTCCTGCGTTTCGTGCACCAAACGTTCGGCCGGAGGGCCGCGATCCTGACGAGCATGCAGCGCGCCGGTACGTGGCTCTGCCGGCTCGCCGACCAGGCCGGGCTCGACTTCGACGTGGTCTTCGTGGACACGGGCGTGCTCCACGAGCAGACGCGCTGGGCGCGGGACGAGCTGGCGCGGACGCACGCGAATCTCCGGGTGATCACGCTCTCGCCGGCGCGTACGTTCGCCGAGCAAACGGCCGAGGAGGGCCTGCTTTACCTCTCGGTCGAGGGCCAGGAGCGCTGTTGCGATCTGCGCAAGACGGCGCCGCTCCACGCGATCCGGGGCCGCTACGACGCGCTCGTCTCGGCGCTGCGGCAGGGCGAGGGCGGGGCGCGCAGCAAGGTGCGTCCGCTCGGGCTCGACCTCGCGATGGGCGCCTTGCGCGTGCACCCGCTCGCGCACGTGACGAACGAGGAGCTCGACCGGGCCCTCGCCGCCGATCCCGGCGTGGTCCTGAACCCGCTCCACGCCATGGGGTTTCGGACGATCGGCTGTTTTCCCTGCACGACGCCGGTCCTGCCCGACGAAAGCGAGCGCGCCGGCCGCTGGCGGCATTTGGCGAGCGTGCAGTATTGCGGGATCAATCCGGTGGATCGCGGCGCCGCCGAGGGCGTGATCGAATTGGACGATCGTTATGCCGAGGCGCTCGCCGGGCCCGCGGTGTAGGCGGACGAACGGCCGCGGGGGCGCCTGCCCATCCGCCAACTCGACCTCCCTGTCAAGAGCCTCCCTCGTGTGGGATGACGCTCCTGTCTGGGTCGCGAAAGCGCAGGCTGGGGGCCGAGCGGACCGAGAAGTTCCGGCGCGAAGCTCCTTTCGCGTCACCTTGTGCTTGACGAAAGGCCTCGCAGAGGTGATTCCGGGACGCAAATGGCAGCGAGCTACTTCGACGTGGACGGCACGCTGATCCGCACGAACCTCGTCCACCCCACGCTCTATTACGTCCTGAACCAGAACACGCCGCTGCACAGCCTCGCGAAGCTCGGCGGAGCGCTGGTGAAGGCCCCGTGGCTGGTGTGGGCGGAGACGCGGGACCGACGCATCTTCAACGAGCTTCTCTTCACGTCCTACGGCGGGATGAGCGAGGACCGGCTCGTGGGGCTCGCGGCCGAGACGTTCGAGCGCGTGATCAAGCCCAACATCTACCCCGGCGCGCGGGACCTCGTGCAGACGAGCCTCGACAAGGGGCACGACGTGGTGCTCGTCTCGGGCGCGCTCGACTTCCTGATGCGTCTGCTCGCCGAGCACCTCGGCGCAACGGACGTCATTGCGAACCGCCTGGAGATCAAGGACCGCTTCGCGACGGGCAAGCTCCTGCGCCCCGTGGTCGCGGGCCCCGAGAAGTCGCGGCTCATTCGTGATCACGCGAAAGGCCGTGGCCACGACCTCGACGAGTGCTTCGCTTACTCCGACAGTTACTCGGACGTCCCCATGCTCAGCATCGTCGGCCACCCGGCCGCCGTGAACCCGGACAGGAAGCTGTCCCTGCTCGCGAACGCCTACCACTGGCCCATCATCCACGTCGACTGAAGCGGGCGGGATTGCCGCCGAATACGAGAATGCCATGAGCCATCCCTGTGTCGTGACGATCGACAGCCGCAGCGCACCCCGCGTCCTCTTCTCGGGCGACCGGCTGGTCGAGGTCGACCTGCCGACGGGCAGCCGCGTCGTCTACCCGAAGCCCCCGCTCAAGCCGTTGAAGGACGTGGACGCGGCCATCCGGTACGCGATCAACCACCCGTACAACTCCGAGCCGCTCTACGCGAAGCTCCGGCCGGGGATGAAGGTGACGATCGCGATGGACGACATCTCGCTGCCGCTGCCGCCGATGAAGCGGCCGGACATCCGCGAGCGCGTGCTCACGATCGTGCTCGATCTGCTCGCCGATTACGGCGTCGACGATGTCGAGATCATCGTCGCGACGAGCGTGCACCGGCGCATGAAGGATTGGGAGCTCCGGCACGTCGTCGGCGACAAGATCTTCAACGCGTTCTGGCCGAAGAGGCTCTACAACCACGACGCCGAGAACCTCGCCAACATGAAATACCTCGGCACGACCGAGGAGGGCGAGGAGGTCGAGCTCAACCGGCGCGCCGTGGAGAGCGACCTCATCATCTACGTGAACCTGAATCTCGTGCCGATGGACGGCGGCCACAAATCGGTTGCCGTGGGCCTCTGCGGCTACCGGAGCCTGCGCGCGCACCACAACCCGCGCGTGATGCGGCAGTGTCATTCGTACATGGACCCGAAATCGTCGGCGCTCAACACGAGCGTCGTGCGCATGGGCCGGCTCGCGAACAAGAAGCTGAACGTCTTCACGATCGAGACGACGATCAACAACCGGATGTTCGATACGCCGCTCGAGTTCCTCGCGAAAAACGAGGATGACCTCTCGCGGACCGAGCGAAACGCGCTCCAGGCGCTCCGGTTCACGCTCGACAAGATGCCGCAGCCCGCGCGCCAGGCGATCTTCCAGCGCGTGCCCTCGCCGTTCGGCGTGACGGGCGTGTTCGCGGGCGAGACCGAGGCCGTGCACGAGCACACGCTCCGGAAGAGCTTCGAGCAATACTGCGTCCCGGTCGTGGGGCAGAGCGACATTCTCATCACGGGCATTCCGTTCATCAGCCCGTACAACGTGAATTCGTTCCTGAACCCGCTGCTCGTGCAGGTGATGGCGAACGGGTATCTCTTCAACCTGTATCGCAATGCGCCGATGGTGAAGAAGGGCGGCACGATGATCATCATGCATCCGTGCACGGACCTCTTCGACAACGAGCACCATTCGCCGTACATCGAGTTCGTGCACCGCGTGCTGCCCGAGACGCGCGACGCGATGGAGTTGCACAAGGTCTGGGAGCCGAAGTTCGCGAAGAACCCGGCCTACATCGAGATGTATCGGTACGGCCACGCCTATCACCCGACGCACCCGTTCTTCATGTGGTACTGGGGCGAGGCGGGGCGGCAGCACCTCGGCCGGGTGATCGTCGTCGGCGCGGACAACGAATACATCCCGCAGCTCCTGGGCTGGGAGACGGCGCGGACGATGGACGAGGCGCTGCGGATGGCGAAGCAGACGGCGCCGCCGAACCCGGACATCCTGGCGCTGCATTGCCCGCCGATCTTCATGGCGGACATGTCCGTGGAGAAGCAGCGCGCGCCGATTGCGGCGCTGCCCGAATCGCAGGGCTGAGAGACGCCCGCACCCCCCGAACCTCCCTCTCCGCGGGTGACGCATGACCGAGGTCCTCCGCGCGGCCATCTTCGACATGGATGGCACGCTCGTCGACAACATGGCCTTCCACAATCGTGCGTGGGAGATCGTCTCGGAGCGGCTCGGCGTGCCGACCACGGCCGAGCGTTTTCAGCGGGAATTCGCGGGAAAGAAGAATGAGGAGATCTTTCCCGCGTTGCTCGGGCGGGCGGTGTCGCCGGACGAGCTCGCGCGGCTCGCCGAGGAGAAGGAGGGGCTCTACCGCGCCACATACCGCCCGCACCTCGCGCTCACGCGCGGGGCCGATGCCTTCCTGGAACGGCTGCGGCTCCGCGGCGTGCGGCTCGCAATCGCGTCGGCGGCACCGCTCGGCAATCGCGATTTCGTGCTCGATGGGCTCCGTCTCCGCGAGCGATTCGAGCGCGTGGTGGGGGCCGAGGAGGTGACGCGCGGCAAGCCATCGCCCGACATCTTCCTCCTCGCGGCGCAGGATCTCGGCGTCGCGTCGGCCGCGTGCGTCGTATTCGAGGATGCGGCGAACGGCGTGCGCGCCGCGAAGGCGGCGGGGATGGTGGCGGTCGGGATCACCACCGCGGCGACGGCCGAGGAGCTGCGCGACGCGGGCGCTGACTGGACGTCCGCGGATTTCACGTCGCTCCCGGCGGCGCTGCTGGAACGGCTCGGGATCGCGTAGATTCAGCGCGGGCGCGTCACGGCCGGCAGGTCGATGTCGTTCGCGCGGTCGCCGTAGACGATGCCGCGGATGCGGGGGTTCCCCAGGAAATCGTGCGGGAAGCCGAGCTCGATCCGGCTCACGTCGTGGAGGCGGCGGAGCTGGTCGTCATTGAGCGTGAAATCGAGAGAGCCGATCACGTCCTTGATCTGCGACGCCTTGCGCGCGCCCACGATGGGCACGACGTTCGCGCCGCGTTGACGCACCCAGTTCGTCGCGACCTGCGCCGAGGTCTTGCCGAGCTCGTCCGCGATCGTGTCCACGGTCTTCGCAATGGCGAGGTTCTTCGGCGAGAGACGTTGCTCGTTGCCCGCAGCGCGCTTCGTGTCTTCGGGCGCGCTGCCGCGTGAATACTTGCCCGTGAGCACGCCGCCGCCGAGCGGGGCCCAGGGCGTCACCGTGATGCCGAAGGCCTCGGCCATCGGGATGAGCTCCCGCTCCACCGTGCGCTCGATCAGGCTGTATTCGATCTGGAGCGCGGCAAAGGGCGAGAGCCCCCGCAACGTCGCCACGGTGTTCGCTTGCGAGACGATCCACGCGGGCGCGTCCGAGATGCCGATCGAGAGGACCTTGCCCGCGCGGACGAGGTCGTCGAGGCCGCGCATGACCTCCTCCACGCCCGTCGTGAAATCCCAGGCGTGGACCCAAAGCAGGTCGATGTAATCGGTCCCGAGCCGGCCGAGGCTCTTGTGGACCGCCTGGATCATGTTTTTCCGCGAATTGCCCGAGGCGTTCGGATCACCGTTCGCCGTCGTGAGCGTGAACTTCGTCGCGAGCACCCAGCGGTCGCGGTTTCCTGCGATGATCTTGCCGCAGATCTCCTCGGTATGGCCCTCGTGATACTTGTTCGCCGTGTCGAGGAAATTGCCCCCGGCCTCGGCGTAGGCCGCGGCGACCTCGATGCTCGTCGCCTCGTCCGCCCCGAATCCCCACCTGTCGCCGAAGCTCATCGTGCCCAGGCACAGCTCCGACACCTTGATCCCCGTACGACCCAAGAGCTTGTAACGCATGCTTCCTCCCGCGTATTGCGGATCGGGAGGTGCGTACGCGGGGCGGGGCGCGGAATCAAGGGGAGGGCCGGTTTTTGGCTTCCCGTCGTTCCTTCGCGTACCCGATGCCCACGTTGATGCCCACGAGGACGATCGCCGCGAGGCCGATGCCCGCCATGCGCGGAATGTCGAACGCGAGCCCGAAGATGAACACGAGCGCGCCGAGCGCCACGCCGAGCAGCGGGCCCTGGATGCGCAATTCGCGCTCGGCCCTCACCATCTCCGCCGTCGCCTGCTCGAAACACGACTTGCAGCGTACGCCGTCCACGGCGGCGCACGTATTGCAGAGCCCGACGCGGCAGATGCCGCAGGCGAGCTTCGCCGCGGGCATGGCCCCCGGCTCCCGATAGCCCGCCGTGCCGCCCGGGTGCACCTCGCACACGCCGTCCATCGGCGGCTTGCGCCGCGGGATCGGGTCCTCCGAGGGCGGCACCTTCACGCCGTCGATCCAGACCTCGCTCCGCGCGACGTCGAGGTTGCGCACGCGCCTGAGCATGACCTTGCGTTTGCCGACCACGAGCGGGTAATCGCCGAGCAGATGCGTCGGGATCACATGTTCGAGCATCTTCTCCTCGTCGAGGAGGATCGTCAGGAAAGGCGCGCGGACGTCCACCTCCAGGCGATGTTTCCCGATGGACCAGCCGGCCATGCGTTTCTGCGTACCACGCCGCCGCCGCGGAATGAAGCGGCGCGCCGCATGCCTTCTCGCTTGTCGCCTCGCACCCTCCTCGCCCACAATGGCGCCGTGCCTCCCGCCCTCGCCACGCGCCCGCTCGATCCGCCCGCGGATCTCACGATCCCCGCGCCAGGCTCGGAGACGGCCAAAGGCGTCCTCTCGCGCGCGCTCGGTCGTCTCGTGCCCGAGCTGCTCGGCGTCGGACAGGGGCTCGCGCTCTCGCCCGAGGCGCGCGCCGATCTCGCGGTCTTCCAGGCGCTCGTGCGGGAGGTCGCACGGAAAAACGTCGGCGCGCTGCCGAGCGTCCTGCGGCGCACGGCGATGGGGACGCTCGTCCGATGTCTGCGAACCCCGCGCGCCGATGCCGAGGCGTGGGTCCGCGAGCTCGTGGGGGTTTTCCTTTTGCACCTCGCGCGCGCCTCCGCGCTCCCGCGGGCCATTCGGCAGAAAGCACCTCCGAAGCAGCTCGTCTCCACCACGGCGGGCATTTCGATTGGTTTGCCCGAGGATACGCGCGCCGTCGTGTTCGAGAACGAAGGAAAGATCGTCGTCGAGCGCGCGGAGGGCGTCAAAACGCTGAGCCTTCAGGCGCTGGAGGCCGCGCCGCCAGGGTATTCCGAGACGCGCGACGGCGTGAACGTGTCGCGGCCGTTTTTCCCGATCGACGGGAGCACGGTGCTCACGCTCGCCGACACGAATCCGCTCGCCATGGTGGAGGCGCACCCCGACAAGGAGGGCAATGCGATCGACCTCGGCGGCAAGGACGTGTCGGAATGGACGCGGTCGCTCTCCGCGGCGCTCGATCTCGTAAAGGAGCACCTGCCGGACCTGCGGGGCGAGATCGAGCTCTTCGTGCAGCAGATCGTGCCCGTCGGATACCACGACGAAAAGCACCTCTCCGCGTCGTACCAGGAGGCGATCGGGACGATCTACATGTCCCTGCACCCGAGCCTCATGACGATGGCGGAGGCCGTCATCCACGAGTTTTCGCACAACAAGATCAACGCGCTCTTCGAGATCGATGCGGTCCTCGAAAACGCGTTCTCCCCGCTCTACACCTCGCCCGTGCGGCCCGACCCGCGGCCGCTCCACGGTGTGCTGCTCGCGGTCCACGCGTTTTTGCCCGTCGCGCGGCTCTACGAGCGCATGATCGAGGCGGGGCACCCGCTCGCGAAGGCGCCCGGTTTTTCCGAGCGATTCGCGCGCATCCGGCAGATCAACGCCGAGGGCGCGGAGGTGGTCCTCGGGAACGGAGAACCGACGCGCGTGGGGAAGGCAGTGCTGGATGAGATTCAGCGCTGGCACGATCACTACAAGACCATGGATGCCTGAGGAGCGCCCGCGTGCGTCCCGATGAGCGCTTCCTCCGCGATACGTTCCGGGAGCAGCTCGCGCGCCTGCGTGCCCTCCGGGTCGATCTGCGCACGCTCGGGCCACGGGCCACCGAGGCGCACGCGGCGCGCCTCGCGGAGGAATTCGTCGAGCCAGACCGGAGTGTTGCCTTTCGGCAGGCGCTCGAAGGGAAGGGCAGGCCTGTCGACTTCGAAAAATGGCTCCGCCAGGATCGGCTGTCGCCGCGGGAGACGCGCGGCTGTCTCGAATGGCTCGCGGCCGGCGTCGAGGCGCTCGTGTGCGTGCGGTTCGATCGGCGCGCCGGGTTCCCGGCCGTGACGCTCGTGGTGCGCACGCTCGACGAGGCCTGGGCGAGCTCGTGGCCCGGCGTGTACGTGCACTTCGCGGCGGGCCGAGCGCTCGCCGTGACCGTGCATTACGAGCTGTTTCAGTGTGATCTGCGGATCGGGATGGGATCGCCGTATCGGTAGCGCGCGCCGTTCCCGGGATCAGGGCGCCGCGATCGCGCGGTCGACGATGCCGGAGGCGTGCGAGAGCGCGTGGTCGAGGTCGAAGCATCGATCGAGCTCGGCCGCGGAGAGGCGCGCGCTCACGTCCGGATCGGCCGCGAGGAGGTCGCGGAAGGTGCCCTCGCCGGCGAGCGCCTTCATCGCGTTGCGCTGCACGAGCACGTACGCCTCCTGCCGCGGGAGCCCGTACGAGACGAGCGCGAGCAGCACGGCCTCGCTGAAGAAGAGCCCACCCGTGAGCTCGAGGTTCTTCCGGAGGTTCTCCTCGCGCACGACGAGGCCTTCGACGAGCGAGGTCGTGCGCTCCAGCATGAACCCGAGCGTGGTCGTCGTGTCGGGCACGATCATGCGCTCGACGGAGGAGTGCGAGATGTCGCGCTCGTGCCAGAGGACGACGTCTTCGAGCGCGGGGATCGCCGCGGCGCGCACGATGCGGGCGAGGCCGCAGAGGTTCTCGCTGAGGATGGGGTTGCGCTTGTGGGGCATCGCGGAGGAGCCTTTTTGCCCCTTCGTGAAGGCTTCCTCGGCCTCGGCGACCTCGGTGCGCTGCCAGTGCCGGACGTTCGTCGCGAACCGCTCGATGCCCGCGGCCACGAGCGCGAGGGCGTTGAAGAACGCGGCATGACGATCCCGCGGGACGACCTGCGTCGCGACGGTCTCGGGGCGCAGGCCGAGCGACGCGAGGGCCTGGGCTTCGAGCTTCGGCGAGAGGTGCGCGTAAGTGCCGACCGCGCCGGAGATCGTGCCGACGGCGATCTCGCTACGCGCCTCGCGTAGGCGCGCGCGGCCGCGCTTCATCTCGGCGAGGTGGCCCGCGAGCGCGAGGCCGAAGGTGATGGGCTCGGCGTGGATGCCGTGGCTGCGGCCGATCATGGGCGTTCGGCGATGTTCGTCGGCGCGGCGCGAGAACGCGACGACGAGGCCGTCGAGCCGTTCGAGCAGGAGATCGGCGGCGCGGACGAGGAGCACGGCGAGGCTCGTGTCGAGCACGTCGCTCGACGTCATCCCGCGATGGAGCCACCGCGCGTCGGGCCCTGCGAGCTCTTCGACGTGCGTGAGGAACGCGATGACGTCGTGCTTGACCGTGCGCTCGATCTCTTCGATACGCGCCGGGTCGAGCTGCAGGTTCTTCGCACGAAGCGCTCGGGCCACGCCGACGGGCACGAGGCCTTCGGCTTCCATCGCCTCGCAGGCGGCGAGCTCGACGTCGAGCCACACGGCATAACGAGTCTCGGACGACCAGAGCGCGGCGAACGCGGGCGGGGTGTATCGCGGGATCATTCGCGGCGAAAGCTGGGAGAAGTCGCGCGCGCCGTCAAGCGGGCCGGGCCCGAGCGGCGCGGCAGGAAAGGCGACGGGCTCGGCCGGGCCGTGCTAGGCTCGGCTCGTACTTTTCGGGGGGCCCTCGCTCCATGAGCACCGAGAAACTCCATCCCGGCCTCGTGATCGCCGGCCGCTACCGCATCGTCAAGCAGCTCGGCGAGGGCGGCGTGGGGGCCGTCTATCTCGTGCAGCACGTCCACACCGACGAGCGCCTCGCGCTGAAGGTGCTGCACAACGAGACGCTCTCCGATCCGAGCACGATCGAGCGGTTCCGCACCGAGGCGCGCGCGCCGGCGCGCATCGACAGCGACCACATCGTGCGCGTGACCGACGCCGACGTCGCGCCGGAGCTCTCCGGCGCGCCGTTCCTCGTGATGGAGTTCCTCCGCGGGCGAGACCTCGCCGGCGAGGCGGAGGCGCGCGGAAGGATGCACCCGAAGGAGGTCGTGCTCTACCTGCGGCAGGCCGCGCGCGCGCTCGACAAGGCCCACGCGATCGGCATCGTGCACCGCGATCTCAAGCCGGAGAACATCTTCCTCTCGGTCCGCGAGGACGGCACGCCGTGCGTGAAGCTGCTCGACTTCGGCATCGCGAAGCTCACGGGCGGCGCGGCGAGCTCGATGGGCGCGCACTCGAAGACGAAGACCGGCGCCATCTTCGGCACGCCGCTCTACATGGCGCCCGAGCAGGCGCGGGCCCAGGCGCAGCTCATTGGACCCCATACGGACGTATGGGCGATCGGGCTCATCGCCGCGCGGCTCCTCCTCGGCTTCGATTACTGGCAAGCCGAGACGATCAGCGATCTCGTCGTGCAAATCGTGGTCGACCCGATCCCGCCGCCTTCGCAAAAAGGAAGCTCGTTCGGCCCGAGGTTCGACGCATGGTTCTTGCGCTGTTGCAGTCGCGACGCCTCACAGCGCTTCCGCACGGCCGGCGAGGCGATCACGGAGCTCGCCGCCGCGCTCGGCATCGCCGAGGGGCCCGCGCTCGTGCTCGAAGTGACGGAGATCCTGCAGAAGGCGCAGGCCGGCGAGGGGGCGCCGAAGAACACGGTCGTCGGCGCGCCGATGCCGATGGCGCAGAGTGCTGCGGCCGCGCGGCCCGCCTTCGCGAGTACGCCGCAGCCGCAGAACCCGATGGCCCTGAGCCCGATGGGGGGAGGAGGCATCTCGCCGCAGACGGCCATGGGCGCGACCGTGCTCGCCGCCTCGACGGCCGTTCCACTCGCGCAAACGGGCCAGACGCCGAATCCATCGGGCAGCAGCAAGGCCCCGATGTTCGCGGCGATCGCCATTGTGCTGCTCGGGATCGTCGGCGCGGCCGTGATCTTCGGCGCGAAGGGCGACGCCAAGGATCCGAAGCCCGCCGCGGCCGCCGCCACCGAGGCCGCGCCCTTGCCCCTGCCGACGCCGACGCCGAAGGCCCCCGTGGCCGCCGATCCGCCGGTGAACGTCGAGCCTGCCGCAGCAGCCTCGGTCGAACCCGCGGTCGCGCCGCCCGTTGCCTCCGCGAAGCCCGCCGCGCCCACGCAGACCACCCCTTCGGGCCGCAAGCCGCCGCCGCCGCCTCCGCCTGCAACCAACAAAAAGAAGCCGAACGATGACGAACTCATGTCCGGTCGCCGCTGACGTCGAGCCGCGGCGCTCTCTGCGATTCGTCGCCCCCGCGCTCCTCGGCGCAGCGGTCTTGCTGGCCCAGGCCCCGGCGCTCGCCAATGATCCGGCCGCGGCCGAGGCCCTGTTCCGCGTGGCCAAGGGCCTGATGGAGAAGAAAAACTACGACGAGGCCTGCCCCAAATTCGACGCGAGTTACAAGCTCGATCCGGCCGTCGGTACGAAGCTGAATTGGGCCGATTGTCTCGAAAAGCAGGGGCGGCTCGCGACCGCCTGGGGCGCCTGGGGCGAGGCGCGGGACCAGGCCAAGCGCGAGGGCGACGCGCCTCGGGCCGAGCTCGCCGCGCGCCGGCAAAAAGCGCTCGATCCGCGCCTGCCGCAATTGACGGTGCAGGTAAAGGGCAGCATCGAGGGGCTTAGCGTGTATCGCGACGAGATCAAGCTCGAACCGGCCTCGTTCGGCGTGCCGCTGCCGGTCGACCCGGGCAAACACGTGGTGTCGCTCCGGCGCGGCAAGGACGTGCTCAAAGAGGCGAGCGTCGAATCGAAGGAGAAAGGCACGGACGAGGTCACGCTCGACGCGACCGACGTGCCGCCGCCGACGCCCGAGCAGATCGTGCAGGCGCAGCCGACGCCGGGCCAGGGGGACAAACCCAAATATCGGGTCGCCACGGTCCGTCGCAGCACGGGCATGCTCGTCGGCGGCATCCTCATCGGCATTACGGGTGGGTTCGTCACGATCGGCGGGCTCGTCGGGCTCGAAGCCACGAGAGGCGCGCCGGTCGCGTGGGGCGTGACGACCCTCGGCGCATTGATGTTCGGGGGTGGCATCGCGATGGGCGTCATCGGCAACCAGAAGATCAAGCGCCAGCTCGAGGTGACGTACGTGCCCGAGGTCTTCGTCGGGCCGAGCTCGGTCATGGTGCGCGGGGTGTTCTGAGCGGAAGGCGCGCGACGCCGCGAGGCATTTCGACGGTTTGCCTCCGCGCGCTCGCCGGCGCGCCGCCCTGTCGGGCTCGGTCGGACCGGCCGCATTCCCGCCTCGGTCGGCCTCGCCATTGCATTCCTGCGCTGAGGCCGCCCGCGCCCGTTCCTGGCGGCCGAGCCCGTCCGGGCGCGCCGCGCGCCCGCTTTGAAATGCTTCCGCTCGAAGAAGCAGCGAAGGGGCTTGCGACCACGCGACGCGATCCAAACATTCGCTGGCAATGGTCGCATTAGCTCCGTCCACGGTAGAGCCCGGCCCCGATTCGCCCGCCCAGGACACCGAGGAAACGACGCAGCCGAGGCTGCGCGCCGTCTCGGTTCCCCCGCCGGATTCGGCGGTCCGCAGGATCACGCCGCCGGCGGAGCGAAAAAAGGACCCGTACATCGTGCTCGTGGGGCTCGACCTCTCGGAGCCCGGCGGCCGGGCCTGGCGGTTTGCTTTTGATCTGGCGGAGCTGCGGGGCGAAGAGACCGAGATTCACGCCGTGGTGATCGGGGCGCGTGGCATGGCGCCGCGAATCAAGGACGTGGCCACGCCGCGGGTGTCGACCTCCCACGCGAGCGAGGCAAAGCTGCCGCCTTTGAAAGTGCTCGAACATCGCTCCGCGGGCGGGCAAGCGCGGCTCATGGCCATGCATTATCGCGACGGACGGCCGGACAAGGCCATCGTGAACCTGGCGCACGAGATCGGCGCCGACCTGATCGTGGTGGCGAGCCATCCGCCGAGCCGGCTCGAACGCCTCTTCGGCGGCCCGCTCGCCGATCGAATCGCGCGCAATGCGCCGTGCCCCGTCGTGATCGTCCGCCCGAAGCGCGACGAGGACGACCCGGGCGTCGACCAATACGATCCGCGTCTTCGTTAGGGACGGGCGCTTTTCGCCTTTTCCACCTCGGCCCGGGAGACTCCCTCGGCCGTGCCTCCCTCGCGGGGATCGGCGAAGCCGTAGGCGATGCCCGTCTGCGGGTCGACGAGGATGTCGTTCGCGTCGCCTTGCGTGAGGTTGCTCTGCTCGATCGTGTGGCCGCGCCGCGCGAGCTCGGCGAGCACCTCCCGCGGCGGCGGGCGTTGCTTCTCCACACGCAGTTTGTCCGGTTGGAACTGGTGGTGCAGGCGGCCGCTCGTGATGGCCTCGTCGATCGTCATGCCCCAGTCGACGAGGTTCCTGAAGACCTGGGCCACGGTGTTCGGGATCGTGTCGCCGCCCGGCGAGCCGAGCACGAGCGCGAGGCGTCCCCCTTGCGTGACGAGGGTCGGCGACATCGAGGTCGCCATGCGTTTGCCCGGCGCGACGACGTTCGGGCCGTCCTTCGAGAAGCCGCCGAGCGCGTTGCCGAGCAGGACGCCCGTGCCGGGCACGACGACCTTCGCGCCGAACCCAGCCGAGAGCGTGTACGTGCAAGCGACAGCGTTGCCCTCGGCGTCGACGATCGAGAAGTGCGTGGTCTCGGGCGACTCCTGCGCGGCCTCGGGCATTGCCGCCGCGAGCGTGGCCGAGGGCGTGGCGCGCGCCGGGTCGATCGCGGGCTTGCGCGTCGCGAGGTGCGCGCCGGAGAGGAGCGCTTGGAGCTTCGTGTCGAGGTCCTTCGGCCCGAAGTCCGGATCGGACGCGACGATGCGGCGATCGGCGTAGGCGCGCCGCGCGGCCTCGACGAAGAGGTGCAGCGCGTCGGCCGAGCCAGGCTTCTGCTCGTACACCCGCGCGCGCTCGAGCGAGAGCATGATCTGCGCGAACGCGACGCCCCCCATCGACGGCGGCGGGGCGGTCTCCACCGAAAAACCTCGGTACGAGAAGCGCAGCGGCGCGCGTAGCTTCGCGTGGTAGTCGGCCATGTCCTTGGCCGTCACGTACCCGCCGCCCTTCTTCATCCACGCATCGATCGTGCGGGCGAAAAATCCTTCGTAGAAGGCGCGTGGGCCTTCCTTTGCGATCGACTCCAGCGTGCGCGCGAGGTCGGGCTGGCGCACGCGTTCGCCTTCGGCGAGCGGCTTTTTGCCTTTGCCCCAGATCGCGCGGGCGGCGGGGTCGTGCTCGAGTTTGTTCCACGCCCACGCGAGCGTGAGCGCTTGCCGCGGGCCGAGCGCGTGTCCTTTTTTCGCGAGCTCGATGGCGGGCGCGAGGAGCTCGGCGAGCGGGCGCGTGCCGAAGCGTTCGAGCGCGAGGGACAAACCCGCGACGGTGCCCGGGACCCCCGCCGAGCGGAGGCCGATGCCGCCGTCGTGATCGAGCATCGCGAGCACCTTTTCGGTCGTGGCGCCGGCAGCGGGCGCGGTCTCGCGGAAGTCGACGAAGTGGGTCTCGCCGCTCTTCAGGCGGATCATCATCACGCCGCCGCCGCCGATGTTCCCGGCCGAGGGATGCGTGACGGCGAGCGCGTAGGCGACGGCCACCGCAGCGTCGACGGCGTTGCCGCCGCGGCGCAGGACGGTCGCGCCGATGCGCGTGGCGTTTTTCTCGACGGAGGTGACGAGACCGGCCTCGCCCTGCACGGCGCGCTTGCCGCCCGGTCGAAGGGCGACAGGCGGATCGGGCGGCGGTGGGGCCGGGTAGGGGTCGGGCGCGGGCGCGGGCGCGCTCGCGGAGGCTGACGTCGCGGGGACGACGGCCACGGGCGCGGTCGTGGAGGCGGTCGTGGAGGCGGCCGTCGCGGAGGGGGGAGGGGGCGCGGCGTCGTCGCGCGGCGCGGGCGTCTGTGCGACGCAGGCCGAGACGAGCGCCGCCGCGAGGAGGAAGAGTCTCGGAGGGGGCGCGGGCATCAGCAGGGGGGACTCTAGCGCACGCCCCCCCGAAGCCAGCGACTACTTCTTCTGGTTCTTGCGGCGGCCGAGCGCGAGGCCAAAGGCCGCGATGGCGCCGAGGATGCCGGCCGCGCTGCCCGACGTGTTCCCGGGGCTCTGCGCGCAGGAGACGCCCGCCTCGCCCGTGGCAGTGCAGCGACCGCCGCTGCACTGCGCGTCGCCGCGCGCGTAGCCCTCGACCTTGATCTCGAGCAGGCTCTCGAGCTGCGCGACGCACTCGTCGATCTGTTCGCCGACGTCGACGTACTGGCCGTCGCAGAAGAGCGCGCCGTCGGGCTTCGTGCAGGCGACCTCGCAGCCGCCCTGGAGCTTGGTTTCGCAGTTGATGAAGCCCTTGGCCTGGCAGTCGACCTGGCAGTCGATGTTGGCCTGCGCGTCGCAGGAGCCGGTGCAGCACGAGGAGCACTGCGCCTTGCAGTTCGCGCTGGGCGGCGTGGCCTCGCAGCGCGCGTCGCACTCGCCGCCACACGTGGCCTCGCAGGAGGCGCGGCACCGAGCGCTGTCCGGATCGGCGGCGCAGGCGCCGTTGCAGCTCGCGCCGCAGTCGGCGCGGCAGGAGGCGCCGCACTCGAAGCTGCCGGGGTCGACGTTGCACTCGGCCTCGCAGCTCGCCTGGCAGCTCGCGGTGCACGAGGCTTCGATCTCCGCGGTGCACTGGCCGCTGCAGCCGACGTAGAGGTCGGCGGCGCACTGGACCTGGAAGTTCAAAGGCTGGCAGGCGGCGGTGCATCCGCCCTCGACGCGCATCTCGCACTTGGCGCTCGCGGCGAGCTCGATGCCGCCACAAGCGCTGATGGTCTTGGCGTCGGCCGAGGAAGCAAAGCCGAAGGTCGTGGCGGCGGCGAGCGCGGCGGCGGCGAAGATCGGGGCAAGGGAAGTACGCATGAGTTCGTTCTCCTGTGTGGACGAGGGGTCCCTCGATCGCGGCGCCCCCGTGTGCAAGGGGACGACCACCCGCGAGGGTACGTCCTGCGTTCGACGAACCGCCGAGGATTTCGAAACGGTCGAGCGTCGTCGTTCACGCAGCGTCGGACGGCGCTGTCATAGCGGTGGTCGCACGTCCGACCAGGTCGTGCTCACGGCGTGATGCGATCCGCGATCCTGCCCGTGCCGTACCGCGCGACGATGCCTTCGCGTGCCGCGCCCGGCATGCTGCTCGTCACGAAGTTCCCCCCGACGGCCCAGTACGTGCCAGTGCCATCGGCCCAGGCTGCGTGCAGATCGGCATAAGGTGGCACGTCGAACTCGTCGACCCACGTGCCCGCGTCGAGGCGCTGCTTCGAGCCGCCGAAGCCCACGACGACCACCTCGCCGGGCGCGTTGCAAGCCACGCCGTTCACGCCGTTCGTGAGCGCGACGTCGAGCTTTTGCCAGGAGGCGCCATCCGAGCGGAGCACGTCGAACGTGCCGACGGCGTAGACCTCGTTCGGGCCACAGCCGGACACCGTGAAGAGTGTGCCAGACGCGAGGGGTGGGTCCGATTCGAGGGCCCATTTTGCGCCTTTTTTATGCCAGATCGTGCCGAACTCGCCGACCACGTAGAGGTCGGCGGAACTCGTGCCCCAGACCTTGTAGTGCGCCCGTCCGAGCGGCATGCCGGGCAAGGTCACGGGCGTCCAGGTACTCCCGTCCCAGTGCAGGACCACGTCGTTCGGCGCGCCGGTGCCGCCCTCGGGCGTGCCGCCGACGGCCCAGGCGTCGGCCTTGCCGGCCGCCCAAACGCCCCACAGCGTCGCCGTGGTGCCGGAAACGTGCTCCGTGAAGGTAGAGCCGTCCCAGTGGGTGATGCGGCCCTCTTCGCCGACCATCCAGACGTCGTCCGGCCCCGAGCCGGAGACCCACCAGTACGTCTGGTCGCCGCCGGGGTGGAGCTCGCGGAAGGCGTCGCCGTCGAAGTGGACCATGAGCGACTCCTTGCCGTTGCCGAGCGGGCCGCCGACGGCGAAGACGTCCTTCGGGCCGCTGCCCCACACGCTGAGCACCGCACGGTCGAGGTCGCCCCCGTCGAGCGCGACTTGCCACGCGGGCGTTTCCGAGGAAGGCGGCGGGTCCGGGGGCGGATCGGAGCAGCCGGCCGCGAGCGCGGCGAGCGTGAGCACGAGCGGGAGGCGAAGGCGCTTCACGGCGCTCCTCCAGAGGCATCCGCGGCCCCGTCCGCGCCGGCGTCGAGCTCCGGATCGAGCGGGCCGGCGTCGGGATCACACTGCATGCCGAGGATGTAGTCACCCGCGCACATGCAGAGGCACTCGGCCTCGCGCCCGGGTTCGTCGCAGCGCGGGGTGACGGTCATGATCTTCGTGACCTTCTTCCCGTCGCGATCCGTGAGCGAGACCGTGAGCTCGTAGGGGTTGTCGAAGAGGTCGTTCTCGGCCCACTGGTTCGGACACGCGGCGATGTTCGAGAACGACGAGATGTCCGTCGGCGTGCTGCGGCCGTAGCCGTCGTCCGTGGGTTCGAGGTTGAGGATGCGATTGTCCAGTCGAACTTGCTTCGTCACCGGGTCGCGCAGGGCGCCCGCGACGCGGACGGCGCACGGGTCGATGTTCGTCGCCCGCACGCCGGCGAAGACGACGCGGCCGCCCTGCGGCGGGAAGATCAAGGAGATGCTCGATCCATCACTGATCGGCTGGAGCTCGCCCTCGGGGCCGAGCGCGATCACCTCCATGATCGGCTCGGCCGAAGGGTCGCCGAGATACGCGAGCTTGCAACCCCCGATGATGATGCCGGCGTCCTTCTCCGACGGCGGCGGCGGCACGGGGGAGCTGCAAGCAGCGAGCACGAGCGCGAGCGCGAGACAGCGTTTGTCCACGGCTAGAAGCAGTTGATGTCGTCGGCCTTCGGGTAGTAGTAGACGAAGATGTTGCAGTGCTCGTTGGCCTCGACGATCGGGCCGAACGTGTAGCAACAGTCGTTCGCGCCCTGCTTGTCGAGCGCGTTCAAGCCGTCGCAGCCGACGGAGGCCTCGGGCATCTGCCACTGGTACGAGCACGTGTAGAACACGCCGCCGCCCGCGGGGACCTCGCGGTCGAGCTCGGGGGACGTGAGCATCGGCGGCTCATCCCAGGCCTGCGACGAGTAGAAGCGCTGATCCATCGGCGGCTGCTCGACGCTCACGCCGTCCCACTGGAACATGTCGAACTTCTTGCCGCGGCTGTGGAAGTGGCCGTTCGCGCCGATGATGTGGACGGGCTTGTCGCTGTTGAACTGGCAGGAGCCGTCGAAGGAGGGCGTCGGGTTCGAGGCACAGACGCGGATCGACTGCTTGGTCGCGAAGAGCGTGCCGAGCTGCGCCTTCACCTTCTCCTTGGGGATCGTCCAGAAGTTCACGTTGACCTTGCCCTCGCCCGAGGGCGTGCCCTGGGTCGCGGCGTTGACGTAGTGCGTCTGGAGCATGAGCCACTCGTCGGGCATGAACTCGTTGGCGACGCCCTCGGGGAAGGTCCAGTCGAGCTTGCCGTCGATCTGCGAGTTCGCGACGAGCGGCCAGTCCGCCCAGTTCGCGCTCTTGAAGCACTCGCCGACGTTGTCCTTGCCCTCCTGGATCGCGCCGTTCGCGGGATCGAGGCCCACGATCGTCCGGACGCGGAAGACGTTCATGTGGTGCGAGCCGTCTTTTTGCGCGATCTGCACGCGGTTCACGTAGACGGGGCTCTCCGGATCGAGGCCATTCGCGGCCGCCAGGTCACGCACCTTGAAGAAGTAACAGTCCTGCTTCTCGACGCCGGCCGGGACCTCGAAGAGGTTGGTCTCGATCTGGAAGCCCTGGCCCTGCGGAGGTGGGTCGATATGTGCCGGGTCTGCCTCCGGTGTCGGGGGTGGGTTGGGCTCGCTGGAGCAAGCGAAGAAGAGGGGCGTGGCGAGCGCAAGCAACACGAGAGATCGGAAAGCGGACATAGGTTTCCTCCCCGGGGGTGAGAAAAAGGGGACGGTAGGGACGCTACACGAAAGCAAGTCGTCGGCCATCCAGGCACGGCGGTCCCGGCGCCCGGCCTTTCCGTGGAAGGGATGCGCAGGGAGGCGCGCGCCGGGCGCCTTGCTGCTATGGTCGCCGCACGGAGGATTTTCGTCGATGGCTGGCAACAAGCAGTGCGGAGAGCACACCGAGCTCGCGTCGAACAGCGCTGTCCGCGTGACGCGGTGCACGTGCGGCACGGTCCACGTCACCATGCTTCAGAACGGCGTGACGGTGCGCATGTCGGCCGACGCCCTCCGCAACGCGTGGGCAGGGCTGAAGGGCGCGATCGATCGGATGGACGAGCCCGTGCCGAGCTTCGGCAGCTCGATCATCAACTAGCGTTCGCGAGGAACCGGGGAAGGGAGGGCGCGCGGGGGGAGGAGGCCCTCCCCCCACGCAGGCCCGAGGCGGCAAGCGCGGGGCGCGCTAGCTCCGCTCTTCGATCGGCGTGTAGTTGCGCTCGACCTCGCCGGTGTAGATCTGGCGCGGGCGGCCGATCTTCGTCGACGAGTTCTCGTTCTGCTCTTTCCAGTGCGCGATCCAGCCAGGCAGGCGGCCGAGCGCGAACATGACGGTGAACATGTTCGTGGGGAAGCCGAGCGCCCGGTAGATGATGCCGCTGTAGAAGTCGACGTTCGGATAGAGCTTGCGCTCCACGAAGTACGGGTCGCTGAGCGCCGCCTCTTCGAGCTTGCGCGCGATATCGAGCAGCGGGTCCTTGATGCCGAGCTTGGCGAGGACCTTGTCCGCCGCGACCTTGATGAGCTTCGCGCGCGGGTCGTAGTTCTTGTAGACCCGGTGGCCGAAGCCCATGAGGCGGAAGTTCGAGGTCTTGTCCTTCGCGAGCTTGACGAACTTCGAGACGTCGCCGCCGTCCTTGCGGATCTCCTCGAGCATCTCGACGACCTCCTGGTTGGCGCCGCCATGCAGCGGGCCCCAGAGGGCACAGATGCCCGCCGCGATCGAGGCGAAGAGGTTCGCCTTCGCGCTGCCCACGAGCCGCACCGTCGACGTCGAACAGTTCTGTTCGTGGTCGGCGTGCAGGATGAGCAGGAGGTTCACGACCTTCACGATGTCCTCGTCGATCTCGTACGGCTCCGCCGGGACCGAGAACATCATGTTGAGGAAGTTCGCACAGTACGAGAGCGAGTTCTGCGGGTAGACGAAGGGCTGGCCGATCGACTTCTTGTACGAGAAGGCCGCGATCGTGCGGACCTTCGAGAGAAGACGCGCGATCGTGATGTCCACCAGCTCGCGGTTGTCCGCGTTGATCGCCTCGGGATAGAAGCTCGAGAGCGAACACACCATCGACGACAGGATCGCCATCGGGTGCGCCGTCGAGGGGTAGCCCTCGTAGAAGTGCTTCATGTCCTCGTGGATCAACGAGTGCCGCGTGAGGAGCGTGGAGAAGCGCACGAGCTCCGCGCGGCTCGGGAGGTGGCCGTAAATCAGGAGGTAGGCGACCTCCACGAACGTGGACTTTTCACCGAGCTGCTCGATCGGGATGCCCCGATACCGCAGGATGCCCTGCTCCCCGTCGATGAAACAGATCGAGCTCGACGTGGACGCGGTGTTCACGAACGCCGGGTCGAGCACCACGTAGCCGGTCTTTGCGCGGAGCGTCGAGATGTCGATGCCCTTCTCGTTCTCCGTCCCGGTCACGATCGGAAGCTCGATCGTCTGCTCCTGTCCATCTTTCTTGAGCGTGAGCTTGGCCGATTCCTGCACGCGTCCTCCTTTCACCACACCCGCCGCAGCGGCGGCATAAGTACCACGGCTCCTCGACATAAGCCGAGCGGAACCACACGGGAAGTCTCCACGTGGACGCAAATCCCCTGAGGACGCCGGAAAACGCAGGCTTTGGCGCGAGGAAGTGTTGGTCTGGCCACCAAAAGCCGCGGCGAGCGAGGGGTCTCTCGGGGCAAACCGCGCGGCGGCCCGGGAAAACTTTGGTAGGTACACGAGGATGGCCGCGCTCGAACCGATGGTCCGAGGCAAGCTCGCCTCTCACCCCGAAGCGTCCACGTTCGCCGCCGAGGTCCTGCGCGTCCATCGGCGTTACGCGACGGAGATCGTGCAGGCGTACGCGCTCTGTCCGTTCGTCCGGGATGTGGACGTGGCGTTCGGGAAGTTCTGCGTGATGCTCGACCACGAGCCCGATCTCGACGCGACGCGAGAAGCCGTCGTTGCGGCGCAAAGCAACGTGCTGCACGTGGTCTTTCCGCTTTCGTTGCCACCGCCGAACGTGTTCGAGCGCTTCGCTTCGACGCTGCTCGCCCGGCTGCAAGGGTTTTTCCCGGAGGCGCCGGTGATGGCGGCGTTCCACCCCGCGCTCGTGGGGGATCGCGACGCGCCGCATCGTCTCGTGGGGCTCTTGCGCCGCGCGCCCGACCCGTTCGTGCAGTTCATCCCCGCAGGCGTGCACGAGGGCGGCACGGTGTTCGCGAGCTCGGTCGAGGAGTTCGAGGCGAGCGCGGTCGACCGTTCGGAGCTGAACTTCCAGAAGCTCGCAGGCGAGCCGATCGAAGCGCTGCTCGCGCGGGCGCAGGAGATCCGCGCGGATCGGGATCGTGCATACGCGCGCTTCGCCAGTCTCGTGGGCCCGGCAGCGTAGGCGCAGGACAAAAAAGAAAACGGGCCGCGCGCCGGCTTCGCACTTGCGAAGACCGGCGTTTCGCGACCCGTGCCCCGTCCGTCATGGGACGGGAGCGAAGGCTCAGCCCATCGCGTCCTTGACCGCCTTGATCGGGCGGGCGCGGACCGTCTTGCTCGCCGGCTTGGCCGGGAACGTCATCGGCTGCTTCGTGAAGGGGTTGACGCCCTCACGCGCCTTCGTGGCCGGCTTCTTCACAACGCGGAACTTGGCGAAGCCGGGCACGGTGAAGATGCCGGCCTTCTTGAGCTCGCGGTAGGCGATCTGCGAGAGGTTGTCGAGGACGAGCTTGACCTGCTTGCGCGTGATCTCGTTCCCAGCCTCCTCCGCAATCGCGTTCAGAAGCGCGCTCTTGCTGATCGAGGCCGCCTTCTTCGTCTCCGTCTTCTTGCCAGCCATGATGTGTTTCCTCCGAGGTAAATGCCCTCTCGCGGCCCAAACAACCACAAGGAACGCGTTAGGTCGAGCGGGAAATCGTCGTTCGGAGCGACAAAAACAGGCCATTCGGCGCCGCTCCCGTCCGAGGGCGCGGGGGGAAGGGGCCGTCAGCGCGGCGGCGCGAGAGGCCCAAAGAGCCTCGATTTTCAGGCAAAACCCGCGATCTTCCGGGAGAACCCTCGCGGCGCGGAGCGGAGGATCGCGGCGCGGTGGGAGGTCCGGCTACCACGAAAACGTCGGATCCCGAAGGCTCCGCGCAGATCCGGCTCCCGCGGGGGGCGCACGCGGCGCACGTCGATGCGAGGCGAATTTTTCACCGGACGGCCGCGAGACAGGCCTCCGGCGAGACGGACACGCGCGGACGAACTCCTCTTGCCAGCTCAGCGCGCGTGGTCGTCGCGGTGCGCGGCGCCGCGCGGGGCAGGCGTCGCAGGTTCGTCCTGGTCAACGCCCCAGCGCCGCGTGGGCGCGATGCCGAGCACGGTGAGGGCCTCGCTCGCCTGCGTGAACTCCAGGAGATCCCCGACGCCGACGTCGATCGTGCGGTTCGGCCCGTCGATGAAGAGCTTCGCGTCCGTCATCTTGCTGCGGACGACGAGCGTCGTCCCCGGCGGGATGAGCGCGTGGCGCAGCCGATACCGCTCGCCGTGCGGCGTGTAGGGCTCGCGGACGACGAGCTGCAATCGTTTGGATGTCAAAGGAATCACGCGGCCGCCGGCGGAGCGCTGCGCTGCGGTGGAGCCGGCTGCCGGGCCGATCCAGAAGCCGCTCGACTTCTGCTCCTCCTCCTCGTCGCCGAGCCGGACGATGTAACGCGAGGTGGCGGCAGGCGAGACGTGGCAGAAGAGCGCGTCGTTGAGGACGCGGGCCGCGACGACACGGCCGTTCACGCAGACCTGCATGCGCGTGAGCACGGCGCGGCGGAGCTCGCCGCGGAGCGCGCGGCCGATGGCGACGGCCGCCTCCCCGCGGCGCGCGCCGCAGAAGAAGCCGACGGAGTACTTGGGCGCGCTGTTGATGCCGAGGATGGGGACATCCGCGACGGAGTGCGAGGCGCTGAGGAGCGTGCCGTCGCCGCCGACCGTGATGACGAGGTCGAGGCCGCGGGCATCGAAGGCTTCGCCGACGCTGCCCTCGAATGCGATCTCCACGCCGAGCACGGCGAGCGCGGCCTTCACCTCGCGCACGGTGGCCTCGTGTTCCTCGTGCGCGGCGCGCAGGTGCGCGACGGTGGGGTCGTGCGCGGCGAGGAGGCGCTGGATGCGGCCGTTCTTGCGCTCTTCGACCTGCACCCGATAGGCCGAGCGCTTGATGATGAGCGCGACCTTGGCGCGCTTCACGAGTCGAGCTCCGCGAGGCGGCGGAGCGCGAGCTCGGTCTTTTCATCCTCGAGGAGGCCGCTCCGCGCGAGCGCGAGCGCCTCGTCGAGCGGGAGCGCGGCGATCGTGGCCTTGCGTTCGAGCACGGAGCCGTCCTCGGTCGGCGCCGCGCGCCGCGAGGGATCGACGGTGACGTGGAAGAAGAAGTGCCGCTCGCCGACCATGCCGGGCGCGGGAAACGAAGAAGGGCCGAGCGGCGCGAGCGCGCGCGGATCGACCTCGAAGCCGAGCTCTTCCTGGAGCTCGCGCGCCGCGCAAAGGAGGAGGCCTTCGGGGCTTCTCTCGTCGACTTCGACGAGGCCCGCGGGCAGCTCCCACAGGTTGCCGAGGTCGTCGCGCTCGGGGATCGGCGAGGCGGCGCGGCTCCGCAGCGCGACGGGAGGCCGCACCGAGGAGCGGAGGTAGACGTGGCGGATGCCCTTCGCGTCGCGGAAGTGCGCGGCGATGACCACAGCGTCGAGCCGCTCCCGATCGACGATATCGTAGGAGAAAGGCTCGCTCTGCTCGCCATCCGGGAAGGAGGCGCGGAGCATGACGCGCTGGACGCGCAGGAAGGCGGGCGAGCCCGGTTCTGCGTGCGGGTCCTGCGTGAGCAGGATGCGTGGCAAGGGGGGCAGCGGCATCGCCGGAGCCCGGAGCATACGCCGAACGGTCGGTGCGTTACAGGACTTTTCCGGCCCAGAGCGTGGCGTTGTACGCGAGCTGCTTGCCCCACGTGTAGCCCGAAGCGAGCGAACAATCGGACGTGAGGTAATGAAAATCGAGATAGACGACGCGGCCGCTGCCGTACTGCCACTTCGCGACCGCGTGTCGGCTCAGGTCTCCGAGCCACACGACCGAGCTCTTCGCGCCGGGTTTGAGCGTGAACTGGATCTCCTCCCAGCCGACGAAGTCGCCGTTCTGGAAGGTGACGCCTTCCAAGAGGACGTCGGTCGGGTCGGTCACGGTGACGTTGAGCGGGTAGCTCTGGAAGCTGTTGATGAGCTTGCCCGTGACGGGCAAGGCGTCGAGGTCGCCGTAGTTGCTGTACATCCACGGCGTGGCGATGACGCCGCCGCCGCCCTGCACGTAGGTGTTGATGGTGGAGGGGCTGAAGCAGCTCATTTGGCCGTGAAGGATCACGACGTCGAACGTCTGCAGCGTCGCGAGCGAGCAATCGGTGTTCACCACGGCCGAGCCGACGAAGGGCTGCGTGGCGAGGTGGGCGCGCAGGTCGTCGACGTAGAACGGTCCGCCCATCACGCCGATCTTGAGCAGCTTGCAGTCGTCGTCGGTCGAGAGATCACAACCCGCAGGGCAGCAGCCGTCGCCATGGGCGCAAGCGAGGATGGGCGCGCCGCCGCCGCAGGTGCCGGCCTCGCACGTCTCGCCCGTGGTGCAGGCTTTGTTGTCGTTGCACGTGGTGCCCGGAGGCACGGGCGCGCCGCTGCTGCACGCGCCGCCCGCGCATACCTCGCCCGCGGTGCAGGCGTTTCCATCTTCGCACGCGGCGCCGTCGTTGCCGGCGATCGCCACGCAGGTCTTCTGGATCTCGTCGCACTGCGGGTTCTTGCAAGGGTCGGCCGTCGGCGTGCACGGGTTCGGCGTGCCGACGCACTGGCCGGAGATGCAGACGTCCTCGACCGTGCAGAAGAGCGTGTCGTCGCAAAAGACGCCGTCGTTTTGCGGGACGGCGATGCAGCCGACGACCGGGTCGCAGGTGCCGACGGAGCAGAGGTTGTTGAGGAAGGAGCAATCGAGCTTCGGCCCCAGCTGGCACGCGCCGGCCTTGCACACGCCGAGCTCGGTGCACGGGTCGCCGTCGTCGCAAAAGCCGCCCTCGTTGACGGGCCCGAACTCGCACGCGTCGGTCGCCTCGTTGCAACTGCCGATCTTGCAAGCCTCGCCGTTCGACGGGCAAATCATCGAGGTGCCCGCGGTGCACGCGCCGCTCAAGCAGACGTCGTTGACCGTGCAGAAGAGCCCGTCGTCGCAAGGGCCGAAATCGTTCTTCGGCACGAGCTGACAGCCGTTGTCCCCGGCGCACACGCCATCACTGCAAGGGCCTTCGAGGGGCACGCAGTCGAGGTCCGTGGTGCATGGTGAGCCCGGCGTGACGTCGGGGCCCCCGTCGAGGCCTCCCGCGCCGCCCATACCGCCTGCGCTGCCCGCGCCGGCGTCCCCCCCCGCGCCGGTGCCGAGGTCGGGTCTTTGAAGAGGATTCGCGCACGCAAAAGGCGCCGCGGCGAGTGTGAGCAGGGGGAGGAAGAGGACCGGTGATGTAAGCGAAGCCATACGCATGGTCGCCATACTTACCGTGACGAACGTGCAGCGTCACGGCGACGGCGACTTCTCGACGGGGGCGTGTCGAGGGCGTGTCGAGGACGGCTCAGTCTTGCAAACAGGCGCTGACCTGCGGTCCGCACTTCTGCTGCACGCAGCCAAAGCACGCCTGCGTCGGCTGTCCGCCCTGGCAGGAGCTTCCGCACTCGTTCGCGCAGCTCTGCTGGCAGGTGCAGTCGAAGACCGCGCCGAGCAGCACGTCCGAGCCCTGGCAAGGCGGATCATTGCCTTCGCCCTGGAGGATTTGCGAGCACGTGCTGCACGCAGGGCCGCCGCCCGTACCGCTCGCGCTGCTGCTGCTCACCGTCGTCGTGCTCGTGCTCGATCCGCTCGCGCCGTCGCAGAAGGTGCCGCACTGGCCGCTGCACGAGGCGCACGTGCAATCGTAGGACGGTTGCGCTTGCGGGAACTGCGTCAGGCAATCGTCGACGCAGAGCTTGTCGGTGCAGTTCTGCGCGCAGCCGAGGAAGCCCTGACACGGCTGGCCACACGCGAAGAACTCCGCCTGGCAAGCGCCGAACGCGCATTGCCCGCAAGCCTGCGGATCAAAGCCGCCGCCGCCCTGTCCGCCCTGTCCCCCGGTGCTCGCGCTGCTCGAGCTCGGGCCCGTGCCCGTGGCCGCGCTGCTCGAACTCGCGGCCCCGCCTTGTCCGCCCGCGCCGCCTTGTCCGCCCGCGCCGCCGAGCCCGCCTTGTCCGCCCGCGCCGCCTTGTCCGCCCGCGCCACCTTGTCCGCCGGCCGTGCCGCCGCCGGAGAAGAGCGATTCCACCTCGGCGGCGCATGCGGCCACGGAGCCGAGACTGAGCACGATCGACAAAAGTCCAAGTCGAAAAGAAGTACGCATGAAGGCACCTCGCGCGCGCATGGTAGCTCTCCCTGCGCCGTATGTCGTCGCCCACGCTGCCCTATCTCCCCACGTCCATTCCGCCTGCATCCGTGGACGCACTCGCCGCTACGAGTGTGCTTTTCGCGCAGGTCTGCAGCGCGACGTCGTCGAGGCTGGTTTCGTACCTCGAACACGTCGAGGTGCCGCCGCAGTCGGTGCTGCTGCGTGAGGGCGAAGTCGGACAGGAGATGTTTTTCCTGGTGTCGGGCGAAGCGCGCCTTCGCCGCGCGAACGTGGACCTCGGGCGCATCGAGCCGGGCGCGCATTTCGGCGAGCTCGCGCTGATCGCAGGGCGGCTGCGGACGTCGAGCGTGATCGCAGAGTCGACGCTCACGCTCGCGCGGCTCTCGCGTGCGCAGTACGAGCAGATGTCGAAGCGAGACCCGGAGCTCGCGCTTTGCCTGACGCAGGCGCTCGTGGCGTCGCTCGGAAAAGAGCTCACCGAGATGACGGAGAACATGGGCGCGCTCTTGCACGAGCGCTCCTTGCCGCGGCGCGTGTTCGTGGACGTCACGGTGAACCGCGCGTGGACGCGGGTGCGGACGGGGACGCCCCTCGGCGAGCTCTTGCCGCGGGACGTCGGCGGCGATCCCGTGGTGGCGGCGCTCGTGAACAACAAGGCCGTGTCGCTCGGGATGCCGATCACCTCGGACGCGCACGTGGAGCCGCTCTGCGCATCGCACTGGGAAGGCAAGCGCGTGTATCGCGCGAGCCTCGGGCTGCTCTTGCTCGAAGCGTCGCGGCAGGTCGATCCCGACGTGTTCGTGCGGCTCGGGCCCGGCGCGGGTTTTGGTCAACCGATCGATTTGCTTCGTCCGGGCGCGCTCTCGCTCGTGGCGTGGGCCGAGCGCGTGACGGGGAAGATGCACGAGCTCATCGCGGCGGACGTGCCGTTCCAGCAAGAGCTCTGGACGGTCGACGAGGCGCGCAGCCACTTCGCCGAGGAGGGCGCGCGGGACCTGCTCGCGCTTCTCCGAACGTGGCGAACGGGGCACGTGCAGCTCGTCTGCGCGGGGTCCGAGGCGTTGCTGTCGATGACGCCGCTCCTGCCGAGCGCGGGGCACATCGCGCGGTTCCCGTTCCGCATCGAGGTCGACGGCGAGGCGGTGATGTTGTGTTATGGCGACGAGCCCCGCGTGACGCCCGAGGGCGGCGCGGCCCCGCCGCCTTCGCGGCTGCACGAGGACATCCAGCCTGCGTCCGCGCGGCTCGGGGTGCGACAGGACGAGCCCTGGTTGACGACGCTGGGCATCACGAGCGTGGGCGCGTTCAACGACGCGTGTGTGCGCGGCAAGACGCCGGAGATCATCCGGGTGAGCGAGGGCCAGCACGAGAAGCGCATCAGCCGCATCGCCGACGCGATCGCGGGGCGTGGGACGATCCGGGTGATCTGCGTGGCGGGCCCGTCGTCGTCGGGCAAGACGACGTTCCTCTCGCGCCTGACGGTGCAGCTCCTCGTGAACGGGCTCCACCCGGTGGGTTTGTCGCTGGACGACTACTACGTCGACCGGGAGAAGACCGCGCGGGATGCACGAGGCGAGTACGACTACGAGTCGCTCGATGCGATCGACGTCGGCGCGCTGCGGGATCACCTCGGGCGCATCTTCGCCGGGGAGACGGTGAAGACGGCGCGTTACGACTTCGTGACGGGCAAGAGCCACCCGGACGGCGGGCGCGAGGTGACGCTACGCAGCTCGGACGTGCTCCTGATCGAGGGCATCCACGGGCTGAACCCGAAGCTCATCGACGGGCTCCTCCCGCGGGACAAGGTCTTCTGCATCTTCCTCCAGCCGATGACGGCGCTGCCGTTCGACCGGGTGAACCGCGTCAGCGTGTCCGACGTGCGACTGCTGCGGCGCATCGTGCGCGACCGGCACGGGCGCGGGACGAACGCAGCGGCGAACATCCAGCGCTGGCCTTCGGTGCGCGCGGGCGAACGCGCGAACATCTTCCCGTTCCTCGCGCAGGCCGACGCGATCTTCGACTCGTCGCTCGTCTACGAGCTCGGCGTGATCAAGGTGTTCGCCGATCGCTACCTGCTCGAAGTGCCGCAGGAGCATCCGGCCTTCGTGACGGCGTTCCGGCTGCGGCAGCTCATCGACAAGGTGGTGACGATCTACCCGGATCACGTGCCGCCGACGTCGATCCTGCGGGAGTTCATCGGCGGGAGCGGGTTCGAGTATTAGAGCTTGTCGGGATCGACGCCGAGGGCGCGGAGCTTCTCGGCGAGGCGAGCGGCGCGCGCGTGTTCGGCTTCTGCGCGCTCGTGCTCGGATTCTGCTCGCTCGCGACCGGTCGGGACGAGCGCGCCTTCCTTCGTGAAGAAACGAAGCTTGTCCGCGTGAACGCCGAGGAAGAGGCCGAGCTGCGCGCTCCACAGGCGCCCGGATGCGTCGGGCTCGAGTGGCGTGTACCGGCCTTTCACGAGCTCGAAGCCGGCGAACTCCTTGGTCTCCGGGTCGAACCAGAAGTACTCGGGCGTGCGGAAGACGTCCTGGTAGACCTGCTTCTTGAGGCCTTGATCGAGCTTCCGGGTGCTCGGGGAGAGCACCTCGACGATCACGTTCGGGTAGAGGCCGCCCTCGTGCCAGACGGTCCAGCTCCTGCGCGGCTTGCGCTCGGCACCGAGCACGACGAAGAAGTCGGGGCCGTTGAACTTCTCGTTTTTGAGCTGCTTCGGGCTGAAGTAGATCGTCAGGTCGCCCGCGGCGAAGAAGTCCGTCCGATCCTTCCAGAAGAGCTCGATGCTCTCCAGGAGGAGCGTGATCTGTGCGAGGTGCTCGGTGGACTCCATGGGCGCCTGGTCACTCCAGAGGTCGTCCGGCGGCAGGTCGTCCGGCAGCTCCTCGGCTTTGGGCTCCGTGGAAATGGCCAGGGACGTCATGCCAAGGACCCTGCATGACGATGCACCCCGTGGCAAGCGGACGTATTCAGGGCGTCGTGCTTCCGACCGAGGCGTCTGCGTCGGCTTCGACCGTGTCCTCGGGCTCGGGCATTCCCGCGCGTCGGCGCGCCGTGGGGCGCACGCGCTCGGCCAGGGCGGGGCGGCCAGCGAGGAGGAAAAAGGCAGCGGCTGCGTCGGCCACCCCCGAATACGACGTTCCCCAGGCGGTCATGGCCTCATTCTTGGCGGTCTGCGTGAGCTGCGCCTCGCGCTTTTCACGGTCCACATCGCCCAGGGCCGTCTTCAATGCCGAGGCGCTGGCCTTCAGGTCGTCGGCGGCCGCGATAGGGTCGATCTTCAGGCTCTTGTTTTTCGGCGGCTCGGTGAGCGGGCGATTGCGGAGCAGATTCTCGACGTTGTCGGCGAGCACGAGGACGGTGTGCGGATCCTCGGGAATGGGGGCGCCGAGGCCATAAGCACCGGCGACGACCTGGCCATAGTTGCGCCCGAGGCCGGAGCGAAGCGTGCCGAGGAAGTCCCTCGTTTCCACGGTGCAATCGTCGCGCTTCGCGCGGTAGCCGTCGTCGTCGGCGAGCTCGATCATATGGGTGCGGTCGGCGGTGACGAGCTGGTCGGCGCGCGCGCGAAGGTGGTCGCCGCACGCGGCGAGGACCTTGGCAAGGGTGAGGTGCTGCGGGACGCCGCCGGGGAAAAGGATCATCTCCAGCGTGGGCGCGATTTCGGGGCCATGGATGTCGATTGCAGCGACCACGGTGTTGGTGATCGAGACGCGGTCGGAGACCATGCGGGAGGCTTTGGCTTCGCTCATGGGATATGGATACCCGAAGAACGGAGGAAGCTTGGGAAGGGGGATTGCGGAGGTGGCCGGGGTGGGAGTTTCAAGATGAAGATGGGGCTCCAGGGACGAACGGGACGCGGCGATCGGGGGGGCGGAGGGCGGAGGGGGCGGCGGGAGGCGAGGTTCAGCGGCGGGGAGGGCGGGGGAGGAGGGCGGGGTGGGGGTTCGAGCGGCGAGGGGTGAGGCGAGGGCGTCGAGGTGGGTCTTCGATTCGGGAGAGGCGCGGCGGGGGCGGCGGCGAGCGGGTTCGGGGCTGAAGAGGGGCACGGGAGGCGGGCGGGGTGAGGCGCGAAAGCGAAGATGGGGAAGCGGAGGGCTCGACGGCCTGCGCGACGTGGTAGGTTGCCCACCATGTCAGCGGCTTGGCCGAAGATGTACAGGACGATGGTGCCGGAGGATCCGTCGGTGTCGCCTGCGGTTCCGAAAGTGGGGACGGCGGCGAACATGCTGGGGGCGTGCGTACCTCCGTCTGTGCCCACAGATGTGCATCCGGACGGTGAGGGGAAGGTCGGACCCTGCAGCGAGGGGCTTTCGGTGGCGCCGCGCCTGACGGCCCTGCCTCCGAGTCGAGTCCCCGAGCGACTCGGTCATCTTCGGCACGGCGCGCGAGGAAACAACGCGCACCGCGTGTTTCGCATCGGGGAAGCGAACTTCGAGCGGGCACCCTTGGGCGATTCCCTGGAGCTTATACCAACGTCCAGCAAACACGGAGTGATCCAGCCGCTCCAACGAATGTCGATCGGTAATTACCAACGAGAGCTCGCCGCCACGCAACGGCTGTGGGTTGTGGATGAGGGGGGCTGACATGCGGTCGTCTGCGTGCTCGAGGTACGAAGAGTTGCTCGTCGAGCTGCACCGAGAAATGCGAGCAGGACGCAGCGATGGGGAGCGGGCGGACCGGCTTCGCGACGAGATGGATGCGCCCTACCTCGCTGCGAGCGAGGAGGAGCAAGCGCTCCTCGACGATCTTTCCGAGGACCTTTACATCATCGAAGGGAAGCGTCGAGTCGAGCCGCTCGTCGAGGGGGAGACCCTCGAAAACGTACAGAAGCAGCTTGCGTCTGCATTCAGGGCCGATGAGAACCGCCGAACGCTGGAGCTTTTGAGGAAGTTGCCAACGCTCGAAGCACACCATATCGATGCCATTGGGATGTGCTGGGAACGACAGGGGTTCTACATCGCCGCGAGTTGCTTCTACGATTTTGCGAATGAGATAGAGCCTAACGATACGCATGAGGTGCTCGCGTTTCATGCACTCGCTAGAGCCGGCCTGACCGATGAGACTTCCCGGCGCGCAGCGGAGATCGAACTGCGAGACCATCCATCGGCGAGGCTCATGCTCGAAGCGGCTTGCATCCTCGAACGAGCAGCGGTGGGAGCCGCCGAGGAAGCGGCTCGCAAGCATACCCACGAGCTCGTCGTCCGGCTCGTGGAGCGTGCGTGGAGCGATGATGCCGCGCTTCCCCTATCTCGCGCGGCTGGTCTGGTTGCTGCTGGAATCGCTTACGACCGGCTAGGCGATAAGGAGCGTGCCCTGCAATCCTTTGAGCGCGCCGTGGCGGCTCACCACTACCATGAGACGTTGGTCGCACGCGGACTCGCGCTGTTGCACGTCGACCGAACGCGGGCAATGTGGGACTTTACGGAAGCCGCCAAACAGGGCACGAGACACGAGTGGCCTTACTTGTATGCCGCGCTCTTCGCGCTCGAATCCGGGCGCATTGCGGATGCGGAGCGCTTCTGCGAAGCCGGCCTTTCGATCACGCGGCAGGCACAGCCACGCGGTTTGCTCCTGGAGTGCTGGGCGATCGCCGCGGCCGGGCTCCGGCGGCCAGCAAGACAGGTGAACGCCCTGTTTGATCAGGCGATGGCAGAGCTGCCGCTGGACATGAGAATCCGTCGGAACGCAAGGCGATACAGGGAAGCGCTTCAGGCCGAGCGCGTGCTGCCCGTTAACGAGTACGAGCGTGCCGAAGACATCGACGAAGCGCAGGCGTGGGAATCCCTGCGGCAGCTGGCCGCCTGATCCCCTCTACTTCGGCTGATCGTCGTCCGTCATGATCCGGAACCCCGGATCCTCCTCCGTCGGCCCCTTCGGCTTTTGCCCCGGCGGGTAGCGCGGCGGATCACGATCGTCTTTGCGCTCGTCCCCCGGCTCGGGCTCGCGCTTCTTGTCCTTGTCCTTGTCCTTCGACCCGAACAGGATCTCCGTCCCCAGCCGGCTCACCACGTTGTTCGCGGCGCGGTAGATCTCGCGACCTGCGACCTCGACTTGCTTGCCCACGTCCGACCGATCGAGCTCCTTCTTGATCCCGGTCGCCGCCATCGTGGCTGCGCGGAACAAGTGGCCGAGGCCCTGCACCAGGTGCGTCTTCGCCCGTTCGGACTGCTCGTTGCGGTCGTCCCGATCGTCGTTCGCGCTCATGCCTAGAGTGTATGGGTCGTGTCAGCGCGCTCGCAAGCCACCATCAAGCCGCGTGTTGCGCTTTCGAGCCCGCGGCCCGAGGCAGGGCCGCGTGGGCGGTGACGCGGTTCCGGCCGCCGCGCTTCGAGGCGTAGAGGGCCTCGTCCGCCGCCTTGAAGAGGTCTTCCCAGGTCTCGCCGGCCTCGGGGAAGCTCGCCACGCCGATCGAGCAGGTCACGCGGATCGTCACGGGCTGACCGTCCGGGCCGGGCTTCGGCGCGTGGAAGATCGTCTTGCCGAGCTCCTCGCGCACCCGCTCGGCCAGCAGCATCGCGCCGCGCGCGTCCGTCTCCTCGCAGATCACCACGAACTCCTCGCCGCCGAAGCGCGCCGTGGCGTCGGTCGCGCGCCGTTCGCGACGGAGGATCTCGCCGAGGCCCTTGATGATCACGTCGCCCGCGTCGTGCCCGTAGGTGTCGTTGACCTTCTTGAAGTGGTCGATGTCCGTCACGAGCACGCTGAGCTTGCGGCCGAAGCGCTTGGCCGCCTTGATCTTCTGGTCGGCGATCTCCAGCATCGCGCGCTTGTTGTAGAGGCCCGTCATGCTGTCGAGCGTGGCCATCTCTTCGAGCCTGCGCATCATGCGCGCGTTCGCGAGCGAGACCGCGACGTGGCTCGTGAGCACTTCGAGCGTGCTGCGCGCGGCGTCGCCGAACGCGGCGCGGCGGCGTGAGCCGAGGACGAGCGTGCCGAGGGGCTTGTCGTGCACCAGCATCGGCAGGACGATCATCGAGGGCATGCTCGGCGGCGCGAGCTTCTTCGTGAAGACGATCTGGCGCTTCTCGTCGTACTCGCCGCGGTAGGGCAGCGGGTGCTTGTTTTCGAGCGCCATCGAGACGAGGCCAGCGTTCTGCTTGTAGCGCTGGCCGACGAGGTTCGCCTCGTCGCCGCCGCTGACGGCGCGGATCTCGTGGGCCTTCTGCGACTCGTCGTAGAGCGTGACCGCGGCGAAGTCGACACTCGTGATCTCGCGCGCCGTGCGCAGGCCCGACTCCACGACCTCGGCCTCGGTCGTCGCAGCGTTGAGGCTCTCGACCGCGCGGTAGAGCCGGCCCTGCTCCACCTTGGCGCGCTCGAGCTGCACGAACACACGCTCGTTCTGGATGGCCCGCACCGCGTAGCGGCAGGCCTCCATGGCGAGCTCCTGTTCTTTGAGGCCAAAGGGCTCGTCGGTGAGGCGGTCGAGGACGAGCACGCCGCGGATGGAGCCGTGTTCGAAGACCGGGAGCGCGAGCGCGGCGCGCACGGGGCAGGGGCCCGTGTAGTAGGGGAGCTTGTGGCGCGGCTCGAGGCCCCGGAGCGCGACGGCCTCGCGTTGCGTGATCGCCGCGCCGAAGATGCCGTCACCCGCGAGGAAGGGGCCCTCGGCGACGTTCGGATCGTCGGTCGACAGCTCGCTGATGCGCAGGTGCGTCCCGGCGTCGTTTTGCCAGAGCAGGACGGCCGTGTGCAGGTTCATCGCCTGCCGGAGCAGCCGCAGCGCGAAGAGCACGGACTGGTGGATCTCCTCCACGCCCGAGCGCACGAGCCGCTCTTCATCGTTCGCCCGCGACGCGTTGCGCCCGCCGGCCGGCGCGCCGAGCAGCCGATAGCTCCGCGCGTCGTCGCGAAGTTTTTCCACCTCGGCCTGGATGCGCTCCTTCAGCGCGCTCCTCGCGCGGGCGATCTCGGCGCGCAGGAGCAGCGCGTTGAACGAGGCGAACACGACCATGAACGCGCCCGCGTAGGCGAGCCGGTCGAAGCTCGACGCGAGCATGGCCCAGTGCCGCACGGAGGCGTCGAGCCCGAGCGCGAAGGCGAGGAGGAGGACCGTGGCGATCGGGCGCGCGAACGCGCTCACGAGGCCCACGCACACGTAGACGAGCGGGTAGAGGCGCCCGTCGAGCGCGCCGTCGCTGCGCGTCACGATCGCGTAGACGAGCACGGTGAAGAGCGCGCCGACCTCGAGGTCGAGGCGGAGCGTGCCCTCGATCGCCCGGGAACGTCGCGACGCGCGCGCCGCGAGCATGCCGAGCAGGAGCGCCGAGGCAGGCGCTTCGATCCAGAGCGAGAGCGGGCTCGCCGTGGACGCAACGACGATCGCGCCGAGGCCGATCGCAGAGAGGAGCGGCAAGGCCGCGCGGCCAAGGCGCCGAAGCTTGAGCACGAGGACCACGAGCGGAGCCATTTGGGTGCGACCGGTCCCGTATCAGAGGGCAGAGGAGCGGGCCTAGTTTTGGGACATCGGTCCCCCCCCGGCGGAGGCGGGGGGGGTGGATGGGGGCGCGCAGCGGTCTGGGTGAAGACGAATGCGAGGACGGTGGTCAACGGGCATTGCCACACGCGCTCGAACGTGTTGCCCGGTTGCGAAATGAAAACGCGAAAAGTTTGATCCCGAAAGTTGTTTGATTTTTCCGTCGAGGCGTACCGTTTGCAGAGTCGTCGGTGCTCGCGTGCCGAGAACCACCCCTCCGAGAAAAGAACGGTACATACCTCGATGAGACTCGACCGGCTCCGGTCCGCGCTGCTGCTTCTCGCCCCGCTCGTCGCCGCGTGTATCGGCGCGCCCGACGTATACGAGGACGAGGAGTTCACGGACGAGGCGCAGCTCGCTTTCACGATCACCAAGGACATGCTGACGGTGAACGAGACCCCGTCGGGCGTGAATACGTGGCCGAAGACCGTGACGTGGTGCCTCGGCTCTGGACACGCGACGCATGTCCCCACCACCTCGAATCCTACCTCCGTCCAATGGCAGGTCTCCTGGTCCACGAGCCAAGTGCCGTCCAGCGGTCCCTGCATCAGCCGCACCTTGTCCGAGGAGACCTGCACCCTGAACGCGATGGTCGTCCACGATTCGGACTTCCACACCGGCAATACCGCCGACCCGAAGGCGCACATCGTTTACGATCACCGCGCATCCTTCACGATCAGCCCGTCCTCGCACACGGTCCCGGTGAATCAGGCCGTGTCCCTCGTCGCCCCGGGGCCGCACGGCACGCGGCACTGCGACGGATCCGGGAGCTTCGCCTGGCAGGTCAAGCTCGGGAATGGCAGCTGGCAGAACGTGAGCAGCAATGTGCAAACGTATACCGCGAACAACTCGACGCCCGGCACGGAGACGTATCGAGTCCGCTCGACGCACCAAAACTTCGTGTCCACCAGCAACGAGATCGTGGTGACGTGGGTCCAGCCAGCGGCGACCTGCACGATCGGCGGCGCGACCTACGCGAACGGCGTGGTCAATTTGAGCAACAAGTGCCAGGTGTGCAACACGTCGATCAGCACCACGTCGTGGTCGAACAACGATGGTTTCACCACGACCGGAGTTTGCAAGGCCAAGTGCACCGGCCTCAGTTCGTTATGCGCGGGCTCACCGTGTTTGTCGTCGTACGACTGCACGTCCTCCTGCGTGGATGGCGCGCCGGTGTGCGGGTTGTCGCCCGAGTGAGCGGAGCGCTCGACCCCTCGCGGCCTGCTCCCTGCTGCATCACGCGGGGAGAGACGCGCGCAGGTCCGGCGATTTTCCGGATCGTGAAAGATCGCTCTGGTCGGCCCGACCGGAGCCCCGCACCGTAACGAGGTGCGCCCCGGCATCCGCCTTCAGCTCCTCGTCGCGCTCGGCACGCTGCTCGTCCTCGCCTTCCTGCCGCTCTTCTTCGCCGTCGTCAGCTTGCACCGCGCCAGCATGGCCGGCGTCATCCCCACGGCGCCTCTCGTCCGGCTCCTTGCGCTCTACATGGGCATCTTCGCCCTCGCGCTCCTCGTCTTCATGTACCTCGCGATGACGCGGCTCGTGGTCGATCCGATCGAGCGCCTCTCACGCGCTGCAGGCCGCGTGGCGGAGGGCGCGCGGCGGCTCGAGTTGCCTCGCGCGGGCGCGCGGGAGTTCACCGAGCTTGCCGACAGCGTGGCGCGCATGACCGAGCGCCTGCGCGCCGACGAGGAGAGCCTGCGCGTGAAGATCGACGAGGCCACGCGGTATGCGAAGGAGCTCGAACGCGCGCAGGAGCGGCTCGTGCGTTCGGAGCGCCTCGCCTCCGTGGGACGACTCGCGGCCGGGCTCGCGCACGAGATCGGAAACCCCATCGCCGCGCTGCTCGGCTTCGAAGAGCTGCTCCTCGCCGGCGACCTCGACGAGGGCGATCAGCGCGACTTCCTGCAACGCATGAAGCGCGAGACCGAGCGCATCCACAGCATCCTGCGCGATCTGCTCGACTTCGCGCGTCCCGCGACGAGCGTGCGCGGCGGTCGAGCCCCCGAGATCGGCGGATCACTCGCGCAAGCGCTCGACGCCGCGCTCGCCCTCGTCAAACCGCAGAAGGCGCTCCGCGACGTGGCCATCACGCTCGACGTCGACAAGCATCTCCCGCTCGTCGCGCTCTCCGAGGAGCGCCTCGTGCAGGTCCTCTTGAACCTGCTCCTCAATGCGGCCGATGCCGTTCCGAAGCCCGGAGGACGTATCGATCTCGTCGCCCGCCGCGCGCCCGAGGGCGTGCGCGTCGAGGTCCACGACAACGGCCCCGGCGTCGCGCCGGCCATCCGCGATCACCTCTTCGAACCCTTCACCACGACGAAGGAGGTCGGCAAAGGGACGGGCCTCGGGCTCGCGGTTTGCCGGGGCTTGCTCGAATCCGTGGGCGGATCGATCGGCGTCGAGCACGGCGAGGAGGGCGCGGGCGGGCGCTTCTCCTTCACGGTCCCGCTCGCCGCGAAGGACCTCAGTTGAACGAGCGGTTCGGGGTGGGCCGGGCGAGGATCGCGCGGCTGCCGCCGAGCCGATCGAGCTCGCGGGAGAGCTCCGGCGACGGCGCAATCGCGACGAGGTGTTCGAGCACGTTGCGCAGCCGTTCGTCGTCGTTGCGCGACGCGTGGATGCTGCGGAGGTTCGAGAGCATGCGGGCGAGGATCTGGCGCTTGCTGCAAGGTTCGAGCAGGCGTGGATCGACCCGCGGCCCCGCGCCCGTCACGCGCGCGTGCAGGGCTTCGAGCTCCTGCCCGGCGAGGATCCGCCCGTGGAACGGATCGATCACAAGGTTGACGCTCGGGGCTCCGGGTCGCCTGACGGTGCCCTCCGCTCCGAACCCCGGTCGCGATGCTTCCTTCTGCCGCTCCCCCGCGCCGACCAGAAAATGCCCCGGGAACGAGATCCCCTTCGCGTCGATCCCCGCGCGTGTCGCCACGTCGAGCAGCACGACGGCGAGCGTGATCGGGATGCCCTTCTTCCGATCGAGCACCTCGTTCAGGTAGCTGTTGCGCGGGTCGTAGTACTCCTCGGCGTTGCCGCGGAAGCCTTGCGAGCCGTAGAGCCATTCGAGCACCACGCGCACGCGCTCCTCCGTCGTCCCGTGCGGCGCGGCCTGGGCGATGCGCCGAGCCGCCGCGCGGCCGAGCGCTTCGAGCGTCGCCACGTACCGCGCGACGTCGAGCGACGGGTACTCGCTCTCCGCGAAGACGAGCGAGGCTTGCACGAGATCGATCTCCGACTCGGGGCGCGAGACGAGGTGGGCGAAGAGGGTCAGGCTCGGGCGAGAAGGCACCATGTCGATCTGTCTTCGTTCGTAGCGCTCTTCGGGGCCCTAGGCCGCACCTTCCTCGCGGCTTCCTTCCACGAAATCCGTGACCGCCACGCCCGCGAGGTTCCTCGCCCGCATGCCTTCGAGGATCTTCGGCAACGCGGCGAGGCTCGCCGGCACGTGATCATCGCGCTCGGCCGCGTCGTGCAGGAGCACGATCGCCCCGTCTTCGAGGCCGCGCATGACGCGCGCCGTCACCTGCGTCGCGTCCGCGGAGGCGAGCCCGTCGATCGCCCGAACCGACCAGCCGACCACGGTCAGATCGAGCTCGTCCACGACCTTCGCGATGCGCGGGTTCGTGTGCCCGATCGGCGGCCGGAACAGGGTCGGCCGGTGGCCCGTGATCTTTTCCAGCACCACGAGGGATCGCTCGACGTCCGCACGCACGGCGGACGTGGGCAACATGGCGAACGTCCGCGGGTGCGCGTAGCCGTGCGAGGCGAGCGTGTGCCCTCGCGCCACGATGTCGCGCACGAGCTCCGGGTGCGCCTCGGCCTTCTCGCCGATCACGAAAAACGTCGCCTTGACCTTCGCCTGGTCGAGCAGGTCGAGCACCTTCGGTGTGTGCGTGGGGTTCGGCCCGTCGTCGAAGGTCAGGGCCACGCCGCGCGCGTCGTCGGGCCCGCGGCAAACGGCGTCGACGAACATGCGGAGGCGCAGGATGAACACGCCGGAGAGGACGATCGCCGTGTACGCGGCGAGCGTGGCGAGCGTGATCCACGTGGGCACGGGCCCGATCAAGAGCGAACGCGCGACGAGCGCGAGGGCCCCGAACGTCGCCGCGTAGAACAGGATCCGCGCGGGCGGCACCGCTCTACTTCTTCGCCTTTTTTTCGTCCGCCGACGTGTCGTCGAAATCCTCGTCGAGCTCATCCGCGGCCGGCTGCGCGATGCGTTTCTGTGACCCGGCCTTCGCGGGCGGGGCCTTGGCCTCTTCTTTCGCCTCGCCCTCGGGCTCGGGCGTGTTGTCCGCGTCGTAGAAGCCGCCGAGCACCGCGGCGATCGCGGCGAGCGAGGTGATCGGAAAGTAGCCGAGCTGGATCGTCTCGCTCTTCGCCATCACGCCGACCTGGCTCAGCAGATCGGTTGGGAGGTACATCGTCAGCCACTTGCGCGCGGCGAACATGAGCCCGGCGCCGAGCAGCGCGCCGACGCCGGCCTTCATCCCGGCCTCGATCTTCGCGTCCTTCGCCCAGATGGGTTTGCCTGCGATGAGGCCGATCACGACGCCGGTCACCGCGGCGGCGATGTACGCGAGCCACGCAGGAAGGACGGCAAATCCGAGCTGCAAAAGCCCGAACCCGATGAGCCCGCCTACGACGAGGCCTTTGAGGATCCCTACGATCAGGCGCCCGAGCATCACCGTAATCCTTGGCACGGCAGCCCGCGCCGTTCAACATGCGGCCCGCTCGTGAACTTCATCAGCATCGAGTACGCGGTTTTCTTCGCTGTTGCGTTCGTCGGTTGGTGGGGCCTTTCGGCCCTCCGCCCCTCGTTTGCGACGGACGGCGGGCGCCTCCTCGCCTCGTGGCCGCGCATCATCTTCCTCCTTGTGATGAGTTACGGCTTCTACGCCGCCTGGGACTGGCGGTATCTGCCGCTCATCTTCGGCTCGTCGACCGTCGACTTCTTCCTCGCCCGCATCATCGCGAACGAGCCGAGCGCCTCGCGCCGCAAGGCGCTCCTGACGATCACCGTCGTCCTCAACCTCGGCTTCCTCGGCTTCTTCAAGTACTGGAACTTCGGCGTCGAGAACGTCGAGCTCCTCCGCGCGTGGTTCACGGGCACGACGCCGCAGACGCGCGACGCGATGCGCGTCCTGCTCCCGCCCGTCGGCATCTCGTTCTTCACGTTCGAGTCGATGAGCTATGTCATCGACGTCTACCGCGGCGATCTCCCGGCCCACCGCAGCTACCTCCGGTACCTGCTCTTCGTCTCGTTTTTCCCGCACCTCGTCGCCGGTCCGATCGTTCGCCCGCGGGATCTTTTGCCGCAGCTCGAAGCCGTCCCCTCCCTGCCGAGCCACGTCGGCGCCGAGGCCCTGTTCCTCATCGCGGTCGGGCTCCTGAAGAAGGTCGTCTTCGCCGATCAGCTCGCAATCCACCTCGTCGATCGTGTCTTCGAGCGCCCGGAGAACTACTCCGCGGTCGAGGTGCTCGCGGGCGTCTACGGCTACGCCGTCCAGATCTACTGCGACTTCTCGGGCTACAGCGACATCGCCATCGGCTCGGCCCTCCTGCTCGGCGTGCGCTTCCCGCCGAACTTCGACGCGCCCTACACCTCGTCGAACCTTGCCGAGTTCTGGCGCCGCTGGCACATCTCGCTGTCGAGCTGGCTGCGCGACTACCTCTACATCCCGCTCGGCGGCAACCGCGGTTCGAACCTCGCCACGTACCGCAACCTCATGCTCACGATGCTGCTCGGCGGCCTCTGGCACGGCGCGTCGTGGACGTTCGTCTTCTGGGGTTTCTTGCACGGGCTCGGTCTCGCCGTGACGCGCGCCGTCGAGCGTGCCGGCGGCAAGAGCGCGGGCAAGCCGAAGCGCCTCCTGCCGAAGCCTCTCGGCGTGATCCTTACGTTCCACTACGTCTGCCTCGCGTGGATCTTCTTCCGCGCCCCGACCTTCGACATCGGCACGCGTGTCCTCAAGCAGATCTCGACCGCGACGACCTTCCATCCGAACCTGCCGCCCATCGTCGCAGCCCTGCTCGCGCTCGGGATCGCCGTGCATCACACGCCGCGCGTGATCTACGATCGGCTGCGCGCCGCGTTTGCGGCCCTGCCGGCCCCCGCGCAGGGTGCCATGCTCTTCCTCGTCGCCGTCGTGCTGCACGAGGCGGCGAGCGTGAAGGCCGTTCCGTTCGTGTACTTCCAGTTCTGACCATGCGCCCCCTCGCCCTGCTCCTCCTCGTTGGCCTCGTCGGTTGCGGCAACACGCTCAACGGACGCGGCGCGGCCGCACCGCTCGTGCGCGTGCACGCGGCCAAGGACCTCGATTGTCCCGACGAGGAGGTTCGCGTGATGGAGGAGTACGGCGGGGTCTACAAGGCCGTCGGCTGCGGCAGGAAGGCGTACTATCGCACCCTCTGCGAGGGCCTCACCTGCGACGTGAAGGGCGAGGGCGACGGGCCCGTCGGCTGGCGTGATCGGGCCGATCCGGTCCCCCCCGTCCTCCCGAGATAGACATCGCGCGAGCGCTTTGCGACAGGACCGAACGATGAGCGAGACGAAAGAGGGCGCGGATCCGCAGGGCGAGGCCGAAGAGCCGAGCGAGGCCGCGCGCCCCAAGAAGAAGCGCAAGAAGAAGGCGAAGGCGCCGCGCGAAGGCGTGCCCTCGTTCGCGCAGCGTTTCCCGCGGGACGAGAGCCTCGATGCGCTGCTCGCCGCCTTCGACCGCGGCGACTACGGCCGTGTCCGTGAGGACGGCGCGCGCCTCGTGAAGAGCACCGACGACCCGGCCGTGCGCCGCGCCGCCGAGGAGCTGCTCCGTCGCATCGAGCCCGATCCGCTCGCGAAGTACATGCTCTTCGCCGCGTGTTTGCTCCTCGCCTTTTTTACGGTCTGGTACTTCTCCCACCGGCTCTCGCCCACCCCATGACGCCGAGGCAGAGCGCCCTCGCCCTCGTCCTTTCGGGCCTCGCGCTCGCCGCGTGCGGGCCGGCCACGCCCGAGCCGCGCCCTTCGTTCACCGCGCCCGGCGAGGGCGTCGTCGATGTCTCCTCCGGCACGCCGATCGAGCGGTATTTTCCGATCGTTCACGGAAACCTCTGGCACTACGAGACGACGAGCGACCACGGCGGGCGTGGCCTTTTGCTCGTCCGCGCCCGCCGCACGAGCGCGTTCGAGGGCGAGCTCGTCACGCCCACGGGCGCGCGCCGCGTCGCGTTCACGAGCGAGGGCGTCGCGCTGCTCGGCCGTGCGGTTTACGTGCTCCGGGCGCCGGTCGCCGTTGGCATGAGCTGGACCGGCGAGCACGGCGGCGGGACGAGGATCGTGGCGGTTGGCCAGAGCGTGACCGTGCCGGCGGGCCGCTTCGAGGGATGTGTCGTCACGGTCGAAGAGCGCGGCGGCGATGTACCCGTCCGGTACACGACCACGTTTTGTCCCGATGTCGGCATCACCGTTCTCGACGTCGAGGCGCGCGCGGCCCACGAGCGAGCGGAACTCCGGAGTTACGGGCCACCCGTGAACATCGGACCCGAAGGCACGAGCGTCACCACGACGCCCTGATCACGGGGCAGACGTTACGTTAGCGGCGGCCGCGGGCGCTCTTCGGGCGCGCTGCTCGTGGCTTCCGTTTTCGCCCGTCGGAAGTAGACTCGCCTCGCGACGAGGAGCCGAGGCATGCGCAACTACTGGGACTACATCAAGGTCGAAGAGCTCCTTTCGCTACAGGGAGGCTTCGACAACGACGAGAGCAAGCTCTCGAACGACGAGGTCGTCTTCATCGTCGTCCACCAGGTCTACGAGCTCTGGTTCAAGCTCATCCTGCGCGAGCTCGAGACGGCCCGCGATCTCTTCTGCCAGAACCCCGTGCCCGACATGAAGCTCGCGAACGCGGCGACCTCGCTCCGCCGCGTGGTCGCGCTCTTCGAGCAGGCCGTGCCGCACTTCCGCGTGATGGAGACGCTCACCACGCGCGACTACCTCGACTTCCGGGATCGCCTGATCCCGGCGAGCGGCTTCCAGTCGGCGCAGATGCGCGAGATCGAGATCCTGCTCGGGCTCGATGACAACCTGCGCATCCCGCTCGGCCGCGAGGGCAGCTACATGGCGGCGCTCCGCTCCTCGGACGGCTCTGCTTCGCCGGCGCTCGCCCGCGTCGAGCAGCGCAGGGAGAGCGGACCGAGCTTCAAGGCCGTGCTCTACGAGTGGCTCGCGCGCACGCCGATCGACGGCCCTGCGACGCAGGAGTCGGCCGAGCGTTTCGCGCGGGCGTTCATCGCGGGGCACGAGAAGGAGATCGAGAACCGCATCCGGCTCGCCAAGCAGAACGCGCTCACGCCCGACGACATCGCGCGGCTCGAGCAGCGGTACCGGGCCGAGATCAAGTTCGCCGAGCGGTTCCTCCAGGCCGAGGACGAGGAGGGGCTCGACGACGAGGCGCGCGCCTTCCGCCGCCGCCTGCGCGCGGCGATCGTGTTCCTGGAGAGCTACCGCGAGCTGCCGCGGCTCGCGTGGCCGCGCGAGGTCATCGACCTCGTGATCGCGGTCGAGCAGCAGATGATCATCTGGCGCCAGCGCCACGCGCGTATGGTCGAGCGTGTGATCGGCCGCCGCACGGGCACGGGCGGCTCCGCGGGCGTCGATTACCTCGATCAGACGGCGCTTCGATATCGCATTTTCAACGACCTCTGGGCCGTGCGGACCATCTTGCTCCGCAAGCCGAGCGTCCCCTTGCTCTCGCACGAGGACGAGTACCGATTCCGGGTCGAGGATTGACGTGGGCAAACGAATTCTGTCGAGCTTCCTTACCATCGACGCTCGCTCCCTTGGGCTCTTCCGCATCACGATGGCCCTCGTCCTCTGCGGCGACCTCTTCCGCCGCTGGCCCTGGGTGCGCGCGTTTTATTCGAACGAGGGCGTCCTCTCGAACCACAACCACATCTTCAACCTGCGCGACAAAGGCCAGGTCTGGAGCTTCCTCCACGCCTTTTCGAGCGTCGGCGAGAATCACGTCGCGTTCGCCCTGATCCTCCTCGTCTATCTCGGCTTTCTCCTCGGCTGGAAGACGCGCGTCTTCCACGCGCTCTCCCTCCTTGGCCTCGTCAGCCTCGGCTCGCGGAACATCCTGCTCGAAAACCAGGGCAACTACGCGGCCGTCGCGCTCCTCTTCTTCACGCTCTTCTTGCCGCTCGGCAGCCGCTTCTCCGTCGACGCCCTCGTCCGCTCGTATGCGGATCGCGACGAGAAGACCGACGCTGATCTGAACGATCGCACGCGGCCCACGGAGGCCGATCTCGCGGCCACGCGCGGCCCCGGCTGGTCGCCCCTCTCGTTCGCGGCGCTCGCCGTCACGCTGCAAATCGTGATCATCCTGATCGCGTCCGCGGCCTGGCATTTCGCGGGGCCGTGGCGGGACGGCAGCGGGCTTTATTATGCGCTCCAGGTCGAGCGCTGGGTGAGCGACCTCGGCGTGCGGTTTCAGCATGCGCCGGTGGGCGTGTTGAAGGGCCTCTCGTTCCTGCTCCTCGCCACGGAATGCGCCGTGCCGCTCCTCGTGCTCGTCCCCGTGGCGCGCCGGCCCTTGCGTGGGATCGCGGTCGGGCTCCTCGTCGTGTATTCGCTCGCGCTCGGCGCCCTGTTCTCGCTCGGCCTTTATGCCTGGACGCTCCTCGCCGCCGCGGCGCTGCTCCTGCCCGCGGAGAGCTGGGACGCCTTCGAGCGCCGCTTCTCCCCCGAGCGCGCGCGCAGCGTCGTGTACGACGAGGATTGCGGCGTTTGCTTGTGGCTCGCGCGCCTCGCCAGACGCCTCGATGCACACCACCACCTCACGTTCCAGGGCAATGGCGACCTCTCGGGCCTGCTCCGCGGCAAGGCCGACGGATCGGTCGAGAAGGCCGATCTGCCGGCGGGCATCACCGAAGAGCTCGTGCAGAACACCATCGTCGTCGTGGACGCGAAGGGCACGGTCTTCACGCGGAGCCGCGGCATCGCGGAGATCGTGCGGGCCTTGCCGTTCGGGCAGCCGCTCGCCTTCGTCATGCGCCTGCCGGGCCTCTCGAACCTGCTCGACGTCTTCTACGACGCCTTCGCCAAGCGACGCGCGAACATCAGCGTGCTCGTCGGCATGGACGCGTGTGGCCTCCCCGCGCCGAAAGACGAATCCGATTCCGAGGCCGCCGAGGCCCTCGACGTCCCGTCCGCCGTGCGCGCGAAGCGTCTCTTGACGGGCGGCCTCCGCGACGCGTTTGCGCTCGTGCTTTTCGTCGCGGCGCTCGCCCAGGCGGCCAAGGAAAACCCGCTCCCGTTCTCGATTCCCCAAGGCAAGGTGCTCGCGGCGGCCGTCGCTTGGCCGCGCATGCTGGAGCGCTGGGACGTGCTCGTCGTGAACGTGGACGAGGACGGCGTCTTCGTGATCGACGGCCAGAACCGCAAGGGCGCGAGCATCGACCCGCTCACGGGCGCGCCGCCTGCGATCGACCCTGCGGCGTTCAACACGCGCAAGCTCGGCCAGCTCTGGAACGATTACTTGAACCGCGTCCGCCAGCGCGAGTACGAGCCGTACCAGAAGGCCCTGCGTGATTACCTCGGCAAGGGCGGCCCCGCGCTCGAAGGCCGCAGCCCGGACGAGCAGCTCTCGGGCTACGACGCGTACTGGGTGAAGTATGCGATCGCGAAGCCCGGCGAGAGCCCGGCGCGGGTCGAGAAGGGTCGCGAAAAACTCTTCACGCATTCGCGCGGCGGACGCCTGGCGATCGACAGGCTCCCGATCATCAAGCCCGACGTCCGCCGGCAGGAGTAGGCGCCGTGGCCGATGTAGCCGCCGAGGGCGAGGTCACGGCCGACACGCCGGAGGAGAAGCCGCGGAAGGACAACCCCGCAGCCCCGTGGTTTTCCCCGCTCCGCGCCGCGTTCGTGTGGCTGCGCGACCATTACATGACGATGGATCCGCGCACGCTCGGGTTTTTCCGGCTCGTGATCGGGTTCCTGGTCACGGCCGATTGCATCCGGCACTGGATGGATGCGCGCTTGTTCTACTCGAACGAGGGCATCCTCACGAACCATTACCACCTCTTCCGACCGAGCAGCGGCTTCAATTTCAGCATCTTCCACGCGTTCTCCACGGTCGAAGAGGTCCACGTCGCTTTTGCGATCGCGACGTTCTGCCATTTTTGTTTTTTCCTCGGCTGGCATACTCGCATCTTCTCGGTCCTCTCGTTCTTCTTCGTGACGAGCCTCGACAACCGGCTCGTCATGGTCGAGAACGGCGGGTACGTCGTGGAAAACCTGCTCATCGGCTGGGCGATGTTCATGCCCACCGGCCAGCGATTCTCGGTCGACGCGCTCTTGCGCTCGTTCCGCGAGCGCAAGGAGCGTTCGTCCGCGGAGCTCAACGCCCGCGCGCCGTTCGCGTGGGCCACGAAGCCCTACGTCTCGCTCATCGGGCTCGTCACGACCCTGAACATCGCTGTCATTTATTATTTCAACGTCGTCAACAAATCGGGCCACATCTGGCGCAAGGGCGACACGGTCCATTACGTGCTCCACCTCGATCGCATGATCACGGGGTTCGCCGTGCCGTTTCGCGAGTACATGCCGCTCTGGATGATGCGGCCCGTCGCCTGGAGCGTGCTCGTCGTCGAGGCGCTCCTCGTGCCGCTCATCCTCGCCCCCGCCGGCCGCCGCATCACGCGGCCGCTCGCGATGCTCCTGATGACCGGCCTGCACGGGAGCTTCGGCGTGATGATGCGCCTCGGCCCGTTCTCCTGGTTCATGATCGCCTGGAGCTTCCTGTTCCCGCAGCCCGTGCACTGGGAGATCCTCGGCCGCTGGTACACGAAGAAGGCCCGTGCGTGGGTCGTGGTCTACGATCGGCGCTCCTCGCTCGCGTTTTTCATGTGCCGGCTCCTCGCGCGCTTCGATCCCTGTGAGCGCCTCACGTTCGAGGAGAGCCCCGAGGAAGAAACCACGCCGGCGCTCCTCCGCGTCCGCGATCCTGCGACGAACGAGGTCCACGACGAACACGTGGCGCTCGCTGCCATCGCGCGATCGCTCCCGGCGGGCCGCTTTTTCTGGCCGCTCTTCCGTGTCCTGACGCTCGGCCTGTCCGCGCCGCTCTTCGGCTACGTCGCGCGCCGTCGCGACGCCGTCGCCCGCGCCTTTGGCCTCGGCATGAAGCCCCGCGGCCGTGAGGTGAGTGCTTCCCCGTCCCCGCTTGCCGCGCGCGCAGGACGCGTGCGCGTGGGCTTGCGCGAGGCGCTCGTGGCCTGGGTCTTCGTCTGCGCGGTGAGCCAGACGCTGAACGAGAACAAGTCGGTTCCTTCGCCCTTCAAGCACCAGCAGCCGTGGCTCATGCAGGCGACGCTCGGCTATCCGCGCATGTACCAGGGCTGGGGTATGTTCGCGCCGAACCCGATCAGCGACGACGGCTCGATCTCGGTCGACGCTGTCACGCTCGGCGGTCGTCGCGTCGATCCGTTCACTGGCGAAGAGCCGGACCTCAATCTCTCGGACGCGCGTGGCCTCGGCTTGAACCAGATCTGGCAGGACTACTTCAACCGCATCCGGCTCGATCGGAACAAGGTGTTCCGTCATGGGCTCAAGGAGTACCTCCTGCGCTGGCACGAAGAGACGGGCCGACCCGAGGACGAACTCGTCGCGTTCGATGTGTACTGGCTCCGGGATCAGTGCCCTCTGCCTGGACAAACACAACCCTACAAGCATGAAAAGATTGCGATCCTGACATATCGAAAGCCTGGATACAGGTCTCCGCCGGGCAATCCACCGCTCCCGCCGGAGCCAAAGGTCGAGAGCGCGGGCAACTAACAAGCGTGCCGCGTCACGTCGGCGCAGCGCGTGATTCTGTCGTGCGACAATGTGGGCCGTCCGGAGCGCTCTTTCTTTCCGGTGTGGCCGTGCGGGCTGGCTTGCATCGCAGCGTCGAGCCCCGAACGTGCGATGGGCAAACGGTTCGGGTTCGTTTAGGATTCTCGGGACTGTATGCACGACGTCCTCCCTGCTTCGATCGATCTTCGGCGGGGAACCGAGGGCCACATGTGCCGACGCCCTCGCGGTGGGGAGGTTCGTCGTCGTGAGGCTCGAGGTGCGTCCTCGCCGGGGTGGGCGAGAAACACGCCATGCGGGCTACCTGGTGCGTCGCTTCGCCTCCTCGGGGTATATGCTGCGTCCCGGAGCGCGCCGCGCGGCGCGCTTCGAACGTTCGAGGAAGGTTCGAGGCTTTTCGCGGCACGTGAGGACAATGGACCGCGACGAGGCCGATGGGCGGTCCCCAGGAGACGAGGTCGGGTTACGCGTCGATGACTCCACCCAACGCAGAGAACCTCTCGGCCTGGCTGGTCTCCCGCCTCGCCGAGCTTCGGGGGATCGATCCGCGGACCATCGACCCACGCGAGCGGTTCCATCGCTACGGGCTCGACTCCCTCGGCGCGACGAAGCTCATCGCGGATCTGGGCAAGCACCTCGGCCGTAGCCTCTCGCCAACCCTCGTATGGGAGCACGCGACCCCCGCGTCGCTGGCGAAGTTCTTGACGAGCTCCGCGGGTTCGTCCGTGGCGCCGACGCTGTCCGCGCGCCCGCCGCCGATGCCGTCGCCGCGATCCGGGTCGCCGGAGAACGAGCCCATCGCCATCGTGGGCATGGCGTGTCGGTTCCCCAAGGCGCCGGACCTCGACGCGTTCTGGCGCCTCTTGCACGACGGCATCGACGCGATCACCGAGGTGCCGCGGGATCGCTGGGACGCCGCAGAGCTCTACGATCCGGACACCGCCGTCACGGGCAAGCTCAACACGCGCTGGGGCGGCTTCCTCGACCACGTCGACACCTTCGACCCGCAGTTCTTCGGCATCTCGCCGCGTGAGGCGGTGCAGATGGATCCGCAGCAGAGGCTCGCGCTCGAGCTCGCGCTGGAGGCGCTCGAAGACGCCGGGATCCCGCCGCCCACGCTGAAGGGCAGCCGCACGGGCGTCTTCGTCGGCGCGCTTTTCCTCGACCACGCGCTCCTCCAGGATCGCGCGGGGCGCGAGTCGATCACGGCGCACACGAGCACGGGCGGCGCCTCGTGCATCATCGCGAACCGCATCTCGTACGCGTTTGGCCTCCAGGGGCCGAGCATGACCGTGGACACGGCGTGCTCGTCGTCGATCGTCGCCATCCACCTCGCCTCGCAGAGCTTGCGCAGCGGCGAGACGGGCATCGCGATCGCGGGCGGCGTGAGCTTGATGCTCGTGCCCGAGACGACGATGGGCTTCACGCGGCTCAACGCGATGAGCCCCGACGGCCGCTGCCGCGCCTTCGATGCGCGCAGCAACGGCTACGTGCGCAGCGAGGGCGCCGGGCTCGTGATCCTGAAGCGCCTCTCGGACGCGCTGCGCGACGGCGACCGCATCTACGCGGTCGTGCGCGGCAGCGCCGTGAACAACGACGGCGCGAGCAACGGCCTCACCGCGCCGAACCCGATCGCCCAGCAGTCGATGCTGCGGGACGCGTGCCGCGCGGCCGGCATTGCGCCGGCAGACATCCAGTACGTCGAGGCGCACGGCACCGGCACGCCGCTCGGCGATCCGATCGAGGCGGGCGCGCTCGGGGCGGTGATCGGCGTCGAGCACCCGCCCGATCAGCCGCTCCGCATTGGGTCCGTCAAGACGAACGTCGGGCACCTCGAAGCGGCCGCGGGGATGGCGGGGCTCATGAAGGTGGCGCTCGCGATGCAGCACGACGCGCTGCCCCCGAGCCTGCATTACCAGTCGCCGAACCCGAACATCGACTTCCCTCGGCTGAACTTGCGTGTCGTCACGAAGGTCGAGCCCTGGCCTGCGCCCGAGGGCACGCTGCGCCGCGCGGGCGTGAGCTCGTTCGGGTATGGCGGCACGAACGCGCACGTGATCCTGGAGAGCATGGCCCGCTCGACGGCGAGCGTCGCGCTGATCGAGGCGGGCGCGCCGGAGGCGATGGGCGCCTCGATCGGGCTCGCGCTCGAATCGATCCGAGGCGAGGAGGTGATCGCCGGGCGGGTCTTGCGAGGCCCTCCGGCCGGCCTCGGCCAGAGGCTCGCGGTCGTGGCGAGCACGAAGAGCGGCCTCGAAGCGCGGCTCGTCGAGGCGCGCGGCGGCGCCGAAGGACGCGGGATCTTCCGCGGCGCGGCCCGCGGATCACGCCGCGTCGTGTGGGTGTTCTCGGGGCAGGGATCGCAGTGGGCGGGGATGGGCCGATCGCTCGTGCTCTCGGAGCCGAGCTTCCGCGCGGCGCTCACGCGGTGTGATCGCGTCCTCGGCCCGCTGCTCGGCTGGTCGGTGCTCGACGAGATCATGGCCGGCTCGACGCGCGTCGCTGCCGATCGCCTCGACATCATGTGGCCCGTGCTCTTCGCGTTCCAGGTCGCGCTCGCGGAGCTCTTGCACGACCTCGGCCTCGAACCGGGCGCGGTGATCGGCCACAGCATCGGCGAGGTCGCGGCGGCCCACGTTGCGGGCGTGCTCTCGCTCGAGGACGCGGCGCGGGTCATCGCGCATCAGGCGACGCTGGTGCAGCGCTCGGCCGGTCAGGGGATGATGCTCCTCGCGGGCGTCGGCTGGGACGAGGCGCAGTCGATCGCCGCGTCTTCGGGAGGCCGCATTCACAGGGCCATCGCCGCGAGCCCGACCTCCACGGTTTTTTCCGGGGATGGCGGCGCGCTCGCCGGCATCGCGGCGTCGTTCGCTTCACGCGGCGTCTTCGCCCGCCCGGTCAGCACCGGCGCCGCCGTGCATGGGCCGCAGATGGCCTACCTGATGGACGAGCTGCCGCCTTTGCTCACCGGCCTGCACCCGATGAGCGCGCGGGTCCCTGTCGTCTCAAGCCTCACGGGCGAGCGCATCCGCGGCGAGGACCTCGACGTCGCGTACTGGTCGCGGCAGCTCGGCGAGCCGGTTCTGTTCGCGAACGGCATTCAGCGCCTCCTCGACGACGGGCTCGCGGTCTTCCTCGAAATTGCGCCGCACCCCATCGTCAAGCACTCAATCGACGAGTGCATTCGCCACGTGGACAAGCAAGCCACGGCTGCTGCGGTGGCGGCGCTCTGGCGCAACGAGGACGAGGGCCGCTCGATCCGCGAGGCTGTCGGTCAGCTCTTCGTGCACGGCGCGAGCGTGCTGGATCGTCGCGCGGAGACCGAGGCGACCGAGACGGGCCACGTGCATCTCGTGCCGGTCTCGGGCCAGACCGAGACGGCGATGCGCGACGCTGCGCGGCGCCTCTTCCAGCACATCGACAAGGCGAACGGGATCGTGCTGCGGGACGTCTGCTACACGATGAGCGTTCGCCGCGCGCACCACCGCACGCGCGGCGTCGTCGCGGCGCGTACGCGGGCGGAGGTCCTCGACGGGCTGCGCGCGGTCGCCGAGGGGCGTGATCATCCCCTCGCGCGCGCGGGCTCGGTGCCGATCGGCGGCCGGCGCGGCCTGGTCTTCGTGTTTCCTGGGCAGGGCTCGCAGTGGGTCGGCATGGGCCGCTCGCTCTTCGTGCAGAAGCCCGTCTTCCGCGAGGCGATCGAGGATTGCGACGCGGTGATCCGGCGCGAGGCGGGTTTCTCCGTCATTGAGGAGCTCCTCGCGGACGAGACGCGCTCGCAGCTCGGGCGCATTGATGTCGTGCAGCCCATGCTCTTCGCGATCGAGGTCGCGCTCGCCGCGCTCTGGCGCGCGTGGGGCGTCGAGCCCGACGCCGTGATTGGCCACAGCATGGGCGAGATCGCGGCGGCGCACGTCGCGGGCGTGCTTTCCCTCGAGGACGCGGCGAAGGTCATTTGCCGGCGGAGCAAGCTCCTTCGCCGTGTCGCGGGGCTCGGCGCGATGGCGCTCGTCGAGCTCGCGATGGACGAGGCCGAGCGCGCGCTCGTGGGGTACGAGGACCGGCTCAGCGTCGCGGTGAGCAATGGCCCGCGCTCCACCGTGATTTCGGGCGAGCCGGCGGCGCTCGAAGAGATCGTCGCGAAGCTCGAGGGGAGCGGCGTGTTTTGCCGCCGGGTGAAGGTCGACGTCGCCTCGCACAGCCCGCAGATGGACGTGCTGAAGCAGGACCTCTCGGCCGCGCTCGCCGAGCTCCGGCCGCGAATGGCGAGCGTCGCCATGCGCTCGACCGTCACGGGCGAGCTCGTCTCGGGCGTGGAGCTCGATGGGTCATACTGGGTGAAAAACCTCCGCGCGCCCGTCCTCTTCGGCAGGGCCGTCGCGAAATCCGCCGAGGAGGGACAAACTCTCTTCGTGGAGCTCAGCCCGCACCCGATCCTCTTGCATTCGATCGAGGAGACGCTGCGTATGCTCTCGAAAGAGGGGGCGGCCATTGCGTCGCTCCGGCGCAACGAGGACGAGCGCCATTGCCTCGTCGACGCGCTCGGCGCGCTCCACGTGAAGGGCCACGAGCTCGCGTGGGGCAGGCTCTTTCCGCGCGGCGGCCGGTGCATCTCGCTGCCCGCTTATCCTTGGCAGCGTGACCGGTACTGGCTCGCGGACGAGGTGAAATCGCGGATGCCGTCGTCGCGGCCGTGGCTCGTACATGCCGCTTCGCCCGATCCCGCGGCGCACCCGCTGCTTGGCGCGCCGGTGCACCTCTCGGTCGAGCCCACGCTGCATTTTTGGGAGCAATCGCTGAGCATCGCGGCGCTGCCCTACCTCGCGCATCACCGCGTGCAGAACGAGCCGATTTTCCCAGGCGCGGGCTACGTGGAGATGGCCCTCTCCGCCGTTGTCGAGGTGCACGGCAAGGTCTCCGTCGCGCTCGAAGAGGTCGCCTTCGAGCGCATGCTCCCGGTCGGCAAAGACCCGGATCGCCGCGTCCAGCTCGTCCTCGTGGACGAGGAGCCGGGACGCGCGTCGTTTCAGGTTTCGAGCCGCGAGGCGGGGGCAAAAACGTGGACGCGGCACGCGTCGGGCAAGGTGCGCACGGGCGTGGGCGCGCCGGGCGCGCGCATCTCGCGCGAGCGTCCTCGCGTGCTCCAGGCGCGTTGTCCGACGGTGGTCGACGCGGAGGCGTTCTATCGCCGCATGGAGGAAGGCGGGCTCTTTTATGGCCGGAGCTTCCGCGGCCTCGAGCAGATGTGGCTCGGCTCCGAGGAGGGGCTCGCCCGCGTGTTCTTGCCGGCCGACGTGGCGGTGAACGCGGATCAATATCAGGTTCACCCGGCGCTGCTCGACGCGTGTTTCCAGACCCTCGTGGGCGTCCACGTCGCCGCGGAGACGGAGCCGCTCGGCACGTACGTGCTGTCGGGCATCGATCGAATCCGCCTGCACCGCTCGCTCGGGCAGGAGGCGTGGGTCCACGCGCAACTCCACGCGAGCGACGACAAGGCGAACCCCGTGGGCGACGTCTACGTGATCGACGCGGATGGTCGGGTGCAGGCCGAGGTGCAGGGGCTGCGCATCAAGCGCCTGGAGAGCGGGAAATCGGCGTCCGCGAATGCGCTCGACGACGCCATTTACACGATCGAGTGGCGCAAGAAGGACCTCGACGGCGAATCCGTGCGGATCAAGCACACGGGCAACCCGGGCGCGTGGCTCTGCTTCGTGGACGAGGGCGGGACGGCCGCGTCGATGGCGTTTCTCCTGCTCGCGCGCGGCGAGACATGCGTGCGCGTGCGCTCCGGGTCGAGGTTTTCCCGCCTCGAAGCCGGGCTCTTCGAGATCGACCCGGCGAACCCGGAGCATTACCAGCGCGTCCTGCGTGAGGCGTTTGGCCGCGAGGTCCATTGCCGTGGGATCCTGCATCTCTTCGCGCTCGACGCGACCCCGTGGGAGCGGACCACGACCGACACGATCGAGCGCGACGTCGCGCACGGCTGTCTGAGCGCGCTTTACCTCGTCCAGGCCGTGCTTCGGCAGGGGTGGCGCGACATGCCGCGCCTCTGGCTGGTCACGCGCGGCGCCCAGGCCGTGCTTTCGAACGGCACGCCGCTCTCCGTCGCGCAATCGACGTTATGGGGGCTCGGCCGTACGATCGCGCTGGAGCACCCCGAGCTCGAATGCACACGCATCGACGTCGATCCGTGCCGCAGCGCGGATGAGGCCTCGCTCCTGATCCGCGAGATCTCGGTGCGGGATCGCGAGGATCAGATCGCGTATCGCAAGGAGGGCCGGTTCGTCGCGCGGCTCGTGCACAGCTCGTTCGACGCGGCCGAGGCGGCTGGCGGCAATGCGCCGCCCGAGCCCGCGAATGGCCGGGCCTTCCAGCTCGAGAGCCAGGAGCTCGGCGTCCTCGACCGGCTCGTCCTGCGCGAAATTGCGCGTCGTCCTCCGGGCCCTGGCGAGGTGGAAATCGAGGTCGAGGCGGCGGGCCTCAATTTCATCGACGTCATGAAGGCCATGGGCGTCTACCCCGGCATGTCGCCTGGGCCTTTGCAGCTCGGCCTCGAATGCGCCGGCCGCGTGGTCGCCGTCGGCAGCGGCGTCGAGCAGTTCAAGGTCGGGCAGGAGGTCGTCGCCTTTGCTGCGGGCTCGTTCAGCTCGCACGTCACGACGCTCGCGGAGTTCGTCGCGCCAAAACCCTCGAAGCTCAGCTTCGCCGAGGCCGCCTCCGTGCCCGTCGTCTTCATGACCGTGTATTACGCGCTGAACAAGCTCGCGCGCCTCGGCCATGACGAGCGGGTCTTGATCCACACCGCGACGGGCGGCACCGGGCTCGCGGCCATTCAGCTCGCGCGTTTCCTCGGCGCGCAGATTTTCGCGACGGCGGGCAGCGAGGACAAACGCGCGTACCTGCGCTCGCTCGGCGTCGAGCACGCCATGGATTCCCGATCGCTCGATTTCGCGGGGCAGGTCCTGGAGCAGACCAGCGGCCAGGGCGTCGACGTCGTCCTCAATACCCTCACCGGGGATGGACGCACGCGCAGCCTGGAGATCCTCGCGCCTTATGGCCGATTCGTCGAGCTCAGCAAGCGCGACATCTACGACAACGGCCAGCTCGCGATGACGCCGTTCCGCAAGAGCCTCTCCTATGCGGCCGTGGACCTCGCCGGCATGTCGGTCGAGCGACCGGCCTTGCTCGGCGCGCTACTCCAGGAGGTGATGCAGCTCTTCGACATGGGCGTCTTCCAGCCGCTCCCGGTGAAGGAGTTCCGCGTGGACGAGGCCCGCGACGCCTACCGCCTCATGGCCCAGGCCAAGCACGTCGGGAAGATCGTCGTTTTGATGAACGATCCCGCCGTCCCCATCCTGCCCGTGGAGGACCCGAAGCCGACCATTCTCGCGAATGCGACATATTTGATCACGGGCGGCCTCGGGGGCCTGGGTTTGTCCCTCGCCCGGTGGATGGTCGAGCGCGGCGCGCGGCATGTCGCGCTCGTCTCGCGCGGCGACCCCTCCGAGGCGGCGCGCGAGGCCATTGCGGCCATGGGAAAGGCCGGGGCCGAGGTGAACGTCGTCGCGGCGGACGTGACGCGCGAGGACCAGGTCGATGCCATGCTCGCGGACATCAAGAAGCACATGCCGCCGCTCCGCGGCATCGTCCACGCCGCGGGTCTCCTCGACGATCGGACGCTCCTCGAAATGGACGAGGAGCGCTTCACGCGGGTGATGGCGCCGAAGGTCCGCGGGGCGTTCCATTTGCACGCGCGCACGCTCGATCAGAAGCTCGATTTCTTCGTCCTGTATTCCTCCTCGGCCTCGCTCCTCGGCGCGCCAGGGCAGGGCAACTATGCGGCGGCCAACGCGTTCCTCGACGCGCTCTCCCACGCGCGGAGGCGCACGGGCCGCCCGGCCACGAGCATCCATTGGGGCCCATTCGCCGAGGTCGGCCTCGCGGCGGTCCAGGACAACCGCGGCAAACGCCTCTCGCACCGCGGGATCGAGAGCCTCTCGCCCGCGCAGGGGCTGCTCGCGTTCAGCAAGCTCCTCGAACATCCGCGCGCCGAGATTGGCGTCTTGCGCCTCTCCGTGCGCCAATGGGTCGAGTATTACCCGCAGGTCGGCGACATCCCCTTCTGGTCGGAGCTCCAGCGGGATCAAAAGGCGACGGATCGGCCGCCTTCGAGCCGGGTCTCGTTCCGCAGCCTGCTCGAACGCAGGCCGGCGCAGGAGCGCCTCCCCATGCTGGAGAAGCACATCCTGGAGCACGTGGGCCAGGTGCTCCGGCTCGACATCACGCGGATCGACCGGCTGGCCTCGTTCACGAGCCTCGGCATGGATTCTCTCTTGAGCTTGGAGCTTCGAAACCGACTCGAATCGAGCCTTGGCGTGCGCCTCTCGGCGACGCTCCTCTTCACTTATCCGAACCCCGCGTCGCTTGCCGATCACCTGCTCGATCGAATGAGCCTCGCGCCTGGCCGGCGCCCGGACACGTCGCCCCCGTCCATGGCGGTGCCGCGGGCGGAGCGCTCGTCGGCCCTGCCCGCGAGGCCGAGTGAACCGATAAGGGTGCAGTCGCCCAGGCACATTACGCAGTCGGAGGCCGAGATCCTGCTCGAGCTCGAGGAGGAGCTGGCCCGCTCGGAGGACTACCTGTCGTGAGCACGAGACGTCCCGATCCTGCCGCGAGCATGACCACGCAGCACGACGACGATGCCCCGCCTGCATCAGGGCTCTCGTCGATGCAGCGCGCGATCATGACGATCCAGAAGATGCGCGCGAAGATCGAGAACCTCGAGCGCGCGCGCGTCGAGCCCATTGCCATCATCGGCATGGGTTGTCGGTTTCCGGGCGGTGCGAATACACCGGAGGCGTTTTTCCGGCTGATCGAGAATGGCGTCGACACGATTCGCGAGGTCCCGCCCGAACGCTGGCGCCTGGAGCAGGAGGGCCCCGACACGGACGGCGAGGCGCGCGCGCTCCGATGGGGTTCGTTTCTCGACGACGTCGATCGGTTCGACGCGGCGTTTTTTGGCATCTCACCGCGCGAAGCGGAGAGCCTCGACCCGCAGCAGCGCCTCCTGCTCGAAGTCTCGTGGGAGGCCCTCGAACGCGCAGGGCAGATGCCCGAGCGGCTCGCCGGCAGCCGGACGGGCGTGTTCGTCGGCATCTGGGCGCTCGATTACCAGCAGCGTGTCCTCGCCTTGAGCCCCGACAAACTGGACGCATACAGCTTCACCGGCAACGTTCTCAGCACGGCGGCCGGCCGGCTCTCGTACGTCCTCGGCCTCCAGGGGCCGGCCATGTCCGTGGAGACGGCGTGCTCCTCGTCGCTCACCGCGATTCACCTCGCCTGCCAGAGCTTGCGGAGCGGCGAGAGCAACCTGGCGCTCGCGGGCGGCGTCAATTTGATGCTCTCGCCGGCGACGACGAAGCTCCTCAGCAAGACGCAGGCGCTCTCGCCGGACGGCCGTTGCAAGACGTTCGACGCCCGTGCGAATGGGTTTGTCCGGGGCGAGGGGTGCGGCGTCGTCGTGCTGAAGCGCCTCTCGGACGCCGAGCGCGACGGCGACCCGATCATCGCGGTGATCCGCGGCTCCGCCGTGAACCAGGACGGCCGATCGACGGGCCTCACGGCGCCGAACGTGCTCTCGCAGCAGGCCTTGCTCCGGCAGGCCCTGGAGAATGCGCGTGTCGCGCCCTCCGACGTCGGGTATGTCGAGGCACACGGGACGGGGACCTCGCTCGGCGATCCGATCGAGGTCGAGGCGCTGAAGGCCGTCCTCGGCGGGCCTCGTGAGCGGGGGTCGAGTTGCCTGCTCGGCGCGGTCAAGACGAACATCGGGCACCTCGAGGCCGCGGCGGGCGTCGCGGGGCTCATGAAGGTCGCCCTCTCGATGCAGAATGAGCGTATCCCGGGCAATCTGCATTTTCGTTCCCTGAACCCGCGAATCGACCTCCGCGGGACGACGCTTGAAATCGTGCAGAATGCAGTGCCGTGGAAGCCGGGCGTGCGCCCGCGCATCGGCGGCGTGAGCTCGTTCGGCATCAGCGGGACGAACGCGCACGTCGTGCTGGAGGAGGCGCCGCGGAACCTCGAAGAGCCGATTGCGGCCGGAAAGGAGCCGAGCGCGTATCTCTTGCCGCTCTCGGCGAAGACCCCCGAGGCGCTCCACGACCTCGCCCGTTCGTACCAGCGCCTCCTCGACGGCCCGGACGCGCCGCGCCTGCTCGACATGGCGTATACAGCCAGCGCGCGGCGCAGCCATTTCGAGCATCGTGTCTCCGTCGTGAGCGACACGAAAACGAACCTCTCCCGGGCGCTCGACGCGTTCCTGCGCGGCGAGGCGCCTGCCGGCGTGGTGCGAGGCAAAGCGACGCCCGCGCGGGCGAAGGTCGTCTTCGTGTTTTCGGGGCAGGGATCGCAGTGGCTCGGGATGGGGCGCAAACTCTACGACGAGGAATCGGCGTTTCGATCGGTGATCGACTCGTGTGATGCGCTGCTCACCGGCAGGCTTGGGTGGAGCCTGCTCGACGAGTTCGACGCGACTGAGTCGATGTCGCGCCTCGCGGAGACGCAGGTGGCGCAGCCGATGCTGTTCGCCATTCAGATCGCGCTCGTGGAGCTGCTCCGGTCGTGGGGGATCGCGCCGGACGCCGTGATCGGACACAGCGTCGGCGAGATTGCGGCTGCGCACGTCGCCGGCATTCTCTCGCTGGACGAGGCTGTTCGTCTGGTCGCGATTCGAGGGCGGATCATGAACAAGGCGACCGGGGCCGGCAAGATGGTGTCGGTCGCGGCGTCGCCGGAGGAGGCGCGGAAGTTCATCGAGGGATACGAGGACCGTGTCTCCATCGCCGCGGTGAACGACCCTGAGACCATCGTTTTGGCCGGTCAAACCCAGGCCCTCGACGAGATCACGGGGCGGCTCGAGCGGAGCGGGATCGCTTGCCGGCCGTTGCGGGTCAACTACGCGTTTCACAGCCCGCAAATGGACCCGCTCGCGGCGGAGCTCGTGGAGCGGCTGGTGCGCATCGACGCGCGGCGCGCCACCCTGGCGATGTACAGCACGGTGCTGTCGGAGTGCGTCGAGGGCAAAGAGCTCGACGCCCGTTACTGGGGGCGGAACGTGCGGGAGACCGTGAATCTCTCGGGCGCCGTGGGTGCGGCCATTCACGACGGATATCAGCTCTTCCTGGAGGTCGGCCCGCACCCGGTCTTGGCGACCAACGTGGAGCAATGTCTTTCGTCCCGGAAGGCCGACGGGCTCGTGGCTTATTGCATGCGGCGGAGCCAGGATGAACGGCGCACGTTGCTCGAGGCGATCGGCGGGCTGTACACGCGAGGTTGCTTTCCGGAGTGGACGCGGCTCGCGCCGAGCGGGGGACGGTGCGTGCCTCTGCCGACGTATCCGTGGCAGAAGAAGCCTTATTGGATCCCGGAGCCGGGCCGCCGCGCTCCGGCCCCTGCGCGAGCGGAGACCCGTCCGAGCTGCGCATACGAGGTGCAATGGCAGAACAAGGCGCGAGCCCGGGCGCTTGGCGGCGATTCGCGGCAGCGCGCTGCGGGCGCGTGGCTCGTGTTCTCGGACCAGCTCGGCGTCGGCGCTGCCCTCTATGAGGCGCTCCGCGCGCGTGGAGAGGCGTGCGTCCGCGTCGTCGCGGGGGACCGTTACGAGCGCGTGAGTCCCGAACTTCATCGGATCGATCCAGCCCTGCGTAGCCATTACACCGAGGTCCTGGCCACGGCGTGCCCCTCGGGGATGGAGTGGGCCGGGATCGTGCATCTGCATTGCGTGGACGATCCCGCATGGGGTGGGGAGCTCGATGCATCCGCCTTGTCGCGACGGACCGGGGCCGAGTGCCTCCTCCACCTCACGGAGGCGCTCGCCAAGCAGGCGTTCCGGACGAACCCTCGCGTATGGGTGGTGACGCGTGGCGCGCAGGCCGTCGGCGCGCAGCAGGCGGCCATTGCGCCCGTGCAGGCGGCTGCCTGGGGGTTGTCTCGTACACTGGTGTTGGAGTATCCCGAAGTCGAGGTCTTCAATGTGGATCTTGAGCCCGGCTCCGCCGTGGAGGACGTCGAGGAGCTGATCGAGGAGCTCGGCGCGGGAGAGGAGGAGGATCGGGTCGCGTTGCGGAAGGAGGGGCGATTCGTCGCGCGCCTCGTCGGGAGCGTATTCGAGAAGGCACCGAGCCGCGGGGAGCAGGTGCGCGCGGACGCGAGTTATCTCGTGACCGGCGGACTCGACGGGTTGGGTCTTTTGACCGCGCAATCGCTGGTCGGCTGGGGCGCGCGTCACCTCGTCCTCATCGGACGCCGCGAGCCCTCGGAGGGGACGAGAGCGGCCCTCCAGGCCATGCAGGACGCCGGGGTCGACGTCCTGGTGTCAGTCGCCGACCTCCGGCAGCGCGCGGGCCTGGAGAGGGTCGCGGCCCAGGTGAAGGAGCGGAAGGCCCCGCCGATTCGAGGGGTCTTTCATGCGGCGATGGTGGCCGAGGAGGCCACGCGCGCCGCGGATGCCGAGGGCGATCGGTTCGGTGTCGAGTTGTCGTCGGCGCTCGTCGAGGCCCGGCATGTCCTCGAACTCTCGCAGGGCGCGACGCTCGATATGCTGGCGCTTTACTCCTCGGTATCGTCGATCCTCGGGTACGTAGGCAGGGCCAGCTACTCCGCGACGAGCGCCATTCTCGATTCGCTCGCGTGCCTGCTACGGGCCCAGGACCTGCCGGCGATTGCGGTCGAGTGGGGAGCGATCGCCGGGATCGGGCTCGCCGCGGGGGCGAGAAAGAGCGCTGCTGCTGGGCTCGACGGGCTGCCGCCCGAGGAGGGGATGGCAGCGCTCGCGGCATTGCTCGGCGAACCTCGCGGGGTGGCTGCTCTCATGCGGCTCGACGTTCGGCAATGGCTTTCCATCTTCCCCCAGCTCGCGTCGAGCCCGTTCTGGGGTGCCTTGCGTCAAGCCCGGGCGGCGTCGAAGAGCGCTGGGACCGAGAGCGGGGAGCTTCGGCAGACGCTCGTGGGCGTGCCCGTCGCCAGGCGTCTCGGGATGCTCGAAGCGCACGTCGCGGAGCGCGTGGCGCGGGCGCTGCGCATGGAGCCCGCCCAGATCGGCCGCGCGGAGCCGTTCCGTTCGCTCGGCGTGGATTCGCTCATGAGCATCGAGGTGCGGAACGCGCTCGAGCGCGATATCGGCAAGAGATTGCCGGCGACGCTGCTCTTCACGTATGCCCACGTCGCGGCGCTCGCGGAGTATCTCCTTCGCGAGTTCGACTTCCCGACCGCGCCCGAGCGATCGATCGAGCCGGCGCCGCCGACGCCGCGCACGGGGGAGCTTCCCCCGAGCCTCGCCGCCGTCGAGGGCGACGAGCTGCTCGCGATGCTCGATGAAGAGCTGGCCCAGGCGCGGAAGGGATCTGGATGAGCGGCGGAGCACCTGATTATCTCGCGAAGCTCCGGGAAACCCTCGTCGTTCTGAAGACGGTGCGCGCCGAGCGCGACGCGCTGCTTCGCGAAAAGACCGAACCGATCGCCATCGTCGGCGTCGGCTGCCGGTTCCCGTCAGGCGGCCAGGGACCGGACGCGTTTTTCGAGGGATTGCGTGCAGGTGTCGACGCCGTCCAGGAGATCCCGTCGTCGCGCTGGCCGAAGGACGCGATTCCGGGGAATCGTCCCGACGTGCGCTGGGCCGCGCTCCTGTCCGACGTTCATGGGTTCGACGCGGGCTTCTTCAGGATCTCGCCGCGCGAGGCCATGAGCCTCGATCCGCAGCAGCGGATGTTGCTGGAGGTCACGTGGGAGGCGCTGGAGGACGGCGGCCAGGACGCCGATCGGCTCGTCGGTACGCGGACGGGCGTCTTCGTCGGGATCGCAATCATCGATTACGAGCACCAGCTTGTCTCGTGTGGCATCGACGCGGTGGACGCATATTCGGCGACGGGGAACGTCGGCAGCACCGCGGCGGGCCGGCTTTCCTACGTGTTCGGGTTCCAAGGCCCGGCCGTCACGGTCGACACGGCGTGCTCGTCCTCGCTCGTTTCGATTCACCTCGCGTGCCAGAGCCTGCGCAGCGGAGAGAGCGATCTCGCTGTCGCCGGCGGCGCGAGCGCGATCGTCTCGCCGTTCACCATGCAGATGATGGCCCAGACAAACGCTCTTTCGCCGGATGGTCGATGCAAGACGTTCGACGCGCGGGCCAACGGATACGTTCGCGGCGAGGGTTGTGGCATCCTGATACTCAAGCGACTCTCCGATGCCGAGCGCGATGGGGACCGAATTCGGGGGCTGATCCGCGGCTCCGCGGTGAACCAGGATGGCCGATCCACGGGTCTGACGACGCCGAACGTGCTTTCGCAAAAAGCGGTGTTGCGGCAGGCTTTGGCGAGCGCGCGCGTCAGGCCGGAGCAGATCGGATACATCGAGGCGCACGGGACGGGCACCCCGCTCGGGGATCCGATCGAAATGGACGCGCTGAAGGCGGTCCTGGGTGCGCCGCGCGAGGATGGGGCTCCGTGCGTCGTCGGCGCCGTCAAGACGAACATCGGGCACCTCGAAGGGGCCGCCGGCGTCTCGGGTGTGATCAAGTCCCTGCTCGCGCTGGAGCGCGAGGAGATCCCGCGGACCCTCCATTTTCGAGCGCTGAACCCGCGCATCGAGATCGAGGGGACGCCCTTCGTGATCCCCCGACAGAACATGCCCTGGCCGCGAGGAGCGACGCCTCGCTTCGCGGGCGTGAGCTCATTTGGTATTAGCGGAACAAACGCGCACGTAATTCTGGAGGAGGCGCCACCCGGAGGGACGAAGGCACAGGGGAAGCCGGTTTCGAGTTATCTGCTTCCGCTCTCGGCGCGGAGCACGGGGGCGCTCGGCGCGCTTGCGCGCTCTTATGCGGAATGGTTGTCGGCGAAGAAGGACGTGTCGCTGGGCGATGTCGTGTACACGGCGAGCGCGCGCCGGACGCACCTCGATCGACGGCTGATGGCCGTGGCCGGGACGCGGGAGGAGCTCGCGGAGCTCCTGGCGTCGTACGGACGAGGTGAGCAGCCTTCGGGGGTGGTCGAGGGAAAGGCCTCGGGTCGTCCGAGGGTCGTCTTCGTTTTTCCTGGGCAAGGATCGCAATGGCGCGGGATGGGGCGGCAGCTCCTGGCGGAGGAGGCGGTCTTCAGGGCTGCGATCACCACGACCAGCGAGGCGATCGCCCGCGAGGCCGGCTTTTCGGTGCTCGACGAGCTCGGCGCGGAGGAGGGGCGCTCGCGGCTCGCGGAGATCGACGTCGTGCAGCCCGTTTTGTTTGCTATCGAGGTCGCGCTCGCGGCCTTGTGGCGGTCGTGGGGCGTCGAGCCCGATTGTGTGGTCGGGCATAGCATGGGCGAGGTCGCCGCGGCGTACGTGGCGGGGATGCTCGGCCTTGAGGACGCGGTCAGGATCATCTGCCATCGGAGTCGGCTTCTGCGGCGCATCAGCGGCAAGGGAGCGATGGGGCTCGTCGAGCTGCCGATGGCGGAGGCGGAGCAGTTCATCGCGGGTCGCGAGGATCGCCTGAGCGTTGCCGTGAGCAATGGTCCGCGGTCGACGGTGCTGTCGGGGGATCCTGCGGCGGTCGAGGAGGTGCTCGCGGCGCTGGAGACGAAGGGCGTGTTTTGTCGTCGCGTCAAGGTGGACGTGGCGTCGCACAGCCCGCAGGTCGATGGGCTCCAGGGCGATTTGCTAGCCCTGCTGGACGACGTCCGTCCCTCGTCGGGCGCGCTTCCCATGCGCTCGACGGTGACCGGGCAATTGCTCCGAGGCGACGAACTCGGATCATTGTATTGGTGGGACAACCTTCGGCAGTCCGTACGGTTTTCGGAGGTGACGCAGGCGCTCATGAAGGAGGGGCACGGCCTGTTCGTGGAGATGAGCCCTCACCCGATCTTGTTGCCTGCCATCGAGGAGAACCTCGAAGCGGCGAAGATCGAGGGGGCCGCGATTGCGTCGATGCGGCGGCACGCGGACGAGCGTCGCTCGATGCTGGAGGCGCTCGGGAGCTTGTACGTGCACGGGGCTTTCGTCGCTTGGGACAAACTGTACCCCGAGCCGAGGCCCCTCGTCACGTTGCCCGCGTATCCGTGGCAGCGGGAGCGATATTGGCTCCAGGCCGGCACGCGCAAGCCTCGGGCGACCCAGGCGGAAGGCGGCCATCCGCTGCTCGGCGCCGGGTTTGTACCAGCGGCCGAGCCAAAGCTGCACGTGTGGGAGCGATGGGTGAGCGTGGAGGCATTCCCTTACCTCGCAGACCATCGCGTGCAGGGGGAGGTCGTATTTCCGGGCGCGGGATACGTGGAGCTCGGGCTCGCGGCGGCGGTCGAGGTCCACGGTGCGGGCGCGGCGCGCCTCGACGAGATGTCGTTCGATCGAATGCTCGCCTTGCCTGAGGGCGGAGAACGGCTCGTGCAGGTCTCGCTCCGGGAGGAGTCCGGCGGAGGCGCGTCGGTGGTGATCGCCAGCCGCGAGGCGAGCGCAAAAGAATGGGTGACGCACGCGCAGGGCAGGTTGCGCTTGGTCGCGACCCCCGCCGCGGCGCGTGCGGGCGACGCCCTCGGAGCGGTGGAGGCGCGTTGCCCCGAGGTCGTCGAGGCCCGCGCGCAGTATGCGCGAATGGAGGCGCGAGGCCTGTCGTACGGCGCGCATTTTCAGGGCATCCAGAGCCTTCGGCTCGGCGAGGGTGAGGCCCTGGCGCGCGTCCATTTGCCCGACGAGCTCCAAAGCGAGGCGTCGGCGCATCACGTGCATCCGGTCTTGATGGATGCCTGTTTTCAGGTGGGCGGCGCGTCGTTGCAATCGTTGATTGGGGAAGGCACGTACGTCCCCGTCGAGGTGAAAGGCTTGCGCGTCTTCGGTCGGCCTGGTCCGACCGCGTGGGTTCACGCGCGGGTCGTGAGGACGGAGGCACGCGTCGAGCCCGCCGTTTCGCTGAGGATTCTCGACGATGCGGGTCATGCATGGGTCGAGATCGACGAGCTTCGTGTGCAGAGGCTCGCGGAGGCCGAGCGGCCGGCCGCCGGTGATCCGTTCGGCGATTGCGTGTTCGAGGTCGCGTGGCAGCGCAAGGAGCTCGTGCCGCTGCCCGAGACCGCGGGCGACGCGGGAGCGTGGCTCGTGCTTGTGGACGAGCGAGGGCTCGGCGCCGCGCTCGCCGATCGAATCCGCGCCCATGGTGGGACGTGCATCGAGGTCATGGCAGGCGAGGGGCATGCGCGCCTCGGCGAGGGGCGATTCCGGGTGGACGTGATGAACCCGGCGCACTGGGACGCGGTCCTGCGCGAAGCATTCGGCAAGCTCGGCTGCCGCGGCGTGATTCATTGCGGGGCGCTCGACGGCGCGGGATTCCGAGAGACGACGGACCTGACGCTCGCCGCGGATTTGCGGCGAGGCATTGCGAGCGTGATGCGCCTGTCCCAAGCATTGCTGCGCCAGGGTTGGCGGGACGTACCGCGGTTGTACATCCTGACCCGCGGAGCGCAGGCGACGGGCATGGACGCGGGGCCGCTCGCGGTCGCGCAAACGACCCTGTGGGGCTTCGGACGAGCGGTCGCGACCGAGCAACCCGACCTCGGCTGCGTCCGGATCGACCTTGCGTCGGAGGCAAGCCCGGACGAACCGGATCGGCTGCTCGGCGAGATCCTCTCCGGGGACGACGAGGATCAGGTCGCTCTGCGGTCGGAAGGCAGGTACGTGGCGCGCCTCGTGCGAGGGCATCTCGGGGGTGCGGCGGAGCGGTTCGAGGCTGCGTCGGGACGTCCCTTCCGGCTGGAGAATCGCGCGCCCGGGGTGCTCGAAAAGCTCGCGTTGCGACCGATGGCCCGCAGGGCCCCGGGGCCCGGCGAGGTCGAGATCGAGGTCGAGGCGGCAGGATTGAATTTCCTCGACGTGCTCCTGGCGCTCGGCGTGATGCCGGACGACGTGGAAGGAGCCGATCAGAAGGGTCCTCGATTGGGGGGCGAATGCGCCGGTCGTATCGTCGCCCTGGGACCCGGGGTCGAGGATCTGACGATTGGGCAAGAGGTCCTCGCGCTGACGCCGATGGCAATGGCCTCGCACGTGACAGCGCCCCGCGCGCTGGTCGTTGCAAAGCCGGCCGAGCTCGAATGGCACGAGGCCGCCGCGACGCCGGTCGTGTTCCTGACCGCGTATTATGCGTTGGCGCACGTCGCGAAGCTGCAAAAGGGCGAGCGCGTCCTCGTTCATGCGGGCACCGGGGGTGTCGGCATGGCGGCGATCCAGTGGGCTCAGCACGTGGGCGCAGAGATTTTCGCCACGGCGGGGAGCGAAGAGAAGCGGCAACTTCTCCGCTCCATGGGCGTCGCGCACGTGATGGACTCGCGGTCCCTCTCGTTTGTCGGAGACGTCGAGCGGATCACGAACGGCGAGGGCGTCGATGTCGTCTTGAACTCGCTCTCCGGGGAGTTGCTCGAAGCGAGCTTCGGATTGCTGCGCGACCACGGCAGGTTCGTGGAAATAGGCAAGCGCGATTATTACGAGAATCGCCGGCTCGGGCTAAAGCCCTTCCTGAAGAATCTGTCGTTCTCGCTCGTGGATCTGCGCGGCATGATGCTGCACCGTCCGGCGTACGTGAGGTCGCTGCTCGAAGAGGTCATTGGCTGGCTGCGCGCGGGGGTGCTGCGGCCGCTTCCGTGCCAGGTGTTTCCGGTGTCGAGCGCGCTGGATGCATTCGTGCGGATGGCGCAGGGCAAGCACACGGGAAAGCTCGTCTTGTCCATGCGGGATCCGGCGGCGCGCGTGGCAATCGCGGGGCAGGGGGCGGGCGCCGAGGTGCGGCCGGACGGGACGTATCTCATGACGGGTGGGCTCGGCGGCCTCGGTTTGTCCCTGGCGCGGTGGCTCGTCGGGCAGGGGGCGCGGCACCTCGCGCTCATGGGTCGAAGCGCGCCCAGCGAGGTGGCCCAGGCTGCGATCCAGGCCATGGAGGCCGAGGGTGCGAGCGTGCGGGTTTTGTCAGGTGACGTCGCCAGGCGTGACGATGTCGATCGGGTGATTCAAGAGATCGACCGCGCGATGCCGGCGCTCCGCGGGGTCGTGCACGCGGCGGGCCTCCTCGACGACGGGACGCTGGAGAACATGAGCGAAGCGCAGCTCCTGCGACCGATGCAGCCCAAGGTGCTCGGGGGATGGAACTTGCACGCGGCGACGCGAGGACACGTCCTCGATTTCTTCGTGGCGTACTCCTCGGCTGCGGGGTTGCTCGGTTCGCCGGGACAATCGAATTATGCGGCCGCGAATACGTTCCTCGACGGTCTTTGTCAGTCTCGCGCGGCGGAGGGCCTGCCCGGGGTGAGCATTCAATGGGGGGCCTTTGCGGATGTGGGGCTCGCGGCGGCCTCGGATCTGCGGGGCACGCGGGTCGCGTCGCGCGGCGCCGAGACGTTCGTGTCCGAGGAGGGGAATGTTCTCTTCGACAGGGTCCTCCAGCGCCCGCAGGCGGTGGTGGGGCTCGTGCGTTTCGATGCGCGGCAATGGGTGGAGTTCTATCCCCACCTCGCAGGCGCGCCGTTCTTCGCTGCGCTGATCGACGAGAAGTCTCGCACGGTCGAGGCCGGCGCCGGCGCGGGCGGGATCCGAGAAACGCTGGAGCGGGCAGCGCCCTCGGAGCGGGCGAAGATGATCGAGGCCCACCTGACGGAGCAGCTTGGGCGTGTGTTGCGGCAGGACCCTGGGAGGATCGACACGTCCGCGCCATTTTCGAGCATCGGGATCGATTCCTTGATGAGCTTGGAGCTCCGGAACAGGCTGGAGGCAAGCCTCGGGATCAAGCTCTCGGCGGCGCTCCTTTTCACGTATGCCACGACGCGGGCGCTCGCGACCCATCTCTACGAGCGGATGTTTCCCGCGCAGGCGCAGGGCGACGAGCCGCGGGGCGAGGCCCCTGGGGCCCTCGTCGATGATATGAGCATCGTCGCATTCGATGCCGGTGACGTCAGCGCAGTCGCCGAGGACGAGGCCGGGCTCGTGGACAAACTCGAAGCCTTCGAGGAGTATCTCGGATGAGCAATGCCGGTGGCCCCGGAAACCCGGCCCGGCGCGAGCCGGCGGCGAGCGAGGCAACGCCGCTGCAACGCGCCATCGCCGCGCTGGAGAAAATGAAGGCACGCCTCGACGCCGTGGAACGCGCGTCGAACGAGCCGATCGCCATCATCGGGATGGGCTGCCGGTTCCCTGTCGGCGACGATGGGTACGAAGCATTCTGGCAGGCGCTCGACCGTGGCGTCGATGCCGTGCGCGAGATTCCGGAGGAGAGGTGGCCCGCGAACGCGATTCCCGGCCAGAGGCCGGAGGCACGTTGGGCCGCGCTCCTCGATGACGTGGCCGGGTTCGACGCGGCGTTCTTCGGCATTTCGCCCCGAGAGGCGGCGACGCTCGATCCGCAGCAACGAATGCTGCTCGAAGTGGCCTCCTGGGCGCTCGAGGACGCCGGACTGCCGCCGGATACGCTGATCGGGAGCCGAACGGGCACGTTCGTGGGCTCGTGCAGCTACGACTATCAGCATATCGTGGCGCAGGCGCGGGCCGGGCGTTATGACGTCTATTGCGCGACGGGGACCGCGCCAAACGCCGCGGCAGGGCGGATCGCCTTCGTGCTCGGGCTCCAAGGGCCCGCCATTGCGCTGGACACGGCCTGCTCCTCGTCGCTCGTCGCGGTGGCGACGGCGTGCCAAAGCCTGCGCGCGGGCGAGAGCGATCTCGCGCTCGCGGGCGGCGTGAACGCCATTCTGTCGCCGATCCAGATGTCGCTGCTGCTCGAGACGCAGGCCATGTCGCCGGACGGGCGGAGCAAGGCGCTCGACGCGCGCGCCAACGGCTTCGTTCGAGGCGAGGGGTGCGGCGTCGTGGTGCTGAAGCGGCTGTCGGACGCCCTGCGCGACGGCGATCGAGTTCACGCCCTCGTGCGCGGCTGGGCCGTCAATCAGGATGGTCGGTCCACAGGCTTGACGACGCCGAACGTGCTCTCTCAGCAGGCAATGCTCCGGCAAGCCCTGGAGCGTGCACGCCTCACGCCGTCTGATATCGGGTATGTCGAGTTGCACGGGACAGGGACGTCGCTCGGGGATCCCATCGAGGCGGAGGCGCTGCGAGAGGTGCTCGGGCAGCCGCGCGCGGATGGCTCGTCGTGTGTTCTCGGCGCGGTGAAGACGAACATCGGGCACCTCGAGGGCGCCGCCGGAATCGCGGGGCTCATCAAGGCGGTCCTCGCGATGAAGCGCGAGAGGATCCCGAAGAACCTGCATTTCCGTCGGCTGAACCCTCGTATCGTGCTGGAAGGTACGCCGTTCGTCGTTCCAGTGGAGGCCGTGCCGTGGCCGCGCGGGAGCAAGCCCCGCCGGGCGGGGGTGAGCTCGTTCGGGATCAGCGGCACGAATGCGCACGTCATTCTGGAGGAGGCGCCGGCCAGCGAGGAGCCGCGGTCGCCGACGAAGCAGCCGTCGACGTACTTGCTGCCGCTCTCGGCGAAGGGGGCCGATGCGCTCGTGATGCTCGCGCGTTCGTACGCCGCGTGGTTGGCCCAGGCGAGCGACGTCTCGCTGCGCGACGTCGTGCACACGGCGAGCCTGCGGCGGACGCACTACGATCACCGCCTCGTGGTGGTGGGTGAGACGCGAGAAGAGATGCAGCGACTCTTGTCGTCGTATGGCGCGGGGGATTCGAGCGAGGTGATTCATGGCCGTGCATCCGGCCAGGCGCGTCCCAAGGTCGTGTTCGTCTTCGCTGGGCAAGGTTCGCAATGGGCGGGGATGGGGAGCCAGCTCTACGCGGAAGAGCCGGTTTTTCGTGCCAAGCTCGACGAGATCGATCGCGCCCTGCGCCGCCACGTGAGCTTTTCCCTGATCGAAGAGCTCTCGGCCGCGGACGAGCGATCGCGCCTCGGAGAGACCGAGATCGCGCAGCCCGCGCTTTTCGCGTTGGAAGTGGCGCTAGCGGAGCTGTTGCGGTCGTGGGGGGTGATTCCGGACGCTGTGATTGGGCATAGCGTCGGGGAGATCGCGGCCGCGCACGTGGCGGGGGCGATTGAGCTCGACGAGGCCGCGCGGCTCGTCGCGCTGCGCAGTCGCGCCATGCAAAAGGCGTCGGGGCACGGACGAATGGTTTGGGCGTCGCTTCCGGCGGAGGAAGCGCGAAAGGCGTTGGCCGGCCGGGAGCACGAGGTCGCCATTGCCGCCGTCAACGACCCAGGCTCCGTGGTCCTGTCGGGAGAGGCGAACGCCCTGGAGGCGGTGCTGCGGGAGATCGGCGCGCGGGGCGTGGTGACGCGCCCGCTCCGCGTGAATTACGCTTTCCACAGTCCGCAGATGGAGCCTTTTGCGCGGGAACTCGTGTCCGAGCTTGGCTCGATTGGTCGGAGAGCGGCCGTTCTGACGATGTACAGCACCGTGACCGGCGCGAGGGTGGACGGGGACGCTCTCGACGCGGGGTACTGGGGCCGAAACGTGCGCGAAGCCGTGGATTTCGCGGGCGCGGTGGGCACGGCGCTCGCCGATGGGCACGGCGCGTTCGTGGAGGTGGGGCCGCACCCGGTGCTCTCGTCGAACCTGGAGCAATGCTTCGAGGCGCAACGCGCGAATGCCCGAGCGATCGCGACGCTCCGGCGAAGCGGAGAGGAGCGGCGCGCGCTTTTAGGGGCGCTGGGCGCGCTTCACGTGGCCGGCGTGGAGATTGGCTGGAAAAACCTTTGCCCTGAGGCATATCGTGTTGTGGCTTTGCCCGCGTATCCCTGGCAGCGGTCGCGCTACTGGGTCGAGAACGTACGGCATGGTCGACCGACCGCGGGAGACGAAGAGGGCACGCCGCTCGACGAGGTCGTTTACGAGGTGCAATGGCGGCGCCTGGAGCCAGCGTCGGCCGCAGAGCACCGACGGCGGCGCGGGCGATGGCTGATCTTCGTCGATCGGCAGGGGCTCGGCAGCGCGCTGGCGAGGCTCCTTCGGGAGTGTGGGGACGATTGTGTGACGGTCGAGGCGGCCGCGTCGTACGCGCGTGCGAGCGACGGGAGCTTCCGGATCGATCCGGCCAGCCGCGACGACCATGAGCGGCTGGCCGCCGAGCTCCTGCGGACGGGAGAGCCATGGACCGGCGTGATTCACCTCCTCAGCCTAGATTCCGCGCCGCTCGGGGCGACGACCTCGGCCACGCTGGAGCACGACCTCGGGCACGGGATGCTCTCGGCGCTTTACCTGGCGCAAGCGCTCCTTCTGGCGAAGCGCAGCGGCGCGCCGACGCGCGCGGTATGGGTCACGCGGGGCGCGCACGTGGTCGATGCGTCGGAAACAGAGGGGTCCCCCGTGCAGGCGCCGCTATGGGGGTTCGCGCGTACGCTCGCGCTGGAGCACGCCGAGCTGGAGAACGTGTGCATTGATCTCGATCCGGCGGGCGGCGTGGACGAGGTGCGCGCGCTCTTGCACGAGATGCACGGAGGGGAAGGGGAGGATCGGATCGCGCTGCGTGGACAGGGACGTTATGGCGCGCGGCTCTGCAAGGGCACGCTGACGGCGCCTTCGAAGGCCACGAACCCCTTGCCGGCCGACGCGAGCTTCTTAATTACGGGCGGGCTCGGAGGGCTCGGTCTCGCGGCTGCGCGGCGGCTCGTGGAGCGAGGTGCCCGGCATATCGCGCTCGTCGGACGGCGAGCACCCACGAGCGAAGCCATGGAGGCGATTGCTGCCATGGGGGCAATGGGGGCTCGGCTGCAGGTGGTCTCGGCGGACGTGTCCCGGCCCAAGCAGGTGGACACAATGCTGGCGGAGGTCGGTGGTTCCATGCCCCCGCTGCGCGGCATCTTGCACGTAGCCGGCGTCACGGGTGAACTCACGCCGACCGTTCACGTCGGGCGAGACGCATTCCTGGAGGTCATGGCCCCCAAGGTCGTGGGCACCTGGAACCTGTACACGAAGACCCGATCGCTGAACCTCGATTTCTTCTTCATGTATTCGTCCGTGTCCGTCGTGCTCGGGCTCGCCGGGGCCGCCGCCTACACGGCGGCGAACGCCTTCCTCGACGCGATGGCGCAGCGAATGTCGGCCCTGAAGCTGCCGGGGACGAGCGTGCAATGGGGGCCGATCGCGGGCGTGGGCATGGCGGCGCGCCACGACACGAGCGGCAAAGGCAACCCATTCCTGCGCGCTCTTTCTCCACGTGTCGCCGCTCAGGCGCTTGAAGGGCTGCTCGCGATGCCCCGCCCGGGGGTCGTCGTGGCCGACCTCTCGATCGACAACTTCGTGCAATACTTTCCCGAGCAGGGAAAATCGGCTTTCTGGGCAGAGCTATCTGGTGGAGGCGGAGGAAAAGGAGCCGGCGAGCCTGCGGGTTTGGCGGAGGGCATCCGAGGGATGCTCGAATCGGCACCCTCCGCGGAGCGGGCGCGGCTGTTGGAGGAGCGTGTCCTTGAGCAGCTCGGGAAGGTGTTGCACATGGACGGGGCGCGAATCGACCGTCAGGCGACGTTCTCCAGCCTCGGAATGGACTCCTTGACGGGCGTGGAGCTGCGAAAATCGCTGGAGCCCATCTTTGGATTGAAGTTGCCCGCGACGTTGATCTTTTCCCATCCGACCCCCGCGGCGCTCGCGGAGCATCTCCTCGAGCGGCTCGGGATAACCGAAGGCAAGGCCGCCACGCAGGCGCCGACCCCGCCGGCGACGCCCGAGCCCACACCCGCCCCGGAATCGCCGGAACTGCCGGAGGACGACATCGAGGCTCGTCTCGCGGCCAAGCTCGCGGCCCTCGACAAACTGCTGGATTGACCGGAAAGGCCCGTTTCACCGGGCGAGAGGGTGTGGTTCAGCCGACTTCGGGACCGTCGAGCACCTGGCGGAGCTGACGGGCGGTCTCTACGACGCACGGCGTGAGGAACATCGTGTAATGGTCGCCAGGGACGTCGAGGACACGCACCGGCTGTCGGCAGAGGGATTGCCAGCCATACGACGCCTCGTCCGCCGGGAGATCGGCGCGCGTCAGGTTGCGGATGCTTTGCTCGGCGCGCAGCAGCGTGACGGGTCCGTCGTACGGCGTGGGCGCGAACGTCGCGATCGCGCTCAAATGGGCGCGGTAGAGGCGCCGATGCCGCTCGGATTCCGCCACGTTCGAGGGCAAGATGATCCGCTCCCCCACGGCCGCGGCCATATGCGTGAGGAACTCGTCGCGCGAGAGGGAGCCTGCCTCGTTGGCGTCGAGCGACAGGTCAAAGAGCCGCGCCAGCTCGAAGAGCGAAGCAAGCCCGTCGTCCCGGCGGCGCGGCGCAGGCATATCCCCGAGCACGAGGATGTCGACGCGTTCGCCCGCGCGTGTCAGCACATGCGCCATCTCGAATGCAGCGAACGCGCCGAACGAATACCCGCCGAGCCGGTATGGGCCGCGAGGCTGGACCTTGCGTAGATCTTCGAGGTACCGGGCGGCGAGCACCTCGATCCGATCGCACGGAGGCTCGGCCGTATCGACGCCGGGTGCATTGAAGCCATAAAAGGGCTGATCAGGGCCGAGCTCTTTGGCGAGCGACTGGAAGACGAGCGCCGAGCCCGTGGACGGCGGGGCCATGAAAAACGGGGGCTTCGTCCCTTCGCGGGCGAGCTCGACGAGCAGCCCGCGGCGGCTCGCAGTCCTTGTCGCCGCCGCGTCGTCGCCAGGACGCAGGGCGCCGAGGATGCGCCTCGACAAACCCTCGATCGTGGTCCGCCCGAGGAGCGCGCTCGTCGGCAGGTGGACGCCGAAGGCAGCGCCGATGCCCGTGAGGAGCTGGACCCCCATGATGGAATCCATCCCGAGCGCCGGCAAATCCCGGTCCGCAGGCGGCAGCTCCGTCGGGCTCAGGTCGAGCACACGCGCGACCTCGCTCCGAACGATGTTCTCCACGAGCCACCGCGCCTTCCCGATTTCGGCGCCCGCGACCCGCCTTCGCAGCGTCGCCGTGCCCGCGCTCGCGCGGCGCGCCTCGCCCAAGGTTTGGAGCAGGGGACGGTCGGTGCGCGCGTGGTGCGATTGCTCGAACAGGTCCCAATCCGCCCACGCCACGATGGCCGAAGCGGGGGCCCCCGCCGCCAGGAGTTCGGCGGCCTGCAGGGCAAGGGAGGGAGGCATTCCGGGCAGGCCCGCCGCGAGGAGCGCGTCCTCGTAATCCGTTTGTCGGGTACGCGTCTCGTCGGGCAACGAAAGATGCACGATCGTCGCCGGCAGACCGAGCCGGCCGCGGAGCCGCGCGAGGGCGCTCCCATATTCGGCGGCCACCGCGTCCGCGCCGAGCCCCTCCCAGCCGAGCGCGGCCGGCGCTGGAGAGAAAACAATGAAACAGTCGAGCGGCAGGGTCGCCGTGAGCGCGTGGAGCGCGAAAAGCGCGCGCGATCTTTGCTGCAGCGCAACCCGCAGCGCGTCCAGGGCATCGCGGCTCGTCATTCGGTGGAGGCCAGCTTCGCGGGCGTGCGCTGCATGGACGACGCCGCCAAGGGGAAGGGGCGTGAGCGACATGGCCTCACGCATCACCCCCGCGCTTTCGACGTCTGCCCTGACAAACAGGACCTTGGCCCCGCGCGCTTCGAGCGTTTGTCGCAGGGCAGCGTGCTCCGGCCTGTCCTCAGCGGTGTCCGAATCTACGAGGAGCAACGACCGCGCGCCACGCGTGACGAGCCAGTCCGCGGCCTCGACGCCGAGTTTGGACGCTCCGCCTGTCACGAGATAGGTTCGATCCGAGCGGACCACGAGGGGCTCGTGCACGGGCGTGGCGGCGCGTACGAGCCGCGCGGCATGACGTTTGTCCCCTCGGAGCGCGATGTGATCCTCGGACCCAGCGCAAAGAAGCGCCTGGGCGAGCCGCGATGCGTCCTCGGGGCTCGGCGCGGGATCGAGGTCGATCATGCCGCCCCACATGTCCTCGCGTTCGAGCGACAGGACGCGCCCGAGGCCCCAGGATCCCGCCTGCGCGAAGCTGCCCGCCGCGTCCCCGGCGGCCTGCGCCCCGCGCGTGACGATAAAGAGGCGCGGGACCTGAACCTGCGCAGCGAGGACATCCACGATGGAGAGGAGCGCGCAAGGGCCTCGTCGCAGCGCATCGTCGAGCGACGCGACGGAGAGCGTGTCGTCCGGGGGGACGTCGAGCGCACCCAGGTAAATGACGCCGAAGAAGGGGCCGGACACCGCGAGCACCAGCGCGAGGTCATCGATACGCGTGTCGATGTCCTCGGCCGGCAGCGTGACCACGATGTCCCCGGCGGCATCGAGCCGTCGCGCGAGGGAAGCGCCCATGCCACCCGCGTCCGCAATGACGACCCACCGTCGCGTCGCCGGGGGCGGCGTGATGGGCGGGGGCATTTCGCGCCAAACGAGCTCGACGAAGGCGCCTTCGAGCGGCTCCTTCCCTGCGGCGCGAAGCGCGGCGGCCGGATCCTCCGCGCGGACGCTGATTCGCCGCGCCACGCCCGAGAGCTCGCCGCTTTCCCCGACGAGCTCCATGCTCAGCCGCGCCGCAAAGCCGTCGTTCGCCGTCCAATTGAGGCGCAGCCACGCGCGGCCTTCGAGCGACGTGGGCCGCACGTGGACGCCCTCGACGGCTTCGATCATCCATGCGCGACCATGCGCCGCGGGGTGCGTGATCGATGCAATCGCGGTCGCCGCGCGAAAGATCGATGGCGCCGTGCTGCCACGGGCGAGCGTCACGCGTGCCAATGTCTCGTGGCCGTTGCGCCAGAGCTGGTCGATACGAAAAGCCTCGGTATCGACGCCGAAGGCCTCGAATCGCCGCTCCCATAGCGCCGCGGGTACGCCCTGCCGTCGCCCGGGCCGCATGCTCGGCGGCGCGCTTTCGTCGTCGAGCTCGGGCGCGGGCGCGATGTGACCATTGGCGATGCGCCTCCAGGGGCTCCCCGCGCGTTCCCGGGAGAAAACGCTCATGGCAGCCTTGCCCGGGCCCTCGGGCGTGGCGATGACCTGGAGCATTCCCGGCTCGTGGTCGTGGAGCACGGGCGGGTCGGCGAGCGAGAGCTCGACCTCCCACGCGGCGTCCCCGAACAATTCGCGGGCCACCGCGCATCCGATCTCGACGAGCCCGCCGGCGGCGAGCCTCGTCGTCCCGGCGACGCGCTGCAAGCCAATGCTTCGCCGGCTTGGTTCGTCGAGGACGACCTGCCATGTGCGGGTCTCGGGCCGGTCCGCGCGTGGTTCGAGCGCACGGCCGAGGAGCGGATGGCCCTCTGTTGGCGCCTGCTGCGCTGCGATCGGCGCTGTCTTGCCAAACCAGTAACGTTGTCGCTGAAATGGATAGGTGGGCAGCGCGATCCGACGGTACGGGTGCGGCGCGTCGACGCTGTCGAAGCGGACGTCCAAACCGTCGACATAAAGGGCGGCGAGCGTTTCGAGGAGCACGCGAATGGGGGGACGCGAGGCCCACAGCGAGGGGAGGATCAGCGGCGACGAATTCTCCGCGGCAGGGCGCGCCGCGAGCACAGGCGCCGGGCCGATCTCGACGAAAGCGGTGGTTCCCTGCGACGCGAGCGTTTCTACGGACGGGCCGACGCGGACTGCTACGCGGATCTGCTGCTCCCAGTACGTCGCCGTCCCGAGCGAGCTTGTCGTGAACGCACCACCGAGGCTCAGCGCAAAAGTCCGCTTCGGAGCGGCCAGCTTGATCTTCGCGAGCGCTCGCGCCATCGCCTCGACGTCGCTGCATTCGCTCTCAAGGAGGCGCGCTCGCGCGACGGCGAGGCAGACCGCGTCGTCGAGGTCGAGCACGCCCGCGGCCCACGCCGCGACGCATTCGCCGGAGCCCTCGCCGAGGATCACCGAGGGCTCGATTCCCCACGCGTTCCACAGCTCGACGAGCGCATATTGCAGGACGAACAGCGCGAGCTCCGCGTCCACCACGGAGGCGGGCCCTCGCGCGGCGTCGTCGTGCAGGAGGCCGAGCACCCGGCGCCCGAGCTGCGCGTGCACGGCGTCGTCTGCGCGCTCCAGCGCGGCCCTCAGCGTCGGTGGCGTCCCGTCCCGCGCGCCGAGCGCGGAGGCCGCGTGCGCCGCGAGCCCGGTTAAGACGAACCCCACGCGTTTGCGCGCGGAGTACCCCTCCACGCGCCCATGCAGGTAGGCGCTCGGGGCGCCTTCAACGAAATCCGCGAGCTGCCCCGAGAGTTCGGCGACCGTGCCGACGACGGCCGCGAAGCGGTGCTCGAAATGTGACCGCCCGGCGCCGAGCGTGTGGCATACGTCGCCGAGCGCCTGGTCGGGATGGGCTCCGACGTGGTGAAGCATCTGCCGCGCCCGTTCCCGCAGCGCTTCCGGCGTCTTCGCGGAGAGGACGAAGAGGTGCAGCGGCCGCTCCGGCCGGTCTTCGGCGCGTCGTGCCGGGGGGGGCTCCTCGAGCACGGCGTGAGCGTTGGCTCCGCTGAGCCCTGTCGAGCTGACACCCGCGATTCGGGGCGTCGCGCCGCGCTTCCATCGGAGCTCCGACGTCGGCAGGACGAACGGCGTGTCTTCGAGCGACGCATTCGGATTCAAGCGCTCGAAGTGGAGGTTCATCGGGATCGTCTCGTGGTTCAGCACGAGCACGGCCTTGATGAGCGAGGCCATCCCGGACGCAGCCTCGGCGTGCCCGATGCGGGTCTTGATCGAGCCGAGTACGCATTTCGAGCCGTCGGAGCGCGGCTTCCCCAGCGCTTCGCGAAGCGCATCGAGCTCGACGGGGTCTCCGAGCGGGGAGCCATTGCTATGGACCTCGACGTATCCGACCCGCTCCGGCCCGACCCGGGCATCGTCGAGCGCGGCGCGGATGACGGCCGCCTGCATTTGCACGTTCGGCGCCGTCAGGCTCGTCGCGCGGCCATTCTGGTTCATCGCGGTGCCGCGGACGAGGGACCAGATCCGGCGCGCGTGGCGCTGCGCGTCGGCGAGGCGCTCGAGTACGACGACCCCCACACCCTCGGCGCGAACATATCCATTCGCACGCGCGTCGAACGTGCGACAACGCCCGTCCGGAGAGAGGATCTGGAGCGCCGCGAGCAGGTTCGACGTATTCGCGGAGAGCAGCAGGTTCACGCCGCCGACGAGGGCCATGTCGCATTCCCCGCGACGCAGGCTCTGGCAGGCCATGTGCAGGCCGACGAGCGCGGATGTGCAGGCTGCGTCGATGACGGTGGTGGGGCCCCGGAGCCCGAGCATGTGCGCAATGCGGCCTGCCGCGAAGGACCCGCCGATCCCTGTGGGGATGTGCGCGCGCGGCTCGGACCATTTCGAGGTGACGAGATCTGCGTAATCGTGCGTGGTCATTCCGACGAACACGCCCGTCTTGGTGCCGAGGAGACGCTCCGGAGGGATCCCGGCGTCTTCGAGGGCCTCCCAGGTCACTTCGAGCAAGAGGCGGTGCTGCGGATCCATGTCCGCGGCCTCGCTACGGCCAATGCCGAAGAATGCGGCGTCGAAATGGTCTACGTTGTCGAGGAGGCCGGCCCATTGGGCGGGCGATTGTGGGGAGACCGTCGAGGGATCCCAGCGGTCCGGCGGGACCTCGGTCACGGCGTCGACGCCGGCGCGCAGCATTTGCCACAGCGTCGAGGTCCCCTGGATGCCCCCGGGGAGACGGCAACCGATCCCGACGATCGCGAGCGGCTCGGTCTTGGCGCGCTCCGCCGCGAGGAGCTTCGCCTCCATCTTCTCGAGCGCTAGGAGGGCCCGCTCGAGCGTGGAACCACCTGTGGGCTGCCGGGTGGTCACGACGTCACGACGACGCGCAGCGCTTTGGGAAGATGGAGGGGCTCAACGCGGGTCGACGAATGCTTCATCGACCCTCGGATGCGGCCTGCACGGAGGCCGCGTGATGCGCGCTCGACCTGAGCGACGTGCCTCAGGGCTTCCCGCCCTGCTCGATGCCAAGCCTCACGGAATCCATGCAGATCTTGCAGTAGAAGTTCCGGAAGAACGTGGCGGCCTTTTCAGCGTTTTCTGCGCTCATGGCCGGGATGAGGACCGATTGCAGCAGCATTGCATTGATGACGACCTGACCTGCGAGCGCGCCGATCGGCTGGCCTCCGGCGAACATCGAGGGGAGCACGGTGTCCATGTACATCTCGCGCAGCTCGGTGCTCTGGCCGACGAGCGCCTCCTCGGCCATCGCGCGGACGCCGTCAAAGATCTGCATGACATCCTCCCGGGTGTACTTCACCGGAAGGTGCGGGTTGTCGGCGATCGCTCGGCATCGTGTCCGCGATGCGATCACGGTTTGCCTGCCACACGTCGAGGAACTCACGGGCCCACGCTTCCATGAAGCCCTGGTACCATGGCACTTGTCTGTCCACAAGAGGCAGCAGGGGCGGCGCCTGTGCGTCCGCGCGTGCCGTGACGGAACAGATCCCCGTCGCCGCTCGACCCTGCAGACGCGGAGCTGTATTGCAGCGCAGGTGGACGGTACGTCGTCTCACCGACGTCGCGGTTTGCATTAGGAGGTGCGTGGGCAAAGTTTCCGCTTGACGCGCACATCAAGTCGTGGGGTGGATCGCAAGGCGCGGTTGCTGATGGATTGCGAGGCGCGGGGCGCGAGGCATGCGCCGCGGGCCTGACGCGGCCAATTCCTCTGACAAACGCTTTTCTCGTGCAACGCTCTCGCCGTCGCGAAGAACGCGAGAGAGCAGACGTGACCGCGACCGATCGCACCATCCCGCACATTTGTGTCTCATGTGAGATGGATCGCGTTGGCTGTTCCAGATGCCCCGCTGCCGCCGGCGAACGCCGTATTACCCTGCGCGGACGTTGTGGTAGCATGCCACCATGCTCACCGAAGGCGATCGCCTGCAGCTCGCTCGGTTCATCCAAGCGAACGTCGAGAAGTACACGGACGCGCTCGTCCGTGCCGTCGAGCTCACCCAGGCGAAGGATTACCAGCGGCAGGATCTGCGGCAGATCATCGCTGGGTACGTCGCGATCATGTCCGAGGCCCTGGTCGAGAAGAGCAACGAGAAGCGAACGTTCTACCTCGAGACGGTCATCCCCGGCCTCGTCACGAACGGAGAGGCGCTGCCCAAGCTTCTTTACGGCGCCGCGAGCGTCAGCCTGATCATCTCGATGGATGTGATGCACGGATTCCCCTCCGCCTCGCCGAGCGACATTTCCGACTGGGTTGCCGATTATTTTGCGTCGTTCTTGCGCGACATGATGGGCTCCGCCCTCACGACCGCGATGCAAACCCCGGCGATCCTCGCGCAGATGGCGAGCAGCTAGCCCGACGATCCTTCGTCTCGCGAGACGGCGACCTTGGGCGGCAAGGTGGGAGATACTTGATACCGCCCGTTTTCGTAGGCCCAATCGAGATGGCCACGCAGCAGATGCCCGAGCGCGGTGACGAAGCGGCGCGTGCCCTCGTCCGGCTCGTCGTGGCGTAGACGCTCCGCGAGCTGGAACCATTGGCGCATGCGCTCGTTGTGCATGCCGACCACCAGCTCCTCGGCTTGCGCGGCGCCGATTTCTTTCTCCCGCATGAGCACGAGGACGAGGTTGTGGTAATCGCCCTCGTCGAGCTCCCGCGCATACGTGAACAGGTCGTTCGCCATTCCCACGAGCGAGCAAGCCTGGCCTTCGAGCCGCGCGACGTCCGGCCGCATTCGGGCCGCCGACCCCGCGGGCCGCGCACGGTCCGCGTCGGCGAGCTCGATCAGCGGAGAAAGGCCAATCGTGGTCTTTCGCGCCTCCAAATAAAGCTCCGTGTGCGGGACGAACCGGTTTTTTCGATTGATCGCCTCCCACGCAAAACCGGCGAACAGATCCGCCACCTTGTCGACGAAACGTGCGAACCAGGCCTCCGAGAACATGCGCGTCATCCGGAGCCGAAGATCCTCGAACGCGCTCCCCATCGGGATATCGCTTTGCGGCGTTTCGGTTCCACGCAGGACGTTCACCTGCCGACCCAGCAATAGCGCGGTATCGATCGGGTGCACCTCCGGCCGCTCGCTCAGGTCGTCCGTCAGGAAAAACAGCACGAGCCAATCCGTCGCGATTCGTAGGGCATCGGCGCTCGCGTCAGGGAAGAATCGCGCGCCGAGCGTTCCGAGCTGAATTTTTGCGAGCCGCGTGTAGAGGGCTTCCGTTGGAAGAAGCTCGTGGTGCCGCGCCCATCCGAGGCTCGCGGCCTGCGCCTCGGCACCGTTGGGATTGAGCGCCGAAGGTAGCGGACAATATAAGGCAGAACTCATGAGAGTCATGAGGCCCTCCTGGCGCGTGGGCGTTATGCCAATGATTCCAGCATCGAGTAGACCCGAGAAAAACCTCGAAGTCAAGGGTGTGACGCGGTACGGAAGCTCAGCACGGCGCCGCGCGTATCTTGGGGCTCGTACGCAAGCAAAAATTGGACGAGCCAGAATTTCAAAGGGAAAGCTTCATTTAACTGAAATGGCGGGCTCTCCATTGGCACCATTGCAACCACGTCGTGGAGGCCTGCGCTTCGCGCGTTTCGGTTCGTGGCCGCACCTCGACGGCGGGCACACCACGCGCGAGACGTCCGTGATCCCACGCCATCCATTGCCCTCCCCCCTCGTTCGGTGTCACAACCACGCCCCCGATGGCCCGCCCCCAGCTCCTCTCCATCCCCGAGCGCCTCGACGCCAACCCCCGCTTCACCGGCCGCGGCATCGTCATCGCCCTCGTCGACAGCGGCTTCTATCCGCACCCCGACCTCATGCGTCCGAAGCGCCGCATCAAGGCGTACGCCGACGCGACGCGTGACGAGGCCGTCGCCGACGACTTCTTCACCCCGCGCGCCGCGTCGTGGCACGGCACCATGACCGCCTGTACCGCCGCAGGGAACGGCTACGTTTCGGGCGGCCGGTACCGCGGGCTCGCCTCGGAAGCCGAGGTCGTGCTCGTCAAGGCGATGAGCAGCGAGGGCAAGATCACGGGCAAGAACGTCGCGCACGCGATCCGTCTCCCCCTGCGTTACCCGCACCTCGGCATCCGCGTGCTCAACGTGTCGCTCGCCGCGCCGTCGAGTGATCCCGACCTCGCCGAGGTCGAGGCCGCCGTCGCCGAGGTCGTCGCCGCGGGGATCACGGTCTTCGCCGCCGCAGGCAACACGCCCGGCAGGCCCTCGCGTCCGCCCGCGTCCGCGCCCGAGGCGATCACCGTCGGCGGCCTCGACGACAAGGGCGAGCGCGAAGGCGACGCGTCCCTCTGGCCGTCGAGCTACGGCACGATCCGCGAGGGGCTCGACAAGCCGGACCTCGTGGCCCCCGCGATCTGGGTGCCCGCGCCGATGCTGCCCGGCACGCTCGTCGCACGGGAAGCGGTCGCGCTCTTCCAGCTCCTCTCGGTGCTCGAAGAGCTCTCCGTCGAGCAGGGGTTCTCCGAGCAGAAGCAACGCGCGGGCCACGACGAGCGCAGCAGCGTGAACGGGCTCATCGACGCGGTCAGCGCGCGGATCAACCGGCAGAAGTACATCGGCGTCGACTACCAGCACGTCGACGGGACGTCGTTCGCCGCGCCAATCGCCGCGAGCGTGGCGGCGCAGATGCTCGAAGCGAACCCGCAACTCACGCCCGCGCAGATCCGCGAGGGCCTGCTCGCGACGGCGGCGCCCATGCCGCAGTACCCGAAGATCCAGCAAGGCGCGGGGTTCATCCGGCCGCGTCAGGCCGTGATGTGGGCGCAGCAGAAGAAGCAGGACAAGTCCGTCGCCGTGGTGGAAGAAGGCGCGCTCGAATAACGCTCAAGGCGTCGCGTACACGGTCTCCCAGGTGCGCGGAAAGACGCCTTCCTTGCCGAAGAGCTTGGGCACGACCTCGTCCCAGCCGCCGAGCGCGTCGATGCGCACAGGCGCTTGGACCTCGGGGAACGCGTCGGCGTGCGCGGCGCGTACCTCGGGGTCGTCGCTGCGGAAGCCGTACTTCGCGAGGATGTGCTGCGCCTCGTTGGAGCTCAAATAGTCGACGAAGGCCTCGGCCTCGGGCAGGAGGGCGTGCTTCGTGGCGTTCACGTCGACGACGGCGGCCATGACCTCGACGACCATCGTCGACGCGGGGATCACCATGTCGTAGCTGCGGCCCGCGGCGCGGCCCGCGAAGACCTCGCTCTCGTAGGTGACGGCCACGTCGCCGACGCCCTTCTCGAACGTGATGAGGCTCTCGCGCGCCCCCTTGTCCATGATGGCGACGTTCTTCAGGACGTCGCGGAGATATCCCTGCGCGGCGCCCTCGTTGTTCGCGGCGACGCCCGCATGGCCGCGGAGCGCCGAGACCCAGAGCGCGCTGACGTTCCACATCGCGCCGCCGCTCGTCTTCGGGTTCGGCATGAGCACGTCGAGGCTTGGGCGCGCGAGGTCGGAAAAGCCCGTGACGCCCTTCGGATTGCCCTGACGCACCGCGAGGGCCACGACCGAGGTGGTGAAAGAGCCGCGCCGGCCCCGCCTGCGCCAGTCGTGCGTGATGAGCTTTTCCTTCTCCAGGCGCGTGACGTCGGGGGCAAGCGCGAGCACGACGACGTCGGCGGGGAAGCCGGAGGCGACGGCGCGAGACTGCGCGCCGCTCGCGAGGTACGAGGCGCGCACGCGGATGCGCTTGCCGGTGCGAGCCTCGTGCTGCGCTTGAAAGGCAGGGAGGATGCCGCGTTCGAAGGCGTCACGAGGCGCCGAGTACGAGGCGAGGACGAGCGTGACGTCCGCGTCGGGTTCGCGTCGCTCGTTTGCGCACGACGCGAGCCCGAGGAAAGCGAGCGCGAGGGCGAAGCGCGCCCAGCTCATCAATCAGGGGAGGAGCGACGGATCGAGGATGCCGCCGGTGTTCGTGACGCCGCCGCCGGGCGTGACGCCGCCCCAGACGACCATCTTGCTGCCCGTGCTGATGGCCGTGTGATGCGCGCGGCCGAGGGGCGCCGTCGGGATGGGCTTCGCGCTCCAGGTGTTCGTCGCCGGGTTGTAGAGTGAGCCCGTGTTGAGGTAGCTGCCGTCGACGTTCTGGCCGCCCCACACGATGAGACGCGGCGCGATCCACACGGCCGTGTGGAACTGCCGCAGCTCGGGCGCGGCCTCCGTCGTCATGAAGCTCCACTCGATCTTCGGCTTGTACCGTGCGCCGATCGACGCCGGCCCGAGCAGATCGTAGCCGCCCCAAACGATCATCTCGGTGCCCGTCCACTCGGCCGCATGACGCGCGCGCGCCGGCGGCTGGCCGTCCTTGACCGCGCTCCAGACGCCCGTGCCCGGATCGAACTCGGCCCCGTCGCCGAGGTAGGTGACCTCGACGCCGTTGAAGCCGTAGCCGCCGAACACGATCATGTCCGAGCCGGTCCACACGGCCGAGTGATCCGAGCGCGGGCTCGGCGGCGTGCCGCCCCCGGGGATCGCGTCCCAGCGGTCCTCGGTCACGTCGTACGCGCCGCCGTCGCCGAGGTAGTTCGTCCCGTCAAACCCGCCCCACACGATGACCTTCGAGCCGGTCCACACCATCGTGTGGCCGGAGCGCGGCGAGGGCGCGCCGGCCGTGGTCATCGTCGACCACGTGTTCGAGATCGGGTTGAACACGCCGCCCGTTTTGACCGGGGTGCCGTTCTCGCCGCCCCAGGCGACCATGTGCGTGCCGGTCCAGACGGCGCGGGCGCGCGATCGCGGCGCCGGGACGTTCGCCGTGCTCGTCGGCGTCCACGTGCCCGTGTCGAGGTCGAGCATGCCGCCCGTGTTCGTGTTGCCGCTGGGGGTGTTGCCGCTCCAGACGATCATCGTCGCGCCGGTCCACACGCCGACGTGATGGGAGCGCGCGGCGGGCGCGTCCTGCGTCGGCGTCGGCTCCCAGGCGTCCGCGCACTTGCCCTCGGTGCACGCGCCGAAGCACGCGTGGCCGCACTTGCCGCAGTCCTGGCTGCTCGTCTGCCGATCGACGCAACGGGCGGGAGCGCCGCAGAACGATTCCCCCTCGCCCGGACAGACGCACGCGCCCTCGGAGCAGATCGTGCCCGGCCGGAACGAGCAGTCCACGATCTCCAGGCACTCGACGCACGTCGACTTCTTCGTGTCGCAGACCGCGGTGGGCGCGGGGCAATCGGAGTTCGAGATGCAGCTCGTCGGAGCGCCGCCTTCGCCGCCGCCGCCCGGTCCTCCTCCGCCGGGGCCCGCGCCGCCCGAGGCGCCGGTCGGGTCCCCGGTTCCCAGGGTCAACGCATCCGGGCATCCCCCGAGCAGCATCACGAGCGCTGCCGAGACGGACACCCACGAGCCCCCACGGCCTTTGGCGAGTAGCACCCATCTCGAACCTTCCCATTCTCACGGCCTCCAAGGCGCGCGCCGCGCGCGCGGCGATGGATTCGAGACGTTACCAGAACGCTCGATTTTCGTCGCGGTCGTCCGGCCGGCCCGACGGATCAGGGGTTCGTCGCCCGCCGGAGCCCGTCGACGAGCCGCTCGATGTCTCGCTCGGGGACCGAGCAAAGGCCAACGCGGAGCGCGCCCTGGACCGGCACCACGAAGATGCCGTCCTCGCGCAGACGCGCGGCGGCACGCGGCGCATCCTCGCAAAACACCGTGGTGAAGAAGCCGCCGTCGTAACGCGGATAGCCGAGGCCCGCGGCGGTCGCGAGGGCGTTCCAGCGCTCGACGCGGCGGTCGAGGAGGTCCTTCCACGCGGCGCGTTCCTGATCGACGCGGGCGCGGAGATCGGGATCGGCGAGGACCCGGGCGATGGCGTTCATGCCGGCCGCGTTGCAGTTCGACCACGTGCCGCGGCTCGCGTACGTGAGCGCATTCTGGACGCGCGCGCGCTCGCCGGCGTCGGGACAGAGCGCGACGAGCGCGCCGACGCGCAGACCGTACTGCGTGAACGATTTCGACGCGGACCAGGCGAAGAGGACCATGGCCTTCTCCGCGAGGCGCAGCGCCGGCGCGAACGTCTCGCCGAGCTTCTCCTTCGCGTAACGACCGTAGGCGACGTCGAGCAGCACGGTGATGGGCCCGCGCCCGGCGGCGCGCCCGACGACGTCGACGATGCCGTTCCAGTCTTTTTCGTCGAGCGAATACCCCGTGGGGTTGTGGCAAGGCGTGTTCAGGAAGACGAGCGCGCGGCCCTGTGCGTCGAGGACGCCGGCGAGCTTGCGCTCGAAGTCGGCGACGTCGAGGCGGCCCTTGTCGTCGAACATGCGGAACGTGGCGAGGGTGCGATCCGCCTCGTCCGCGAGGGTCTTGTACGGGCTCCAGTAAAAGCCCGTCGTGAGCAGCATTTGCTGCGGTTCGAGGAACGTGGTGATCGCGTGGCGCAGCGCGCCGGAGCCGCCGGGCGTGGCGACAGCGGTCGCGAGGGAGGCCTCGGGGCGGCCGGCGAGGAGGTCGTCGATCACGCCCTGCAAGAAGGCCGGCGGGCCAGCGATCGGCGCGTACGCAGCGCCGACCTCGGGCGGAACCGAGCGCAGCGCCTCGACCACGGCGCCGATCACCGCGAGCTTGCCGTCGTCGTCGAGCAGCGCGCCGACGGTCGCGTTGATGACCGGCTCACCGGACTTCTTTCTCGCCTGCGCTTCCGCATTCAGCGCGAAGATGGGATCGTCGGCGGGGCGCGCGGTTCGCGAGGGAATCAAGAACTCCATGGAAGCGGCCGCTACCACGACTTCGGTAGGGCTGCCAAGCCGCGACACGCGCCGCGATGCGTCCAAGGTCGTCCCGCTCGCCGGCTCGATGCGCACGGGACCCGGCTTCTGCGCTGCGCTAGGATAACGTCATGCGAACGCCTGCCGCTCTCCCGACCGCGCTCGTCGCGACCGCGCTCGTCGCTGCCGTAAGCGCCGCGAGCGCCCAAGGTACCGAGCGCTCGCTCGTGGATCCTTCGCGAGCGAGTGGCGCCCCTTCGACGTACGCTGATCGGCTCGGTCCGCTCTACGAGCCCGTCGCCATCGCGACGGAAGGGTTCCTGTCGACGCCTTCCGATCTCGGCGAGACGAGCTGGGACGTGCAGGGGCAGATCGTGGTGGACGCTCGGGACGACCTCGACGCGCCCTCGCTGCTCTCGCTCGCCGCGGACTTCGGGCTCTCGTTCACGCCGACGCAGCTCGAACCAACAACGAAGATCCAGATCGCGACGGTGACCACAGGCGACATGGCGAACGTGCTGGACCGGCTCTCGCGCGATCCGCGTGTGGAGTTCGCCGAGCCGCTCGCACGCGTGCGTGCGTCGTTCGTCCCGAACGACCCGCTCGCAGGCGAGCAGTGGCACATGGAGCGCATCGGCGCGCAGCGGGCGTGGGATTTTTCGGTCGGCCGCGGCGTTACCGTCGCCGTCGTCGACACGGGCATCGCCTGCGAGGACCACGGCCCGTTCATGAAGGGCACCGACCTCGCCGCGACCGAGTGCGTCGAGGGCTGGAACTTCGTGACGGGCAACGAACACGCGAACGACGATCAGGGCCACGGCACGCACGTGGCTGGCACGATCGCGCAGTCGACGAACAACGGGATCGGCGCGTCGGGCGTGGCGTTCGGCGCGCGGCTCATGCCCGTGAAGGTGCTGAACGAGAACGGCTGGGGCACGACGGCGGACGTGGCCGACGGCATCCGCTGGGCGGCCGATCACGGCGCGCACGTGATCAACCTGAGCCTCGGCGGCCCGCGCAACGCGAAGGTGCTGCAGAAGGCGATCGACCACGCGACGAGCATGGGCGCGGTGGTCGTCGCGGCCGCGGGCAACACCGGCGGCAGCGTGCAGTTCCCCGGCGCGTCCGACGGCGTCATCGGCGTGAGCGCGACCGATCCGAGCGACAAACTCGCGTCGTTCTCGTCGCGCGGCGAGGGCGTGGACCTCGCCGCGCCGGGCGTGAAGGTCGTGCAGCAGACGGTGTGCAACAAGGGCCGCAACAAGTGCGAGCAGTTCCCCGGCTGGAACGGCACGTCGATGGCCTCGCCCCACGTCGCCGGCGCAGCCGCGCTCGTGATGGGCCTCGGCGTGACCGATCCGGCCGCGGTCGAGGACGCGCTGCGGAAGAGCGCGCGCGTGGTCGACAACTCCGACGGCGGAAAGCGCCTCTACGGCGCGGGCGTGCTCGACGCGGCCGAGGCGGCCGTGTCCGTGACGAAGCAACATGCGTTCACGCGCCTCGTCGCGCTCGTGCTCATGACGGCCTTCGTCGCGCGCGCGGCGCGCAAGAAGAACAAGGACGCGAAGAGCCCGCTGCGCCTCGACTTCCTCCTGCCTGCGCTCGCCGCGGGCCCGGGCCTGCTCTTCTTCGCGCCGTGGCTCCTGCCGCGCGCGGACTTCTGGGTCGACGTCGCTGCGCGCCCGATCGCGGACCTCGATCTGCTCGTCGGCGTCTCGCTCCATCGCTTCCTGCCGCTCGCGAACGCGCTCGTCCCCTTCGCGCTCACGGCGGTGGGCTTCGGCATCAAGCGCCTGCGCCCGGCGATCGCGGGGTTCTCCGTGGGCACGGGGGCGTACCTGCTCTCGCTCGTCGCGCTCGGCGACGCGGGCGGGCCCTTCGGCCGCGTGGCGCTCGTCGCGTGGTGTGTCCTGAACGCGGCGATCTGCGCCTGGATCGCGCGTACGAACCTCGCCGAAACGCGCTAGCGTCCCCGCCGGCCGGGCTCCCTCGGCTCGGTTATAGTCCGCGCATGCGTTCGCGATCCCTCCTCGTCCTCTGCGTCCTCTCGCTCTTCGGCTGCGGCGGCTCTTCCAGTGAGACGCCGTGGCCCGCGGAGCCCGAAGGGCCTGCGCTCGGTCCCGCCGGCGAGACGTCGCCCGGCGAGCTCGACGACATCCGCAGCGCCTCGCCCGACGCCGGGCCGGGCGTCGAGCCGTGACCGAGCCCCGGCGCGCCTGGTCGTTCGCGCTCGCGACCTTCGTCGCGCTGCTGGTCGTGCCGCTCCTCGTGTGGCTCGTGCTGCCGAGCCCCGGCGCGCCGCCCGCGAGACCGCCGCGCCCGCGCGCCACCGCTGCGACCCTCGCGCCGACCGTGGAGACGACGGAGGCGAGTGCGCCGCCACGCGCGCCGTCGAAGCCTGCGATCGCCAAGCAGGACGAGCCGCCGGCCGACGACGACGTGACCGGGACCGTGCTCGACGCGGAGGGACAACCCGTCCCGCGCGCGGCCGTCGGCTGCGACGATCGAAGCGCGCAGCTCACGACGACGACCGACATGGAAGGTCATTTCCGGCTGCCTGCGGAGGCCGCGGGGTGCATGGTCGTCGCGCATCACTCGCAGCATCCGTCGTCCGAGCGCGTCCGTGTCGAGGCGGGCAAGGACAACATCGTGAAGCTCGGCCAGGGCGGCGCGATCGAGGGCGTGGTCGTCGATGAGCAAGGCGCGGCGGTGACTTCGTATCGCCTCACGATCGAGCTCTTCTTGCCGAACACCGAGGGCGTCGACATCGGCGTGCGAGGCCGGCCGAAGAAGGTGGAGGATCCGGCAGGCGCGTTTCGTTTGGAAAAACTGCCGCCGGGGAAGTACGTGCTCGGCGCGAGCGCGGAGGGGCATCCGCCGGGCAAGAGCGAGACCGTAGAGGTCGAGGTTGGTCAAACGGCGCGCAACGTGCGGATCGCGCTGCCGCGCACGGCCACGCTCTCGGGCACGGTGCGCGACGAGGAGACACGGAGCCCCATCGCGGGGGCGACGGTGCGGCTCGACGGGGTGGCGGGCGGCGGAGGCTTCGACATCGCGACGCCCGTCACGACGGACGCGGAGGGCGCGTTCTCGCTCGTGGGTGTGCCGCCGGGGCCGTTCTCGGTGCGCGTGGAGCGCGACGGCTACAAGAGCCGGATCGTGCCGGGTTTGACCACGCGCGGCGCATCGGTCATCCGCGAGGACATCACGCTCCGATCGCGCGGCGACGGCGGCAGCGAGAGCGAGTTCGAGGGCATCGGCGCGATCCTCGTGCCCACGCCGACCGGGATCGTGATCTCGTCGCTCGTCGAGAACGGGCCGGGCACGAGAGCAGGGCTTCGGCGCGGGGATCGACTCCTGCGCATCGACGGTGTGTCGGCCCTGGAGATGACGCTCCCCGATGCGATCCAGAGGCTCCGCGGGCCCTCCGGATCACGCGTCACGGTGTCGGTCGCGCGCGAGGGCGAGGGCAACGCTGATGTGACGGTGACGCGCGAGCGCATCGAGCGGTAGCGCTCGGCTGCTCGACCAATCCGCCTCGCGGCCGTGCTACATGCTCGCCCCATGGTCACCCGCAAGGCCGAGCTGCCGCCGCCGGGCGCGTCCGATGTCCTCTACATCATCGACCTGTCGGGGTACGTCTTCCGCGCGTATCACGCGATCCAGACGCCCCTGACGAGCCCCACGGGCGAGCCCACGCATGCCACCTACGGCACCGTGAGCATGTTGTCGAAGCTCGTCGACGAGCGCAAACCGGCGTTCCTCGCGGTCGCGATGGACTCGCCCGGGCGCACGTTCCGCGACGATCTCGACGAGAACTACAAGGCGCATCGCCCCCCGGCGCCGCCCGACCTTCACGTGCAGATGGCGCGCTGCAAGGAGATCGTCGAGGCGTACCGCATCCCGATCTACATCGCCGAAGGCCTCGAGGCCGACGATCTGCTCGCGGTCGCGGTCGCGCGCGCGAAGGAACGGGGCCTGCGGGTCGTGATCGTGAGCAGCGACAAGGACCTGATGCAGCTCGTCGACGCGGACCGCGTGGTGCTCTGGGACGGCCGCGACAAGGTCTACGGCCCGACCGAGGTCGAGGAGAAGTTCGGCGTGCCGCCCACGCAGCTCCGCGACCTGCTCGCGCTTGTGGGCGACACGAGCGACAACGTGCCCGGCGTGCCCGGCGTCGGCGTGAAGACCGCCGCGGACCTTTTGAAGGAGTTCGCCACGCTCGACGGGATCTATGCGGGTCTCGACCGCGTCAAGCGCCAGAAGATCCGCGACAACCTGCGCGAGCACGAGGCGGACGCGCGTCTGTCGCAGAAGCTCGTCAGCTTGCATATGGAGGCGCCGGTCGACTTCGACTTCGAGGCGCTCCGGTACGGCGGCGCGGACGTCGCGCGGCTCCGAGCTCTCTTCACGGAGCTCGGCTTTACGCGCTTCATCAAGGCCGTGCCCGCCGCGGCGCCCGTGGGCGGCAGCAGGCGCGCGATCGCCACGCGCGACGAGCTCGCTGCGTTCGCCGCAGAGGTGCAGAAGGCCGGCAAGCTCGCGATCGAGGTCCACGCGACCTCACGCGAGGCCATGCGCGCGCACGTCTGCGGCCTCGCGCTCGCCTACGAGCGTGGCCAGAGCATCTACGTGCCGATCGGCCACCGCTACCTCGGCGTGCCCGCGCAGCTCGGCATGGCCGACGTCGCCGCGGTGCTCGGACCGATCCTGAGCGACCCTGCGATCACGAAGCTCGGCCACGATCTGAAGTTCGTCGACGTCCTTTTGCGCCGCCAAGGCCTCTCGCTCCGCGGCGTCACGTTCGACACGATGCTCGCGAGTTACTTGCTCGACTCGGAAGCGTCGCACGAGCTCGGCGACGTGGCCGAGCGCGACGCGGGCGTGAAGATGCAGCCGTTCGAGGAGCTCGCGCCGAAGAAGCGCGGGCAAGCGCAGCGCGCGCTCGACGACGTCGAGATCGAGCAGGCGACGGGGTACGCCGCGGCTTTCCCGGAGGTCGTTCTCACACTCGCCGAGCAGCAGACGCCGCGCCTCGAAGCCGCGCACCTCGGCGACCTCTTCACGAAGATCGAGCTGCCCCTCGCGTCGGTGCTCGCGCAGATGGAGTACACGGGCGTGCTCGTCGATCCGAAGGCGCTCGCTTCGCTCGGCGAGGAGATGGCGAAAGAGCTCGCGGTCCTCGAAAAACGCGCGCACGACGCCGCCGGCAAGGAGTGGAACCTCGCGTCGCCGCGGCAGCTCGAGACGATCCTCTTCGACGAGCTGAAACTCCGCAGCCTGCGCAAGACGAAGACCGGCCGCTCGACGGACGCGGACGTGCTCGAGCAGCTCTCCGAGGATCACCCGCTGCCGGGCATCGTGCTTGAACATCGCGCGATCGCGAAGCTCAAGGGCACGTACGTCGACGCGCTGCCGAAGCTCGTGCACCCGGAGACCGGGCGCATCCATACGCGCTGGAGCCAGGCGGTCGCGGCCACGGGCCGCCTCTCGTCGCAGGATCCGAACCTGCAGAACATCCCGATCCGGACCGAGCTCGGCCGCCTCATCCGGCGCGCGTTCGTTGCGCCGCCGGGGTTCGTCGTGCTCTCCGCCGACTACTCGCAGATCGAGCTACGCGTGCTCGCGCATCTGTCGAAGGATCCGGTGCTCGTCGACGCCTTCCGCACGGGGCAGGACGTGCACACGCGCACGGCGATGGAGATCTTCGGCGTCGAGGCCGCGGAGGTGACGGTCGAAATGCGTCGGCGCAGCAAGACCATCAACTTCGGCGTGATCTACGGCATGGGCGAGGCCGCGCTCGCGAGGAGGCTCGACATCCCGCGTGTCGAGGCCGCGCGCTTCATCAACGCGTACTTCCAGCGCTACCGCGGCGTGCACGAGTTCATGGAGCGCACGATGACGGAGGCGCGGCATACGCAGGTCGTGCAGACGATGCTCGGTCGTCGACGCATGGTCCCGGACGTACACAGCTCCGATCGCGGTCGCCGCGCGTACGCCGAGCGGATCGCGCAGAACACGCCGATCCAGGGTTCGAGCGCGGATCTCTTGAAGCTCGCGATGGTTCGTCTCGGCGAACCCGTCGTGCCGGGCGCGCGCATGGTGCTGACGGTGCACGACGAGCTCACGTTTGAGGTGCCGGCGGAGCGCGTGGAGGAGGCGAAGGCGAAGGTGCGCGAGGTGATGGAGACGGTGTTCCCGCTCGATGTGCCGCTCGTGGTGGACGCAGGCGCGGGGCCGACCTGGGCCGACGCGCATTAACGAAGCCCCTCACCCCCGACCCCGCGCTCATCGTTTGGGGGCGATGCTCGGACAAGCCGAGCTACGCCCCTAAAATCCCCTGCTGGGAGAGGGAAGGGGAGCCGGATTCCGGAGACAAAATGCAACAAACCGCCGCACGCCTCGAATCTTCGAGGTGTGTAGCGGTCCGATGCGTACTCGGCCGAGGCCGAGATCAGCTACGCGGCCTTGCTGGCCTTGTGCAACGCGCGGGCGAGGCGGCCCTGCAGGCGCGAGGCGCGCTTGCGGGGGATCGTGCCCTTGTGCGCCGCGCCGTCGAGCGCGCCGATGGCCTCACGAACGGTCTTGGCGGCGTCCGCGGGGGTGGCCGTGATGCTCGCGCGCGCCTTCTTCAGCTCGGTGCGGAGGGCGGACTTGGCGGCCCGGTTACGAGCCGTCCTCTTGATGCGCTGGCGGTTGCGCTTGTCGGCAGATGCGTGATTGGCCATGGAGCAAATCCCTACTTCTTCGCTGCCGCGCTCGCCGCCGTGCGGGGGGCATCGGGCGCGTTCGGGTCGTAACCCTCGAGGTGGATCGGAAACTTCGGCGTGCCGTGGGCGCGGAGCTCGCGCTTGCGGGCCGTGCCTTCGCGCCGCGCCTTCCGCTTGCGGATGCGGCTGCTTTGCTGCGTTGCGGAGACCATGGGGGGGCGGAGTCTATTCGGAGGGTCCCGCCTGTCAAGGCAAGACACACGCTTTCCGCACGATCCGTCGCGCCAGCCGAACCTCGAAGCCTGGGCCCGGCCGGCGCGGTACGGCCGTTCAGGGTCGGATCGTCACGCCGACTGTAAAGGAGGGCTTCGAGAAGGCGCCGACGTTCGCGCCCTTCAGCGCAGCCTTGACGCACCCGCTCTGCCCGTTGCTCGCGGCCCAGCCCGTCACGCTGACGTTCGTCACGGTGCCGCCCGACGAGAACGTAATCTGCGCGCGAGACACGTCGTCTGCGCCCGCGACGCACGCCTTCGCGCCCGGCATCACCGCGCCGACCGCGCTCGCGACCGAGCCCTGCGACGGCTGCTCCGGGATCGTCTGGTTGCCGCCCTTGTTGCCGCCGGCCGCCGGGACCATCTCGCCGGTCGCGTCGTTTTTCTCGTTCGAACCACCCACGGCCTGCGCCATCGCGCCTGCAAGATCGCCGGGCTTCGCGCCGATCGTCGGGGCCGGACCGGCAGGCGCCGTCGCCGCCGGCGGCGTGTCCGTGCCGCCCACAGGAGGCGCGACCGCGGCGACCTTCGAATCGGCCGCAGCGCCGCCGCCCGTCGGTTGCGCGGGCTTCTGCGCGTCCGCCGAGGGCTCCGTCGGCAAGGAGTCCAGCGACAAACCCGTCGACGCCGGCGGCGGCGCCTCGGCGATCTTCTGCTCGACAGCCTTCGGCGCCTCGGCTGCGACCTGGGGTTTGTCCTGCCCGACGTTCGCCGTGGTCGTGTCCTGCTTCGCCGGCTGACCACGCATGACGATCGCGACGCCCGCGGCGATGCCGACGACCGCGACGAGGATGCCCCACGTCGCGCCGCCGCCCTTCTTTTCGGCCTTCTTCTCGCGCGCCTCGCCGAGGTTCGTCACGTTGCCCGGGCGTGCCGCAGCGACCTTCTCGTCGCCCTCGAACGCGAGGTCGTGTGTCGCGGGCTTGGCCTTTTCCGCCGCTGCGATCTGCTCGGCCGTGGCCGTCTTGTTGATGAGGTTCAGGTCGACGACGCCCGAATCTTCCTTGCCCACTTCCGAGGGCCTCGGAGGCGGTGCGGAGGGCAGCGGCGTGCGCGAGACGGGCGCAGGCGGCACCTCCGACGGCGGCCTGCTGATGGCTGCCGGCGGGATCGAGCTCGGGCCCGGGATGCTCGGGCGGGACGCACCCGCTTGACTGGCCCGCGCGGCGAGCTCCTTGAGCGAAGGACGCTTCGAGGTCGCGGCGCTCGTCGGCATGCTCTCCGGGGGCTTGACCGACGACGACCCGGGGTTCGAATCCTGCTGAGACATCGTTCTTTCTCCTGAAAGGACAGGCCGCGCGGGGCCCTCCAAAGCAACCAAGCGTTCTGCCTCTCCCGCCTCGGGCGAGAGCGATGGCGGCGCGAGCAGCGCCGTGAGCGCCGCGTCGTCCGCGCGGGGAGCGGCTTGCGCAGCCGCGACGATCGAAGCCGCTCGTTCTTCCCAGGCCGCGTCGTCGAGAGGCGGCGCAGGCCAGGTACCGAGGAGCTTGTCGACCTTGGCACCGAGATCGGTCTTGTCGGTCTTGTCTTGGGGGCTCATGCCGCGTCCCCTCCAAACCCTTGCTTTTCAAGGTGCTCGCGCAGCTTGCGCCGCGCTTCGTGCACGCGCCACGCGACCGTGCCCTCGGGACAATCGAGCACCCGCGCGGCCTCTTCGTGGCCCATGCCGTCGATGCACACGAGGACCAGCGTGGTCCGGAGCGTGTCCGACAGCTTGTCGATGCCCTCGCACAGCGCCTTCGTGAGCTGACGATCCTGCGCGATCCGCGCCGGATCCGAGCCGTGCGACGAGCGGTGCTCCGCGAGGAGCGGCTCGATGCGCGGGTCGTCCGCGGGCACCGCGTCGCGCTTCGTCTTGCGAGCGCGGATGGTGTTGAGCGAGAGGTTGACGGCGATGCGGTAGAGCCAGGTGAAGGGCTCACTGCGGCCGTCGAAGCGGTCGAGCGCCTGGTAGGCTCGGACGAACGTCTCTTGCGTCACGTCCTCCGCCTCCGCGCCTGTACGCACGAGGTGGAACGCGAGGCGGAAGATGCGCCGCTGGTAACGCTGCACGAGCGTCCCGAACGCTTGCGCGTTCCCGGCGCGTGCCTGCTCCACGAGCTCACGATCCGTCGGTTTGCCCATCTTGGCTGGCTCGCTGGTGCGTGAAACGAAGGGAGGGCGCCCTGGGCGGGTCCCGCCACGGTCGGACTACGCACGACATCCGTGAGTCCGACGAGGAGCGCGAAGGTGTGATGTGCCCGAGGCCCGTGGCCGGGAGCGAGGGATCGCCGAGAGGAAGGCCCCACGCCAGGCGCGGGCCGTGCCCTCGACGGTCTCCCCGATGAGCGCCCCGAGCCACGTTCAGGCGCGCGAACATAACCGAACATGGCCGGTTGGACAAAGCAACGCGCCGTTGCTTGGGACGAGCTTCTCCCTGGCACGCCAGGATTTTGCTTACTCAGGCGGGGGCGCGCCACGAACGGGGGCCCCTCGCCCGGCTTCTGGCTCCGTCTGCCAGGCCCGTGATCCAGGCCGCGGGCTGCTATGGTCGGAGCATGCGCATGTCCGCTCCCCGATGGCTCCGGACCGCCGGCCTCGTGCTTGCCGCCTTCGCCGGCGGCGCGGTGACGAGCCAGGCCGTACACGCGAGGAACCAGTCGAGTAGCCCGTACGACCCCTTCGACCAGCTCTCCTGGGTCCTCGTGCTCGTCGAGAACCACTACGTCGATCCAGCCCAGCGAAATAAAATCGTCGAGGGTGCGATCAAGGGGATGGTAGCCGAGCTCGATCCCCACTCGGCGTACATGACCCCGCAGGAGTACGCGCTCTTCCAGAGCGACACCGAGGGGAAATTCGGCGGCATCGGCGTCGAGGTCGACTTCCGCGACGAGCGCGTGATGGTGCTCGCGCCGATGGAAGGCTCGCCCGCTGCACGCGCCGGCATGAAGCCAGGCGACGAGATCGTGGCGATCGAGGGCAAGCCCGTGCGCGGCGAGCGGCTCGAGAAGATCATCGGGCTGATGCGTGGTCCCGCAGGATCACGCGTGCGCATCACGCTGCGTCGGCAAGGTGTCTCGGAGGCGATCCAGCTCGACCTCGCGCGCGAGGAGATCCACGTGGCGAGCGTGGTGGGCAAGCGGCTCGACAGCGACGTGGCGTATCTGAAGCTGCGGCAATTTCAGGCCGGGACGCACGAGGAGCTCTTGCGCGTGACGGCGAAGCTCCGCGCGGAGAGTACGCGGCCGCTGCGCGGCGTGCTGCTCGACATGCGCAACAACCCCGGCGGGCTCGTCGACGAGGCCGAGGCCATCGCCGACGAGATGCTCGACACGGGCGTCATCTACACGACGCGGCATCGAGGCAAGGTGATCGACGAGGTGAAGGCAAACGGCGGCGGCGCGCTCGCGAACTTGCCGATCGTGACGCTCGTGAACGAGTACTCCGCGAGCTCGTCGGAGCTCGTCGCAGGCGCGCTCCAGGACAACCGGCGCGCGTCGGTGATCGGGTCGTCGACGTTCGGCAAAGGGAGCGTGCAGACGATTTTCGATCTGCCGGGCGGCGCAGGGATGCGGCTGACAACGATGCGGTACTACACGCCGAGCGGTCGATCGATCCAGGCGCAAGGGATCCAGCCCGATGTGCGCGTCGAGGCGAACCGGCCGCTGCAACCGGGCGAGTTGGTGCGCGAGAGCGATCTCGACGGGCATCTGCCCGCCGAAGCAGGAGGCGGGACGGCGAACACGAACGTGGCGCGCGGGCCGATCGTGCGGGCCACCGCGGACGATACGGGGCCGGCGCGTGACGTGCCGGCGGATCCGACGAAGGGGTCCGATTTCGTGCTGGCGACGGGCTACAAGATGCTGATCGAGAAGCTCGGCGCGGCGCCGCGTTAGGCCGGTCGAGCAGCGGCGTGGCCCGCGCGCAGGCCCGAGGCGACGGCTTCGAGCAGGGTGCGCGGGCGAGCCGCGAGGACGTCGCCCGCGGCGAAGAGGAAAGGCGCGGCGCGGCCGCCGGGCGCGTGGATGCCGACGGCCTCGAGCGTGGAGGGCGCGGCGTCCTTGGGCCACGCGGTTTGATCGAGCTCGGGGCCGTGCATGGAGGCGACGACGTCGAGCGGGCCTCGCGCGAGCGCGAGCACGACGGGCGCGTCGATCGAGAGCGCGAAGGGGATGGCTCCACGCGCAGGGAGATCCTCGCCGGCTCCATGCTCGGGCGGCTCGTAGACGATGCCGCCGCCCGCGACGCCGCCCATCGCGATCACAGCGGCATCCGCGACGATCTTCGTGGTGTCGCGCGCACGCGTGAGGTGGAGCCGATCGCCGTCGCGGACGATCGACACAGCGCGATCGACGATGCGCTGTACGCCGAGCGTGTCGAGGAACTTGCGTTGCACGGCATCGAAGCGCAGGCCCGCAGCGGAGCCCACGCCGACGAGCGCTTCGCCGACGGAGACACCAACACGCTCGGAGAGCTCGTCCGCGCGGGCCGCGCGTGCGCCGAGCCAGGAACCGAGCAGCACGGCGGAGGCGGGTTCGTCCGGGTGAAGCCGCGCGTCAGACGTGAGCGCTTCGCGCAGGCGCTCGGCGAGCCAGCCGAGCCGCGCGGGATCGTCGTGCCGCGCCGCGAGGTCGCCGTCGGAGATGCGCGCCTCGTCTGCGAAGCGCAGGATCGACGCGTCGATGGCCTCGAAGCGAAGGCCCGTGCGGCGCGCGAGCGGGTCGTCGGAGAGCGTCGCGGCGATGGCGTCGGCGTCCCAGCCGGCGCGCGGGGCGCGAGGTAGAAGCACACGTTTGCCACGGAGCGCGCCGAGATCGAGCAGGCCCTTGTCGCGGCCGCGCGCGGGGCGCAGCCGGCCCGCGATTGTCGCGACGAACGGCGGCGGCGCCCGATCCGGGAGGTCCCAGATGCCGAGCGCGTTTGAGAAGGCGACGACCTCCGGAGGCAACGTGTGGAGCTCGATGGGGCTGCCGAGCACGCGTGCGGCGTGGATGCGTTCTTCCCAGGGGACGTCGTCGACGGCGCCTCCGCCGAGCGAGCTCGCGCCCGCGCCGGCCGAGACGAGGACGACGTCGGCGCCGCTGTTTCGCGCAGCAAACGCAGCCGAGAGGCCGGCGGCGCCCGCGCCGAGGACGAGGACCCGGCGGCTCACGCGGCCTCGCCTTCGTCGAGGTCGCGCACGTCGACGCCGAGCTCGGCGCGGACCGCCGCGATCGCCAGCGCTTCCTGCTGCGCCTGCTCGGGCCCGAGCGCGACCGAGCGTGTCTGCGCCTGGCGCGCGAGGAAACGCGCCGCTTGCTGGAGGCCCTCGCGCGGCGGGAGGTCAAGCTCCTGCGCCACGATCTGCCCGCACCGCGCGGCGCATCGCATGCCGCCGCACGCGCCCATGCCGAGCCGCGTCCGGCGCGCGACGTCGGAGACCGAGCGGGCCCATTCGGTCCGCACGACGTGCCGCACCTCGGCCTCGATCACCGGCTCGCATGCGCAGACCATCGCCGCCTCGCGCGGCCGCTCTTGCACACGCTCAGCGATGTGGAGCGAGCGGGAGCCGTGACGGAAGACGAGGCGACGTGCCGCGACCGGATCGATCTCCATGCGCGCGGCGAGCTCGATCGCGTCGACGGGCTTGTCGCCGCCGGGCAGCGGGCGCTCGTGCGTGGCGCAGCGCGCGCCGATATCGAAGCGCGCCGCGAGAACGTCGGTCATCTCCTCGGCGAAGATGCGGTAGCTCGCGAGCTTACCGCCGATCATCGAGTAGACGCCCGGCGCGTCGTGCGCCGCGTGGTCGATGATCTGGTGCTCGCGCGAGAGACGATCCTCGTGCGGGCCGTAGGCGTAGAGCGTGGGGCGCACGCCGGCGTAGGTGCCGATCGCGCGCGCCGTGTGGATCTGCGGGAAGACACGCGCGACGCCTTGCACGAGGTAGCGGACCTCCTCGCTTGTCGCGCGGACCTCGTCGAGGTCGCCGTAAAAGTCGTCGTCGGTCGTGCCGACGATCGTCATGTTCTGCCAGGGCGCGACGAAGATCTGTCGGTCGTCGATGGTCTGCGCGGCGACGGCGTAGTTCAAGAGCCGCCGGTCGTAGACGATGTGGATGCCCTTGCCGGGGCGGACGCGCGCGCGCGTCGGCGCGATGCGGCCGAGCGAGGCGGTGATCGGGGCCCACGCGCCCGTCGCGTTGATGACCGTGCCCGTGCGGAGCTTGCCCGTGCCGCCCCTGCGCCGATCGCGGTAGTGGACGGCGACGACCTCGCCCGTGTCCTCGCGCCGCTCGATGCGCTCGACCGTGCAGCCAACGAGGATGCGCGCGCCGCGCTCGCCCGCGTCCACGGCGTTCGCCGCGCAGAGCCGCGCGCCGTCGATGCCCCATTCGTCGAAGCTGATGCCGCCGACGATGTTGCCGCGCAGCCCCGGTTCGAGCTGCTGCATCTCCTCGGCCGTGAGCACCGCGTGCTTTTTGCCGCGCTTGAGCGGCTGGTAGCGGTCGTACGCCTCGAAGAAGGCGTCGATGAGGGCGAACATGATCTTCGCGCGGCCCTTGTTCTCGACGGGCATCAAGAACGGGACGCGGTGCAGCATGTGCGGCGCGATGCGCTGGATGTAGCCCGAGTCGCGGCACGAGGTCGCCGTCACGTTCGGGTCGTTCAGCATGTACCGCGGGCCGCCGTGAATGAGGCCGCTGTTGTTGCCGCTCGCGCCGAAGGCGAGGTCGTTGCGTTCGATCAGCGCGACCCGGAGGCCGCGCATCGACGCGTCGCGGGCGACGCCGGTCCCGTTCACGCCGCCGCCGATGACGACGAGGTCGACGTCGTGGTCGGATCGTCGAGGCTCTACCTTTGCGGAACTGTTGACGGGACGCGGCATGGTGCGCGTCATAGCACGCCGCGTCGCGGGTCGCAGAGGCGCGCGAGGGGCTCGGGCGGCCCAGGGACTAGCCCTTGATCCGGATCGCCCAGGTGAGCTTCGCGAGGCTCTTCAGCACGTTCGGCACGCGCTTGACGAGGTTGATCGAGGGTGGACGCTTTTCCTTCACGCGGACGGGGATCTCCTCGATCGAGAGGCCCGCGCGGTAGGCGCGGATCACGAACTCGCTCGCGAAGACGTCCTTCTCGACGACACACGCGCGCGCGATCGGCAGGAGCGTTCGCCGCGTGAACGCCTTGAGTCCATGTGTGTCCGTGCCCTGGAAGCCGAGCGTCACGCGGAGCAGGCCGTTGTAGAAAATGCTGGCCGCGTGGCGGGCGAGAGGGCGCTCGTCTGCCGAGCCGTCGAGGAGTTTGGAGCCGATCACCATGTCGACGGAGCCGGCGTCGAGGCGCTCGACGGCGCGGCGGTGGAAATCAGCGTCGCAGAGGTCGATTTCGTCGCAGATGATGATCTCGCCGCGCGCTTCCTCGACGATGCCGCGCCGGAGGGCGCCGCCGTAGTTCGGCTCGCCGAACGAGAAGAAGCGGACCTCGGGGTATTTCGCGGCGAGCTCGGCAGCGATCTCGACCGTGCGGTCGCGCGAGCCATTCTCGGCGAGGACGATCTCGTAGGACCAATCGAAGGGGCGCAGCCGCTCGCGCAGGTCGACGACCGCGGCGTGCAGGATGGCCTCCTCGTTGTAGACCGGGATGACGATCGATATCCGGGGATCCATCGGGCTCAGGGCTCCTTCGCCGCCCCTCCGCCGAGGGAGGAAATCACCTTCGTTGCGGCGTCACGGCCGAAACGCAGAGCGTCCTCCATCGACGAGTAATTCCATCCGCCGTAGCGGCCCGCGGTCACGATGCCGTTTTCTTCGAGGAACGGCAAGACGACCTCGAGTGATTCGAAATACGCGTGGTCGAAGATCACGTACGCGTGGTCGATGCGGCGGACCCGGGCGAAGCGGATCTGCTTCGGCGAATCGATGAGCCGCATCTCGGTGAGGCCCTCGGCGACGCGGGGCAAGAGCGCCGGGAGGTCCGGCTCGCTTCGGTCCGCGAGCTCCACGTAAAGACTCGCTTTGCCGGGCGGGGCCATGGCATCGGAAAAGTTCGAGTAACAGCCGACCCGGTAAAACGGATATTTTTCCTCGGGCACGTACACCCAGTGGAGAGGCTCTCCGCAAGGGCCGTCGAGCGCGACGTCGAGGTAATACAGGTGCGTGCAGCGCAGGCGCCGCGCCGCTTCCACGACGTTCGCCGGCGCGCCGGCGAGGCGCTCGACGAGCACGGGCAAGGGCGCTGTAGAGACGAGCACGTCGTACGGGACGGTCTCGTCTTCGAAATGGAGTTCGCGCGCCTGAAAATCGATCGACGCGGGCGCCCGGCCAAGCTCGATTCGCGTGGGCAGGCTCTTCGCCATGCCTTCGGCGAGCTTGCCGATGCCGAGCCGCGGATAGACGAACCGCGTGTTGTACCCGAGCTCCCGGTCGTTCAGGCCCACCGCGCCCGCGAGCACGTCTTCGAGCTTCGGCAGAGGCACGAACCGCGAGCACCACGCGGCCGTGATCTCTCGCGGCGAGACGCCCCAAAGCCGCGTGTTGTAGGGGATCATGAAATGCTTGCTGATCCCCTCGCCGAAATGCTGGAGGCAAAATTCCTCGAAGTTCTTCGGCGCGGGTTTGTCGGGGTTGTGGTGCGCCCGGACGAACCCGTGCAGGCACTCGTAGGCGATCTCGGGCGGGAGGCCAAAGGTGTTCGCCTGGAAGGGATAGCGGGTGTAGGTGCCGTGCGACCAGATGCGCGAGCGGCGCTCGACCTCGATCCAGTCGTCGCCGATCCAGTCGAGCGCGAGCGCGCGCAGATCCGGGTCGCGCAGGTGCAGGAGGTGGCCCGTTCGATCGAAGCGGTACCCCTCGTCCTCCAGGGTGATCGCATGCCCGCCCGGCCGGCCGAGCCGCTCGAAGAGGCGATGCGGCGCGCCCGCGCGGCCGAGGTGGAACGACGCCGACATGCCAGTCAAGCCAGCGCCCAGGATCGCGACGGGGGTGCGGGGAGAACGAATCATCCGGTCGAGTCGGAAATCCCCGCCGCCAAGCCGCAGGGAGCGCCGGACTCTAGCAGGCCTTCGTCGGACCGGGAGAGGCGTTCCGCACGATCCACTAGCGCCGGCGCAAGACGCGACCGCGCGGCCGGTCGAGCCGCGTCGCGCCACGATCCACGACGACGTGGCCGCCAAGGACGACCTTGTCGATGCCGACGGGCACCGCGTTCGGGCCCCCTTCACCGACGCGGAGAGGATCGAAGAGCACGAGATCGGCCGCATACCCAGGCGCGAGGCGGCCGATGCCCGGCAGGCCCACGCGCTCGGCCGGGAAGGAGGTCATGCGGCGGACGGCCTCTTCGAGCGAGAAGAGGCCGAGATCGCGGCTGTAACGGCCGAGGACGCGGGGGAAGGTGCCGAAGGAGGCGGGGTTGTGGAAGCGGCCGCGGCGCGTGAGGATCGCGTCGGTTTCGAAGGCGCAGAGCCGATGCGAGAGGACGGCGCGGAGTGGTTCTTCGTCGCTGTCGTCGCCCGAGTAGGTGCCGATGAGCACGCGCGCCGCGCCCGAGCTCTCGCGCGAGACGTGGACGTACGCGTCGAAGGGCGAGACGCCGAGGCGGCGCGCGATCGCGGCGATGTCGAGGCCTTCGAGCGGTTCGAGCGAGGCTTTGCCGCCGCCCCAGGTGACGGTGATGTCGGACCAGTCGAGGCCGAGCGCGAGGCGGAACATCGCGAACTCGCGACGGAGGCGCGCGAGGACCTTGGGATCACGGATGCGCTCCTCGAAATGGTCGAGCACCCACGCGGGCAGGATCGCGTTGATGGTCGTGTTGCCGACGGTGTAGGGGAACGCGTCGAAGGCGACGTCGACGCCGGAAGCGACGGCCTCCTCGATGCGCCGGAGCACGGTGGGATAGGTGCGCCAGGTGCGGCGGCCGATGAAGATCTGGTGCGAGAGCTGGAGGCGCGCGCCGCCGCGCTTCGCCGCGGTGACGAGCTCGTCGACGGAGCGCACGTTGTGCGGCGCGCCGAGGAGCATCGGCTTGTAGAAAGGCGAGATCCACACGTAGGCGCGGCCGTGCACCGTGAAGATCGCGCCTTCCTCGGCGACGACGTTGCAGAGCGAGGCGAGCTCGTCCGATTTCGCGAAGACGCCCGGCTTGTAGGCGAGGCCCGCGGAGAGGCCGAAGGCGCCTTCCCGCAAGGCGTCGCGCGTGGCGCGCCGGAGCGCGCCGAGCTCGCCCGGCGCGGGCGCGCGGGGCGCGTTGCCCATGACCGATTGACGGATCGTCCCGTGGCCCGCGAGGAACGCCACGTTGAAGGCGACGCCGCGGCCCTCGATCGCGTCGAGCATCTCGGCCGTCGAGCGCCACGTGTAGGGGAATGCGCGGTCGCGCAGGATCTCCGAGGAAACGTCGGCGAGGCGCGTGGAATCTTTCGTGACCGGCGCGAGCGAGTGGCCGCAGTTGCCCACGACGAGCGAGGTCACGCCCTGACGCAGCATCGGCGCGAGGATCTCGCCGTGATCGTCGAGCGGCAGCAGCCAATCCGCATGCGAGTGGATGTCGACGAAGCCGGGCGCGACCACGAAACCGCGGGCGTCGAGCGTCTCCTTGCCCGCGATCACGCCGGGGACTGTCAGCGCCGCGACGCGGCCTTCCTTGATGCCGACGTCGGCCGCGAAGCGTGGCCTGCCCGTGCCGTCGATGACGTCGCCGCCGCGCACCACGAGGTCGAATTCGTCGGTCATCTCGGGCAGGTTACCACGCTAGGATAGGCCTCGTGCTTGCCGTTGCCCTTGTCGTTTGCCTCTGCCTCGCGGCCGTCCTCGTGCTTGTTTTGCTGGGGCTCGGGCGCAAGCAGGATGCGGAGCGTGCCGAGCTCGATCGACGTTTCCTCGCGCTCGGCCAGGCCCTCGGCGCGGAGAGCGAAGGCGGCGCGTTGCGCGTGACGGCGCATGGACAGCCGTTCGTGTTGCGGCTTCGCCATGGGCGTGGGGGAAGGGCGGAGCTCGAGGTCGAGGCCACGGGGAGCGGCGCCGCGGCGCGGCTGCCGATCGTGATCCGGCGCGAAACTTCGGTCGACATGCTCGGCAAGAAGCTCCGGATCAACCGCGAGGTGCAGACGGGCGACGCCACCTTCGATGCCGCGGTGTACGTAGAGTCGGACGCGCCGGATGGAGACGTCCAGCGCGTGCTTGGCGAGGCGCGCGTACGGCAACGTGTCCTCGCGCTGCTCGACGCCGGCTTCTCGTCCGTCGCGATCCACGACGGCGGCGGCAAGCTGCTCGCCGTACGGGACGCGGGCGAGCGCTTCGATGACGGCGCCCTGCGTGCGGCGTGTGGCGAGATCGGCGCGATCACTGAGGCCTTGCCGGTGCCGAGCGCGAGGCCCGGTTCGCCGGCGCTCTGGCTCGCCGGGCCGGTCGCGGCCGTGGTGTCCGTTGTGCTCGCGTTCGTCGGGTTTTACCTGCTGTCGTGGGCGCGCGGCGCGTATTACCCGCTCGGCAGCAGCGCGACGATCGTGGGCGTGGCGCTCGGGCTCGTCGCGTGGCTCTGCGCGCTTCCGCTCGTGGGTGTGCTCGTGCGCGGTCGCTCCGTGAGCTTCCGCCTCTTCGGCGCGTGCTTTTGCTTTCTGCTTCTCGCCATGCCGCTCTCCGGCGCGGGCACCGCGATCGCCATGAACGGCCGCATGGACGCGGATCCGCCGACGTGCCGCAAGGCGCGCGTCTCCTCGAAGGGATCACGCACGTACAAGACGAGCACCTCGTACTTCGTGCACCTCGACGGCCTGCCGAGGGAGGCGGCGCCTGTCGAGCTGCCGGTGCAGCGCGAGCTCTACGCGTCGCTGCACGAGGGGCAAGACGTGTTCGTGGAGGTCGGTCGCGGCCGCTTCGGCTGGGAGTGGCTGAAGGGGATCCGGCTCGACGACATCGATTGCGGCGGGTGGTAGAGCCTGGCGTGCCACGACGCGTCAAGGCGCGCGAAAAATTTGCGGAAAGACCGCATTGGATCCCGCCTCGGGATCGGGATAAATCACCGGGACGGCGCTGCAGTTCCCGTTCTTTCGCCGAGTGAGGGTCGAGAGGAACATGCCCATCCCCCGTCGCACATCGGTCCGCCCGAGCGGACGCATCCTGTACCTGACCGAGGATCCCGAGACGCTGCGCGCGCAGCTCGGCGGAGGCTCGATCGAGTTCGACCCCGAGCGCCACGCCCTCGTGAACAACATCTCGACCGACGAGCTCACGCCCGGCTGGGTTTGTTACTACTACGACGAGACGCTCGCCCGGTACTGCCTGGTCGGCCTGCGCGGCGGGCTCATCGAGCGCGACTCCATCAAGAACGGCGGCTTCGGCGTGATCGTCAGCGGCCGCTCGAAGGGCTGCGGCTCGTCACGCGAGACGGCGCCGTACTCCGAGCGCGAGGCGGGCATCCAGATCGTCGTCGCCAAGAGCATCGAGAAGATCTACGGGCAGAACTGCCAGAACATCGGCCTGCTCACGACCACGGATTTCAGCGTGCTCGACCGCGTCCAGCGCGGCGAGGAGATCCCGATCTCCGAGTTCACGCGCGGGCTCGACCCGATCAGCCGTGACGTCGTCGAGTACGGGGGCCTGTTCACGTACAACAAGGCGCGCCTCGCCGGTGAGGTCTCGCCGCCGACGCTCGACACCCCGGCGCGGCCGATGACGCTCTGCGAGAAGATCCTCGCCTCGCGCGCGATCATCGACGCGAAGACGGGCGCGATCGGCGTGAAAGCGGTCAAGCCCGGCGACTCGCTCTTCGTGCGCACCGACGTCCGCTTCTCGCACGAGTACGTCACGCCGATGGCGGAGTCGCTCTTCCGCGCCGGCTTCGGCCCCGACGCGAAGGTCGAGGCGCCGGAGAGCGTCTTCGCGTTCCGCGATCACCTCACGTTCCTCGACCTCGTGATGTCCGATGCGCACAAGAAGATGGGCCTCAAGGAGCAGGCCGCCTCGCTCGCCACGGTGCAGGAGACGTTTACCCAAAAGCACCGCGTCAAGCTCTACGGCGAGGTCGTGCGCGACGGAAAGACCGTCGGATCCGAGGCGATCTGCCACAACAAGGTGATCGAGGAGATCGCCCTGCCCGGGCAGGTCGTGGCGGGCACGGACTCGCACACGTGCATGGCCGGCGCGCTCGGTTGCTTCGCGTTCGGCGTCGGCTCGACCGACATGGCGAACGCCTGGCTCACGCGTGACATCCGCGTCGCCGTGCCCGAGTCGGCGCGCTTCAACCTGCACGGGAAGCTCCGGCCCGGCGTCACCGCCAAGGACGTGATGCTCTACCTGCTCTCGCAGCCGTTCTGGAAGAGCGGCGAGGGCATCGGCAAGGTGCTGGAGTTCGCGGGTGATGGCGTGCGCGCGATGGGGCTCGACGAGCGCGCGACGCTCACGAACATGGCCGTCGAGGCCGGCGGCTTCACGGGCATCATCGAGGCCGACGAGGTCGTGGTCGAGTACCTGGTCAAGCAACGTGGCCTCGACGCGGACGCCGTGCGCGCGCAGATCGTGCGGGCCGACGAAGGCGCGACGTACATGGCGGTCTTCGACGTCGACCTCGGCGCGATCGAGCCGATGGTCGCGACCCCGGGCGACCCGCGCAACGGCGTGCCTCTGCGCTCGCTTGCCGAGGTCGCGGGCGGCGACGTGAAGATCAACGTGGCGTACGGCGGCTCGTGCACGGGCGGCAAGAAGGCGGACATGGACATGTACGCCGAGGTGCTCCGGGCCGCGGTCGCGCAAGGGAAGCGCGTCGCCGACGGCGTGCACCTCTACATCCAGTTCGGCTCGCAGGACATCCGCCGCTATGCCGAGCAGAAGGGCTACATCGAGATCTTCCAGCGCGCGGGCGCCGAGCTCGTCGACCCTTCGTGCGGCGCGTGCATCAAGGCCGGGCCGGGTGTCTCGTTCACTGCGGACGAAGTCACGGTCTCCGCGATCAACCGCAACTTCCCCGGGCGATCGGGCCCTGGAAAGGTCTACCTCGCGAGCCCGCTCGTGGTCGCCGCGAGCGCGATCGCCGGGCGAATCGTCGAGCCTGCGGCGATCGCCTAGCTCCCGCCTCGTGACGACTTGATCACCTGCTCGACCTCGAGCCCGCGGAGGGTGCCTCGCATGGCCGCCTTCTCGGCGGAGAGGTCGGGCTTCGGGGTGGTGCGCATGCGCGTGGACGACCGCTCGGACGGGGGCTGCGTCGGCGTGGGCGTCGTGCGTTGATCGAAGCTCGTCAGCGTGCTCGTGAGCTCGGCGGTCGTCGGCGTCGTCAGCGTCGGCGCGGGCGCGACCTTGCCGCTCGTCGTGGTGCCCATGCGGATCCCGGCCGCCGTGTCCGCGGGCTTGAGCCCCGCGACCGACTCCGCGAGCCGCGCCCCCGCGATCGTGCTCCCGAGCCGCAGCCCCGCTGCCGTGTCGCGCAGGAACCTCCGCCCCGCCGCCGTATCTTCGAGCCGGAGCCCCGACGCCGTCTCGCCGAACCGGAGGCTCGCCGCCGCGCGCAGCCCCGCGATCGACTCCGTCAGCTTCAGGCTCGCCGCCGTCTCGCTGAAGAGCCGCTGGCTTGCCTCGATCTCGTGCGCCAGCCGATCGCTCGGCTCGGTCTCGTTGAACGCTGCGATGAGCAGCGCCCCGAGCTGCTGCGCGCCTGCCGGCGCCGGCATCAACTCCCGCGGCACGAAGCCAAACTGTGTCCCTGACCACGTGAGCGCCGCCTTGAGGGCTTCGAGCGGGGAGATGCTCGCCTGATCGAGCGTCCCGCCGATGATCACGCCGGAGGCGATGGACATGGCGAGGCGGCTCGGGCTCGTCGTGCTGGAGAAGCGCAGCTCGCCGCTCCGTTGTTCCAGCTCGAGGGCGCCGAGCACGCTGGCGATCGACATTTTCGTCGGGTCGCCGAGGACCGCGAAGGACTCGCCGTCGCTCGCGGGGGGCAGGATCGACTGGCCGCGTTCGAGCTCGCGGATTCGCTCGCCCATGGCGATCATGGCGTTCACCTGGGCGACGAGCTCGGCGGGATCGATGGGGGCGGAGAGCACGACGTCGGCGCCGCTGGCAAGCACGGCGAGGCGCGTGGATTCGTCGTCCGACGTGGTCAGGACGACGAGCGGCGTGTAGGCGACGCGCGTATCGTGGCCGCGGATCACCGAGGCGAGCTCCAGCGCGTCGGCGTCGGGTAGATCCAGCGAGGCCACGATCACGTGGGGTTCGAGGGCGCAGGCCACGTTGAATCCGGCCCGCGCCGTGGCGGCCGAGACGACGTCATACGTATCGGACGGCAGCCCCTCGACGAGCGCCCGGTAAGCGGAGAGATCCGCATCCACGACGAGCACGAAATCGCCCGACATGAAGCGAACCTACCATGCCGGCTGACGCGAGCGGAGCGTCCGTGCGTGGACGGACGCAGGGTTCGGCGGAAGGTAAGATTTCAACGTTTTTGATGTGGGGAAGGCTACTGGCAGAGCGTGAGCTTGCTCCCGCGGCGCTTCCTCGTGCATCCCGCGTGCGCTAAGGTATTCCCTTGTAGCTCTAGCTCACGCCTTCGGGGAGCCATGAACGACAAAGACACGCTGGCGAAGAACAACGAGGCGTCGAAGACCGACAAAAGGAAGCAAAGTCTCTACTTTCCGGAGTCGATGCTCCAGGAGATCAAGGAAGAAGCGGCGCGGCTCGATCGGTCTTTGTCGTGGGTGGTCCAGCGCGCTTGGAAGCTCGCCCGGCTTGAAATCAAAAAGCTTCCGAGCGTGAACGAGGTCGGCGAAGGCGAAGAGGATCTCGGCGATTGACGACGAGCAGTTTGCCCCCTCCTTCGAGCGGGAGCGCCCCCCAGACCGCCTCGTTCGCCACCGCCCCCGACACGACACGCCTCTTCGTGCGGCGAAGGCGGGGCCCCTCGGATCTCACGGTTCTGCTCTCCGACGGGATCGCCTGCGACGGCTTCATCTGGAAGTACCTGTGGGACGACCTCTCCTCCGTATCCAGCGTCGCCCACTGGAACTACCGCGGCCACGGCCGTAGCAGCCTGCCCGCCGACCCCAAGCGCATCGAGCTCGTCGACCACGCGCGCGACCTCGACACGGTTCGGTGCGCCGTTGCCGACCCCGAGGTCGTGCTCGTGGGCCATTCGATGGGCTGCCAGGTCTCGCTCGAGGCCTACCGGCTCCGGCCCGAGAAGGTGCGCGCGCTCGTCCTGATTTGCGGCGCCCCGGGGCGGATCACCCACACGTTCAAGGGCACCGACGTGCTCGCGCAGATGCTGCCGAAGCTCATCGCGCGCGTCGACGCCCACCCCGAGATCGTGCGGGCGTTGTGGGGAAGGGTGCCGGCCGAGGCGGCCCTGCGCCTGGCGATGCTCACGGGCGAGATCGATCGGTCCATCCGTCCCGAGGACGTGATGCCGTACCTCAAGCACATGGTCGACATCGACGTGTCCATGTTCCTGCGGATGCTCCGGTCCGCCGGGGATCATTCGGCCGCGGACCTTTTGCCGAAGGTGACCGTGCCCGTGCTCGTGATCGCGGGGGATCGCGATACCTTCACGCCGCCCCGGTACGCCGAGGAGATGGCCGCCACGCTGCCGCATGGAGAGCTGCTCATGGTGAACGGCGGCTCCCACGCCGTGCCCATCGAGCGCCCCGATCTCGTGCGCGACCGGATCCAGCGCTTTTTGCGCGAACGCGTGCTCGCGTGAATCCCCGTCCCCTTGGGGGCGCGCTCTCGCGGATCGCCGCGGCGGCGCTCGTCCTCGGGGCTTGTGCGCGGGAAGGACCACCGCAGCCCACGGAGGGGGATCCGCAGGCGCCTGCGAAGGCCACGCCGTCCGCCATGACCGCCACGAGCGTGACGCCCGCTGCGAGCGCGGCTCCAAGGCCTCCGCCGAATGCGCTCGACGTCGAGGCCGATCCCGTGCGCCGCGAGCTCGTGCACGCCCCGATCACCTCGATCTCGCTCGTCGGCTGGCACCGGCCGGGGATGTTTCGCGTCACGATCGAACGGCAAACCCCGCCTGGATCGGCGCCCGCGATGCTCCTGCTCGCGCTCGCCGAGAGCCCCGTCGCGTATCGGCGCAGCCTCGCGTTCGAGCGGCTCGCGCGGGCGCTCGGCATGCGCGTGGTCCCGGCCGCCGTGCTCCGGCGGATCGGCACGGGCGAACTCGGCGCGCTCTTCGCGGGCCAGCGTGATCTCCGCGACTACCTCGCGCTCCACGCCGCCGTGCAGAACGACGGCACCGTCGACGCCTTGATGTTCGCGCCTGGCCGCGGCGACGGCCCGGCCGCGTGGGCCGCTCCGGCGGGCCACGACGTCACGCTCGACCACTCCCTCGAAGCCGAGACGTGGGCCCGCTGGGCCGCCTCGCCCGATCCGCTCCCCGGCGAACGTCCCGCGCTCCTCGCCGATTACGTCGAGACCCTCGTCCTCGACTACCTCGCCGGCCACGTCTTGCGCCGCGCGGTCCACTTCGACGACGTTGCCGGGGCGATTCACCTTACCGACAATGCCGCCGCGTTCCCGTCGAAGGTCGATGCCCGCGCGCTCGACGTCTTGCTCTCGCGCCTCCGCCCCGTCGCGCGTTTCCCGCGCGGCTTGCAGAAGGCCCTCCTCACGCTCGACCGGGACCACGCGCGGGATTTGCTCGCATCGGGCCCCTTCGAGACCTGGCTCGTCTCGCCGCGCACCCTCGTGGACCTCGACGAACGCAGAAAGAGCCTCCTCACGCTGATCTCGGCCCGCGTCGCCGAGCGTGGAGAGCCCGTGGTCCTCTCCTTGTAAGATTTTTCCGGGATCTTTCTCCGTTTTCGTGCCAGGCGCGAGTATTCGCGGTATCCTGGCCGACCATGTCCGACCCGGGCGGTGATGCATCTCTCGAGGAGTTGATGGCCGTGATGGCCCACGACCTCAACAACCCCATCGCCGCGCTGATCACGAACCTGAGTTTCGTTGAAAGCTCGCTCGCGCCGGGGACGGGCACGGAGGCGGCCGAGGCGCTGGCCGACGCGCAGATGCTCTGCGACGTCTTGCGGCGCCTCACCGGCAACCTCGACCTCGTGGCGCGGCGAGGCGGGCCTCCCTCGGGCGCGGCCTCGGCGTGTGATCTCGTCCTGTTCGGGCGGGAGGCGATCGGCCGGCTCGGCAAGCAGGCTGCGGCGGCGGAGGTCGATCTCCTCCTGGATTCGGCGCTCCGGCACGGCGAGGTGATGGTGCGGTGTGATCGCGGGCTCTGCGCGCGGGCGATCGACAACCTCATCGCGTTCGGGATCGAGCGTGCGGCGCCGCGGACGGCCCTCGTCCTTTCGGCGGCGCGGGACGGGGCCGAGGCGCGCGTCGAGGTCCGTTACACGCCGCGGTCGTACCACACGGTGGATCCGCCGCCCACGGGCGCGCCGCCGGCGCAACGTCGGAGGTACATCCAGGCGGCGTACGGCCGGGGGCTCTCGCTCTACTGCGTCCGTGTCGCGGCGACGTTGCTCGGCGGTCGGGTCGACACGACGCACGAGGAGGATGGCCGGGCGCGGCTCTGTCTCGTCGCATCTTGCCCGGAAGAACGCTAGGCTCCGTCGCGATGGACGTCGAGACGGTCCGCGGTTGGCTCGAGAGGCTCGATTACGAGGTCAAGGACGAAGGTCCGAAGACGCTGCGCGTCTTCCCGCGGCGGCCCGGCAACGAGTCGCTCCCCCCCTACTTCATTCAGTGCAGCGAGCACTGGCTCATGCTCTCGCTCCTGCCCGTGCTCTCCTCGCGCATCCAGCCCTCGCCGGAGCTGCCGCGCCGGCTCCTGCTCCTGAACCGCGACATGCGCATCGCGAAGTTCGCCCAAGGCAACCAGGGCGAAGTGGTGCTTTGCGCGGAGCTACCGACCGAATCGCTCGACTTTCCGGAGTTCGCCGACGCGACCGAGCGGCTGGTGAAGTATTTTCACCACTATCACGATTACCTCGCGTCGCCCTGACGCGGGCTCACTTCTGCGTGATCACGACGCGCCCGTCGTCGCGATAGGTCACGTTTCCTGATTCGCCGCGACAATCCCAGCACGTCGCCCAGAACAAACGTTTGCGCACATATCCATTGAAGCCGAGCGCGATCGGGCCTTTTTCGTCTTTCAGCACGAGCGTCGAGGCGATGCGGTATCGATCCCCCGGCAATCGATAAAAGGCCACGACGAACGAATCCTTCGCGGCGCGGCCCGCGAGGACCACGATCTGCTCGCCGGGCACCGGGTTCCAGAGCAGCGGCGACGTCGTGAGCACCGTGTTCTGCGGCGGCGCGCCCGCGTCGCCCCGGGCGAGCACCACGTTCACGTCGTCGGGCTCCTTGAAGTACGTGATCTCCCGGTCGAGCGTCGAGAGCGCCGGCACCGAGGCGAACATCTCCGCGAGCTCCTTCGCCGGCAGCTCCACGCGCCGGTAGGTCTGCTCCCATTGCGGCGACGGGATCGTGGCCGCGTTCGGGGCGCCGCGGCAGCAACGGAAAGCCAGGTCCTCCCCGCTCGCGCCCGGATCGATCGCGGTCCGATGCGCGCACCGATGATCCGGCCCGACGGCGCTCCCCCGCGCCCCGCGCACGGCCGCCGCGCGTGGCTGCATGTCCTCGATCGGCAGCACCTCGCTCGCCGTCCATTCCCGGTGCGCCGCGCCCATGCCGAGCACGCCGAAGCCTGACGCGCACGAGGCCGGCTCCTTCGCGCATTTCGGATCCCACGAGGCGCTCCCTGCGTACGTCGTCCCCTCGGGCCCCTTGCAGGCGCGCTCCCATTCGAGCTCCGTGCAGAGCCGCCCGCCCGTTTGCTCGCAGAGCTCGGCCGCCTTCGCGCGCGACACGCCTGTGAGCGGCGGCTTCGTCGGGTCGTTCGGGTAGAGGTACCGATCGATCGCGTAGTCGCCGAGCTTCACCTCCAGCTCGGCGGGTTCGAGCACGGGATCACGCCCCTTGTCGCCTGGGGTCGAGCCGGCGACGAGGGCGCCGCCGGGGATGTCGACGCGTTCGCTCTTCGCGGCCTCGGCCTTCGAGGCGCCGGCGTCCGGATCGGCCTGGTTCTCGGCGGCTTCGAGCACCTTGCCCTTCGGCGAGAGCACGACGGGCGGCCCGCCGTCCGCGCTGCCCGTGGAGGAGCCGCCTCCGCCCGAGGTGCAGCCCGCGAGCGCGGCGAGGGCGCAGAGGAGCGCGAAGGAGGTCTCGTTTCCCGGGAATTTCATGCGAGGACGGCGGTTTATGCCAGACCCGGCGCGCCACGGCAAAGCCTCGCGCTATGCTGCGCCTCCCGTGCTGATGCTCGGCGACCTGCCCCTCTCGTTCCTGTACGGCTTCGCGCTGGTCTTCGGCCTGCTCTGGGGCAGCTTCCTGAACGTCGTGATTTACCGCGTTCCACGCGGGATGAGCGTCGTAAGGCCCGCCTCACGCTGCCCCGCGTGCGAGACCCCGATCCGCCCGTGGGACAACATCCCCGTCCTCGGATGGCTCTTCCTGCGCGGCAAGGCGCGCTGCTGCGGCGCTCCGGTCTCGCCGCGCTACCCGCTCGTCGAGGCGATCGGGGGCCTGCTCTCCGTGGCGATCGTGCACGTGATCCTCGCGCCGCTCGACCCCACGACCTCGATCGCGCGCGCCGGGGCCATCTACATCGCCGACCTCGCGCTCGCGCTTGGCCTCGTGGCGGCGGCGTTCATCGACCTCGAACACATGATCCTGCCCGACGAGATCACGCTCGGCGGCGCGGTGCTCGGCCTCGCGACGGCCTCGCTGCGTGACCTCTCGTTCGTCGACGCGCTCCTCGGCGCGGCTGTCGGGTTTGCCGTCGTGTGGCTGCCGTTCATCGTGATCTACCCGCGTTTGCGCGGCGGGGCGGGGATGGGGCTCGGCGACGCGAAGCTCTTGCTGCTTTCGGGCGCGTGGTTCGGCTGGGGCGGCGCGCTCGTGGTGCTCTGCGCGGGCGCGGTGCAGGGGACGTTCGCGGCGATCGGCGTGCTCGCGGTGCGTGGCAAGATCGAAGAGCCGGAGGCGGTGCGGCTCGAGCGCGAGGAGATCCGGAAGGAGCTCGCGGCGATGACGCCGGAGGAGCGCGCCGAGGCCGAAAAAGAGCTCGCCGAGGACCCGCTCGCGGAGGAAGCGGGCGAGGGACTGGGGCAGGCGCGCGTCGCGTTCGGGCCGTTCTTGGCGCTCGCGACGCTGGAGTACCTTTTCTTCGGCCGCGCGGCCGTCGAGGCGTTTTTCGGATGGGCCGGGGGCTGATCCTCGTTGCTCTCGTGGCGCTCGCGGGATGCGGCGGCTCGCCGATCCCGCTGCCCGAGATCGGCCCACACGTGCGCGAGGCGCCGGTGCTCGTGCCGTACCCGCCGCCGGCGGCGCGCGTGGAGATCGTGCCGGCGCGTCCGGGCAAAAAGGAAGTCTGGATCGACGGAGAGTGGACGTGGGAGCGGCGGCGCTGGGTATGGCGGCGTGGTCACTGGGAGGTGCCGCCGCCGAACAGTTATTGGGCGCCGCCGGTGACGGTGCGACAAGCGGACGGGTCGCTCGGGTTTTTCGGGGGCGGGTGGCGGACGAAAGGCAGTGGCGTGCCGATCGGGGCGCAGGCGTCGGGTCAACCCGCGCCCGCTGCGTCTGCTGCGCCAGCCGCGTCCGCCGCGCCAGCCGTGCCCGTTGCGCCAGCCGCGGGCGGCGCGACGTCGAGCGCCCAGCAATAAAAGCTCAATTCGTCCACGTCCTGCTCGATGAGCGCCGTCAGCGTGGTGCCGCCGCCGTGGCCCGAGGCCCGGAGCGGCAACAAAAAGTACGGCCCGCCGAGCGTGGTTTCCGCCTGCAGCCGCGCGACCATTTTGAGCGGATCGTATGGCGGCGCGATCCGGTCGTTGAGCGCCGGGACGAACGTGATCACGGGGTAACGGCGATCGGATCGCACGTTGTGGTACGGCGAATACCCGGCGAGATAGGCGCCCTCGACGGGATCGTCGGGCGAGCCGTATTCGACGGTCGCCGAGCTCATGAAACCGAACTTGGGAAATTGCAGCATGTCGAGCGTGGGCGCGCGGCAGAACACGGCGCCGAAGGCCTCGGGGGCTTGCAGGGCGGTGACGGCGACGAGCACCCCGCCGTTGCTGTTGCCGCGCGAGGCGAGCCGGGAAGGCGTCGTATAGCCTTCCGACACGAGGAACCGGGCCGCGGCGATGTAATCGTCGAAGGCGTTTTGCCGCCGCGTCTTGACGGCGGCCTCGTGCCAGGCGCGACCGTATTCGCCGCCGCCTCGGATGTTGGCGAACGCGAGCACGCCGCCGAGCTTCAGCCAGGCGGCGGTGACCGCTGTGAAGCGCGGCTGGAGCGAGACGTTGAAGCCCCCGTACGCGCTCAACCGCACCGGCATTTGCCCGTCGCGCGGCAGGTCCTTGCGGTGGATCACGAACATCGAGACCCGCGTGCCGTCGGGCGACGTATACCACACCTGGTTCGTCACATACGCCGACGGATCGAGCCCGACGTCGGGCACGTGGTACGGCGTCAAACGGTCGGCCGCATAATCGTACCGATAATGCGAGGGTGGCTGCACGTACGACTCGAAGCTCACCCACACCTCGTCGCCGCCCCAGGCGCCACTCACGCCGCTGACGACGCCGTCTCCCTCGTTGCGATTGACCGAGCCGAGCGCCGGCAGCACGAGCTCGCGGAGGTAGGTGCCGTCTTCGGCGTGGATACGAACGCGATGGGAGGCCGCATGGCAATAGACGGCGTAAAGCCGACCGCCCACGCCGGCGACGGTTTGCAGCGTGTCCTCGTTTTCGGGGAGGATCGTCCGCCACTCCGTCGGCGCCGCGAGCGACGCGATGCACGCTCGTCCGCGCGGCGCGTCGAGGTCGGTATGAATGAGCAGCGAATCGCCGAGCACCTGCACTTGATGGATCGACCGCATCACGGGAGCCACGGGCAAGAGCACATCATCCGCGAGGCGCAGCAGCGAGACGACGTTGGCATGCACGAAGTCCCACTTGGAGAGCACGGCAAAACGGCCGCACTCGCTGACCTTGACGGAGCACCAGTACTCCTTGTTGTGGTCGTCCCCGAAGACCCGGCGTGCCGGCGTGCTCGACCCGATCCGGTGCTCGTAAATGGCGTTCCAGTGCGCCTCCTCGCCCGCGGGCACCTCGCCCGGCGCGGGGCATGCCGAATAAAAGAAGCCGGATCCATCGGGGCGCCACGCCAGCGACGTGGGGTCCGTGCCGCGGGGCCGATCGGGCAGCAGGCGCCTCGTCTCGACGTCGAGCACGTGAATCACCGCGCCGTGCGTGCTCCCCACGGCCTTCCCGAACGCGACCCGCGTGCCGTCGGGCGAGGGAACCGCAAAGACCAGCGCCTCGTCGTTTGCCCACGTATTCGGATCGAGCACGGTTTCGAGCGGCGCGCCCTTTTCACGCCGCATCCGGAGCTTGAGCTTTTCGTCCTCCGCGTCCGCTTGCCAGAGAAACTCGCGTCCGTTTGGCCCTGTACGAATCGGCGGCGACAGCCGCGCATACCGTGCGGAGCGTGTCACGGCAGCCCGTAGCCAGTCGCGCCCCGGCACCCCGTCGAGCACGCCGCGCGTGACCGCCTCCTGCGCGGCGATGAAGCCTTGGGTCTCGGCGTCGTCGAGCCGCTCGAACCACGCGTACGGATCGTCGAAGCGCCTTCCGTGCAGCGTGAAGCCGCTCTCGGGATCACGTCGCGCCGGGGGAAAGGGCAGCGGTCCGTTCAACTCTTTCATGCAGGTGGCCGCTTCATATCATCCAGCGGTGATCGTAGAGATGACGAAGGCACAAATACCCACGAATCGCGCTCCGCCGGTGCAGCAGCCGTTTCTGGGACCAGCGCGAGAGTGCTAGGGGTGGGCGAGTGAAACCTCATCCTGTATCCGTGCTGGGAGTTTTCCTCGTCGCGTGTGGCGGTTCGGAGCCGAGCCCCGTGGCCGCCCCGACCCCCGCGCCCACCTCGGCCTCGACAAGCATGCCCATCGAGGAGGCGCGCCCGGCGCCGGTGAGCCCCGAGCCTGTCGCCGCGTGCACGATGACGAAGAGCCTGTCCGAGTCCTGTGCTCCGTGCGTCAAGTCTCGTTGCTGTTCTCCGCCTGTGGCCTTCACCCCCAGCACGGCCCAGGCGCTCGGGTGCCGCATGGGATGCCGCAAGCCGCTTCCCGCCGGGATGCCCGTGCTCGAAGACAGCGACCGTGCTGCGATGATCAAGACCTGCCTCGCCAGGTGCGGCGAGCTCTTCGAGCCCTCCGACGAGGCCACTCGACTCGACGGTTGCATCGCCGAGCGCTGCAATCCCGAGTGCCTCGCCGGTGGGTGAGGCGCGGGCCTCCCGCTCGATCCCGGATCGGGGCTCTGACAGAGCGGGTCAGGCCGGGTCCGGGAGGATGGAACCGACCTCGGAGGTCGGTGCGGAGCTCGGCTCGGAGCTCGAAGGTGACCTCGGAGGTCGGTGCGGAGCTCCGCGCAGGGCTCGAAGGGAACCTCCGAGGTCGGATCGGAGCTCGGCGAGGAGCTCGAAGGTGACCTCGGAGGCTGGCTCGGAGCTCCGCGCAGGGCTCGAAGGTGACCTCCGAGGTCGGATCGGAGCTCGGCGAGGAGCTCGAAGGTGACCTCGGAGGTTGCCTTCACGCTCGGCGCGGACCTCGACTCCTACCTCCGAGGTTCCCTTCGAACTCGGCGCAGACCATCCAGAGCACCGCACGGCCGGTCCTCGTCTCCTTGCTCAGCGAAACCCGGCGGGGTCGCTCCACGGCTTGCCGAACCGAACCGCCCCGTCTAGGGTCGCCGCGCGATGTCGGCGCAGCGTATTCCGAAGTGGTTCCGGGCGGTCGCGGGAGCAACAGCGAGCCTCTGGATCATCGTCAGCATCTACTACTGGCTCGGCGCCGGAGGCGTGCGCTCCTATGGCGCGTCGATGTCGTTCGAGCGTCAGCACGACTTCGCGCTCCTGCGGATCGACGATGGTCGCGCCTTCCGTGTCGACAAGTACGGCGTCAGCATCACGAAGTACCGACGGGGCACGTTTCCCTTCTGCCCTCTTTGCGGCGTGAACGAGTCGGCCGGAACGGTCATGAACCTCGCGCAGTACCGCAAAGGCGACTGGGTCTATACGGATTACACGCAGCCGTTCCAAGAGGCGGTGAACCTCAAGACCGGCGAGGTGATCGATATCCCGGAGGGCGAAGGCAAGCTCGAAAAGCTGCCGCCCGAGCTCGCCGCGCGCGGGCTCGACTTCGAGAGCGCCAACAAGCTCGACGCGGGCCGCGTCCTCGCCGAGTTCACGCCGCTCTCGACGATCAACGAGAGCTGCATCGTGTTCAACATGGCGTTCCTCTCGATCTTCGCGGTGCTCCTCGTGGTGGGGGTCGTGCTCGCGATCCGTCGGCCGAAGGAAGCTTGAGGGCCGACGCCGCCTGAGCAGCCCCACGAGCGACCTCCGGATCATCGCGAAGGGTTCTCCGGCTGGAGCCGGTGCTGGCGCTCCTGAACACGCTGGAAGGAAGAGGTGAGACGGTGACGAAAAACGTGACGGGATGCTCGTGCAACGCCTTTGCCGACGCACGCAACTACAGATTCGTGCGCGAAGATGCAAAGGGCTTCTGGCTCGCCGATCTCGAGCAGGGCTCGTCCGGCATGGCGGGTTATCAGCGGATGTATGGCCCCGCGATCGCGTTCTGCCCGTTCTGCGGCACGAAGCTCGTGACGGCGCCACGCGATTAACACCGGCCTGCCGCCGGGCGTGATCACACGCGGCGGCGCCGAACCGAAGGGCCCCTGCGCCAGGCGCCAGAGCCCCCGGCAGACCGCACGACACCGGGGAAACGAACCCAGCGAGGGATCAGCCGCCGCCGCTTCGACGCCCCACCTTGTGCGGCAAGAACCAATCCGATCGATACCGCTCCATCGCCGTCCGCACCAGCCGCTCCACCAGCCCCTCGAACGTCATCCCCGCGGCATACGCTGATTTCGTGAAGCACGAAATATACTCGAGCTCCGGGTAAATCCCCGGCAGCGGATTGACCTCCAGCACGTACGGTTTGCCCGCGCCGTCGAGCCGCAGGTCCACCCGCGCCCAGTCGCGAATCCCGAGCGCCTCGCACGTGCCGATGACCAGGGACTCGATCTCCCGCTGCAGCCCGCTGTCGACCTTCGCCGGGCAGAGCATGTGCTTCGTGCTGTGCCACGTGAACTTCGCCTCGTAGCCGTAGACCCGCCGAGGGCTCCGCGGAATGGCGGTGAAATCGATCTCCACGAGCGGCAGCACCTCGAACGAGCCCCGATTGCCGATCACCGCGGCCGTGAACTCCCGACCCGGCAAGAACTCCTCGACGAGCAGCGGCTGGCGATAGCGATCGAGGTACGTGCTCACGAGGGCCGCGAGCGCCGCGTCGTCGTCGACCACGTTGGCATCGTAAATCCCCTTCCCCGCCCCTTCCGCCACCGGCTTCGCGATCACCGGATACGCGAGGCCGAGCGCGCGATCGAGCGGCCGATGAATCACCGCCGCGCGGGGCGTGGGAATGCCTGCGCGGTCGAGGATACATTTCGTGTACCCCTTGTCGTGCGTGATCCCGAGCGTCACCGGGTCGCTGCCCACGTACGGCCATTGCAGCCATTCGAAGAGGGCAGGGGCCTGGGCTTCCCGGCCGGTGCCGTAGATTCCCTCGGAGAGGTTGAAGATCAGGTCCGGCCGGCGCTCCGCGGCGATTTCCTTCGGCGAGAGGGTCGTGGTGTCCCATACGCGCACGGTGCCGAGCGGTTCGAGCGCCCGGACGACCGCGTCCCGAAGCTCCGGGCTGTCGAGCTCGGCCAGGTCCTCGTCACCGAGGTGCGAGGTGTCCTTCGGGGTGAGCGAGATGCAAAGGGCGAGGTCCATGGAGGGCCGCACTCATATCATCGCGCGCCTCGCTCCTGCTCGTCCGCGTCCTGCGCTATCTTCCGCGCCGTGAACCGGAAGGCCTTCGAGACGAACCCACGCCTGCTCCTCGTGCTCCCGCTCGTCCTCTTGCTCCTCGCCGGCTGCAAGCGCGGCGTCGAGTGCACGACCGAGATCACCGCCGGCACCGGGACGTTCAAGGGCACGGCGCGCGGCGAGGGCGACGAGAAGGGGCCGGTCATGAAGGCCGCCCTCCGCGACGCCTGCCAGCGCATGTGCGTCGACACGAAGGCCGCCATGATCGACGCGTGCGTCACGCGCTGCACCGTCGACGTCGGCGCGACGAAGATCGGCGCCCGTACCTCCTGCAACGACTGAAGCCGAAAGCCCCATGATGCTCGCCTGGTCCTTCTCCGCGCGCACGCTCGAAGAGATCGAGCGCCTCCTCCGCGCCCTCGGCAAACACCGCTACGTCCGCGAGGTCGATCATCGCATCCACTGGACCGTCGATCGCGCCCTCGCCGACCTGCCCGCCTTCGCCCCGCACGCACAGGCCTTCGCCGCGCGACGCAGCCGCGAGAAGGGGCTCGAGGTCGCATCGCGTGATCCCTCGCTCTGGCGATCGGCCACCGCCGACGACGTCTGCGCTGTCTTCCGCGCGTTCTGGACCCCGGGCGAGTCCGCTGAGCGGTACAAACAAGCCCTCCGCGCGGCCCTCGCCGAGACGGGCTTGCCGCCCGCGAACCATGAGCCCTTCGAGGCCTCCGCCGACGAGCCTCCGCACCCCGAGCTCGTCCTGCTCGACTGGGAACTCTTCCCCGTCGACGAGCTCGACGCCGATCGGCATCGCGGCGCGCTCGAAGCGATGGAAGAAGCGGGCGAGGAGGTCGATGCCTCCGCGCCCGTCTTCCAGGAAGGCCCGATCCTCGCCGCGCCGGAGCTCTTCGACGGCGCCCCGGGCGGCGAGCTTCGCGAGGATTTTTTCGTGTGGTCCGACGGGCCCTACAGCTACTCGGACTACGTCTTCCGCGGCGCTGCGAAGGTCGCGAAGCTCGCCGAGCCGCCGGTCGGGTACAACGACATCGAGTAGGACGACGCGACTACGGCCCTACCATCGGCCGGGATCGGCCCGGCTCGCCCGGGAGCGTCACGCCGGGCAGCTCCGCCTTGTGCACGCCCTCGTCGACCGCCGACTCCGTCGCGCTGATCGACATGGTCGCGCTCGCCCGCGCCGAGCGCATCGCGCGCACCGCGCCGAAGAAGGCGACCACGAACAGCACACCCGCGAGGATCGCCAGCCTGCCCGCGACCGAGGGGATGATCGCTCCGAGCCCGATCATCACCGCGATCACCGCGATCACGGTGGCCGCGGCCCCGCAGGTGAAGGCCACGACGCCCCACACCACGCGCGGCACCATCTCGCTCACGGCGCGCTGCGCTTCGAGCTTCCCGAGCGCGATGCCGTCCCGCACGAGCTCCGTCGCCACGTCGATCGTGTCCCGCGCGACGGCGGCGATCGCCTCTCCGGTCGACAAACCTTCGCCGGCCGGCCGCCGCGCGATCGGCGGCAGCGCGCGCTCCGTGATGCTGGGCGGCATCCTCGCCGAGCCGCGCACGAGCGCGTGCCCGTTCCCGTTTGATGGTCGCTCCTGGTTCATGGCTCGCTCTCCTTCACAGCGAGCGCCACGCGAGGCGCCGACGCCGACGCACCACGGCCGTCACGATCCCGAGCAGCAAGAGCCCACCGATCGTGACTGCGGCGCGCACGATGTTCTTGCGCATCGAACCGGCGCTCGATTTCAGCATCGACGAGACACGACTGAGATCCGCGACGAGGCGCTCCTTCGCCAGCTCCAGCCTGTGCTCGAGCGCTCGCCGCTGTTGATCCACGGGCATCATCGTCGTGCCCGTCGCCCTCAGATCCTGGTCGCTGAGACGGTTCACGCCCGGCCGAACGTGCAATCCGCGTTCCCCACACGTGCCGCGGTTGTGCGCAGCGAGCGGCCCCGGCCACAGGCGAACTTTGGGGTTTCGTTCCCTCGCCCGACGTGCCAAATCGGCCGGCGAGTAGGCATCCTCATGAAGATCCCGCGCCACATCTTCCGCGAGTACGACATCCGCGGCGTCGCCGAGCGAGACCTCTCCGATGACCTCGCCCGCGAGCTCGGCCGCGCCTTCGCGTTCGTCCTTCGCAAGGACGTTGTCAGCGCTCGGGGCTCCGGATCGCCTTCGGCGTCCTCTGCCCCGAACCCCGCGCCCCGCGTCGCCGTCGCGCGTGACGGCCGCCTTTCGAGCGATCGCCTCTTCGCGGCTCTCTCCGAAGGCCTGCTCGCGGGCGGCGCCGACGTCGTGTTCGTCGGCGTGGGCCCGACGCCGATGCTCTACTTCGCCGCGCATCACCTGGAGACGCACGGCGCGATCATGATCACCGCGAGCCACAACCCCGCGCCCGACAACGGCTTCAAGATGATGCGCGGCAAGAGCTCGTTCTACGGCGCCGACATCCAGGCCCTCGCCGACCTCATCGAGCAGGGCGTCGCCTTCGCCGAGCCGCCCGCTGCGCGCGGCAAGCTCAGCGAGACCAGCGTCGTGGCCCCGTACATCGAGTCCGTTCGTCGATCGAGCCGCCTCGCCCGCACCGACGTCCGCTTCGTCATCGACGCCGGCAACGGCGCGGCGGGGCCGCTCGGCGTCGAGACGCTCTCTGCGCTCGGGCTCTCGCCTGAAGCCCTCTATTGCGACATCGACGGGACCTTCCCGAACCACCACCCCGACCCCACGGTACCGGCGAACCTCGCCGCGCTGCGCGAGCGCGTGCTCGCCACGGGCGCCACGTTTGGCGTCGCGTGGGACGGCGACGGCGATCGCGTCGGCGCGATCGACGAGACGGGCGAGGTGATCTGGGGGGACAAACTGCTCCTGCTCTACGCCCGCGCCCTGCTCCGCGAACATCCCGGCGCCACCATCCTCGGCGAGGTGAAGTGCTCCGAGACGCTCTACGCCGACATCAAGAAGCACGGCGGGCGGCCGCTCGTGTGGAAGACGGGGCACTCGCTGATCAAGACGAAGATGAAGGAAGAACACGCGCTCCTCGCCGGCGAGATGAGCGGCCACATGTTCTTCGCGGACCGCTGGCCGGGCTTCGACGACGCGGTCTACGCGACGGTGCGCCTCGTGGAGATCGTCGCCTCCGAGGGCAAGACGCTGCGCGAGTTGCTCGCCGACGTGCCGTCCACCTTCGCCACGCCGGAGATCCGCGTCGATTGCCCCGATGCGCTCAAGTTCGGCGTCGTCGCGGACGTCGTCGCGCACTACCGCGGCAAGCGGCCCGTGCTCGACATCGACGGCGGGCGCTTCGACTTCGGCGACGGCGCGTGGGGCCTCTGCCGCGCGTCGAACACGCAGCCCGTGCTCGTGCTCCGCTTCGAGGCGGCCACGCCCGAGCGGCGCGACGAGATCCGACGTGAGGTCGAGGGCGTGGTCGAAGGCGCGATCCGCCGCGTGGCCGAGGCAGGCGGCCGCCCGTGACGACGACGCGGAGCGAGGCGCCGGGCGAGGCGTGGACGATCCGTCGCGTGCTCGCGTGGGCGGTGGACGACCTCAAGAAGCGAGGTTTTTCCTCGGCGCGCCTCGATGCCGAGCTCTTGCTCTGCCACGTCCTCCGTATCGATCGCATCAAGCTCCTCGTCGACGCCGAGCGCCCGCTCGACAAGGCCGAGCTCACGCGGTACCGCGAGCTCTTCGTGCGCCGCCGCAACGGCGAGCCGATCGCGTACCTGCTCGGCGTGCGCGAGTTCTACGGCAGGCCCTTCCGCGTCGATCGACGTGTCCTCGTCCCGCGCCCCGACACCGAGACGCTCGTCGAGGTCGCGCTCGCGCGCACGCGGCACCTCGACCTCGCGGCGCGCGTGCTCGATCTCTGCACGGGCTCTGGCTGCGTCGCGATCTCGCTCGCGCGCGAGCGCCCGACCACGTGCGTGCTCGGCCTCGACCTCTCGCCCGACGCGGCCACGGTCGCGCGGGAAAACGTCGTTCGCCTCGGCGCCACGAACTGCGCGATCGGCGTCTCGGACCTCTTCTCCGCGCTCGAAGGCCGCGGCGCTGTGTTCGACCTCATCACGGCGAACCCGCCGTACATCCCGGAGGCCGAGATCGACACGCTCATGGTGGACGTGCGCGGGTTCGAGCCGCGGCTCGCGCTCTCGGGCGGCGCGGATGGGCTCGTGATCCTTCGGCGCATCGCTGCGGAGGCGCCGCGTTACCTCGCCCCGGGCGGCGTGCTCGCGGTCGAGGTCATGGCCGGCCAGGCGCCCGACGTGAGCGCGCTCTTCGCCGCGCAGGGTTTCTCCGCGATCGAAATCCAAAAAGACCTCGGCGGGCACGAGCGTATTGTCTCCGCGGTTTGGGCGGGGAAACCATGAAGGCGCCGGGGGGCCGCGCGTCGGGGGATTTGCCCGTGGATGGCGAGGCGCTGCGCATGATCCGCCAGCGCTCGCTCTTCATGGCGCGGCGGCTCGGGTATCCGGTCGACGTGAGCTTGCCGCTGCTCACGGACCGCGGGGTTTTACGGGACAAGGACGAGGTCGTCGACCGCATGCTCGCGCTCGACGCGGTGATCGCGTGCGCCTCCGGCATGCCGCCCGAAATCGCCTCCGATTGGGTCTCCGAAATCGGCATCACGGGCTCGCTCTCGCCCTCGGAGGCGCGTGTCCTCGAAGGACGCGCCGAGGATGTGCCTGCGGGCCTGCTCGACCGCATGGAGGCGTTATGGGCACTCGGCTGGGCGTCCTCGCTCTTCCGGGCCCTCGATTATTCGCGCATTTGTGGCCCCGAGCTCGCCATGATCTTCGGCGAGCTCGACGACGCCCGCGACGTGCGCGCCTTGCGCAAGCGCAGCCGATTGCGCCGCCACGAGGAGGTCCTCTCCGCTTGCGACCTCGCCCGCTGCTTGCACCGCGGCCTCGAGATCGCCGCGCGCAAGCGAATGGGCTTGCCGGGCAAGGTCCAGCCGAACGTCATCCTGGAGCGACGCAAGGCGCTCGAATGGCTGCTCGGCGAGGAGGAGTGGGACGAGGTGTTCGTGGGGGTTTGAATCCGCGCCGGCGGGATCACTTGTGCCGCGGATAAAGCGCCGTCCGCCACCCGAGCACGAAGGCCCCGCCGCGGATCGACGTTCCGTACATGTAATCGTACGCCAGATACGGCCCCATTCCGACCTTCGATCCGAGCCGGAATCCCTCGTAAAACACCCCGAGCCCGAGCGCCGAGGTCAAACCTCCGTCGACGAGCAGCGTGTCCTGATCGTCGGCCGGCGTCACGATCGCCGTCCCTACGCCCGTCTCCACCATCAGCCCGAGATCACGCAGCGACCCGCCGAGCGTGTAGAGCGGGAAGATCTCCGTGTGAAACCCGACCATCCCGCTGAAGAACACCTTGTCGCCCGCGTCGAGCCCGACCGCTCCGAACGTCAGGCCGAACGACAAGAAATCCCGCAGCGCCGCGCCCGCCCACGCGCGCGCGCCGAAGCCCGCGCCGATGCCGGTGTCCGTGTAGTACCGCAGGAGCCCGATCTTCGTCGGGTCGTTCGGGAACCCCGAGGCGCTGCCGAGCGACGCGCCGATCGCGAGCCCGAACGTGAAGCTGCTCCGCCGCTCCGACGTCACTGCGCGTAACGTCGGGTCTTTCTCGTCTTCGAGGCCGCTCGTCCCGAGCGTCCGCACCCCGGCCTCTTCCTTCTTCGCCTCGGCTTGCGCCTCCGTCGTGCTCCGGCCGCCGCGCGGCCCTTGCTGCGCGCTCGACGGCGAGGCCCACGACGTGATCGCGCAGGTGAGGGCGACGGACAGAGCGGCCACTTTTTTCGGGGAAACAACCTTCGCCATGCGGAGCCCTTCCCTTATACGATACGGCGGATGTCTCGCATCGCGATCGTCTTCCCTCCGATCCGCGTCTCGCGCGACTTCATCGACTACCCGTACTTCGCGGACCTCGGCGCCCTCCAGGCGGCCGCTGTCCTCTGCGCGTCGGGCTTCGAGGTCGACCTCGTCGACGCGCTCGCGATGGAGGGCGCGACGCTCGCGAGCCACGACGACGACGCGGGTTACGTGCGGCTCGGCGCGCCGCTCGACAAGGTCCTCGCGCGTGTTTCTGCCGAGGCCGACGCCGTCCTCGTCGCGTACACGCCGTTTCATCGGCCGCCCTCGCGCGACGATCTGCTTGGGAAGCTCCTCGCTGGTCTCGCCGCGCATCGTCCGGATCGTCCCATGGTCTTGGCAGACCTCTACCAGAGCGGCCAGCACGTCGTCGACGTCCCGTCGAGCGAGATCCTCGCCGCCTACCCCGAGGTCTCCGTCTTGATCCGCTACGAGGCCGAAGACGTACTCGCGCGGGTTTTTTCCGATCTCGAACGACAAGGCCGGCCGCGTGAGCCCTTCGCCCTCGTCCCCGAGGAGCCGCCGCGCCTCGACGACCTGCCCTTGCCCGCGTGGGACCTCGTCGATCTGCCGGCCTACTTCGCCTTCCACGAGGCCACGATCCGCGGCCTCGGCCGGCCCCACTGGGCCTTCCCGATCGACGGAAAGAGCGCGCCGATCCTCACGAGCCGCGGCTGCCCCTACCGCTGCGTCCACTGCTCCTCGAACCCCACGGCCCGCAAAGACGGCGAGCTCGTGCGGCCAAAGACCCAGCGCCGTTACGCCCCCGCCTACCTCGACCGCCTCCTCGGCGACCTCGCCGCGCGTGGCGTGCGTCGCGTGCACCTGCTCGACGAGCTCGTCAACGTGAACGAGCGGCACTTCGACGCCGTGCTCGACCTGCTCGAAAAGCACGACCTGCGCTTCGAGATCCCGAACGGCGTGCGCGCCGACTACGTCCTTCCGCGCCACGTCGAGGCCATGAAGGGCCGGATGACCACGCTCAGCGTGAGCGCCGAGAGCGGCGTGCAGCGCGTCGTCGATGAGGTCGTCGACAAGCAGCTCGACCTCGGCGCCATCAAAGAAGCGGCGAAGCTCGCGCACGCGGCCGCGCTCCCGATGCTCGTGCACTTCATGATCGGCCTGCCCGGCGAGACGAAGCGCGACATCAACGGCACGCTCGCCTTCGCGCTCGACCTCTTCGAGGAGACGGGCGCGTTCCCGAGCGTCCAGTTCGCCACGCCCCTGCCTGGCACGCGCCTCGGCGCCGAGGCCAAGAAGAAGGGCCGCGCGCTGCCCGTCGTGAACGACTGGGGCCCGCGCTTCCAGCAAGCGCCGACGATCGAGACCGACGCCTTCACCGAGGACGACCTTCGCCGCTTCAAGTGGACGTTTGATCAACGCATCGGCGCCTCGCAGGGCCCGAAGAAGGTGATCATGAACGTCACCTACAAGTGCAACAACCGCTGCACCTTCTGCGCGACCGGCACGCGCACGCAGTTCGACGGCGACCTCGACCGGCAGCGCGAGCTGCTCGTGAAGTACCGCAAGCTCGGCGTCACGCTCCTCGACTTCGACGGCGGCGAACCCACGCTCAACCCGAACCTCGTCCGCCTCGTCGGCTTCGCCCGCCGCATCGGCTACGAGCGCGTCAACGTCACCACGAACGCGCGCATGTCGAGCTACGAGGACTACGCGCAGAAGCTCGTCACCTCCGGCGTCACCTCGATCCTCACGAGCATCCACGGCCCCGACGCGCAGACCCACGCGCAGAACGTGGGCGTCGCCGAGGCCTTCGATCAGACCCTCGCCGGCGTGAAAAACTTCGTCCGCCTCGCGCCGCCCGGCGTCGAGCTCGGGGCCAACATCACGCTCACGAAGTCGAACCACAAGAAGCTCCACGACGTCGCCGCGCTCGTCTTCGAGCTCGGCCTGCGCTGGTTCAACATCCAGTTCCTCACGCCCTTCGGCCGCGCCACGAGCTCGGTCTGCCCCGACACGAGCGTTGCCGCGAAGGAGACGATGCGCGTCATCGACGACTTCCGCGATCGCATGAAGATCCAGGTCATCAACCTGCCCTTCTGCTTCATGCCCGGCTACGAGGCGTTCCTCCTCGGCGACATGCTCAAGCTCGAACGGCACATGCTCTTCGTGAACAACGAGGAGGTGAACCTCTTCGAGTACCTGCGCGAGCGCCGCGTGAAAAAGGCCGTCTGCGAGACGTGCCCGCACGAGGTCTTTTGCGGCGGCTTCTACGAGATCGAAGATGTCCCCGAGCCGACGTGGCTCATCCGGCCCGAGGATCTCGTCCGTCCGATCGCAGCGGATGTTCCGCGACCGTTCGCGCGCCCGTGACGAGCCCCTTCGCGACGACCGCGGCGACGAGCACCACGAGGCCGAGGACCCGCAAGGGCCAGCCGAGGTAGAGCACCCAGCCGTCGTGCTCCAGGCTCACGAGCGCGAGCGAGAGCCCCACGAGCCCCGCCACGATCTCCGTCACCCGGCTCCGCGCGCCCTCCTCGCTCATCTTCGGCGCGTGCGAGAGCGCGTGCAGGAGCAGCCCCGCCACCGCGGCCACGAGCCACGGCCGGATCGACGCGATCCGCGCCGCGCCCACGAGGTCGAGCGACATGGCACCACCCACGGTCGAGAGCGCGCAGCCGATGAGCGAGAGCGCCGCGACGACCTTGCTCTTCGGCCCCGCCACGTGTTCGAGCGCCTGGATCGCCACCACCATCGCGAGCGGCACCGTGTGCCCCGCGATCGCGAGCACGATCGTCGGATGGAGCTCGCCCGCGCGTGAGAGCGAGGCGACGGCCGTGCCCTCGCCAGCCTGATGCAGGAGCACCGCGACGTACCCCATCACGAGCGTGGGACCGTCCGCGTGCGCGTTCCGCTGGGGCACGAGCCGTTCGATCAAAAACGGCACGAGGAAGCCGGCCGCCGCAGCTCCGAGCGCCAGCCAGCCGGCCTCGGCGATGGCCTCGGGCAAGAGGTGCAGGAGCGCGACCGCGGCCGACGCGACCATCGCGAACGTCCCGAGCCCCGGCATGACGCGTTGCCCGTGGTCACGCCAGATCGCGGCGATGCCGCCGAGCAGGACGGCGAGCGCGAGGACGGCGAGCCCGGCAGGGAGGGACACGGCGCGCGTCGTAGCATGAAATTCGTGCCGGTCCGATCGAGAGCCTTCGCCCTCGCGGTGTGTCTCGGACGCGTGTACTGTCGGGCCCGTTCGTCGAAGGAGCGCCAAACGGCGTGAGGGAGGATGGGATGGACCCGGCAGAACGCGGTCTTTTGTCAGTGATCGGGGGCCTCGCCACGGGGGTGCATGTCCTCGTGGCCATCGCGGTGCTCGTGCTGGGGCTCGTCGTCGTGCGGCCGGTGAACCAGAATGCAGGGTTCGTCTTTGCGGGCGCCGGGGGCGTGCGGCTCTTTGGCCTCGTGCTCGACTTCATCGTCGACGCGATGATGGCGAACGCCGGATTCGACGCGATCATGATCTGGAGCGCGATCAGCAGCGTGATCTCGATCGGCACGAGCGCGGTGTTTTTCGGCGGGATCGCGTTCGGGGCGTACACGCTCGCGGGGACGCGGCCGCAGCAGAAGGGCGGTGGGGCATGGGCGGGGTGAGCGGAATCGGAGCGGGCCTGCTCGGCCTGTTGAGCGTCGGCGTGTTGACGCTGCTCGGGGTTGGCCTCGTCGCCGTGGGGCTCGGCACCGTGAAGAAGGTGCATGCCCCCGCGGGGTTCTGCCTCGCGGGCGCGGGGGCGCTCATCGCCTTCGCCTCGATCTTGCGGCAGCTCTTGAACTTCGCGTTCCGCTTCTCCGGCATGGGGCTCGGGACGATGTTCACGCTCACGCAGGTCCTCACGACGGGCATGCACGTCCTCGCGGCCGTGCTCCTGCCGGTATCGATCTTCCTGCTCGCGACGGCAATCAAGCAGGGGGCCGGGCAGATCCAGGCGCAGGGGCCGCGCATTCACTACTGATCTCCGGCCGCGCTCGCCTGCGCGGCCTTCGCCCTCGACACTCCGCAACTCGCGCCCGGCTTCGGCATCCGAAGGGCATGGGCAGCGAGACCTATCACGAGCCGTACGACGTCTTGTCCCCTGCGGCTCGGGACATGCACCGAGCGATCTGGTCCCTCATCGAGGAGCTCGAGGCCATCGATTGGTACGCGCAGCGCGCCGAGGTCACGAACGACGCGGAGCTCAAGGCCGTCCTCTTGCACAACCGTGCCGAGGAGATCGAGCACGCGATGATGAACCTCGAATGGATCCGCCGGCAGGATTCGTTATTTGACAAAAATATCCGCACCCATTTGCTGAAGGACGTCCCGATCACCGAGATCGAGGCGAGCGAGGAAAGAAAACAAGCGGGTGAAGCCGAGGGGGCGAGCGCGGGGGCGTCGTCATCGCCGCCGCATTCTCCGCCGCCGCGCACCGGTTCGGGTCGTGGGCTCGGCATTGCCAGCTTGAAGGGGAGGTGAATCGTGGCTCTGGACCTGCTTCGTCGTGACCTCGCTCCGATCCTGCCCGAGGCCTTCGCGCTCATCGACGCGGAGGCGCGGCGCGTGCTCCAGTTGAGCCTCGCGGCGCGCAAGCTCGTCGATTTCCGCGGGCCGTTCGGCTGGGGATACGCCTCCGTCAATACGGGCCGGCTCCGCCCGCTCGGCGAGGGCCCCGTGCCCGGCGTGTCCATCGGGCAACGCACATCGCAACCGCTCCTCGAATTGCGCACGCCCATCGCGCTCGACCTCGCGGACCTCGACGCGGCGGCGCGTGGCGCTGTCGACCTCGACATGTCCGCGGTGGTGCAGGCGGCCGAGCGGATCGCGCGGGTCGAGGACGGCGCCGTTTTTCATGGATATGCCGAGGGGGACATCCACGGCATCGTGCAGAAGAGCCCGCACGCGCCCGTACGTGTCCCGAATGTCACGGCATTCCCGGCTGCGGTCGTGCAGGCGCAAGAGGTCCTCCGGTCGGCCGGCGTCACGGGTCCTTATGTGCTCGTGGCCGGCTCGCGTGAATACGACGAGCTCGCGGCGGGCTCGGACGACGGGTATCCGATCTTGAAGCGCATCGAGCGACAGATCATCGATCACCCGGTCGTGTGGGCGCCTGCGCTCTCGGGCGCGGTGCTGCTCTCCGTGCGCGGCGGCGATTTCGAGCTCACGGTCGGGCAGGATCTCTCGATCGGATACGCGTACCACGAAAAACAGCGGGTCGAGCTCTTCCTGACCGAGTCGTTCACGTTCCGCGTGCTCGAACCGCAGGCGGCCGTGGTTCTCCGCCGCGGCTAGATCCCGCCGGCCCTTCCGTTCGCCCTCGCCCTCGTGTACGGTGCGCCGCCGCCCGAACGGCAGGACCACCGGCCCTCATGAAAAACCCCTCCTTGCGCGCCCTCGCCGCGCTCGTCCTCGTCTTGCCCATGCTCGCCTTCGGGTGCTCGAAGGAAGCGGTGGCCAAAAAGACGCTCGAAAAGTACGAGACGGTGTTCCGGGTCTGCAAGGAGGAGACGGAGAAGGCGAAGCTCTCGCCCGGGGAGCATCGATGCTCGCTCGTGGCGAGCATCGCCGTGGATCTCGGCCTCGAAGAATCGGAGCTCGAAGAGCCGAAGCGACGCGCGTTGCTCGCGGCCTGGCTCGAAAAAAAGGGCTTCGTGGCCCATTACGTGCCGCCGGAAAAGCGGCCTCAGGAAGAGCGCTGAAGGCGCGAGAAAGGTTTGTCATGTCCGAGGAAGGGATCGACGATCCGCGCAGCGTCCTGTCGCTCGCCGCGAACGAGCTCGGCGCGGGGCAATTCGAGGACGCGCTCGCGCGCGTGAAGGCGCTCCAGCCCTCGCTTGCAGGCACGCCCGACCTGCTCGCGCCCTCGCGCGCGCTCGAAGCGCGGGCACTGGCGAGCCTCGGGCGGGAGGAGGAGGCGCTCGCGGTGCTGGAGCAGGCGCAGAAGGACGCCGAGGCGGCGAATCTGCCCGCGCACGTCGAGGGCCTCGGGCGGCTGCGGGCCGGGCTCGCGCAGGCGTTCGAGATGGAGCGGCTCGCGGCGATGTCGGCGGAGGATCTGGAGCGACAAGCCGAGGATCCGGCCCAGCGTGCCGTGCTTTATTCGAACAAGATCGTCGCGGCGCTCGCCGTGGGCGACATCGAAGGGGCGCGCGAGCTTTTGCCGCGCGCCCGCGTGGCCGCCGAGCAGGCCGAGGATCCGGCCGCGCTCCTGCCCGTCCTGCTTGCGACGACGCAGCTCTGCGTGGCGACGGACGACGTGGCGACGGCGAAACGCGCGCTCGAAGCGGCCCGCAAGGTCGCCGAGACGCACGAGCCGGACGCGATCCCGCTGATCGACGAAATGGCGGGGTATCTCCTGCGCGATCCCGAGGCCTGAGGCGCCCGGGATCCCGCAGAACACCCGATTCTGCCCCTCACTTCGATTCCAGCACCATCGCGCTCCCGCCATTGCGGCGCACCGGCTCTGCGACGGCTGTCATCGTGCCATCCTCGTTCAAACGAATCGCCGTCGCCGCGCCGATGAGGCCCGCATCCGAAAACGCGTGGCCCTTGGCCTGGAGCGCCGTCGCATCGGGCGAGCTCATGAACAGCGGCTCGGCGCTGCTCGTGGCGTTCGGTGCATTTCGCTGCGACACACGCGGCGCGGCCAGCGCCTCATCGATCGGCATCTTGAAATCGAGGTGATTCACGAGGATCTGCATCACCGTCGTGATGATCGTCGCGCCGCCGGGCGAGCCAAGCGACAGCACGGGCACGCCGTTCGCCAGGACGATCGTCGGGCTCATGCTGCTGCGCGGCCGTTTGCCCGGTTCGAGCACGTTCGGGTGCGGCGTGTCCGGCGTGGCGGGGATGTTGAAATCGGTCAGCTCGTTGTTCAGCAAGAACCCGCGCCCCGGTACCACCATGCCATTGCCGCCCTCGTATTCGATGGTGCAGGTGTAGGAGACCAGGTTCCCGAACGAATCCGCCACCGTGATGTGCGTGGTCTCCGGATCGAGCTCGGCGGGCGACTCCCCCGCATGGAACCCGACGGGCGGCTTCGGCATCGCGCCGCTCGGATCCACCTGATGCGCGAACGGATTGCCCGCGGGCTTTGCCTCGATCGACGCCATCGTCGGGTCGATGAGGGGCCGCCGCTCGGCCGTGTACGCCGCCGAGAGCATTCCCTCCACGGGCACGTTCACGAACTCGGGATCCCCCATGAACGTGTTGCGATCCGCATACGCGAGCCGGGAGGCTTCGAGCCAGTGGTGCAAAAAGTCCGATTTGCTCATCGAGGCCGGATCGAATCCGTCGAGCAGGTTCAGCGTGATGCCCGTGGTGAGTCCCCCGCTCGAAGGCAAACCGACGCCGAGGATCGTGAGCCCGCGATAGGTCGTTTGCACGGCGGGGCGCACGCGCGCCTCGTAGGCCGAGAGGTCCGAGAGGGCCATGAAACCCGGGCGCGGCACGATCGTCGCGTCGGCCGTGAACGGCGGGCTCGTCACGGTCGCGACGATGTCCTTGCCGATGTCGCCATCATAAAAGACCGCCGGGCCGTTCTTCGCGATGAGCTCGTACGTCGCGGCGAGGTCCGGGTTCGTGAAGATCGAGCCGACGGGGAAGGGGTCGCCGGCCGCGTTCAGGAAGAGCGCGCGTGTGCTCTGGATCTGCCGGAATCGATCGAGGTTGCGCGTCGTCTGATCGAAGAACGTCGGGTCGACATCAAACCCCTTCTTCGCCACGAAAATGGCGAGCTTCAGCGCGTCGGTGAGCGACCGTTTTCCATAACGACGCAGCGCCTCGTCCCAGCCGCGCAGCGTGCCGGGCACGCCAACGGAGAGGCCGCTCGTGAGCAGATCGTTGAATGCAATGGGCGCGCCGTTCTGGTAATACGCCGTGTGCTTCATTCCCTGCGGCGTCGTCTCGCGGTGATCGATCACCACGGCTTGCTTCTTGTCGGCGAGCCATACGAGCATGAACCCACCGCCGCCGACGCCGCACGAGAACGGATCCGTCACGCCGAGCATGGCGGCCGCGGCGACGGCCGCGTCGATCGCATTGCCGCCGGCCTTCAGCGCCTCGATCGCGGCCCACGTCCCGCGGTGATCCACCGTCGCCGCGGCGCCGCCCTTCCCGGCGGCGGTTGGCACGAACATCGTGGGCGGCACCGGATCGGGCGGGGGCTCCGCGTCGGCCGGGCTATCGGTCCCCGCGTCCATCGGCTCGTGCCCCGCGTCGCCACCGGCGCCGCCGCCGCCCGCGTCCGGATTCGTGGTGGGAGGGGCCGGCTGTGAATCGAGCGAGCAGCCGAGGAGCGTGGCCACAAGGAGAAGAGCGAGATTCGTGTGACGCATGGCGTCGAGGAGAACACGGCCGCGAGCACGAATCCATCGGGAAAGGATGAATTCGCGGGGCCGCCCTGGACGCGAGGCTCGGTCACCCCCCTTCCGTGAGCCGCTGCGAAAGCCGCACGTGCAGCGCGTGTCCCGCCTTGAACGCGAGGTAATGCGCCCGCGGCAGCGGATCCACGAGCGCTAGATCGCCCATGAAGTCCAGGAGCTTATGGCGCGCGGGCTCGTCCGGGAAGCGCAGCGGCCCGTTCAGCCATTTCGTTCCATCACAAACGATCGCCGCGTCGAGGCTCCCGCCCGCGAGCAGCCCCCGCGCTTGCATCGCCTCCACGTCCGCGAGGACGCCGAACGTTCGCGCCGGCGCCACCTCCGCGAGGAATCGCTCGGGCGAGGCCAGGAGCGAGGCCCATTGCTCGCCGATCGGCGCCGCGTCGAACACGATTCCACAGGAAAACCTCAATTCCGGCGCGGGGAGCGCCGCGACGAACGCGCCGCCGTTCGAAGGCACCCAGATCGGCGCTTCGAGCACCGTTTCGAGCCGCGGCGCGTACGCCGCCGAGAGCCCCACCCGCGCGATCGCTTCGGCCCACGGCAGCGCCGAGCCGTCGAGGATCGGCACCTCGGGCCCCGTGATCTCGATGCGCGCGTCGTCCACGCCCATCCTCGCGAGCGCTGCCAGCAAATGCTCCGGCGTCCGCACGGACGCCCCTTCATTCGCGAGCGTGGTCGATCGTGTCGTATCGGTGACGAACGCCGCGCGGGCCCGGATCACGGGCTCGCCCGGCAGATCCATCCGCACGAAGAAGCGCCCGTCGCCCGCCCCGACGGGGCGGATTCGCACCTCGACGGGTTTTCCCGTGTGCAGGCCCCGCCCCGTGAACTGCACGTCGTCGGCTAGTGTTTTTCGCGGGTCGACCATTGTTCGTTCGGCGGGCTCGTGTCTTCGGCTCGTCCTTCGCCACCGGGCGGCAGGCGCGAAAAACATTTCGCGGCGCGCATGAGAGTGGAGAACGAGGCCGGTTCGATCTTGTGGCGCGCGGTCATGTCATGGCAAGGGTTAGGTCGATGAAGCCGCTTCTCATCGTGAACCCCCAGTCGGCGGGAGGAAAGACGGGCGCGCTCTTCGAGAAGATGCGCGGGCCGGTCGAGCGTCACCTCGGGCACGTCGACGTCGTGTTCACCGAGCGCGCCCGGCACGCGGTCGACATCGCGCGCGAGGCGGCGAACGAGGGGCGGGGGATGGTGATCTCGGTCGGCGGCGACGGCTCGATCCACGAGGTCGTCTGCGGGCTCATGGAGGCGCGCGACGCCGGCAAGAAGCTCCCCAAGTTCGGCATCATCGGCGCCGGCACCGGCGGCGACTACCGGCGCACGCTCGGCTTCGAGAACCGCCTCGACCGTTATTGCGAGGCCATCGCCGAGGGCAAGACGCGCGCGGTGGACATCGGCCGATTCTCGTACGCGACGCATACGGGCGAGCGGAAAAGTTCTTACTTCGTGAACATCCTCTCCGTCGGCATGAGCGGCCTCGTCGATCAGCTCGTGGCCGAGTCGACGCGCACGCTCGGCGGCACGATGGCGTATTTCACGTCCTCGGTGAAAGGCCTCGCGCGGAGCGTCGTCGGCCGCGTCAAATGCACGATATGGCGGGAGGACAGCTCCCGCGAAGAGACGATCGAGACACGCTGCTTCGCGATCTGCAACGGCCGGTACTTCGGCAGCGGCATGCAGGTCGCGCCGATGGCGCACCCCGACGACGGGCTCTTCGACGTCGTCGACCTCGGCGCCGCCTCGCGCCTGCGGTTTTTTATGGTGTCCTCGCGCATGTACACCGGCACGCACGTGCACTCGCTCGACGTGAAGCACTACCGCTGCGAGCGCATCCAATTGGAACTTTTGAACGAGGACGTCGCGGATCGTTTCCTTCTCGACGTCGATGGCGAGCCGCTCGGCCGCTTGCCGCTGGAGGTCGAGATGGTGCCTGGCGCCATCGAGGTCCTCGTCCCGAAACAATAATGCGTTGCGGCATTGCGGAATTGGCTCGCGCGGTCCCGCAATCGATGTAGAATCGAAAGTCCCATGAGCCAAGACGGCGTCTCGAGCGGCGCGCGATCCTCCGGACCGCGCTTTCTTGTCGTTGGATGCGGCGGAATTGGTGGTCTCGTGGCCGCGCACCTGTTCGCAGGTGGGCACGACGTCACGGCGCTGACCACGAATGCACGGATCGCAGACGCGATCAATACGAAGGGCCTGCGCGTCCTCGGTGAAAACAGCCCCGGCGTCGTGCGCGGGCGGGCGGTCACCGAGCTCGGGCCGGGCACCGAGCCGTTTGATTACATCCTGCTCGCCACGCAGCCGCCGCAGGTGGAAGAGGCCGCGCGCGGCGTGCTGCAGCACCTCGCGGAGACGGGCGCGATGGTGACGTTCCAGAACGGCCTTTGCGAGCCGCGGCTCGCGCGGATCGCGGGCCCGGAGCGCGTGCTCGGCGGCGTCGTCGCGTGGGGCGCGTCCATGCCCGAGCCCGGCGTGTACGAACGCACGTCGCCCGGGGGATTTGTGCTCGGCCGCATGGATGGGCAGCCGGACGACCGGCTCTTCCCGCTGGCAAAGGCGCTCGGATCGATCGGCGAGACGATCCTCACGGACAACCTGGCCGGGGCGCGCTGGTCGAAGCTCGCGATCAATTGCTCGATCTCCTCGCTCGGCGCGCTCGGCGGCGACCGGCTCGGCGTGCTTTTGCGCCATCGCTTCATTCGTCGCCTCACGCTGGAGATCATGACCGAGGTCGTGCTCGTGGCGCGCGCCTCGGGCGTGAAGCTGCAAAAGGTCTCGGGCACGCTCGATCTCGACTGGATCGCGCTCTCCGACGCCGACCGTGTGGCCGTCGCGTCGCCCTCGCTCTTCGCCAAGCACGCCATTTTGCTCGCGGTCGGTACGCGCTTCCGCAAGATGCGCTCGTCGATGCTCGCCGCGATGGAGCGCGGCCGCCCGCCCGCCGTGGATTTCTTGAACGGCGAAATCACGAGCCGTGGCCTCTCGCTCGGCATCGCGACACCCATCAATGCAGCCATCCAGGCCGAGGTGCACGCGCTCGCCGCGAGCCGGACGCCGCCCTCGCTCGCGGTTTGCCGCGCGCTTTACGAGCGCACGCGTTCGCTCGTGAATGCGCCGTTCTCCATCCCGCCGCCCCCCGCGGAGGCGGATCCGGCCGCGCTCGACCCGGAAATCCCGCCTCCGCCGCGCAAGGCAACGCCCCGCGCCTCGTCCTCTTCGCTCGAACTATGACGTGACGCCGAGCAGCCGCTCGGCCGCCGGATAGATCGGACGGATGTCCACGGGGATATCGCCGAGCTTGCCGAGCGCGCGCGCGAGCGGCTCGCTCATCACGCCGTATTTCGACAACATGGCCCGCGCGCCTTCCTTGTCGCCGTGGGCTTGCACGAGGAGGATTTCGCGCAGCAGCTCCCGGATCGCGCCGGGCACCTTTTCGTGATCGATCGAAAAGAGCCCGCTCGTGGTGTCCTCGCGGATCACGCCTTTCTCCATCAGCCAGTGAAGCTGCAGCGCCGTTCCTTTGCCGTGCGCCTCCTCGATACCGAAGCGGGTCGCGCGGAACATACCGGCGAGGAACGTCGAGAAGAGCGCGGAGCGCCCCTCGGCCGGCAGCACGCCGCGATCCATCAAAAAGAGGAGGTTGTAGATCCCCATCACGTCCGCCTTCGCCTCCTCGAACGGCGAATGCAGCTCCTCCAGCCGGAGCCGCACCTCGGTCGAGGCGCCGTCCACGACGATCCGGCCGGGACCGAGCCCGTGCGAGAGCTCGTGCAAGAGCGTGTGATGGAAGAATGCATCGGCCGAGAGACGCGAAAGCTCCTCGGGCGCGAGGACACGCGCTGCGATGGGCTTCAAGATCCCCTCGAATTTCGCCTTCATCACGTTGCGGAGCAGGACGTTTTTGCTCCCTTTCGCCTCGCGGACGCGCTCGTCGTTCGGCAGGTTGAACGCGAGCGTTTGCACGCCGGCCCTCGTGTCGCCGGCCGAATAGACGAGGTCGGCCACGCGGATCGGCGAATCGGTGCCGCGGTTCGGATTCTTGTGCTCGTCCGGGATCGGCAGGTTCTGCTCCATCGCGGGCAGCTCCGACTTCAATCGCGCGAGCGTGCCGCTCGCCGAGGGGTCGATCACGGTCACGAACGAGGTGAACGCGGCCTTGTACCCGAAGAGCCGGTCCTCGTAGGTCTCGTACGGGCCGATCGTGACCTCCACACGGCTCTCCATGTCCATCCAGGCGAGGTCACTCTCATAATACTCGTCCGCCCCGAGCGCCTTCACCACGGCGCCGAGGTACCGCGCGAGCCCGCCGTCCTTCGTCGCCGCCGCGGCCTTTTCGAGCTCCGCGACGAGGGGCTCGAGGAACGACCGGAACGCCGTCGAATACGGAATCGTGACGAGCCCATGTTCTCCGCGCCGAACGAGCGTGTAGAGGCTCCGCAGCGCGTCCGCCTCGGCCGGATGCGCGGCGATCCACGCCTCGAACTCGTCCTTCGTCATGTCGACCGGGTAATACCCTGCGCCGGGCGGCCTCGGCATGTCGCCCACGAACGGCTCCTGATCGAGCCGATCCCAGGGCCCGGCCGATAGATCGAAATACGCGAGCGCGTCCTTTGCGAGCGGCGACGTCTCGCGGGCCAGCGCCGCGCGCATCTCCGGCGCATCCGCGAACGATTGCCGCAGGAAAATCGCGTCGATCGGCAGGGACGCGCGGACGAGGTGCAGGAGGACCTCGCGCTCGTCCGGCGTGAGCACGTCGAGGTCGGCGTCGATGGGCGTGGGCACGAAGCGCGCGAGGCGCGCCGAGACGTCGGGCAGAATGTGCATGGCTCCGGCGGTGTAGCCGAATCCCGCGACGGGTGCTCATCCCCCATCGAACCCCGACATCGTCGTCGCCCCAGGCCGATGCGCCGCCGCGCCGCGCTCGATTCAGCGCGTCAAAATGGGCGACGGCGCGGCGCATGCAGCCATGGGTCCCTAGCGCGACGGCGGCGGGTTTTGCCGTGCCGCGCAGCCGCAGCCCGGATCGGCCGCGGGGGGCGGCGCCCGGTGCGAGCAGCCGGCGAGGAGGGCCGAGAGCGCGACGAGAGCGACGAGGAAGTGACGCATGGATGCATCGTTTCCGAGCCGGTGCGGCAGGTCAAGCGCCCGCGCTTTTCTCGGGGTGCGCTTCGGCGATAGCCTGCGCTTCGCATGGGACGAAACCTTGGGCCCCGCATCCGCCGCGTGGTCCTCTCCAAGGAGGGCCTCGCCCACGTCGAGCGGCGCGGCAGTGCAGACGGCAGCTTCGAACTGCCCTTTGGCCGCGCCGAGCTCGGCGAGGTGCTCCGGTCGCTCGTCGTCTGGGTCGAGCGTGGCGAGGGTCGAACGACCGCGCTCGCCTTCGACGCGCCCGAAGACCCGGACGCCGTGCTTGCCGAAAAGAAGCTTCGCTTCGAACCGGGCACGACGCTGCGCGGCATCGTGCACGCCGCGCGAGGTCGGCGCGTGCGGGTCGCGGGCAGCGACGGGCCGATCGAGGGCGAGGTGCTCGGCTTCGAGGAGACGACGGGCGGGCAAGGCCCACGCAGGTGGCTGCTCCTGCGCACGGGCGCGGGGCAGATCGAGGTCGTCGACATGGCGTCCGTGCGCCAGATCGAGCTCGCGGATCCCGCGCTGCAAGGCAGCCTCGACGTACTCGTGAACCGCGGTCGCACGTCCGCGGGCGGAGACGGTCGCGCCGTGCGTGTGGTCCTCGCGGGCCGCGTGGAGGACGTGCGTGTGCTCTACGTCGTGCCCGCGGCGCCGTTCCAGCTCTCGTATCGGCTCGCGCTCGCGGGCGCGGAGGCGCGGCTCTTCGCGTTCGCGCTCGTGCAGAACCCGCTCGAAGAAGACCTCGAAGACGTGGAGCTCGTGCTCTCGTCCGCGCAAGCCGCCGCGGCGTCGAGCGACTCGTACGGGCGTGGCGATCGGCAACGCGACGACGAGACCGAGAACGCCACGAAGCTCGAGCGCACGCGCAGGGCGCACGGCCAGCCGGCCACGATTCGCGCCGCCGCGCCGCTCGGCACCCTCGTCGCGCTCGCTGGACGCGCGCCGGAGCGCATCGACGAAGCCGACACGATGGACACCGAGCAGGCCGCGGCCGAGCTCGCCGCCGCGGCCGCCGCCGAGCCGAGGGAGTGGGTCGCCGAGGGCCCCGTCTCCATCCCGCGCCGCGGCGCCGCGATGGTCCCCGTGCTCGCCGCGAGCGTGCGCGTGCGCAAGGAGCGCATCTTCCGCGAGGGCGCAGGGCCGAGCCCCGACCTCGTCCTCTGCTTCGACAACGACACCGGCGTGCGCCTCGAAGAGGGCCGATGCGCGGTCTACGACGAGGGCCGCTACGTCGGCGAGTCCGCGCTCGGCGCTGCGGCGCGCGGCGCGCCCGTGCGCGTCTCGTTCACGAAAGACCCCGGCGTTCGTTGCCACCGCACGAGCCGCAAGGACACGACCTTCGCGGGCCTCGTCTTCGAGGCGGGCGGCCTCATCGAGCAGCGGCGCGTCGAGGAGCGCCACGTGTTCTGCGTGCGCAGCGATCACCCGACCGTCGTGGACGTCGTGGTCGAAGTCCCGCGCAAAGACGGCCGCACGCTTGCCGGCGAGGGCATCATGCCGATCGTGGAGACGCCGCGCGCCACGCGCTTCCGCGTCGAGGTCGCGCCGCGCGGCGAGGCGAAGATCGAGGTGCGCGAGGCGTGGACCGAGACGACACGCCTCGCCTACGAGTCGATCGAGCCCGGGCAGATCGAGACCTGGCGTGCGTCCGGGCGGGTCGACGCCGCGCAGATCGACGTGCTCTCCGAGCTTTCCCGCAATGTCGAGGAAGCGCGACAGTTCGAGTCCGAGCGGGTGCGGCTCGATCGCGACCTCGTCGACATCTTCACCCGGCACGGAAAGATCGCCGAACAGCTCGCCGTGTTGCGTGACGCGGGCCCGGAGGGGGCGCTGCGGGCGCGGTACGTCAGCGAGCTCGACGCCATGCAGCAACGCATCAACCCGATGGAAGCGGAGATGCGGCGGCTCCGGGACGAGGCCGATACGCGCCGCCGTGCCGCGGAGCGAGCGCTCGCGAGCCTCGCGCGAAGCTCGTAACGCGCGCATCGACCTGCGCGGCGTGGCCTTATACTCGCCGCGTGCTGCCCCTGCTCGCGCTCGGCGTCATCGTCGTCCTCACCGTCGGCTACTTCTCCTACGGCCGCCTCATCGCGAGGAACTACACGCTCGACGACGCCTCCGAGACGCCGGCGGTGCGGCGCGCGGACGGCGAGGACTTCGTGCCGACGAAGCCCTTCTACCTGCTCGGACAGCACTTCAGCGCCATCGCCGCGGCCGGCCCCATCGCGGGCCCGATCCTCGCCGCGCAGATGTTCGGCTGGGTGCCGTGCGTGCTCTGGATTGGCTTCGGCGTGATCTTCATCGGCGCCGTACACGACTTCTCCGCGCTCGTGGCGAGCGTGCGCCACGACGGCGAAAGCGTGGCCGAGATCGTCCGGCGGCAGCTCGGCCGCCGCGCGTGGCTGCTCATCCTCACGTTCATCTGGCTCGCGCTCATCTATGTGATCGTCGCCTTCGCCGACATCACGGCGAGCACGTTCGTGGGCAAGACCGAGGAGTTCGAGGGCGGCACCTTCAGCTTCAACCCGGGCGGCGCCGTCGCCGCGGCGAGCACGATGTACCTCGGCCTCTCCATCGTGATGGGCCTCGTCGACCGGCGCTGGAAACCCCCGCTCTGGCTCACCACGCTCATCTTCGTGCCCGCGACGCTCGGCGTCGTCTGGCTCGGGACGAAGGTCTCCACCTCGTTCGTGCTCCCCTTCGAGAACCCGCAGCGCGCGTGGGGCCTCGGCATCCTCGTCTACTGCTTCATCGCCTCGCTCCTGCCCGTGTGGCTGCTCCTGCAACCGCGGGGCTACCTCGGCGGATTCGTCCTCTACCTCGCGCTCGCCGCCGGCATGATCGGCCTCTTCTTCGGCGGCCTGCGGTATCCCGGCGAGTTCGACATCCGCATGCCGGCGTTCAAGACCTTCGACGCCGGCGGCCCCTTCGGCGGGCTCTTCCCGTTCCTCTTCGTGACCATCGCGTGTGGCGCCTGCTCGGGCTTTCACGGCCTCGTCTGCTCGGGCACGACCTCGAAGCAGATCGCCAAGGAGTCGCACACGCACCCCGTCGGCTACGGCGCGATGCTGCTCGAAGCCTTCGTCGCCATCATCGCGCTGACCACGGTCATCACCCTCGCGCCGGAAGGAAAGCTCCCGGGCCCCGGCAAGATCTACGGCGACGGCGTCGGCCGCTTCATGACCGTGATCCTCGGCAAGGAGCACTTCCTCTTCGCCGCCACGTTCGGCGCGATGGCCTTCTCCACCTTCGTCTTCGACACGCTCGACGTCTCCACGCGCCTCGGCCGTTACGTCCTCGAGGAGCTCTTCGGCTGGAGCAAGAAGCGCAAGGCCGGCGCGATCGCCGCGGCGCTCACCTTGCTCCCGCCCGCGTACTTCGTCGCCACGGCGCGCCCGCCCGCGCCCGGCGTGCGCCCCGCCTACCTCGATTTCTGGACGCTCTTCGGCACGAGCAACCAGCTCCTCGCCGCGCTCACGCTCCTCGCGATCACCGTGTGGCTCCACCGCGAGAAGCGCCGCATCTGGTACACGGCCGTGCCCATGGTCTTCGTCATGACCGTGACCTTGTGGGCGCTCATCGCCCAGATCCGCCACGCCTTCGGAGCCATCCGCGAAGGTGGCTTTTCGTTGAATACGGCGACCATGAACGGCGTCGTCGGCGTCCTGCTCGTTGGCCTCGCGATCGCGCTCCTCATCGAGTCGTCCCGGGCGCTCCTCGGCCGGACGCCCGCGCCGGCCGAGACCCGCGCCGGCTGAGCCGCCGCGCCTCGAATTCCCTGCGATCCTCGTTGTTTCGGGTCCATGTCGCTTTTCTGGAACCCGCCCCGGATCTGGCTGTCGTTAGGTACGTGGACGCGATGCTGAACGCCGGATGAGACGCGAGGGCGCCCTGGAGAGGGCGTCCGACGAGTCGCCCGCGTAGCAGAGCTTCACGAAACACGAGAGCGATCCCCGCCGCGCGCGGAGGAAATCAGGAGAGGTTTGTCATGGATCATCGCAACGAGAAGAAGCCGGCACTCGACTCGAACAACCCGTTCGTCGCCAAGGCGCCCGTGGATCTTTTCGGCGCGACCCCGGCGCGCCCCTTCGATCCCCGCGCTCTCTTCGCCGACAAGGCGAGCGAGCCCGAGACCGTGGCTGCCGACGCGCCCGAGGGTTCGTACACGTACGCGCTCGTCAAGAGCGGCCCCGAGGTCCCGGCCGAAGAGTGCGAGCGCGCGGACGAGGCGGTCGAGATCATGATCCTGTGGGGCGACTCGGTCCTCCACGTCGCGCACCTCTCGCCGGTTCGTCCGTTCCACGTCGGCGAGGAGAGCGCGGACTTCGTGATCCCCGCCGGCACGCTCGGCGCCTCGCGGCTCCCGGTCGTGCTCGTGGGTGCGGATGGCAAGGCGCGCGTCGTGGTGCCCGCGACGGCGAAGGCGACGATCGAGACCGAGGGCCGGCGTGCTCCGGTCGACGCGACGAACGCGATGCCGTGTGCGGAGCTCGCGGGCAGCGTCGAGATCGCGCTCTCGTTCGGCGCGCGGGTGAAGGTGGAGATCGGCGGGCTCGTGATCCAGGTCGCGAGCGTGAAGGCGGGCCGCAAGGTCAAGGGCGGCGCGGTGGCGATGCAGGGCAAGGGTCTTTCCTGGCACGGCGTCTCCCTCGCGGTGCACGCGGGTTTGCTCGCGGCGGCTGCGTTCTTCCTCCCGCCCCTCGGCGTGACGGACGAGGACGCGATCTCGGACGAGGACAAGTACTTCATTCAGCACGCGCTCGACGTGAGCGCGGAGCGTGAGGAGGAGAAGAAGGAGACGCCCGAGCTCGCCGAGACGAACGAGAAGGCCCCCGGTGGCAGCTCCGGCGCGCGTGCGCAGGACAGCGAGGGCAAGATGGGCAGCACGACGAGCAACAAGAGCGACGGTCGGTTCGCGCTCGCCGGGGACAAGAACAACACGGACCCGCAGATCGCGCGGCAGGCCGCGGTCGACGAGGCGCGCAACTTCGGCATGATCGGGCTGCTCAACGTGATGAACGGCGGCGACCCGAACGCCGTCACGGCGAAGTGGGGTGGCGACACCTCGTTCGGCAGCGACGATCGGAGCGCCCTCGGCAACATGTGGGGTTCGTCGATCGACGAGGCCGCGGGTTCGGGTGGTCTTGGCGTGTCGGGCCACGAGGAGGGTGGTGGTGGCAAGGGTGAAGGCATCGGCATCGATCGCATCGGGACCTACGGCGTGAACCTCGGCGGCCCCGGCGGCTTCAACCGCCAGCTCAAGCCGAAGGAGCACAAGACGAGCGCGCCGATCATGCGTCCGCAGGGCGTCACGACGACCGGTCGTCTCCCGGCCGAGATCATCCAGCGGACCGTGCGGCAGAACTTCGGTCGCTTCCGGTTCTGCTACGAGCAGGGCCTGCGGACGAACCCGAACCTCCAGGGCCGCGTGGCCGTGCGGTTCGTGATCGGTCGCGACGGCAGCGTCTCGCAGGTGTCGAACGGCGGGTCGGATCTGCCCGACCAGAACGCGGTCTCCTGCGTGGTCCGCTCGTTCTACGGGATGAGCTTCCCGGCTCCCGAGGACGGCATCGTCACCGTGACGTACCCGATCCTCTTCCAGCCCGGCAGCTGAAGGCTGATTCCGCGAACCAACGCCCCTCTCTGACCGCCGGGGCCACCTTCCACCCGTGGAAGGTGGCCTCGGCGGTCTCCTTTTGTCGTCCTCCACCTGTGGGAGGTGGCCTCGGCGATCTCGTTCGTCGGTTGTGACGTGTGTGCGTCGGCGACGCCGACCTGCCTTGGGCACCTGGCACGCGTGGCAGGTGGCCGCGGCGACCTCCTTACGTCGACGGACACGTGTGTAGGCCGCGCATCCCGACCTCCTCGGGGGACGGCCACGTGTGTCACGTCGTCGCGGCAGGTCTCGTTCGCCGGCTGTGACGTGTGTGCGTCGCCGATCGAGGACGCGTACGTCGCCTCTGCGGCACGTGAGCATCTCTTTCTGAGATGCCCGGCCTCATGTACTCTCGATGAGGGTCTCGGCTGGAACGATCGGGAGGGTGACGTGGTCTCTGTCTCCGTGGCCTCCGATCCGCCTCTTCGGGATGCAAGGGTGAGCGCCGCGGCGCGCGCCGTCGACGTCGTCGTGCGGTGGGGGAGCGACTGCGTGCTCGCCGCCGTGGAGCTCTCCCCGCCGCGCCCGTTGTTCGTGGGCGAGGAAGAGGGCTGCGACGTCGTGTTGCCCGCCGAGATCGTGGGCGCTTCCCGCGTGCCCGTGCTGCTCGCGCGGTGGGACGGCGACGTGCGCGCCGTCGTGCCGAAGGGCGCGCGTGTCGTGTTCGACGGCGAGGGCAAGCCGATGACCCCCGCCCGCGCCGTCGCGCGTGGCCTCGCGGATCCCTCGCGTGTCTACCGCGACGCCGCCGAAGTTCCGCTCGGGCCTGGCAGGACGATCGCCGTGCGCCTCGGGCCTTTCACGATCGAGATCACCGGCAGCGAGGCTGCGCCCCGCGCGCCCCGCGCGCCCGTGCTCTCGCGTCGCCTCGGGCTCTCGCACCTCGCTTCGGTGCTGCTCCATCTGCTCGTCTTCGTGGCCGTGGCCTCGCGGTTCCAGCCCATCGTCGACGACGACTTCGATGGCATCACGGACGATGAGAAGTACTTCATCCAGCAGATGCTCCGCCGCGCCGACGAGAAGGAGATGGAGGGGCTTTACGCCGAAGAGATCGCAGGTTTCGAGAGCAGGGCGCGGCGCCGGCAACGACGCGACCGCGCGGAGATGGACCTCGAAGCGGCGTGGATGCGTTCGCTTCAGGCGGCGGGCGAGCGCTGGAGCGCGGAAGAGTTCGCTCGTGCGCGCGAAGGCGAGCCCGCAGATGCCCGCGACACCGGCCTGATCGGGCTGCTCTACGAGCGGCCCCCGCAGCCAGCCCCGACGGTGGCCCCGGTCGCCTACGACGACCGCTCCTCGTCCAAGGCGACGCAAACGCAAGCGCGCGGGGGCGCCATGGCTCTGAGCGGCCGGCTGCCTCCGGAGGTCGTGCGGCGGATCATCCGGCAGAACTTCGGGCGCTTCCGGCTCTGTTACGAGAACGGCCTGCGGAACAACCCGAACCTCCAGGGGCGCGTCTCGGTGCGGTTCGTGATCGGGGCCGACGGCGCGGTGTCGAACGTCGGCAACGGCGGATCGGACATGCCCGACGGCGGCGTGGTCGCGTGCATCGTGCGCGCCTTCAACGGCCTGAGCTTTCCGCAGCCGGAAGGCGGAATCGTGACGGTGGTCTACCCCCTCATGTTCTCGCCGGGCGGATGAGCCAAACGCCGAACGTTTGCTAGGCTCGCGCCCGTGCGGCTCTTGCTGATCCACACGGGGGGGACGCTCATGATGCGCGGCGGCGATCCGACGCCGCTCGAACCCGACGTGTACACACGCGACCTCGTCGCGGAGCTGCCCGTCCTTCGCAAGCTCGCCGAGATCGAGACGAAGATCCTCTACAACCTCGACTCGGCCGACTTCCAACCTCACCACTGGGTCGAGCTCGCAAAGGCCGTGCACGCCTCGCTCGATCGGTACGACGGCTTCGTCATCGTGCACGGCACGGACACGATGGCCTATACCGCGAGCGCGCTCGCGTTTCTCTTGCCCGGCCTCGATCGTCCCGTGATCCTCACGGGCGCGCAGAAGCCGCTCGCGGACGTGCGCACCGACGCGCGAACGAACCTCGTCGACGCCTGCCATCTGGCGACGACGCGGGTCCCCGAGGTGGGCATCGCGTTCCACTCGGAGCTGCTCCGCGGCTGCCGCGCGACGAAGCTCGACGCGTGGGGGATGAAGGCCTTCGGCTCACCCGCGTGCCCGCCGCTCGCGGAGCTCGGCCTCGGCGTGAACCTCGCGCCGCATGTGCTCGCGCCGCGGCCGAGGTCGTCGTTCGACGGCCGGCTCGAACCACACGTGCTCGCGGTGCGTACGTTCCCGGGGCTCGATCCGCGGCTCCTGCACGGCGCGCTCGCGGCGGGCGTGCGCGGCATGGTGATCGAGGCGTTCGGCGCGGGGAACGTGCCGCGGCTGGAGAACTCGCTCGTGCCCGTGCTCGAAGCGGCGCGCGCGGCGGACGTGCCCGTGGTGATCGTCAGCCAGTCGACGCGCGGCGCCGTGGATCTTGCGCGGTATCACGGCGGCGTCGCGGCCGCGCGGGCGGAGGCGATCGGCGCCGGGGACATGACGACGGAGGCCGCGCTGACGAAGCTCATGATCGTGCTCGGTCGCGCGGAGGCCGCGAACGAGGGCCGCACCTCGGCGGCGCGCGCGGCGTTCGCCGCGTCGTGGGCGGGCGAAATCAGCCTGTGAACGGAGCGAACCCGGCACCCGCGGGGCGTGGTCGCGCGGCCCTGTTCGTCACGCTCGCGGGGCTCTCCTTCGCCGTGAGCGCGCCGATGGCGGTGGTGGCGAAGCCCGCGCATCCGCTGTTCATCGCGTTCGGGCGGGTCTTCCTCGCGTCGCTTTTGCTCTTCGCGTTCGATCCGGCGGGCGTCGTGCGCCACGCGCGCGCGCTGCCTTCCTCGGTGCGCCTTCGGATCCTCGGGTGCGGGGCGATGCTCGGCGCGCACTTCGCGCTGTTCCAGGTCGGCCTCTTCGCGACGTCGCTGCCTGCGGCGGTCTCGCTCATCTCGCTCGAACCGCTCAGCGTGGTCGTCTTTGCGTTCCTCGTGCACGGCGTGCGGCCGACGCGCCGCGAGCAGGTCGGCGTGCTCCTCGCGACGGTGGGCGCGGTGGTGATCGGGCGCGCGGCGGGCACGGGTGAGCACAAGCTGGCGGGCGATCTCTTCGTGCTCGGCGCGGTCTCCTTGTACGGGCTTTACGTGGCGGCGGCGCGCTCGATCAAGGATGCGTTGCCGGCGCGGCACGCGGGCTCGTTGATCTATGGCGTCGCCGCGCTCGTGGTCTTCGTGGTCTTGCCGCCGCTCGGCGCGCTCGACGGCGTGACGAGCTTGCCCGCGAAGTCGTTCGTGGCCCTGGCGGTGATCGCCGTCGTCCCGACGATCCTCGGCCACACCTCGGTGCAGGCCGCGGCGCGCACGCTGCCGCCTGCGATCGTGGCGCTCGTGTCGCCCGGCGAGACGCTCGGCGGTCTCGTGATCGGCGCGGCGTTCCTCGGCGCCAAACCTACGGGGATGGAGCTCCTCGGCGCGGGGATCATCCTCGCGGGCGTGCTCGTTGCGATCCTCGGACCCGAGCCCCGGACGGACGCGCCGCGCGCCTTGGAAGACCCGGACGCACGCAAGGCGCCCGGGGCGTGATCGAGGCGGATTTCCTGCTGGATCCAGCACATCCGCGCGCTTGACGCAGGCCTCTTCGAGGGGACGCTCGCGTGCGATGTACGCGAGCCTGTTCCAGTCCGTGCTGTTCCCTCTGTACGAGACCCACCTCCGGAAGCGCGACACGTTGCGCGCGCTCGCCGCGCTCGAACAGTCGCAGTGGCGCACGCCCGAAGAGGTCGCCGAAGACTCGTTCCGAAAGCTCCTCGAAGCGCTCCACCACGCCGAGACGAACGTGCCCTTCTACCGGCGTCGCTTCGCGGAGTACGGCGTGCGCGCAAGCCAGGTGAAGGCGCCCGCGGACCTCGCGGCCTTCCCGATCCTGACGAAGGAAGACGTGCGCCTCTACAGCAAGGAGCTCGTCGCCGAGTCGCACGTGGGCAGGCTCCACCAGGGTGCGACCGGAGGCTCGACCGGCGTGCCGGTGCGCTTCGCGTACGATCACCCGACGTACGAGCGTCGTGTCGCCGCCGCGCTGCGCGCCGACGGCTGGGCCGGCGCGGCGCTGGGCGAGAAGGAGCTGCACGTATGGGGTCGTCCGCCCGGCGAGAAGAAGGGGTTCGCCACGGCGAAGCGCGCGGTGCACGAGGCGTTCTGGCGGCGCAAGTACGTCTCGACCTTCCACCTGCGCGCCGATCGGCTCGCCGACACGGTCCGCGAGATCGTCGACTACGCGCCGCGCGTGGTGGTCGGTTACACGACGCCGCTCTTCCTCCTCGCGCGCGCCGCGCTGGAGCACGGCATCACGATCCCGCCGCCCCGGGGCGTCATCACCTCCGCGGAGAAGCTCTTCGAGCCGCAGCGCGAGGTCATCGAGCGCGCGTTCGGCGCGCCCGTCTTCGATCGGTACGGCTGCCGCGAGGTGATGTTGATCGGCGCCGAGTGCGAGCGGCACGAGGGCCTGCACGTGCACGCCGAGGGCGTGTTCGTCGAGCTTTTCAGCGGAGGCCGCCCGGTCCCCGTGGGCACGCCCGGCGAGGTGCTCCTCACCGATCTCTACAACCGCGCGATGCCCTTCCTTCGCTACCGCAACGAGGACGTGGCCGTCGCCAAGGCCGGCGCCTGCGCGTGTGGTCGCGGGCTGCCGCGGCTCGCCTCGGTCGAGGGCCGCGTGCTCGATCTGCTCATCGGCGAGGACAGCCGCATCGTCGCCGGCGAGATGATCCCCTTCCTGTTCAAGGACCTGCCGGTCGAGCGCTACCAGGTCCACCAGCGCGCCGACCGCACGGTGACGCTGCGCATCGTGCCCGGGCCGAGCTACGGGCCCGAGGTGACGAAGCTCGTCGACGAGCGCCTGCGGCTCGTGCTCGGCGCGAACGCGCCGCTCACCGTGGAGCTCGTGCGCGACATCCCGCTCACCGCCGCGGGCAAACATCGGGTCACGGTCTCGGACGTGCCCGTGGATCTCGGCAGCGTGACGATCAAGAAGGCGAACGAGGACAAGCCCGCCGCGCGCGTCGCCACGCCGAGGCCCCGCACGCGCGTCGCGCACGTGGTGCTCGGCCTTCGGGCAGGCGGGCTCGAGCGTGTGGTGCTCGACCTCGTGCAAGGCATGGATCGATCGCGCTTCGATCCCATGGTGGTCGCGCTCGACGAGCCGGGCGAGCTCGCGCCGCGCCTCGCGTCGATGGACGTGCCGCTCCGGCTGCTCAAGCGGGGGCAGGGGCTCGATCCAAGCGTGATCGGCGAGCTCTCGGAGCTGTTCGGTCGTGAAGGGATCGATCTCGTGCACACGCACAACCCGCGCCCGCACGTGCACGGCGCGCTCGCGGCCCTCGCCGCGCGGCGCGTGACGGGCAAGCGGCCGCGCGTGGTGCACACGAAGCACGGGCGCAACTACCCGGACGACCTCGGGCGCGTGATCGCGAACCGCATGGCCTCGGCGCTCTCGGATCGGATCGTGGCCGTGAGCGACGACGCGCGGCGCGTGGCCTTGGAGATCGAGCGCGGCAGCGCGCGGCGGCTCGTGACGATCCGCAACGGCGTCGACACGCGCGCCTACAAGCCCGGCGACGCCCCGCGCGCGAGGCAGGCGCTCGACGTGCCCGCGGGCGTGCTCCACGTGGGCTGCGTGGCGCGCCTCTCGGCCGAGAAGGACCACGCCACGCTGATCACGGCGTTCGCGCGCGTGCGTACGAGCCACCCCGGCGCGCAGCTCACGCTCGTCGGTGACGGAGCCGAGCGCGCTTCGCTCGAAGCGCTGGTCAAAAAGTTCGGCCTGCAAGGCGCGGTGAGCTTCCTCGGCCACCGCGACGACGTGGCCGCGCTCCTGCCCGGCTTCGACCTCTTCGCGCTCGCCTCGCGCACGGAGGGCACGAGCCTCACGCTCCTCGAAGCCGCGGCCGCGGGCCTGCCGATCGTGGCCACGCGGGTGGGCGGCAACCCCGAGGTCGTGGCCGACGGCGAGACCGGCCTCCTCGTCCCCGCCGGACAGCCCGCCGCGCTCGCCGACGCGATCGGGAGCGTCTGGGCGCGCCCCGATCGCGCGCGCATGGGCGCCGCCGGCCGCGCGCTCGTCGAAGAACGCTACGGGATGGGAAAGATGCTCTCCGCCTACGAGACCCTGTACGCCGAGGTCTTGCGCCTCGCCTGAGGCTGCTTGGTCTTGAAACGCCCGCGCGCCGGCCTCCGAGCAGGCGCGCGCGGCTTGCGGACGCGCATTCCGGGCTTGGCGAGATGCGCGCTTACAGGGTATCGGAGAGAAGATGTCCGACGGTCACCAGAAGCTCCCGCCCAAGAAGGAGGTCGCGCTCGCCCTGCTCGAGGGGCCCAGCATGTACGTGCACCTCGACCCGCGACGCTCGGGCGTGCTGGTGCCGAAGCGCTTCCTCGAAAAGTCGCAGCTCGTCCTGCAAATCGGGCTCAACATGTTCATCCCGATCCCCGACCTCAAGGTCGACGACGAGGGCATCTCCTGCACGCTCTCGTTCGATCGGGCCCCCTTCTCGTGCTTCATGCCCTGGAACGCGATCTACGCGCTCGTCGGCGAAGACGGCCGGGGGATGATGTGGCCGACCGACATCCCGCCCGAGGTCGTGGCGCAGATGCAGGCCCCGCAGCAGCAGGCGAAGGACGCGCAGAAGCCCGTGCAGAAGAAGCCGCGCCCCCGGCTCGCCGCGGTCGGCGACGCGCCTCCGGAGCCCGAGGACAAGCCGCTCGCCGAGGATCCGGCCCCGGCGCAGGCCGCGCCTCCCGAGGAAGCCGCCGCGAAGGAAGGTGCCTCGGGCGAAGCGGCCGCGGCCGCGGAGAGCAGCACCGAAGAGCCGAAGACCGTGGAAGCGACGGAGTCTCCGCGCCCGCAGGCCGCGCCCGCGCTGGGACCAGGTCGCAAGCCGCGCCGCGAGCTGCCGCCCTACCTGCGGGTGGTGAAGTAAGAACCCGCGTCGCTCCTGCTTGACCGTAGGAGCCGGTCGCGCGAGTTTTCCACCGCCCATGTCCCCTTCGACGCTGGGAGACGGCGCTCGGACGAGCCGAGCCACGTCGACCAACCCCCTCCTGCGCCGCATCCTGGTCACGTTGGCCCTCATCGGCGCCGTCGTGGGGCTCGAATTCGCGTTCGACACGCTCGTGCCCGACGCGGCCCTGCAACAGCTCGTGCTGTTCGCCATGGTCAACGTCGTCGTGGCCCTCTCGCTGAACGTCATCAACGGGATGGCGGGGCAGTTCTCGATCGGCCACGCAGGCTTCGTCGGGATCGGCGCGTACACGGCCGCGATCGTCGCGGGGCACATCCACAAGGCGCTCGGCGTCGACGACATCCTCTTCTCGAACTCGTTCCTCGTCATGCCCGTGGCGATCCTCGCGGCGGGCGCGGTGGCCGCGCTCTTCGGCTTCGTCGTGGGCTTGCCGAGCCTCCGGCTCCGCGGCGATTACCTCGCGATCGTCACGCTCGGCTTCGCCGAGATCTTCCGGCTGGTCATCGCGACAGCGCAGACGGGCGGCGACGTCGAGGGGCCGGTCGCGCAGTTCCTCGCCTACCTCGGCGGGCAAAACGGATACGCGGGGCCGGATCGCAACGGCGTGCCTCAGTACGCCGGCCCGTTCTGGATCTTCGGCGCGGCCGCGGTCGCGGTGATCATCGCGTGGCGGCTGAAGTTCTCGGGCTGGGGACGCGCGCTCCGGGCGCTGCGCGAGGACGAGATCGCGACGGCCAGCGTGGGCGTCGATCCGACGCGGTACAAGGTGACCTCGTTCGTCATCGCGGCGACCGGGGCCGGCATCGCGGGCGCGATGCTCGCGTCGATGCGCAACGGCAACCCGACCGTCCAGCCCGATCAGTTCACGTTCGCCTACTCGTTCGACGCGATCACCATGGTGATCCTCGGCGGCTCGGGCAGCGTGTCCGGCGCGATCGTGGGCGGCGTGTTCGTCACGTTCACCGTGAAGATGATCGAGCAGCTCCAGCGCTTCGAGTCGGTGCAGGCGCTCCAGGCGGCCTACCCCTCGCTCGACCTCAACGCGCTGCGCATGGTCATCTACGCGTCCGTGCTGATCGGCCTCATGATCCTGCGCCCCGAGGGCATCTTCGGCGAGCGCGAGCTCTTCCGGCGCAAGCCCCGCCAGCGCGTCAGCCACGCTCCGCCCGAGCCCGTGCCTGCGCGCACCGAGGTGGAGGCGGATTCGAAGAGCGAGACCGGGCCCCTCACCGGGAAGGGGGACAAGTGAGCGCGCTCGATCTTCAGGGCGTGACCAAGACCTTCGGCGGCCTGCGCGCTGTCGGGGGCGTGACCTTCCAGGTGCCCGAGCGCTCGATCTTCGGCCTCATCGGGCCGAACGGCGCGGGCAAGACGACGGTCTTCAACCTCGTGACCGGCGTCTACAAGCCGGATACGGGCTCGATCCGCTTCGCCGGCGAGGAGCTCTCGCTGCTCAAGCCCGCGCAGATCGCGCGCCGCGGCGTCGCGCGCACCTTCCAGAACATCCGCCTCTTCGGCCAGCTCACCGTGCTGGAGAACGTGCTCGTCGCCTGCGAGAACCGCAGGCGCTCGGGCCTGTTCTCGGCGCTGCTCCGCTCGCCCGCTTTCTTCCGCGACGAGGCCGAGATGCAGCGCCGCGCGATCGAGCTGCTCGCGATCTTCGACCTCGACAAACTCGCGGACGAGACCTCGACCTCGCTCTCCTACGGCAACCAGCGCCGGCTGGAGATCGCCCGCGCGATGATGCTCGAGCCGAAGATCCTGCTGCTCGACGAGCCGGCCGCGGGCATGAACTACGGCGAGGCCGAGGGCCTGAAGAAGCAGATCCGTTGGCTGCGCGACCGCTTCGATCTGACGGTCATCCTCGTCGAGCACAACATGCAGGTGGTCATGGGCGTGTGCGAGGAGATCCACGTGCTCGACCACGGCGAGACGATCGCCCACGGCACGCCCGAGGAGGTCCGCAAGGACCCCAAGGTCCTCGCGGCGTACCTCGGCGAAGAGACGCCGGACGAGGCCGCGGTCGCCGCTGCGGCCGAGGAGGAGGCCTCGACGTGAAGACCGCGCACCCGACGCGAAAGGCCCCCACGGCCGAGGCCGGCAAGCCGCTGCTCGTCGTGGAGAACCTCGCCGTCTCGTACGGCGGCATCAAGGCGCTGAAGGGCGTGAGCCTGGAGGTGCGCCGCGGCGAGATCGTCGCGATGATCGGCGCGAACGGCGCGGGCAAGACGACGACGCTGAAGACGATCGTGCGGCTCTTGCCGATCGCCGCGGGCAAGGTCGTCTACGACGGCAAGGATCTCGCCGGGGTCCCGGCCGAGGAGATGGTGAGCCTCGGCATCTCCCTCGTCCCCGAGGGCCGCGCGATCTTCCCGAACCTCACGGTGCGCGAGAACCTGGAGATCGGCGCCTGGAACCACAAGAACCGGGCGACGATGGACGAGACGCTCGAAGACGTGGTGCGCCTCTTCCCGCGGCTCGGCGAGCGCATGAAGCAGGAGGGCGGCACGCTCTCGGGGGGTGAGCAGCAGATGCTCGCGATTGGGCGCGCGCTGATGGCCAGGCCTTCCATGCTCCTGCTCGACGAGCCCTCGCTCGGCATCGCGCCGCGTCTCGTCGCGGACATCTTCGAGGCGATCGCCCGGGTCGCGCAGGCCGGGACGACCATCCTGCTCGTCGAGCAGAACACGCGCCTGGCGCTGAAATACAGCATGCGGGCGTATGTGCTCCGTACCGGCGAGATCGCGATGACCGGCGATTCGAAGGCGCTCGCGGCGAATGAAGAAGTCCGCGCGGCGTACCTCGGCGGCTAGCGCTCCCCGATCTCGCTCGTACTGCGAAATGACGCGGCACGTGGTGTGCAAACGTGATCGCACCGATCGCGCAGCGCCGCCTGCGTAGCCGCGCCGAACCCGCACTCTGCGCGTTCGCCGGTTCTTGGGCCCACGGGCGCGTCTTTTGCTAAGGGCGAACCATCATGGATCCTGTTGCTCCGATACGCGTCCTGGTCATCGACGAGAACCTTACGAACGCCGGTGATCTCGCCTCGTTCCTCTCCGCGCATCATTACGATGTGTCGACCTGCTCTGCCCTGGACGGGGCCCGGAGCGCGGTCTCGTCGCGCAGGCCGCACGTGCTCGTGCTCGCGACGAAGGACCATCCGCACGCCGAGGTCGAGGAGGTGCGTAAGGTGTATCCTCGGCTGCCGCTCGTGCTCCTGACGGAGGAGGCGGGGCAGGAGCTCCTGCTCGACGTCGAGGCGTTCGCCCCCGCGGTCCCGGCTTGCCCTGCGCGCGGCTTTGGCCACATCGAGTCGGCCGTCGAAGCTGCAGCGCACTTTTCCTGACGTCCTGCACATCGATCCCCGCGAGGGGCGCCGCGTTCGTCGTGGCTCGACGGACACAGGTGCGTGTCCGTAGCGCCGTGCTTGCGCAGCGCGGCGGGAAAGGCGACCATTCGGCCCCCTGGTCGAAGGCTCGACCAAGGGTCGAGGTGCGCCCGCCTTCCCCCGGCGCGCCTTCGCCGAGGCTCCCGCCTCGTTCGCGCCCTTCCCGGAGGACCGATGTCAATATTCAAGGGCTTCCTCGCCGTCCTTGCGGCGCTTTGCGTCTTCGTGTTCGCAGGGCGCGCCGAGGCGACGCATTTCCGCTACGGCAACATCACCTGGAGCATCCCCGACCCGGTGTCGGCTCCACGCACCGTGCGCTTCGAGGTTACGACAGCCTGGCGCAGCACGTTCGTCGATTCCACCACGCTCAATTTCGGCGACGGCAGCTATCACGCCACGACGACGGGCGCGATCATCGGTAGCGGGGTCGATGCCGCGGGCCTCGAGTACAAGGTCACCCGGTACGCCGCGACGCACACCTACGCGTCGGCCGGCCCGTTCACCGCGTATTTCGACTCGTGCTGCCGCATCTCGGAGCTCGTGAACGGCGCCGACGATGACTTCCGCGTCGAGGCGAAGGTCGACTTGTTGCCGGGCAACACGGGCAACGCCGTCTCGGTGGTGCCCGCGATCATCCAGATGCAGATCAACGGGATCCGCACGATCCAGATCCCCGCGACCGATCCCGATGGAGCGCCAGTCACCTGTCGCTTCTCCAACGCCGCGGAGATCGGCTCCGCGGCCACGGTCAATCCCCCGCAGATTCCGGCCAACAGCAACGCCCCGACGCTCACCACGAGCACGACCCCGCCGGGCTGCACGCTCACGTGGAACACGAACGGCGCCGTCGCGGGCCAATCGTATGCGGTTCAGGTGGTGCTCGAGTCGCCGAACGAGAACGACCCGACGGCCAAGAGCAGCGCCGTGGTCGACTTCATGATCGAGATGGTCCAGTCGCCCGTGCCGACGTGCACGGGCAGCGACAGCTTCGTCGTCGACATGGGCCAGACGCTGAACACGAGCTTCACGGGGACGTCGAACTCGTTCCTCAAGATGACGTCGATCGGCTCGGTCGGCGTGCTGAACCCCATCCCCGGCACGACGAAGCCGAGCCCCTTCACGACGAACCTCACCTGGACGCCCGGCCCCGGTGAGGAGGGGACACAGGTCCTCGCGATCGTTTACACGAACCAGCTCAACGTCAGCGGCTACTGCACGCTCACGGTGACGGTGCCGGAGTGCGCCGCGTACGGCACACCCTGCTCGATCGGCATCGGCGCCTGCCTGGGTACGGGCATCCAGCAGTGCCTCGGACCCGACATCATTTGCACCGCCGTTGCGAAGGAGCCGATGCCCGAGGTCTGCAACGGCATCGATGACGACTGCAACGACACGATCGACGACAACAACCCCGAGTCCGGCACGGTCTGCCCGACGGGCCTGCCCGAGGTCTGCGGCACGGGTTTGAACAACTGCAACGCAGGCGTGCTCGAGTGCGTGCCCGACGTCGCGCCCGGCAGCATCACCGAGACCTGCAACGGGGTCGACGACGATTGCGACGGCACGACCGACGAGGGCTACGGCCTCGGCGTGGCCTGCATCGTGGGCGACGGCGTGTGCGAGGCGGTCGGCAAGATCGTCTGCGACGGGCCGGAGGCCACGACGTGCGACGCCGTCCCCAGCACTCCCCAGCCGGAGAAGTGCGACGGCGCGGACAACGACTGCAACGGCGTGCCCGACGACGGCTTCGCTGTCGGCGAGCCCTGCATGGAAGGCCTCGGCGAGTGCATCACGAGCGGCGTGAAGGTCTGCAACGCCATGGGCGACGGCGTGGTCTGCAACGCGGTGCCCGGCACGCCGAGCATCGAGATCTGCGGCGACGACAAGGACACCGACTGCGACGGCAACAACGAAAACGGCTGCGGCGACGCGGACGGCGACGGCCTGTACGACGCCCTCGAAGAGCAGACCGGCACGAACCCGAACGACGCCGACAGCGACGACGACGGCGTGCTCGACGGCGAGGAGCCCCAATGGGACGAGGACTCCGACGGCGACGGGCTCATCAACGCGCTCGACCCCGACAGCGATGACGACGGCCTGTTCGACGGCACCGAGCTCGGCAAGTCCTGCAACGATCCCGACACGGCCGCGCAGTTCGGCCACTGCCGGCCCGACGCCGACTCCGGCCAGACGGGGACCGATCCGCTGAACCCCGACAGCGACGACGACGGCAAGAGCGACGGCTCGGAGGACGCGAACCTGAACGGCACCGTCGACCCGGGCGAGGGCAACCCCGAGAACCCCGGCGACGCGAACACGACGAAGGACTTCGACGGCGACGGCCTCGGCGACGCGCTGGAGAAGACGCTCGGCACGGACGAGAAGGACGCGGACTCGGACGACGACGGCCTGCTCGACGGCGAGGAGCGGAACCCGAGCGACGACACGGACGGCGACGGGCTCATCAACGTGCGTGACGTCGACAGCGACAACGACGCGCTCTTCGACGGCACCGAGGCGGGCAAGGGCTGCCAGCACCCGGCGACGAACGCCTCGGCCGGTCATTGCCGCGCCGACGGCGATCTCGGCGGCACGAAGACCTCGCCCGTCTTGCGCGACACCGACGGCGGCAAGAAGAGCGACGGCTCCGAGGACGGCAACCTCAACGGCGTGGTCGACTCGGGCGAGGGCAATCCAAACAACGAGTCCGATGATGCGAATGTCGTCGACACCGACGGCGACGGCCTGAGCGACGCGCTCGAGAAGGCGCTCGGCACGGGCGCGAACGACGCGGACACGGACGACGACGGCCTCGCCGACGGCGACGAGCCGAACCCGAGCGACGACACCGACGGCGACGGCGGGCGCAACGTGAAGGACGCGGACTCGGACAACGACGGTCTCGCCGACGGCACGGAGGCGGGCCGCCCGTGCGACGGCGAGGGGACGGACCCGGCCGCGCAGAAGTGCACCGCGGACGCGGACAACGGCGCGACGAAGACGCTCGTGCTCGTCGCGGACACGGACGGCGGCTCGAAGAGCGACGGCGCCGAGGACGCGAACCTGAACGGCATGGTCGACGCAGGCGAGACGAACCCGCTCTTCCCGGGCGACGATGTCACGCAGCCCGAGTGCACGACGGACGCGGACTGCGGCGGCGCGTCGAGCGGCACGATCTGCGAGGATCAGCGCTGCGTTCCCGGCTGCCGCGGCGACGGCGGCAACGGCTGCCCCGAAGGTCAGGTGTGCACGTCGACGTCGGGCGCGGCCGGCCTGTGCAAGGCCGAGCCGCCGCCGGACACCACCCCGGAGACGCCGGAGCCCACCGAGGGTTGCGGCTGCCGCACCGCGCCTGCGCAAGGCGGCGCGCTGCCCATCACGCTCACCCTCGTCGCGGGTCTCCTCTTCGCGACGCGCCGCCGCCGCGCGGCCTGAACACCCGCCCCGTCACCCCTCTCCCGCGGCCGCGGGAGAGGGGTTCATCCCACCTCATCCGAAGCCACGAGCCCGTCGTAGAACTCGGTCACGATCGACGCGAGCCACGCTTGCGCGGCCGGCGTCGCGATCGTCGCCGTGAGCGCGGGGAACGTCGCGTCCGCGAGGGCGAGGACGAGCTCGCGCGGAGGTCTGTCCGGCAGCCCGAGCGACGCGAACACCTCGGACACGGGCTTCGCCTCGTTCTCCTTCACCCACGCCATCACGAACGCGCGTCGCCGCGCCGCGAGCTCTTCGTTCGCCGCGAGGTGCGCCGCCACGTCGACGCCGATGCGCGCGCCTTGCTTCGCCGCGTCGACATCGAGCAGCACCTCGGCGAACCGTTGCTCCAGGAGAAACCTGGCGAGCCTCTGCCGCAGCGCGACGAACGGCGGCTCGCTGCCGCGCGCGAGGATCGACTCCGCGGCGTTCTTCACGGCCTTTTGCGAGAAGCCGAGCAAGAACTTCCGGATCTCCGGATCGAGCCGCTTCTCGAAGTCCACGCGCAGCCCGTCGATCGATTTGCCCACGCCGCCGAGGCCGAACGGCCCGAGCTTCTTCATCAGCGAGGGCAAACCCCACTCCGCGACGAAGGGGTTCACGCGCTCCGAGAACTGCTTCAGCCCGTCGTGCATCACCTCGCGCATCACCTCGCGCGCGGCCTCGCTCTCGGCGATCTCGCGCACGAGCTTCGGCGGCAGCACGTCGGGCCGCGCGACGAGCTCGGCGAGGCCTTTTTGCGCGTGCTCCGGCACGAACGATCCGATCGTCGCGCGCTCCTTCAGGAGCAGCCCGTGCACCTCGCGCGCGAGCCGCTCGATCGCGGGGCGCAACGAGCCGTCCACGGTCTGCTTCGTGATCGCCGCATCGAGCGCCGAGGCAAGCGAGCCCGGCTCGACGAGCTGACCGAGCGGCGCGAAGCGAAGCTCGTCGAGCACGTTGGCCACGGTCTTTTGCCACTCGGCGCGCGCGGAGGGCGAGGTGAGACGCGCTTTCAGGAAGGCGATGTGTCGCGTCTTGAGGTCTTCGAGCGCGGCGCGGGTCGTCTGCACGGATCGATCGTTCACCTGCCGAAGGTAACCCGCGTGCCTTTTCAGCGCGAGGCGCCGAGGGCATGCGGGTCCTCCGGCACCGGGTTGAAGTGTCGAGGTTCGTCAGGACTTGTCACGGGGGGCGGGGGAGCTGCGGCAGGCGTGTGACGAGCAGAGACAAACCGAGACAACGTTTTACAAGTCCATGACAACTATGACGGCCGGCCTCTGGTACTCCCTCGTTGTTCCGCTGTTTTTTTGCGCCCGAGGGAGGCGCGCACGATGCTCCACACGATGCTCGTCGTCCTGTACTTCGCCGTCCTCCTCGCTCTCAGCGCCTACGGTCTGCACCGGCTGCACCTCGTGCTGCTGTGCCTGCGGCATCGCCGCCAGATCGAGCGCGCGAAGCAAATGCCCCACGTGGCCGAAGAAGACCTGCCTCGTGTGACGATCCAGCTCCCACTGTTCAACGAGTCCACCGTGGCCGCGCGCCTGCTCGAAGCGACCGCGCGCATGGACTACCCGGCGGACAAGCTGGAGATCCAGGTCCTCGACGACTCGACCGACGAGACGCAAGCGCTCGTCCGCGCGCACGTCGACCGCCTGCGCGAGCGCGGCATCGACGCCGTCTACCTGCACCGGACGAACCGCGTCGGCTACAAGGCGGGCGCCCTCGACGAGGGGCTCAAGGTCGCGAAGGGTGAGCTCGTCGCCATCTTCGACGCGGACTTCATCCCGCAGCCCTCGTTCGTTCGCAGCATCGTGGGTCACTTCGCGGACCCGAAGATCGGCATGGTCCAGACGCGCTGGGGCCACCTGAACCGCGAGCACTCGGTGCTCACGAAGGTGCAGGCGCTCATGCTCGACGGCCACCACCTCGTCGAGAACCGCGCGCGCTACGGCGCCGGCCTGCTCTTCAACTTCTCCGGCACCGGCGGCATGTGGCGCAAGAACGCGATCCACGAGGCCGGCGGCTGGCAGCACGACACGCTCACCGAGGACCTCGACCTCTCGTACCGCGCGCAGCTCGCGGGCTGGAAGTTCGTCTACCGCGAGGACGTGGTCTCGCCGTCGGAGCTGCCCGAGGATGTCTCGGCCCTCCGCGCGCAGCAGTACCGCTGGGCGAAGGGCACCGTGCAGACGGCCCGCAAGCTCCTCAAGCGCGTGCTCTCCTCGAACATCACCCTGGCGCAGCGCATCGAGGCGCTCTTCCACCTTACGCCGCACTTCGCCTACCCGCTCATGGTGACCCTGAGCGTGCTGCTCCTGCCCGCGCTCGTGCTCCTGCCGGCCACGGACACGCTCACGATGCTCATCGTGGATCTGCCGCTCTGCGTGGCGACGACGGGCTCGCTCGCGGCGTTCTACATGTTCGCCGAGGCGGCCCAGGGCCGGAGCCGCGCGAACGTGCTCACGCGGCTGCCGATGCTCATCGCCCTCGGCACGGGCCTCGCGCCGCACCTCTCGAAGGCGGTCTTCGAGGGCATGCGCCACATGGCCGGTGAGTTCGTCCGGACCCCGAAGCACGGCGTCAACAAGGGCCGCTACCGCGCCCGCGCCGACCTGCCGCTCCTCGAGACGGGCCTGTGCCTGCTCTCCTTCGGCTCGACGGTCGCCTCGATCCAGACGGGCCACTACTTCGCCACGCCCTTCGCAGCGCTCTTCACGATCGGCTACGGCTACGTGGCGATGCTCGTGGCGCACGAGCAGTCGACGCGCCGCCGCGAGGCCGCGCCCATGCTCCTCGCCGCGTCGAGCGAGCGCCCGAGCGAGCCCACGGCTGCCGAGCAGCCCGTCGGCAAGCTCGCTGCCTGATCGCTCCTCCCTCCCGCCACGCGCCTCCGCCGCGCCCCTCCTCGCCTTTCCGCATCACTCCCCCCTGGAAATTCCCGGCCCGGGCTCTTATTCTCGGCGTCGCAAGGGCGGGACTTCGTCTATGACCAAGGCCGAAATCGTACAAGCCGTCTACGGTCGGCTCGGGGGGTTCTCGAAGAAGGAGTCGGCAGACCTCGTCGACCTCATCTTCGAGACGATGAAAGAGACCCTCGGCCGCGGTGAGAAGATCAAGATCTCGGGCTTCGGCAATTTCGTTCTGCGCGACAAACGCCAGCGTCAGGGCCGGAATCCGCAGACGGGCGACCCGATCGTGATCACCGAGCGCCGTGTCCTCTCCTTCAAGGCGAGCCAGATCCTGAAGCACGCGTTGAACCCGCGTGTCTCCGGGGCGAGCGGCGCCACGGCTTCCGCCGTCGCGGAGGAGTGAGCGGCTTGTCCGGGCGCCGAGAGCTTCCTGCGAAGCTCTACTACCGCATCGGAGAGGTCGCCGGGATCGTCGGCGTCGAGACGCACGTGCTGCGTTACTGGGAGAGCGAGTTCCGCTCGATCCGGCCGCAGAAGTCCGCCAAAGGGCAACGTGTCTACTCGCGCCGCGACGTGGAGACGCTGCTCAAGGTGAAGGAGCTGCTCTACGCGCACCGCTTCACGATCGCGGGCGCGCGGCGCAAGCTGCGCGAGGGCGGCATCGAGCCGCCCGGCGAGGACGATCCGAGCGTGGAGCAAGCGCGCCGCATGCGCGAGGCGCTGCTCGACATCCGGAGCGAGCTCGTCGCGATGATGCGTGAGCTCGACGAGCCCAAGGCCACGGGCAAGAAGAGCTAGAGCGGCGCGCGATGACCGAGCGGCGCGAGGAGGCGCTCTCCGGCGGGGCCATCGTGCGCTTCGGCGTGCCCGCGGGCGCGGTGGAAGAGCGCGCCGAGGCGCTGCCGCGGATCGAGGTGTCGAGCCTGAAAGGCGCGCGCGTAGGGCTGCGGCGTGGCTTCGTGGATGAGGCGGGCCTGCGGCTGCGCGTCGCGTGCGTGGAGGCGCCGTCGGACCGGTTCGCGCCGGGCGTGGAGGAGATCGTGCTCGGCATGGCGACGTCGATCGCGCGGAGCGCGGCGTCGGATGGGATCACGCTCGACCGCTGGGATGCCGAGGGCATCACGCGGCACGAGGGCCGCTTCGAGCAAGCGCTCACGGGGCAGGGGACGCGCGGCGACAGGCCCGTCACGCTTCGAGGTCGGCACGTGCTCGGCTTCGAGGGCGCCGCGCGCGAAGCAGTGCTGTGCACGTTCGTCTGCGAGGAGCCACGTGCGGGCGAGCGTTGCGCCGAGCTCGTGGCGAACGCCGAGCTCGCGTCGCTGGTGCCGCCGCCGCCGCCGAGTTTTTTGGTGCGTGTGATCTTGATGGCAGCCGAGCGGCCGCGGGAGGCGGCCTTGCTCGGCCTGGGGATTGGCGTGCTCTTGGTCGCGGTGCTGCTCGCGCGGCGACCGCGACCTTCGCCCTGAGATCAGAACGGGATGTCGTCGCCGCCGTCGTAGCCGAAATCATCCGGCGGAGGCCCAGGATCCGGCGCGGGACGACCCCCGCCGCCGCCACCGCCACCGCCACCGCCACCGCCGCGGCTGCCGCCGCCACCGCCGCCGCCACTGCGCGGGCCGCCGTAGCCGCCACCGCCGCCGCGGCTGCCACCGCCACCGCCGCCACCGCCGCCGCCACCACTGAAGTCGCCGTAATCGCCGCCGCCGCCGCCGCGCGCGGGCGGGCCGGAGCCGGAGAAGTCGGCGGGCGGGCCCATGTCATCGCCGGCGGGCGCGCCGCGACCGCGGCTGGCGAGGATCACGTTGTTCGCGATGACCTCGGTCTTGTAGCGCTTGTTGCCGTCGCGATCGTCGTAGCTCGACGTGCGCAGCGAGCCCTCGACGAAGAGCGACGTTCCCTTGCCGAGGATCTTCGCCAGCGCCTCGCCGCGCTTGCCCCACACGACGACGTTGTGCCAGTCGGTGCGCTCGCGGCGGACCTTGTCTTTGTCGAGGTAGCTCTCGGTCGTGGCGAGGCGGAGGTTGAGCACGGCTTGGCCACCCTGGGTGAACCGAAGCTCGGGATCTGCGCCCAGATTTCCGAGCAACATGACGCGATTGAAACCTTCCGCCATCGACTTGTCCTTCCTTACAACCCTTGCGACACAGACCGCGCGCGGACTCCGGTCTCCCTTGTTCCGCACCGAGCGTCAAGCGAGAGGCGTCCCTCATCAGATTGTTCGTTTTTCGGCTCCCGTTCGGCTCGTTCGTCCGCGCGGCGTTCGTCAGTGCACGGTCTTCGCGGCTTGCGCGATCACCTCGGCGAGCAGGAGCTTCGCGACGTTCAGATAGATCAGGATCCCGAGCACGTCGATCAGCGTGGCGATGAACGGCGTCGAGCTCGTCGCTGGATCGAGGCCGAGCTTGCGCAGGAGCAGCGGCAGCATCGAGCCCACGGTGCAGCCCATGATCACGATGAAGAGCAACGTGAAGCCGACGGTGAACATCAGCGGAAAGCCGTCGCCCCAGAGGTAGATGCGCGTCATGCCGATGGTCGCGAGCATCAGGCCGAGCACCACGCCTTGGCCGATCTCGCGCACGATGACGCGCTTCCAGTCGTTCGGCTTCACGTCGCCCACGGCGAGGCCGCGGATGATGAGCGACGACGACTGCGAGCCGGTGTTGCCGCCTGTCGAGATGAGCATCGGCACGTAGTAGGCGAGCTTCGAGACGGCCTCGATGATCTCGTCGTAGTGCCGAAGCACCGTGCCCGTGATGAACTCGCTCACGAGCAGCGCTGCGAGCCAGGGCGCGCGCTTCTGGATGAACGTCCAGAACCCCGTCTGGAAGTAGCCCTCCGCCATCGGCTCGACGGCGGCGAGGCGCTGCAAGTCTTCGTTCTGCTCCTGCGTGAGCACGTCCATCACGTCGTCGACTGTGATCACGCCGAGCAGCTTTCGATCCGGGCCGACCACGGGCATCGCCGCGAAGTCGTACTTCGCCATCTTCCGCGCGACCTCTTCCTGATCGGTCTCGGGGCTCAGCGCGAAAATGTTCTCCGTCATCACGTCCGTGATCCGGTCCGTGGACGTGGCGAGCAGGAGATCACGCAAGGACACGATGCCGAGCAGGCGCTCCTCGTCCGAAAGTACGTAGACGTAATAAATCGTCTCGGCATCCTGGGAGGATTGACGGATGCGCTCGATCGCCTCGGCGACCGTGATCGTGGGCGGCACCGAGACGTAGTCGGTGGTCATCAGGCCGCCGGCGCTGTCCTCGGGCCACTTCGCGAGCTCTTCGACCTCGGCGGCGGCCTCGGGATCGACCTTCTCCAGCGTCTCGAGCAGGTTGTCGCCGACCTCCTCGGGCAGGGCTTCGATGAGGTCGGTCCGCTCGTCGGCGGCCATCTCCGAGACGATCGGTGCGGCGTGCTCGACGCCGAGCTCCTCGACGAGCGCCTCCTGCTGATCCTCGTCGAGGCGCTCGAAGATCGGCGCGGCCTCCTCGGGCTTCAGCGTCTTGAGGATGAGGGCCGCTTCGTGCTCTTCGAGCATGCCGAGCAGGTCGGCGAGGTCCTCGTCGTGGATCTCCTCGAGCAAGGCGCCGATCTGCGCGGGATCTTCGGCGAGGAGCTCTCGCACCTCGGGCAGCATCGCGACGGCGACTCGCATCATCGGGCGCCAATCAGCCAGAGGAGCCGCGCGCCCGCAAGCAGGATCGCGGGGGGTGCGGCGAGGCGCTGGGGCGCTCGGTTCGGGCCCCGTCCCGGCCTCCCGCCCCCGGTCCCGGACCGGCTCGTCCGTTGTCCATGGCGCCAACTAAGTTGGCAAATGGCAGAGCAGGATCTCCACGGAGGACGAAGGCTCGGTCCGGCACGCCTGTTGCGTGGCCCATCCTTTGATCGCGGGCTTTTCTGCAATTGGGCGGTTCCCAGGCCGGATCTCGAATTGACAGCCTTCCCGGGAGGTCCCTAGCATCGAGGCCATCGATCACGGACGGGCCTGGCAGCATGGGACTCGTTCGTCGCGGCAACTCCGTTTCTGGGACGAGCCCAGCGTAAGGTCGGCTAAGGAGCTCAGCATGAAAGGCTTACAGCGTCAGAAAAGCTTCCTGGGGAAGCGCGCGGCCAAGGCGGCCCTCTCGATGGTCGTAGCCACCACGGCGGCTGGCGCCGCAGGCTGCCTCGATCGGCCCGTCGAGACCGTCGAGCCCCGTATCACGGCGACGATCGTCGAGCGGCTCACCCAGAGCTCGGTCGACAAGATCGACATCCTGCTCGCCATCGACAACTCGCGCTCGATGGCCGACAAGCAGAACATCCTCGCGGCCGCGGTGCCCGACCTCGTGACGGGCCTCGTGAATCCGCGCTGCATCAACGAAGACGGCGTTCCTGCGATGGTGCAGCCGGGCTACCCGACCGATGACTGCCCGGCCGGCACGAAGCGCGAGTTCCAGCCGGTGCTCGACATCCACATCGGCGTCACCAGCTCCAGCATCGGCGGCCACGGCGCGGACTCCTGCCCGAACTCCGACGCGAACAGCAAGGAGTGCTCGCCGCAGCCGAACACGACGAACAACGACAAGGGTCACCTGCTCTCGCGCCTCGATCAGTGCGGCGGCGCGTCGGTCGACACCTATCCGTACGGCTCGGGCAGCACGGACAAGGGCTTCCTCGGCTGGGATCCGGAGCAGAAGCTCTCGCCGCCCGGCGAGAAGGACATCCCGAACCTGCAGGCGAACCTGCGCGACATGGTCATCGGCACGGGCCAGATCGGCTGCGGATACGAGTCCCAGCTCGAGAGCATCTACCGCTTCCTCGCGGACCCCGAGCCCTACGAGACGATCTCCGTCGTCAACAACCGCGCGACGCCCGACGGCACGGACACCATCCTCCTGCAGCAGCGCGCCGAGTTCATGCGGCCCGACTCGTTGCTCGCGATCATCATGCTCACCGACGAGAACGATTGCTCCATCAAGGAGTACGGCCAGTTCTACTACGTCGGCCAGCTCCGCATCGGCGCGACGAACGTCCGCATGCCGCGCGCGCGCCAGGAGTGCGCCACGAATCCGGATGACCCGTGCTGCAAGTCGTGCGGCCAGGATCCGGGGAGCTGCCCCGCCGATGCGAGCTGCACGAACCCGCAGGGCGGCCAGGCGCTGCTCAACGTCGACGAAGACGACATCAACCTGCGCTGCTGGGATCAGAAGCGCCGCTTCGGCATCGACTTCCTCTACCCGACGGACCGCTACGTCCAGGCGTTCTCGGCCGCGGAGATCCAGAACCGCGCGGGTGAGCTCGTCCCGAACCCGATCTTCTCGGACCTGAACCCCCAGGACAACATCACGAACATCCGCGACGCCGGCCTCGTGTTCTTCGCCGGCATCGTCGGCGTGCCCTGGCAGGACATCGCCCGCGACAAGACCGACCTGTCGAAGGGCTTCAAGAGCGCGGACGAGATGGTCGCGCCGATCGACGCGAGCGGCTTCTCGACCTGGGACGTCATCCTCGGCAGCGCGAAGACGCCGGAGGGCAAGCCCCTCGATCCGCTCATGATCGAGTCGGTCCAGAAGCGCACGGGTACGAACCCGATCACGGGCGACGTGCTCGTCGACGCCTCGACGCCGAACGCGAACCCGCTGAACGGCCACGAATGGACGATCGCGAACGACGACCTCCAGTACGCGTGCGTCTTCCCGTTGCCCGTTGCGGATCAGCGCGACTGCACGAACACGAACCTCACGGCCTGCGACTGCTTCGAGGTGGGCAACGACAACCCGCTCTGCCAGCAGGACCCGAACCACAACAACCAACCGACGCTCCAGGTCCGCGCAAAGGCGTACCCCGGCGTCCGCCCGCTCGAGGTCATGCGTGATCTCGGCAATCAGGGCATCGTCGCCTCCGTGTGCCCCTCGAAGATCGAGGCCGCTGACTTCGACAAGCCGGACTTCGGGTATCGCCCGGCCATCGGCTCGATCATCGACCGCCTGAAGAACGCGCTCAAGGGCCAGTGCCTGCCCCGCACGCTCACGCCCGGCCCCAACGGCGACATCCCGTGCCTCATCCTCGAGGCGCGCAACACGCAGGGCGCCGGCTGCGTCTGCGATCCGCTCAAGGCACGCGCCGATATCCCGGCCGAGGGCCCGAAGGCGAAGGCGGTTCAGCTCGCGAAGGAGGATCCGGCGGCGGCAAAGGCTGGCTGGGACTGCTTCTGCGAGATCACGCAGGCGAAGGACGCGGAGCGTACGGCCTGCCAGGACGACTCGAGCGAAGAGCCGCAGATCGGCGGCCAGGCGGTCAACGGCTGGTGCTACGTCGACGGCACGACCACGCCGCCGACCGGCAACGTCGAGATCGTCAAGGACTGCCCGGCGAACGAGCAGCGCATCATCCGCTTCGTCGGCGCGGGCGAGGCGCAGCCGGGTGCGACGCTGTTCATCACCTGCTCGGGTGACACCGGCGGCTGAGCTCGACTGTAGCTGACTGCCTGAGATAGGAACGTGACGAGGCCCGGCATCGGGCCTCGTCGCGTTTTGTGGTAAGACGGCGCCCTGAGGTGACGTCGAAAAAGAAGATCCTGATCATCGAGGACGAGCCCCACATCGTCCTCGGCCTGACCGACGCGCTCGAGTTCGAGGGGTTCTCCGTCGTCTCGGCGGGCACGGGCAACGCGGGCGTGCAGCTCGCGCGGCAGGAGAAGCCACAGGCGATCCTGCTCGACCTGATGCTCCCCGACACGAACGGGTTCAAGGTCTGCGAGGAGCTGCGTCGCTGGGATGCGTTCATCCCGATCATCATCCTGACGGCGCGCGGCCAGGAGCTCGACAAGATCCGCGGCCTCGACGCGGGCGCCGACGACTACGTCACGAAGCCCTTCAGCGTGGGCGAGCTCATCGCTCGCATGCGCGCCATCTTCCGGCGCACCACGCGCGGGCCCGGCGATCCGACGCCCGAGGTCTTCACGATCGGGCAGGCCAAGATCAACATGACGACCCACACGGTCGCGCGCGGCTCGAAGTCGAGCCCGCTCTCGTTCTACGAGGTCGAGCTCCTGCGCCTGCTCTACGAGCGCGTCGGCCAGCCCGTCTCGCGCGAGGAGATCCTGCAGAAGGTGTGGGGCGTCGAGGGGTCCCCCACGAACCGCACCGTCGACAACTTCATCGTCAAGCTGCGCAAGAAGGTCGAGAAGTCCCCGGACAAACCGCAGCACATCCTGACGGTGTACGGGCACGGCTACAAGCTGGCGCCCTGAGATCAGCGCAGGGGCAAGGCGTTGCGCACGTCGATCGGGACGCTGACGATGTCTTGCCGGAGCCGCGCGGCGTCGAGGCCGCCGAGGCTCGTGCCTTCGCGGAGCTGGCGCGCTTCGAGGTAGAGGCCGGGGCGGCCGCGGAAGGCGCTGTCGCCGACGAAGCCGATCTCGTCGCCCGCTTCGAGCGGCGCGCCAACGACCGCGCGTTCGCTTGGCCGATCGAGGTTTCCGTGTACGAGCAAGAGCTGCCGCAGCCGGCCCCCGTCGCGCACGAGGTGCGCCGTGACGACCGTCGCGCCGAGCATATCCCCGACAAACGCGACCTCCGCCGGCCCCTCCTGCCCTTCGAGCGACAGCGACACGACCGCATCTCCGCTCGACGCATCGAGCAGCACGGCGCCGGGGCCGGGCGAAACGTCTCCCGCTTCGAGCGAGAGGTCGAACGGTCGATCGAGCCCCGCGAGCACCGACGGCGCTGCCTCGGCCGTCAGCGGGAAGCGATAGGCCGCGACCGCGACGGGCCGCTCCGGCCGGCGCGGGACGAGCGTGCTCCGCTCCGCCGCGGTCGTGGTGTCCTCCGGGAGCTCTTCGCGCCCGTCCGGCTGCGGCGCCCGACCCGGCGGGGGCAGGGGGATGCACACGTCACCCTCGGGCAACGTGCGCGGGCCACACGACGCGGCCACGCCCGGGGCGACCGGGGAGGGCGCTTTCGCGGGCTCGGGCGCCTTCGCCCGGGGGGTTTTCCCGAGCGCGCCGAGGGCCGCGAGCAGGGCGGCGAAGGCGGCGGCCCGGACGAGCGGCTGCATCGCCCTTCGGTATAGCCCAGGCCGAAGCGCCGTTCGAGCGGAGGACCGCGCCGCCGTCGGGGACGGGGCCCTACGAACGTTCAGGGGGGCCCTGCCGCGCGTCCATGGGCGCCGCGGCTTGCGTCGGCACGAGGCTGTTGATAGCTCCTGTCTTCGTGCAAGACCGCTCCTCGATCGAAAAGTCTCTGAACGCGCTCTTCGACGCCGAGCGCACCGTTCGCCGCGTGCATGACGAGCTCGCCGACAAAACCGAAGGTGTGCTCCTCGACGTGCTCACCGATGCGATCGCGGTCGCCCTCAAGGAGAGCGACGAAGACGAGTCCGCGCTGCGGCTCGTACGGATCGCGGCGCTGCTCGGCGAGCTCCAGGGACCGCGGGTCGTCGATGCGATGATCGACGTCCTTTCGTCCGAGCACCCGGAGGCGCGTCGCGCAGCGGGCGAGCAGCTCGAGGAGCTCAGCTTCGAGCGGTTCAAGGAGGTCGCGCTGGGCGTCGAACGCGCGCTGCGGCGTCTGCCCGTCGGCTCGCCCGCGTTGCCTGAGCTCCCGTACATCCTCGCCGAGGTCCCCGAGCCCGGCGTCCCCAAGGTGATCGGCCAGTTCTTGAAGCACGGCGACGCCGACGCGGTTGCGGCTGCGATCGAGGCGCTCGTGCAGATCGGCGACCCGGCATCGGCCCGGCTCATCGAGCCGCTCGTCGACGACACGCGCACGGTCGAGCTCGAAGAGGACGGCTCGGACGCGACGACCGAGGTCACGATCGGCGAGCTCGCCGAGGAAGCGCTCGAGATGCTCGAAGCCGTTGGTGGTGAGGACGAAGAAAACGGCGGGAACGGGAGAGCTTCGTGAGTCTCGGGACCCCGCTCACGGGGGCGGAGGCGGCGGTCTTCGATACGTCGGTCATCCCGCGATACCTCGCGAATTTCGGCACGGCCGCGGTGGAGATGGTGATCCCGTACTCCCCGGCGGCCGTGGCCGACATCGGCTGCCGCACGGGGTACGTCGAGCCGATGATCGCGGAGAAGCTGCCGGAAGCGAACATCGTCGGCGTCGATCCTTCGCCCGAGGCGCTCACGCTCGCGCGTGCGAAGGCGTCGGAGCTTTCGGGCGTGCACGTGAGCCTCGAACTCGCGACGGGCATGCCCTTGCCGCTGCCCGACGCGAGCTTCACGCACGGCTTGCTCGTGCATCCGGTCGTGAGCGCGCAGGCGCGGTATGCGCTGCTCGCCGAGCTCCGTCGCATCCTCGTCGTCGGCGGGCAGGGCCTCGTCGCGCTGCCCGTGCGCGGCTCGTTCCCTGAGATTTACGACATGTTGCGCGAGTACGCGTTGCGGCAGGACCTCGCGGATTTCGGCAAGGCCGTCGAGGTCGCGGCGGCGAGCCGCCCGACGATCGAGTCGCTCTCGGAGGAGCTCGAGAAGGTCGGGCTCGGCGAGGTCGACGTCGACGTGCAGCTCATCGGCGTCGCGTTCAACAGCGGCAAGGAGTTCCTGGAAGATCCGATCGCGCAGATGATCGTCTTCCCCGACATGCGCGCGCTGCTCGAAGCCGATCCGGGCGCCGTCGAGGCCGGCTTCCGCTACGTGAGCGACGCGATCACGAAGTACTGGTCCGAGGGCGCCTTCGAGCTGACGGTCAACATCGGCTGCGCGAGTGGGCGTCGCTTCGAGTAGTCCGCGAATCAGCGCAGCACGAAGAACGGCACGAGCGCCCAGCCGCCCGCGTCTACTTGGACGTCAAACGTTCTCCGCTGCCCGCGCACTTCGAGCGTGATCGCATGTTTCCCCGCAGGAACGCGCGTCCTTGCGATCGCGATTCGCGCCGGCAAGGTCGACCATGAGCGCGTGTCGGGCGTGTCGAGCGCCGACATCGTCAGGCTCGTGGCGAAGCCGAGCAGCATGCCCACGGCCTCCGCACTCCCATCGCGGCGCTGCCGATCGTCCTGCGCGGCGTTGATCCCCGCCGCCGTCGCGCCTGCCACGGCCACGCTCGCTGCCGTGCGCGCGAGCAGCCGCGTGATCGCTGCGAGCACGAGTGTCCCCTCGCGCTTGTGCCAGGCCGACCGCACCTCGCCTTCCACGTCGAGCGCCTGCTCCATCGGCAAGATCTCCTCGCCGAGCGACGCCTTCGGCACCTCGTACCCCCCGCGGCCCTGGCCCAGCGTGGGGTAGTTGATCCACGCGACCGCGCCCTGGAGCACGAGTGAATCGACCTCCCTGCGCTCCATCGGCGACAGCTCGTTCCCCACGATCTGCATCGCCATGCCGATCGGGATCCGCACCGGCGTCTTCGACGGCACCCGCCCGAAGCCCACGACGACCAGGAGCTCTGCCTCGCCCGTCTCCTCCACGGGCGGGAGCGGCTCCGCGCCCTCCACGAGCGCGTCGACGGCCTCGTGCGTCGTCTTCTGCCCGCGCGTCAGCGCGCGGAGTGGATCCCGCAGCGACTTGTACGGCGCGTATTCGAGCGCCTCGTCGTAGTGCAGGAGCGCCTCGTCGCGTTGCTTCGACTTCTCGTACGTAAAACCTGCGAGGTAACTCCCGAGCCCGAGCAGCGCGCCCTCGTCGTGCTGGCTCTCGATGTACTTCTGCATCACCGCGAGCCGCCGCGCCTCCACGCGCGCCCCGTTGAGGTCGTGCCGCGCGAGGTAGCTCAGCATGTTGAGCGTGTTCAGCAGGAGTTTTTCGTATGCAGGCGCCTTGTACGGCCCCGCGTCGTCCGAGAACACGTAGCGACCGAGGTCCGCCGCTTTGCTCGTCGAGAGGTCGAGCACCTCGATGGCCTGATCCGCGGCGCCGAAGTCACGCGAGGCGCGCTCGTACTTGCCCATCGCGAGGTGGATGCTGCCGCGGTCGAGCAGGAGCAGCGCCTCGTCGCGCGTGACGGGCGGGAGCTCGCCCGGCGACTTCACGCCGAGCTCGCGATCGAGCGCGGCGACCGCTTGATCCATCGAGCCGCGATCGAGCGCGATGAGCGAGTCGCGCACGCGCACCTCGTGCCCGGCGCAGCCCGCGTTCGCGAGTGCGCCGAGCGCGAACGTGATCACGCTGGCCGCGCGCCGGAGGCCGAGGAGCGGGCGCACGTCAATCCTGGTTGAGCAGGGCCTTCGTGAAGGCCGCCTTGTTTTGCCAGCGCACCGCGCTCGTCTCGGTCTCGATGACCTGCATGAACATGAAGTATTGCACGCGCCGCCCGCCGGCCGTGCGCTCGTCCGAGGTGTAGACCTTGCCGGTCATGTAGTACTTCGCGCCGAGCTGACGGCCGTACTGGGCCGCGTGGTTCGGATCGAACTGGCCGCCGTTCTGCCGCTCGACCTCGGCGATCATCTGGTTCTGCCGCTCGCGGCTCACGACCGTGACGAGCTGCGAGTTCACCATGAACGTCTCGGCGTCGGAGAGCACTGCCTGGAGCTGGCTGTCGACGTGCTGGCTCGTCTCGTTGAGCATCGGGAAGATCGCCAGCGTGGGCTTGTCGCCCGCGTCGGCCCAGGCCTTGGCGAGGGGCGAGGCCACGAGGTGCTTCATGTTCTCGTGGAGGAGCTGCTCCATGTCGCGCTTGTCGATGCCGGTGCTCATCGGCGGGTCGTCGAGCCCCTTGACCTCCGAGCCGCGGACGAACACGGGGTCGCTCGAGCAGCCGGCGGCGAGCGGCGCGAGCATGGCGAAGGCGAGGGCGGGGACGAGGGGAAGCAAGCGTGCAGTTTTCATGTGTGGATGGGACGCTCAGGCGACGACGAGATTCACGATCTTGCCGGGTACGTAGATAAACTTTTTCAACGTTTTGCCGGCCGTGAACGCCGAGACACCCTCGGCTGTGAGCGCGGCGTTACGGGCCTCGTCTTCGCTGGCCTTGACGGGCAGCGTCACGCGGCCGCGAACCTTGCCGTTCACCTGCACGGCCATCTCGATCACGTCGTCGACGCAGAGCGTCGGATCGAACGTGGGCCAGGCTTCGAGCGCGATCGAACGCTCGTTGCCCCACAGGCGCCAAACCTCCTCGGCCACGTGCGGCGCGAACGGCGAGACGCAGATCAAAAGACCCCGCGCTGCCTCCCGCGGCAGCTCCTTCAGTGCGCCGAGGTGGTTCAGGAGAACCATCATCGCCGAGATCGCCGTGTTGAACGAGAGCGTCTCGATGTCCTCCGTGACCTTCTTGATGGTCTTGTGGACGAGGCGCTTCGTGGCGTCATCGATGGTGTCGACCAGGGGCCGGCCCGTGAGGATCGAGAAGATGCGGTCGCGGAAGCGGACGACGCCCTGGATCTGCGCGGATTGCCAGGGTTTGACCGCTTCGAGCGGGCCCATGAACATCTCGTAGAGGCGCAGGCAATCGGCGCCGTAGGCCTTCACGATGTCGTCGGGGTTCACCACGTTGCCGCGCGATTTCGACATCTTCTCGCTGTCCTCGCCCAGGATGAGGCCCTGGTGGACGAGCTTCATGAACGGCTCGGGGTGTTTCACCTTGCCGATGTCGAACAGCACCTTGTGCCAAAAGCGCGCGTAGAGCAGGTGGAGCACGGCGTGCTCGCCGCCGCCGACGTAGAGGTCGACGGGCATCCAATCGTCATAGGCCTTCTGGCTCCACGCCTCGGTGTCGTTCTTCGGGTCGAGGAAACGCAGGTAGTACCAGCACGAGCCCGCCCATTGCGGCATCGTGTTCGTCTCGCGCGCGTACCACTGCCCGTCTTTCTGGAAGAACCTCCAATCGACCGCGCGGGCGAGCGGACCCTGCGGGTCGTCGCCGGGGCGGAAATCGACGAGGTTGGGCAGGCGCAGGGGCAGCTCGCTCTCGGCGACGGCGATGGGTTTGTCGTAGAGGATCACGTGCTCGTCGCCCTTGCGCGGGTCACCGGCCGGATCCTTCATCTCGACGGGGAAGTAGACCGGGATCGGCTCGCCCCAGTACCGCTGCCGGGAAAACACCCAGTCGCGCAGCTTGTACGTGACCTTCTGCGCGCCTTTGCCCAAGGTGACGAGCTCGTCCACGATGGCGCGCTTGCCATCGGTGGACTTGAGGCCGTCGAACTTGCCGCTCCGCACGAGGACGCCCGCGTCGACGTAGGCCGCGTCGAGCGAATCGTGGAGCTTTCCGTCGGGGCTCACGACCTCGATGATCGGCAGCTCGAACGCCTTGGCGAACGCGAAGTCGCGCTCGTCGTGGGCCGGGACGGCCATGACCGCGCCCGTGCCGTAGCTACCGATGACGTAGTCGGCGACCCAGATGGGCACGGCCACGCCGGTGATCGGGTGGATCGCCATCGCGCCCGTGGGGACGCCGGTCTTGGTCTTCACGACGGCGGTGCGTTCGAAGTCACTCTTGCGTGCAGTGGCCTCGACATACGCGCGCACGGCGTCGATGTTCTCGGCCGAGGTGACCTTCGAGACGAGCGCGTGCTCGGGCGCGAGCACGACGTACGTACACCCGAGCAGCGTGTCGGGGCGCGTCGTGAACACGTCGATCTTTGCGCCCTCGAACCCTTGGACGTCGAACGAAATGGTCGCGCCCTCGGATCGACCGATCCAGTTTCGCTGGGCGGTGACGGTGCCTTCGGGCCACTGGAGGAGGGCGAGATCCTCGGCGAGGCGGTCGGCGTAGGCGGTGATGCGGAGCATCCACTGGCGCAGCGGGGTGCGGACGACGGGGTGACCGCCGCGCTCGCTCTTGCCGTCGATGACCTCCTCGTTGGCGAGGACGGTGCCGAGGGCGGGGCACCAGTTGACGAGGACTTTGTCCTGATAGGCGAGGCCGCGTTCGAAGAGCTTGACGAAGATCCACTGGGTCCAGCGGACGTAGTTCTCGTCGATGGTGCCGAACTCGCGCTCCCAGTCGTAGCTGAAGCCGAGCATCTTGAGCTGGCGCCGGAACGTGTCGATGTTCTTGCGCGTGGTCTCGGCGGGGTGGGTGCCGGTCTGGATCGCGTACTGCTCGGCAGGCAAGCCGAAGGCGTCCCAGCCCATCGGATGCAGGACGTCGAACCCCTTCATGCGGCTGTAGCGGCAGAAGATGTCGGTCGCCGTGTAGCCCTCGGGGTGCCCGACGTGGAGGCCCGCGCCCGAGGGATAGGGGAACATGTCGAGCACGTACCGCTTGGGCCGACCTTCATGGCGAACGGCGCGGAAGACGCCGGTCTCCTCCCAGAAGCGCTGCCAGCGGGGCTCGGCCTCGGCGTGAACGTAACGAGCGGGCTCCTGCGCAGCCGCAGTGCCATCCGCAGGCGTGCTCGGCGAGGGCGTGTTCGCGGTGGGGGACGTCATGGCGAACGTACGATTAGCACCGACACGGCGCGTGTGTCAGCGGGTGGGCGAGGGGAGACGCGGCGCGCGAGAGAAGCGGGAAAGATCGCGTGGCGGTCGGGACGCACGGAAGCGCCGGACGGCCTCACCGCGTGGGGGCTGGCCGCCGCCTCGACAACACGAGCTCCGCCGCCACCCACCGTCGCAGAAGCTCCGCGTCTTCTGCCCGCGTAAACCGCGCTTCGAACCTCGGCTGGGTCATGGCCGCTGCCAGCTCCTCTGCGTCGAGCGGCCTCTTTTTCGCGCCGTCGATCACGATGAACAGCTTCCTCGCCGCCTTGTCGACCACGAGGCACGCCCAGCCCGGCCCTTGCTCCGCGTGAACGAGCGTCCCGGCGATCACGCTGTCGAACGACGTCGACGCACCATCCTGCACGACCCGCATTCGCTCGCCGTCATCCGCCAGATAGGCGTGATATCGGCCATCGGCGCTGAACGTCAGATCTCCCGCCCAGGCAAACGGCCTCTGCTCGTGCCCGTCGATCACCACGAATCGCGCGCCGCGGCTCGCGGCGACATAACCAAATTTCGTCCCATGCTGCGCGAATATCGGCCGATCCACCGCGTCATAGGCCGGGCCCTCTTCCCCATTCACGACGATGTGCCAACCGCGACCGCGCCGCGCCGCATACGCCAAGCGCTCCCCCTCGGCGCCGAAGACCAGGCTCCCGGGCGCGATTTCCTCGTACGGCGGGCCCTCCGCGGCGTCGAGGACGAGGACCTCTCCATCCGCCCGACGGCCCGCATAAGCTACATGCGCGCCGTCGGCGCTGAAGAGCACCTCCGAGATACGAGCATACGGCGCGGATTCGATTCCGTCGACCGTCACGCGCCATTGCCCGTTGCGCTTCGCCACGTAGGCATGACGCCCCCCGCGCGGCCCGAGCGCATGGTACGCGATCGCTTCCGCGGGCGCTGATTCACGCCCGTTCATCCAGAAAAACGCCTCCTCGCCGCGCCGCCCCACGTGCGCTGCCGCGGCCCCGTCCTCGCTGAATCGTAATGCGCCGATGCCGTCGTAGCGCGGCCCGGGGGCGCCGTCGACGACCGCGCGCACGGAGGCTCCGGTTTTCCCGACATAGGCGAAACGCCCGCCCTGCCCGAAGAGCATCGTGCCCTCCAGAATGGCATCGAAGGCGGGCCCGGGTTTCTCGTCCAGCACCACGAACCACACGCCTCTTCGCTGCGCCGCATAAGCCACGTGCGCGCCGTCGGGGCTCAGGACGACCTCGCCCACGCCGTCGAACGTCGGGCCTGCGCGCCCGTCCACCACGAGCGACCAGCCTTTTTCGTGGCGCGCGGGGTAGGCGAGGCGGCGGCCGTCCGCGCTCCAGACGAGCGATTCGATCCCGATGCCCAGATACGCGGCCCCGTCCACGCCATCGACGCGCACTCGCTGTTTGCCGGCGCTCTCCAGCACCTCGAGGTGATGGCTTCGATCGGGGCTGTGGCCTAGCCAAACCACCGAAGGCCCGCAGCCCGATGAAACGAGCAGGGCGAGCCCGAGGAAAACCGCCTTCATCCGAAGATCGGCGCTGGCAGCGGCGGGATGCTGCGCGTGCTGGTCATCACGCCCTTCGCCACCGTGCGCCCCTCCACACGTGCCTCGACCTCGTACCGCGCGAGGTTTTCCATGAGATGCGATTGCGAAACGATGTACTCGATCCGCTGCCCGGCGAAGACCGGCTGGAGCAGCTTCACGTCCACCGACGCGCTCATTCCGACGTGCAAATTGGAATGCGCCTTCAGCGACTCGATGAGCGCCGCCGAGACCTCGGGCTTGTATCCCGGTTGCAGGCGATATCCGAGCGCCAGGTTTTGCAGGGCCTCGATCACGTCGTTCGGATCGTGGCCCTTTGCTTCCCAGGCATCCTGGTATGCGGCGATGATGCCGAGGAGGTTACTGCTTTGGCCGAGCCCCTCGATTGTGTACACGCCGGGCCAGAGGTGCAGGCCCGGGAAATGGCCCTCGAACACGGGCTCGTTTGCGGACACGTGGCGCGCGGCGCGCAAGGTCGGTCGCGGCCCGCGCTCGTACGATTCGATCACGTCGACCATCGAGAAGGGGCGACGGTGCGGGATCAGGAGGTTGATGACGTCCGCGCCGAGGGACAAACGGGAGCTCGTTTTCATGAGAGGCTCCACCGCAGCGCGTCCACGGTGCGTTGCATGTCATTCGCGTTTTCGGTCGCGTGGACCCGCGCATGAGCATCGACGTTCGCACGGACGAGCGATCGCAAGACCGCGCCCGGAGCGATGGTCACGAAATCCGCGACGCCGCCGTCTTGGAGGGTCGCCATGACGTCGGTCCAGCGAACGGTATGGACGAGCTGGCCGGCGAGCAGGCGCGGGACGAGCGCCTCCGCCTCGGCGAGCTTTCCGGTGGCATTGAGCACCATGGGGACCTGCATGGTCCCCCGACGCGCGTGCGTAAGCGCCGCTTCCAGCTCGGGAACCGCATCTTTCATCGCCTTGCTGTGCCAGGGACCAGCAACCGGCAAGCGTCGCGCGCGGGACCAGAAATCGCCACTGGAAAACACAGCCATGGCTGCATTCACGGTACGCTCCATGCTGCGTATGGAATCCTCATCGCCGCTCACCACCAGTTCGCCAGGCGTATTCGATGCCGCCGTGTCGATTCCGATACGCGCGAGCGCGCGCTTGAGCGTCCCAGCCTCGAAGACGGAGAGTCCCGAGAATACGAACATGGTCCCCGGGTGCCGCTCTGCTTCCCGTGCCATCAACCGTCCGCGCAGCGCCGCGATCGCAATCGCATCCTCGGGCGTGAGGGCGCCTGTCGCTGCCCAGGCCGGGAGCTCTCCGAGCGAGTGACCTGCCACGACATCGGGCTTGATCCCCGCGGCGAGAAGCTCCGCGTGCACGAAGAGCGCGACCGCCGTGAGCACCGGTTGCTGAATGTCCGTGCGTTCGAGCGCGCGCCCGCCCTTCGCCAGGAGCTCGCTCGGCGCGATGTCGGCCGCCGCCGCTGCCCGTTCGAGCATTTCTTTCCCCCGCGGCTCGCTCTCCGCGAATTGCACGGCTGCGACGAGCCCCTTCGTGCCCTGCCCGGGAAACAGAAACGCCACCGTCACAACGTGAGTCCCCCATCCACCACGAGGGCCTGCCCGATCACGTACGATGCCTCGTCCGAGGCCAGAAACAAGACCGCCCGCGCGACCTCGTCGCCCGTCCCGAAGCGCCCGAGCGGAATCTGCGTACGCGCCTTCTCCGCGATCCGTTTGTCCAGGCGCTTCGCCATGCCCGTGCCGAGCAGCCCCGGCACCACGGCATTGACCCGGATCCCGCGTGGGGCGAGCTCGGCCGCGAGCGTGCGTGTGAACGCGAGGATCGCGCCCTTCGAGGCTGCGTAATTCGATTGCCCCGGGCTCGCATGTTGGCCCGCGACCGAGGCGACGTTGACGATCGCGCCACGCCGCTTCGCCATCATCGGTCGCACCACCGCGCGGCAGCCGTGGAAGGCGCCGCCCGCATTGACGCGCATCACCTCGTCCCAGCTCTCCTCGGCCATGAGCGGGAAGAGCTCGTCCGCCGCTACGCCGGCATTGTTCACGAGCACGTCGATCGCGCCCCGCGCGGCGAGCACCTGCTCCACGGCCGCGTTCATCGACGCCGCGCTCGCGACATCCATCACAAGCAATGCGCCGCGCCCGCCGGCCTCTTCAATCGAGCGGAGCGTCTCCTTCGCCTCGTCCTCGCGCGTCCGGTATCCGACGAAGACAAACGCCCCCTCGGCGCCGAATCCCGTCGCGATGCTCCGGCCGAGCCCGCGCGAGGCGCCGGTCACGATCACCGTGCTGTCGTCGAATCGAGCACTCATAACGGCAATACGAACGGCGGCATCTTGGATTCGTCCCGCGCCCGGTAGCTATGTCGCTGGGGGCTCACGTACAGGCTGCGGTTGTTGAGGAGCGGCGCCGAGAGGGTGCGGATCGGCCTGCGCTCGCCCGCGCTATGGGTCTCGTATCGAGTGACGCCAGCGTACGCATATGGCCGATCGAGGAGCAAGAGCGCCACCCATTCGCCGCGGATCACGGAAAAGCCGGACACGAGGACATGGCCGATCCGCTGATCGTCCAGAAAAATCTCGTCCCCTTCAGCCACGGGTGCCCCGGCGACGGCCCATACGACCCGCGCTTTCGCGCCCGCCTCGCGCCGCGCCCGCAGCGCGGCGGATCCCACGTATTCCTTGCGGTACGAGACGCGCCATTGCAGGCCGAGCTCCAGCGGCGAGAGGCCGGCGCGCCCTTCGCGGCGAATGTTGAAGAAGCCATTTTCGAGCCCACATTGATCCAGCGCCGCCAGGCTGGTGAGGGAGAGGTCGAACGCCGCCCCCTCCCGGAGGAGCGCCTCGCGCACGGTCTCGACTTCGCCCGTGGGAATCAGCAAATCATATCCATACTCGCCGGTCTTGCCCGACCGGAAAAACACGGCGTCGTCGGTGCGGTAAAACGCGAGATACGGAAGGCTCCCGACGTCCGGGCCAAACACGGTCGTGCAGAGCTCCCAGGCATAAGGGCCGTGCAACGAGAGGAGCGTCCCGTCGCATCGCTCGACCGTCGCCTCGACGCCCGAGGGAAAACGTTTGTCCAGGAACGCGACGAGCTCCTCGGGCGACGGCCCCTCGGCAAGCAAAAAGAACGATTCGTCGTCCCGGGCCACGTGAATGTCCGCGAACGGTCGGGCCTCCTCATCGAGCAAGAGGCTCGGGCGCATCTGGCCGTCTTGCAAGAAAAGATCGCAGGCGACGACGTGGTCGAGCGCCTCGTACGCGCCTTCGCCCTCGACGCGCAGGCACGTGACGTGATCACCCGCGGCGAGCGCCACGCTCGTGCGCAAAGCGCGGATTTCGTTATCCATCGACATCGTCCGTCCTCCCGTGGGCGAGGGCCAGGTCGACCAGCGTATTCACGGTGCGCATGGCAGGTCGCGACAAACCTTCGTGCGGCAGCTTCACGCCGAGCTCGGATTCCATGCTGACCAGGAGTTCGACCGCGTCCACCGAATCCAGACCGAGCCCCGTGCCGAAGAGCGGCGCGTCGGGGTCGATTTCGTCGGGCGCGCGGCTCACGTGCAGGCGCTCGACGAGGAGCGTGCGCACCTTGTCGAGGATACGCTCGCGATGCTGGATGTACCGGGCAAGCTCGGGGTTCATGTGGCTCCTTTTCGGCTGAAGACCACGGCGGCCGCGGCGGTGCCGCCCGGATCGGGGACCAGCACGTGCTCCCAGGTCCCTCGCAAAATCGAGGAGACGGCGAACGCGCAGGCGAACATCGCTGCGGCCCCCGGCGCGGGGCCGAGGATGGGCGCGACGTTCGGCGCCACGAAAACGGCGCTCGCGTCGAGCCCAGCCATTCCAATCGCGAAGCGCGTGGCCTCCTCGACGTCGCCTGGACCGGCGAGGCCGAATCCCGAGAGACGCACGGCTTTGGATGCATCCGGCGCCGGGCCCTTGCCGAGCACGAGGCACGCCGCCCCTTCCCCCTCGTGCGTATCGGATTCGAGGGAGACGCGCTCGTCGACGCCGGCCGCGAGGATCAGGTCGACATCGGACCGCGTCGAGAGGTGCAATGCGGCATAAATGAGCGCGACGAGGCCGCTGCCGTCGCCCGTGGTGAGCGTCGTGGTCGGGCCCTTGAGCGCGCAGAGCTTCGTGCACGTCCCCGCGGACGCATTGAGGACCATTCGCGTGAACGCCGTGGCCGAGAGGCGCACGAGGCCACGCTCGCGAATGCTGTCCCTGAACTCACGTTCGCTTTCGGTCGAGGCGCGTGTCGTGCCGACGAAGAGCCCCGCCCGATCACGTTTCGCGCCGCGCAGCGTGATCCCCGCGTCGGCGAGGGCGAGCGCCGCGGCGGCCGAGAGGTACCGCGAAGCAGGATCCATCCCGCGGCCGTCCGCCGTGGGAATGAGGCTCTCGATGCGGAATGCGGGCGCGCGGCGGCGGAGCGGGACGTTCGCGGTGAGCGCGGCCCCGAGCGCGTCGAGATCCATCCCATGCGGTCCCACGGCGGAGGCGCCGAGGACCATCAAGTCGGCAGGGGTTTTTCCGGCCGAAACGTGCTCCGCTTTGCCCACGATGACGGCGGCATTCGCGCCTCCGAATGCCGAGTTGTTGCAAAGCGCGCGCTCGACGCGGGCTACGCGGGGCCGGTCGGCGGCCACCGGATCGGGCGGAGAGCGCGGCCGCGCTTTGTCGTAATGCAAGGTGGGAGGAACCTTGCCCTGCGTCATGCCGCAGAGGGTCGCGATGAGCTCGAGCACGCCCGCCGCGCCTTGCGCGTGGCCGAGGAAGCTCTTCGTGGAGCTCACGGGCAAACGCGCCACGCGCTCGCCGAAGACCTGTTCGATCGCGCGGAACTCCGCGGCGTCGTTGGTCATCGTGCCCGTGCCATGCGCATTGAAGTAATCGATGCCGTCGGCCTCCATCCTCGCATCGAGCAGCGCGCCGCGCAGCGCCCGCGCGACGCCGGCGCCCGTGGGATCGGGCGTGGTGGGATGGTATGCGTCGGCCGAGAGGCCATACCCGAGTACCGTCGCGAGCACCCGCGCGCCGCGGGCGCGGGCCGCGTCGCCACGTTCGAGCACCAGAAAGCCCGCGCCCTCGCCCAGCGTGGTCCCCACGGGCTCGCTGAACGGCGCGCATTTCGAGAGGCAAAGCAGCCCGAGCGCGTGAAAACCGGCAAATATCTCCGGCGTCAGCTCGTCCGTGCCGCCGGCGAGGGCGAGGTCGCAGAGCCCCGCTTCGAGCAGATCCCGGCCGAGCCCGATCGCATTCGTCGAGGAGGAGCAGGCCGTCGAAAGGGTGAGCGTCGGGCCCTCGATGCCGAGGACGCGCGAGACCTCCGCGGCGACGCGGTGCAGGCCGTCTACGTGCATGCCGAGGCTCGTGCCGAGGATCAGGGCCACGCGGCGCCCCGCGACGCCGTCCGGTCCGATCTGCACTCCCGCATGCGCGAGGGCCTCGCGCGCGGCGGCTGTGGCGAATTCGACGCAACGATCACCGGTGCCCGTGCCGGGCACCATCCCGCCGAGCGATACGGAAAAACCTTCGGTCGAGAATCGCTCGATCGGGCGAATCCCGTCGCGGCCCTCCTCGATGGCGGACCACAAGGCGGACGTGCTTCCGCCGAGCGCGGAGACGGCGCCCATTCCCGTGATGGCAATCGGAAAGCCCGATTCCCGGGGTTCGGCGGTCGGTCGCGGGAGCATGCAGCGGGGCGAGATCAGTCCTCGGTCGCCCGGAGGATCGCGCCGACGATGAGCGTGATGAGCCCCGCAATGCCGAGGATCGCGCCGACGGTCACCGCGAAGACGCCGCCGCCGGACGCGAAGATGCCGCCGATCACCATGGCGAGCACGCCGACGCCGAGGAGAATGCCGCCCACCGCGAGCACCGTGTTGCTGCGGCTATGCGGGTTCGCAGCGGGAGGGCCCTGGGACGCGCCGTCATTCGCGGTCGCGCCCGTGCTGGCCACGTTCCAGCGCCGCGCGTGGGCCTCGGTGCGCTCTCGGAGCTGAAAAAATGCCTCTTCGCCCATTTGCGCGACGAGGCGGCGTTCGAAGTCCGCGACCGTCACCGGCCGAGCCGCCACCTTGTTCACCTTCGTCACGTATTCGTCGATGAGCAGCGGCGTCGATTGCTTCATGCGGGCGCACGCCTCGACCGCAATCGAACGCAAATGCAGCCGCCGCTCCATCGAGATCCCGGCCCTGGCCGCGTCCTCGTCGAGCGCCTCGACGATCCGCATCCCAAGCCCCGGATCCTTGCGCATCCGGAGGCCGATGTCCGCGCGTTCGGTGGGCGTCAAAGCTTCGAGCTCGCTCGTCATGCCGAGCATCGCTTCGTCCATCTCGCCCATCCCGTTCCACATGCGCGCCTGCATGCCGGGATGCGCGCGCCCCTCCTCGGGCAGATCGCTGAACGAGCCCACGAGGAGGAGCGAGCGGAGCGTCTTGCGGACGAGTTGGTCCTGCTTCTGAACCTTCGAATCCGTAGTATCGAGCTTCGGGAAGAGTGATGTGATGGGGCTGTCGCCGGTCTTCAGCGAATCGAGGCCCCTATCGAGGCGCGCGAGAAACCGATCCATTTCCTCGGGGCTGACCAGCGCCACAGGCGACGCCGCCGCGCCCGTCGTGCCTGCGCAACTCAGGCTGCCTGTCGCCGCGGTCCCCGCCCCACCGATCACGCCAACCTTCAGAAAATCACGTCGTTCCATGACCCACCCCGAACGTTGCAGAAGAAAGTTCTTTCCGGAGAATGCCCGCTCCGGGCGGGCGACGTCAAGCCGCGCCCGGTGACGCGGTGAGCCATGCCGCCGCGAGCTCCAGCGTGCGGGCGTTGTCCGGAACGGCACGCAAGAACCGCTCCCGCCGCGACGGATCGCCGATCTTCTCGGCACGGCCGAGGAGATGCGCGCGCGCCGCGGAGAGCGCTTCCTTCGCGCGCTCGTGCTCGCCGTTCGCGTGGAGCGCCTCGGCATACACGAGCCGCACGAGCGGCTCGTCCGAGAGGAGTGCGCCGATCTGTTCGAGGAGCTGCTTGCCCTCCTCCGCCGCCGAAAGCGCCTCCGCAGGGCGGCCACACGCGAGCAGCACGCGCGCCAGCGTCGCGAGGTACGAGCAGCGGCGGTTCGGCGGCGCGTCGACGAGCGCCACGGCCTCGATCGCTGCGCGCTCGGCGGCCTCGCTGTCGCCCTGGCGCACGAGCACGAGCGCGAGGAACTGCCGCACGTCGTGCGCGGAGAGCACGAGGCCGGCGTTCGTGAGCGTCTCCAGGATGTCTTCGAGCAGCGCGCGCGCCTCGGCGAGCGCCCCGCGCGCCGCGAGCGCCTCGGCGAGACCATGCCGCGCGCTCGCCGCGAGCATCGGCAAGCACTGCGCCTCGGCGCGCGCGACGAGCGTGGCGAGCTCCTCCTCGGCGCGGGCATGATCGCCGAGGTCACAGAGCACGAGCGCCGCGTAGATGCGCATCGAGATGCCGAACCGATCGACCTTCGCCTCCTCGAAGCACTGCGCGGCTTCGAGGAAAAATTCGTACGAGGGTTCGAGGTCGCCCTCGACGACCGCGCGCGTCGCCGAGACGGCCGCCCACTCAGCCCGCACGATGGGCTCGTGCCGTGCTTCCTCGGGCGCCTGCGTGAACCGCTCGGTGAGCGTCTCGGCCGCGTTCCGCTGCCCGGAGCGCAGGAGCATGCGCGCGATCCAGCCCATCGCCGCGAGCCTGCGCGTGAACGGCGAGGCCTCGCGATCCGCGCGCTCGAGCATCGACTCCGCGATCCCGAGGAGCTGGCGGCGCTCGCCGCGCGAGCTCTCGGCCCACGCCGCCGCGCTCGCCGCGCCGAACCAGAGCGGGCTGTCGGGCGAAAGATGCTGCATCGCCTCACGCGCCCGCCGCGCCGCCTCCGCGAGCTCGCCGCGGTAGAAGTGCGCCTCGGCCTGCGCTTGCCGTACCTCGCCGAGCAGCCCGCCGTCCGCGCCGCACGCCTCGGCGCGTTCGCTGCGCTCGAGAACCGCCTCGAAGTCGTTCGCGCTGAGGGCCTGCGTCGCCGCGCGCACGAACCACACCGCGGCTTTTTCGCGATCCTCGCCGCGCTCGCAGTGCTCGGCGAGGGCCATCGCGTCGCGCTCGCCCGCAGTTTCGAGCCACTCCGCCGCGAGCCTGTGGCCGAGCGCTCGATCGACCTCCGTCAGCGCCGCATACGCGACTTCACGCAGGAGGTCGTGCCGGAACGCGAGCTCCTCCTCGCCGGGGAAACGGCTCTCGCGGCGACGCATGAGGAGTTCGCGGTGGACGAGCGTCTCGATCCAGCGGCCCGCGTCGACGACGCTGCTCTCGCCGCCGAGCAGCGCGCGCGCGCCGCCGCTCCAGAACGTCTCGCCGAAGATGCTGCCCGCGCGGAGCAGCCAGCGCGCCTCGCTTGGCAGCGCTTCGAGCCGCGCCTGCAGCATGGCGAGCACCGTCTTCGGCAGCGCGGTCTCCTGGCCCTCGGCCACCGCGCGCAAAAGCTCTTCGAGGTAAAACGGGTTGCCCGCGGCCTGCGCCACGACACGCGTGAGCAAGGACGGCGGCGCGTCATCGCCGAGCACGTGCCGCGCGAGCCGCTCGCTCGCGCGCCGCGACAGCTCGCCGAGCCGGATCTCCTGCATGCCGCGGTCCGCCCAGAGCCCCGGGAACCGGTCGTGCACATCGGGCCGCGCGAGCGCGAGGACGAAGAGCGAGCGCTCGCGCGAAACACGGAGCGCCGCGTCGATGAGCTGCACCGTCGGCGTGTCGGCCCAGTGCAGATCCTCGAGCACCAGCACCACCGGCCGCGCCGCGCTCGCCGCGCTCACGAAGTCCTCGAAGCCGCGGCGGATCTGATCCCCCATCAGCACGGGATCTTTTCGCGCCGCGCGCAGGAGCGTGCTCGCCTCCTCGGCCGCCCACGGCGCGCCCACGAGCTCGCCGTACAGCTCCATGACGCGCCCCGCGTCCGCGCCGAGGTGCCGCATCACCGCGCCGCGGATCTTCTCCCGCCGCACCTCGATCGGATCCTCCTCGTGCAGCGACGAAGCCCGCCGCAAGAGCTCGCCGGCCATGCCGAAGGGCGCGCCCGTGCGTGTCGGATCCCCCTGCGCGAGCCAGATGTCGGGGCGAGGCTCGGACTCGGCGAGCTTCTGCAAGAGCTCGTGCCTGATGCGCGATTTCCCGATGCCGGCCACGCCCGTCACGAGCACCGCGCGCGCCGCGGGCTCGCTCACGCACTCTTCGTAGAGCGCGAGCAACGTCGAGAGCTCGCGCTCGCGGCCTACACACGGCGTCACGCGTCCGAGCAAGAGCCGCGATCCCTCTTGCGCTTGCGCCTCCCCGAGGAGCGACCGCACCTCCTCGCTCCCGTCGATCACGAAGCGCCCTTCGAGCAGCTCCGCCGTCAGCTCGTCGAGTCGCACCGGCCGCCGCGCCCCGCTCTCCGAACCGTCGCTCGTCGTCGTGCGCCGCTCCTCCTCGCGCAAGAGCTTTGCCGCGCGATCGATGCCCTCTCCGACGGGCAGCGCGTGCGAGATCACCCCTCGTCCCGTCACGAGCACCATCGGCGCCTCCGGCACCATCGCCTGCAGCGCGAGTGCGCACCGCGCGGCTTGGGTCGCCTGGTCCGTCGCCATGCCCGCGCCCGACAGCACGAGCGCTGCCGACCCGTCCACCAGCGCCTCCACGCGCGCCCCGTACGACCGCGCCACCGCGCGCAGCGCCGCGAGCGGCGCGATGCCGGCCGAGTCCATCGTGCCTCCCAGCGGATCGACGGGCAGGCCCTCCTTCGGCGCCGACAGCAGGATCACGCTCACGAGGCGCTGCTCGCCGCTGCCGAGCGCGCCCTTGGATCGCAGCGTATGCGGCGGCTCGCTCGTGTACTCGTCGTTCGCCACCCGCGCGAGCGCGCCCATCACCGCGTCGCCGTCCGCGAGCCTCTCTTCCGGCTGCTTCGCGACCATCCGCGCGATGAGCAGGTCGAGCGCGAGCGGCACGCCAGGCCTGAGCGCCGAGACCTTCGGCACGTCCTCGAAGAGCACCTTCGCCAGCACGGCCACCACGTGTTGCCCGGTGAACGCGGGCTTTCCTGCGAGGCTCTCGAAGAGCACGCAGCCGAGGGCGAACACGTCGGCGCGCGCATTCACCGCGCGATCTCCGCGCGCTTGCTCGGGCGCCACGTAGCCGGGCGTCCCCATGAACACGCCCGTCCTCGTCACGACGTGCGGGTCCGAGGCGCGCCGCGCGATCCCGAAGTCGAGCAGCATCGCGCGCCGCACGTCCCCGTCGCGCAGGAAGATGTTGCTCGGCTTGATGTCGCGGTGGACGATCCCGTGCCGGTGCGCGATCGCGAGCGCGCCTGCGATGCGCTCGGCGAGCGCCATCGTCTCCTCGACGCTCAGCCGTTCCCGCATGATACGCGCGTCGAGGCCCTCGCCCGAGAGCCACTCCATCACGAGGTACGGCTCGCCGGAGTCGAGCTCGCCGTAGCCGAGGTAACGCACGATGGCCGGGTGCGAGAGCGCTGCGAGCACGCGCGCCTCGCGATCGAACCGCGCGCGCTCCTCGACGCTCGCGCCGTTCATGATCTTGATCGCGACCTTATCGCCGGTCTCGCGATCGCGGGCCTCGAAGACGGCGCCCATGCCGCCCTGGCCTGCGAGACGTACGAGCTCGAAGCGCTCGCCAACCGACACACCTACCCGCATCTCCAACATTGTCGCACGTCACGCGTGGACTCCAAGAAGGCAGTTCGGCCACGCTGCTTCTTTCCCGGTCTTTCGCGGCCGGTTATCTTGCGCGCTCTTTCCCCATGTCCATCCCGCTCGGAGAGCTCGCGGCCCTCGGCACGGCCCTTTGCTGGACCGCGAGCTCGCTCGCGTTCTCGGCCGCCGGGCGCCGCATGGGCTCCTTGTCGCTCAACCTCGTCCGCCTCGTCCTCGCGTTCGTTTTTCTCGGCGTGTACAATTTCGTTCGTCGCGGCCTTCCATTGCCGCTCGACGCCTCCGCCGAGGCGTGGGGCTGGCTCTTCGTGAGCGGCCTCGTGGGGTTCGTCTTGGGCGACATGTGCCTCTTTCGGGCCTTCCTGCTCATTGGCCCGCGCGTCGCGATGCTGATCATGTCGCTCGCGCCGCCGATCGCCGCCGTCCTCGGGTGGACCGTCCTGGGCGAGCGGATCTCCGTTCTCGGCATCGTGGGAATGGGCGTGACGCTCGTCGGCATCGCGGTCGTCGTGCTCGAACGAGCGGGCGATGGGAATGCCGCGGGTGCCGGGCCGAAGGGGGAATCGGGCAAAGGAATCCTGCTCGCGTTTGGTGGTGCCGTGGGCCAGGCCGTGGGGCTCGTGCTGAGCAAGATCGGCATGAAGACCTACGATCCGTTTGCCGCGACGCAGATTCGTATCCTTGCAGGCATTGTGGGGTTTTCCCTCCTGTTCACGTTCGTCGGCTGGTGGGGACGCACGGCCGTGGCGGTCCGGGACCGCGTGGCGCTCGGATTCGCGTCGCTCGGCGCGATCGCGGGTCCGTTTGTCGGCGTATCCCTCTCGCTCCTCTCCATTCAGCACACGGAGACGGGCGTCGCGGCCACGATCATGGCGACGACCCCCGTCCTCGTCATTCCGGCCGTCATCCTGCTCCACAAGGAGCACGTCAGCCTGCGCGCGATCCTCGGCGCGCTGGTCGCCGTCGGCGGCGTGGCGCTGCTCTGGATCCGGTAACGGAATGTTCTATCGATGTCACGGGCTGAAAATGGTACTTCCTGCCAATCCTATCCGATCGATTCATCGGGGCCGAGCCAGGCCCGGGCGAGCTCCAGCGTCCGCGCGTTTTCGGGCACGTCTTCGAGGAAGCTCCGCCGATACGCAGGGTCCGGGATCCGCTCCGCGATCCGAAGGAGCCGCTCGCGCGCCAGCCGGAGCGCCGCCCGCGCCTCGTCACGCGCGCCCGCCGCGTCGAGGCATTCGGCGAGCGTGACCCGCAAAAAGCCGCCGCGATACCCGAATCCACGCACGGCCTCGTATCGCGCATGAGACGCGCGCGCCTCCGCGAGTGCCTCGTCCACGCGCCCCTCCGCGAGCAGCGCGCTTGCGAGCACCGCACCCGCCGCGGCGTGATCGAGCGGAAGCACCCCGCCGAGCTCCATGGCCGCCCGCGCGTGCCGCGCCGCCTCCTCGGCATGGCCCGCGCGCCGCGCCACTTCGCCGAGCGCCCAGCGCCCGCGCGCCTCGTCCGCCTCGTTGCCGTTCATCTTTGCGGCCGCGAAGAGCCGCATTGCCTCGTCGCGCGCCTCGTCGAGCCGTCCTCCGTCCGAGAGCGCGAGCACCCGGAAGAGCGCCCGGAGCGAGGCCACGATCGCAAAATCCTCGTCGTGCCGCGCCTCCGGCCGCAGCGTCTCGGCCGCGCGCCCATTCGCCCCGAGCATCCCCTCGTTCATCCCGACGAACACCCGCGCGAGCACCCCGCCGCGTCGCGAACCAGCCTCGTTGAAGGCCTGGAGCGCCGCGCGCGACCGTGACAAACTCTCCCACGGGTTCTCCTTGATCCACGCCTCCCAGCGCGGATAGGAGAGGTGCCAGAAGGCCCGGGCCATCGGGTCGCGATCGGCCGCGGGCCCGACGAGCGCGTCGAGCCTTCGTTGAATGGGCTCGACGATATCGATCCGCCCCTCCGTCAGGAGCAGAACCGTGGCCATGGCGAGCGCGAGCGACACGGTGCCGAGGACCTCGGGCGCGGGCTCGATCGAGGCGATCGCGTCGAGGATCCCGATCGACTCGTCGACGTGCTTCATGCGGAGCGCATAGGTGAATTGCGCCAGCGCGCCGCGCACCCAGGGCGCGCTGCCGGGCGGGGCCCTGCGCGTGAGCCGCGCGCCGTGGGTCGCCGCCTCTTCCAGATGGTTTTGCCACATGCGCGCCTCGGAGACGATGCCGAGCAGCCCGATTTCGGTCTCGGGATCGGGGCCGAGGGCGAGGGCGCGCTCGGCGCGGCGAACGGCGTCCTCGTCGTCGCCTGCGCGATGCGCCTGTTCGGCTGCGCGCAGGAGGTGGCGCACCGCGCGACTCGGCTTCTGACCGCGTTCGAAATGGGTCGCCAGGACGAGCGGGTCCGTCTCGCCGTGGGATTCGAGCCACGTCGCCGCGAGCCGATGGCCGAGCTCGCGATCCTCCTCGGTCAGCATCGTATAGGCGCCCTCGCGCACGAGCGCGTGCCGGAATGCGACCTCCTCCTCCCCGGGGAGGCGGCTCTCGCCGCGGAACGACAAAAGCTCCCGCTCTTCGAGCGCCACGAGCCGCTCGCGGACGACATTTTTGCTGACGCCTTCGCCGAGCAGCGCCCGCGCGCCGCCGGCCCAGAACACGTCCCCGAAGACGCTCGCCGCGCGGAGCAGCCGCCGATCCTCATCGTCGAGCGAGGCGAGGCGTGATTGCACCATTGCCACCACCGTCTCCGGCAGCTCCGCGTCCCGCCCTTCCGCCGCGGCGCGGATGAGTTCTTCCAGGTAAAACGCATTCCCCTGCGCACGCTGGACGATTCGATCGACGACCTCTTGCGACGCGCCCTCGCCGAGCGCCCCGCGCACGAGCTTCTCGCTCGCCCGCTTGCCGAGCTCCGTGAGGCTGATCTCCTGCAACCGGCGCCCTTCCCAGAGCCGTGGGAATCGCTCGCGCACGTCGGGGCGCGCCGTGGCGAGGACGAAAAATGGTTTGTCGGCGAGCGTGCGCAGCGCCGCGTCCACGAGCCGGACGCTCGGCAGGTCGCCCCATTGCACATCCTCGAGGACGAGGAGCACCGGCGCCGCGTCGCACTCGGCCCCGAGAAAATCGAGGAACGCCGCGCGGATCTGGTCGACCATGAGCTGCACGTCCGCGCGCGCCGCGCGCAGCGGCAGGTCGTCCTCGTCCGGGAACGGCGCGTCCACGATTTCGCCGAGGAACCGCGCCACGCGCCGCGCCTCGCCCTCCGCAAAGCGCGCTGACACCCGCGCCACGAGTTTGTCACGACGTACGTTCGGCCCATCCCCGGCGGCGATGCCGAGCGCCATGCAGAGCGCCTGCGACACGAGCCGGAACGCCGAGCCCGCCCGGCGTGCGTCTCCGCCCGAGATCCACGCGTTCGCGAGCGGCGCGTCGCGCAGCGCGGTCTGCACGAACTCCTGCGCGAGCCTCGACTTGCCGAGGCCCGCGGCTGCCGTCACGAGCGCGGCTTGCGCGGCCGGCTCCTCGATGCAGTCCTCGAACAGGCCCGCGAGCGTGCGCAGCTCGCGGTCACGCCCGACGCACGGCGTGGGGTTGCCGAGGAGCGTGCGTGTGCCGAGCAGCGCCGCACGCTCGCCGTGCAGCGAGAACCCCGCGCCGTCCTTTTGCACCTCGAAGCGCGCGTCGAGCAGGCCCGCCGTGAGCTCGTCGAGCGCGATCGGGCACTCCACGTCGCTCGCGCCGCGGTGCTCCGCGAGCGCGTGCGCCGCCCGGTCGATCGCGTCCCCGAGCGGGCTCGGCCCCGCGAGGGATCCCCAACCGACCGCGAGGGCAAACGGCCGGCCGCCACCGTGCGTCCGCAGCTCCATCGCGATGCGCGCCGCCCGCGCCGCCAGATCCTTCGCCCCCGCGCCCGCGGTCCAGAGCGCGAGCGATCCGTCGCGCAGGATCTCGCACGGCACCCCGCGCGCTTCGGCCTCGGCTTGCAGCGATCGATCGAGCTCCGATGCGCGCCGCTCGCGGCTTTCGAACGATCGACCGAGCGCCGGCGGCGGCAGCGAGTGTTTCGATCGCCCGATGAGCAACGCCGCGACGGGCCGGCGCTCGGTGGTCGTGAGCGAGGGCGGGCGGAGCGAGGGGGGCGCGACGGCGCGAACCGTGGCCGCGCCGCTCTCCAGTGCTTGAAGTTCCTCCACCACGGCGCGCCCATCCCGAGGCCGGTCCGCCGGGTCTTTCGCGAGCATGCGCATCACGAGTGCTTCGAGCTCGTACGGAATTTCGGGCCGGAGCTCCATGAGCGACGGCGGCTCGGCGAAGAGCACCTTCGCGAGGATCGCGTGCAGGTGATCGCCGGGGAACGCGGGCACGCCGGCGAGGCATTCGAAGAGGAGGCAGCCGAGCGCGAAGACGTCGGCCCGCGCGTCTACCTCGGCCTCGCCGCGCACTTGCTCGGGCGCCATGAAGCCCGGTGTGCCGACGATGCTGTCCGTTCCGGTGATGCGCGTGTGCCGGCCGAGCTTGGCGATGCCGAAGTCGAGCAGCTTCGGCTGGTCGGGCCTGCCGCCCACGAGAAAGACGTTCTCGGGCTTGAGATCGCGATGAACGATGAGCTTTTCGTGGGCCGACGCGAGCGCCTCGGCGACCTTCCGCGCGAGGGCGATGGTGTCCTCGACCGAGAGCCGCCCGCGCGAGAGCGTGCGCGCAAGCTCCTCGCCTTCGAGCCATTCCATCACGAGGTACCGCGCGCCGTTCGCGAGCGTGCCGTGCCCGAGGTAGCGGACGATGCCCGGGTGATCGAGCGATCCGAGCGCCTCGATCTCGCGGTCGAAGCGCGCGTCGTCCACGGGGCTCGCGTCGGAGACGAGCTTCAGCGCGACCGGCGTCGCGGTTTGCCGGTCCATCGCCCGGTGCACCTCGGCCATGCCGCCGGTACCTGCGAGGTGCAGGATCTCATACCGCTCGGCGAAGACCGTGCCTTCCCTCATCCGTAACGAATCAGTCTACCGGCAGCGCCAGGACCTTGCAAACCCGGAAGCATGCTCCGGCCGTGCGCCGCGCCGCCCCGTGCGCCCCCGCAATTCCTGCGTTCAGCGCACAGGCGGCATTTTGGCAATCTTGCGTTGGAGCGAACGCCGGTGCATCCGCAGCCGCCGCGCCGCCTCGGAGATATTGCCGCCGCAATCGCCCAGCACCCGGTGCAGATACTCCCACTCCACGCGATCGAGCGAAGGCACGTCGTCCGGCGCGCCCTCCGCGGACGGGCGGCCCGCGAGGGCACGCTCACATGCCGCCGCGTTCACCGGCTTCGTCAAATAATCGAAGGCCCCTGCGCGCATCGCCTCCACCGCATTCGCGATCGTGCCGTATCCGGTGAGCACCACGATTCGTGTCCCCTCGTCGAGGGATCGGAGCGACCGCACGAGGTCGATCCCGCTGCCGCCCGGCATTCGCACGTCGACGAGCGCATATTCGAAGACCTGCCGCTCGGCGAGCGACAGCGCCGCCGGGGGGCCCTCGGCGAGCGATACGGAAAAACCTCGCCGTTCGAGGGCTTCACCGAGCGCGGCCCGGAACGCGGCGTCGTCGTCCACCACGAGCAGCGTGGGTTTTCCCTCGGCCCCCGTCACGCCCGCGCCTCCTCGAGCCGGATCGTCACGCGTGTCCCCCGCGGCTCCCGCGGCCCGATATCGAGCGTCCCACCAGCGATCTCCACGACGCGCCGCACGAGCCAGAGCCCGAGGCCCATTCCCTCGCCGGGCTCCTTCGTCGTCAAGAATGGCTCGCCGAGCCGCTCGCGGAGATCCGCCGGTACGCCCGTGCCTTCGTCCTCCACCGCCACGAGGATTCGCTCGTCCTCGCGACGCACGTGCACGCCGATCGGCGCCGTCACTTCCCTGGCCCGGCACGCGAAGAGCGCATTGTCGAGCAAGGCCCCGAGCGCGCCCTCGAGCTCGGCCGCGGACAAACCCACGCGCGCCCCCGGATCACACGACACGGAAATCGTGACCTTCGCGTCGGGATGCGCCGCGCGCCAGGCCTCGACCGCGCGCGTCGCCGCGTCCGTGATGCTCGCGTGTTCGCCTTCGGCCGAGCGCGTACTGCCGGCCGAGAGGCGCGTGATCACCTGCCGGCATCGCTCGACCTGCGCGCCGATCGCCGCGCCGTGCCGCTGCGCCGCCTCGGGCTCGCAGCCGTCGCCGATCTCGTAGGCGAGGACAGCGATCGTCCCGAGCGGCGTGTTGAGCTCGTGCGCCGTGCCTGCCGCGAGCGTCGCGAGCGCGCGGAACCGCGCGTTCACCTCGGCCTCGCGGCGGAGGCGCGCGATCTCGCGGCCGCGCGCGGCGAGTGCGCTGCGGACGTGCGTGACGAACGTGGCAATGATCCCTGCCGAGATCGCGAAGGCGAACCACATCCCGTAGAGGTGCGTCGAGAAGGCCCCGTTCTCCGGGTGGCTCGGACAGCAAGCCCCGGAGGGCACGCTGAAGAGCGCGAGGAAGAGGCACGCGGCGAAGCCCGAGAGCGCGAGCGTCGTGCCGAGCGGCAAGACCGCGGCAGCGAGCGCGACGTGGATCAAAAAGAGCGCGCTCCAGGGGTTCGCCGCGCCGCCCGAGCACGCGAGGACCACGAAGATCCCGGCGAGATCGAGCGCGAGCCCGGCCGCGAGCGCGAGGCGCGAGGGCGGCGGGCGGCCACGCCCCGCGCGGGAAGCGACGAGGGCATTCGCCGCGGCGACGAGCAGCGTCGCGGGCACGGCGATCTCGTAGCGGACGTGAAATCCGAGGACGTACGCGCTGAAGGGCAGCGTCGCGAGCAGGAGGCCGGAGACCGCGATCCGCAGCCCGGAGAGACCACGCTCGACGATCCCGATCGCGTCGTCTTCCTCGTGGGCCGCGGGCAGGCCGGGGGGAGCGCCTGACATGGGGCGCGAGCGTAGCAACCGCGGGGCGCGGCGGGGTGCGTCGGATCGTCGCACCATACCGCTCGGACGTCTGCGTGATGCGACAACGTGTCTCATGGATCTTTGCGCCGCGCGGCTCCATGGATGCACGGTGCTCGGCGCCCGCAAAATCTTCGCTTCGGCTCTGCTCGGCTGCGTGCTCTTCCTCGCCACGCGTGACGCCTCGGCGTCGGCTTGTTGCGGCAGCGGTCACGGCCTCGGCCAGCGGCTCGGCCCGTTCGAACGCGCAGCGATCGGGCTCTCGTTTCGTTTCTCGGATCGGTTCGGCTCGCACGGACACGCGGGTACGTTCACGCTCGCGCCGCCCGGCACGCTCGACACCGAAAGCCGCGCCGAGCTCGGCTGCCTATTCGCGCCGATCCCACGCCTTCAGCTCGGCCTCCTCGCGCCCGTGCTCCTCAACATCCGCGGCGCGCGCGACGGCACGGACGTCGGCGGTGGCTTCGGCGACCTCTCGCTTTCGGCGCGCTTCGACATCGTCTCGCTCACCACGACGAGCGCCTGGCCCGCGATCGCCCTCACGGCCGGCGTGAGCCTCCCGACGGGGCGATCTGCGGCGGATGCGAAAGACCCGCTCGCCACGGACGCCACGGGCCTCGGCGCCGTCGAGGTTCGTCCGGGCGTGTTCGTCGAGAAAAACTGGGACAACGAGGCCACGGCTGTCTTCAGCGCGTCGATCGGCCTTCGCACGCCGATGACGGGGGCGCGCGGCGAGCGCATCGAGCTCGGCCCGCGGATGCGGCTCGTCGCGGCGGCGGGGCCGGTGTTTTCCACGGGTTGGTCGCTCTCGGCAGGGCTCGTGCACGAGTACGAATCGGCGCCGGCCATCGGCGGCGCGACCACGCCCGACGCGGATCGGCGGCGCACGGCCGCGCTGCTCTTTGCTGGATACGATATCTCCGAGCGCTTCACGGCGCTCGCCTCGCTGGAGGTGGACCTGCCGGTCTCCTCCCTCGGCAAGAACGAACCATCCGCCGTGGCATTCGCCATCGGCCTACGGAGATCATTTCCGCGTTATGAATGACACGAACCGCATCTCCCGCGCCCGTTTTTCGAGGATGCTCCTCTGCTCGCTCGCCTTTTCGTGGCTCGCCGCGTGCGGCGGGGAGGGGGCCACTGCGAGCCCGGACCAGGAATCGATCGGCCTGCGCGGCGCGATGCAATTCAAGCTCGTCCCCGAGGCGCCGCTCGTACAGGGCGAAAACGATCTACGATTGACCCTGCGCGACGCGGAGACCGGTGCGGTCGTGGAGGGGGCCTTGATCGAAGTGACCGCGATCATGCCGGCGATGGGGCACGAGGCGACGTTCGCCCCTTCGATCGAGGATGCGGGAGACGGCGCCTACGCCGTACGAGGCCTCGCCCTCTCCATGCCGGGCCGCTGGGACGTCCACGTGAGGGTCGAGCACCAGGGCACGATCGACGAGGTCCATTTCTTCTACGACGTGCCCTGATTCCGCCGGAGATCCTCGAGCACCCCGCGCAGCGCCTCCGCGAACGCCGCCTTCGACTGCTCGAACAGATAAAAATGTCCGCCTTCGAAAAACTGCGAGGTGAAGGCGGCGCTCGTGTGCTCGCGCCACGGTTCGATTTGCTCGGGGCGCGTCGAGTGATCCTGGTGCCCGCCGAGGGCCACGATGGGGATCGCGAGCGGCGCTTCGGGCTCGAAGGTGGTTGTCTCGTAGATCGCGAAATCCGCGCGGAGCGGCGGCAGGAAGAGGTCCATGAGCTCGTCGTTCGCCAAGACGGCCTCCGGGGTGCCGCCATAACGGCGAAGCTCGTCGATGAGCCGCGGCCTCGGAAGGTCGTGCAAGGGATGGCGCCCGAGCGGCAGGTGCGGCGCGCGGCTGCCGGAGACGACGAGGGCCCGGGGCGCCGCGGATCCTCGCGCGCGGAGCGCACGCGCCACCGCGAATGCGACGTGTCCGCCGAAGCTATGGCCGAGAAACACGAACGGGAGGTCGAGCTTCGGCGCGAGCACGGAGACGAGCGCCGAAGCGAGCGGGAGCATCGACCGGTAAGGTGCCGCCGTGAACATCGCCTCGCGGCCGGGGAGCTGAACGGCGTGGAACTCGACCCAGGGGGGCAAACCGGGGGCGAGCGCGCGGTAAGGAAAGGCGCCGCTCCCCGCGTGCGGGAAGACGAAGAGGCGAAGCGCGGGCGCCTCGCGGGCGGGGACGGTGACGAGGGCAGGGGGCGGAGGCGGGGTTTCGGCCATGGGATGCGTGAGCCTTAGGCATCACGAAGGCCCGCGGAGGTCAAGCCCGCCGCGTGGTTGACGGCCCGCGCGGGTGTCCGTAGCCTCACCTGCGTCATGAAAAACCGCCCCGAGGCGCTCGCGAACGATCCGATCCTCGCCCGGCTCGTGAACGAATTGGTCACGCGGCACGGCTGCCACACCGTCGTTCTTTATGGCTCGCGCGCGCTCGGGGCGGCGACGGCGGAGAGCGACTGGGACATGCTCGGGATCCGCGCGGAGGGCGAGGCGACGCGGGACGCGCGCCTCGTGGACGGGGTGTTTTTCGACGCATTCATCGTGCTTGAAAAGGCCGTCGTGGACGCGGGGGCGAATTTCCTGCACGTGCGCGGGGGCATTCCCGTGCTCGACCCGCGCGGGCTTGGCGCGCGCCTCGTCGAGGACGTCGCGGCCGCGCTCGCCCTGCCGCCGAAGGGTTTGCCCGAGGCGGAGATCGCGGCGAGGCGGGCCTGGTGCGAGAAAATGCTCGGGCGCATCCGGCGCGGCGGGCCCGTGGACGTGGAGGCGCATTACCGGCGCGCGTGGCTGCTCTTTGATCTGCTGGAGCTCTATTTCGTGTTTCGGGGCCGCCATTTCCTCGGGCCCAAGGAGAGCTTCCGCTGGCTCGCGGCGGAGGACGCGCCCGCGCACGCGGCGTTCTCGGCTGCGCTCGCGCCTGGCGCGCCCGTCGAGGCCATCGAGGCGCTCGTCGAGCTCGTACGCGCGGCTTGAAGAGCGTCCGTTAGAGCCCGCAAAAGCTGCCGGGCCGCGCCCGCAGGGGACGAGGGAGCTCGGCATGGGCCGCGCCGAGCCTGGCCCCTCGCGAGTGGAGGAGGAGACAAGCGGGCGTGTCGCGGACGATCACCGCGTGTTTGCCGAGCGCCTTCACGAATTGCACGGCCGTCTCGACCACGGTAGGCTGGGTCCGGTTCGTCACGGACACCTCGCAAAACCCGGCCAGCACCGCGGGGGCGAAGAAATGCAATCCCACGAAGTTTTCACGTACGTCAAGGCGCGTCGCGAGCGCCCGGAGCAGCGCGGTCGGGGCCGTCGTGGCCAGAATGGCGTGTCCGTTCGTGGCGCGCTCGGCCTGCGTGAGCAGGGTTTGTCGTGTTTTCCAGGACAAATCGGTCGATTCGAGGACGAGGTCGGCGCTCGCCGCGGCCCCGATGTCGCCGGTCGCGCGGAACAGGCGGAGCGCGCGCGCGACGGCCTCCGGGTCGAGCCGACCGTCGTGGCGTTTGTCCTCGAGTGCGGAGGCCAATCGCTTGCGCGCCTCGGCGGCGCTGCCGGGCGTGGTTCGAATCATCGTGGCGGACAGGCCGGCGAGCAGACAGGCCTCGATGACGCCCAGGCTGCCCGCGCCTCCGCCGATGACGGCCACGTCCGTGATCGCGCAGGTGGTCGCGTCGCCGTTCGCGTTTTCCAGCGGCTCCATGGTTCGTTTCCCCCAACACCTCCGGCACGCTCGCGGTCGAGCGCTCGGGGTACGATGTCGTATGGGTCCTACATGAGCACCGTCAATCCAGCCGAGTTCGTCTGGACCAGCCGACGCCGCGGGCGCAATCGAGGCGGCGCGTGTGTACGAGGCGTAGGCGAATGAGCCGCGGCGGATCGTCTTTGCGAGGGGCAGACGAGGCGCTCCGGCGCGCGCTCGAGGACGTGCGGGCGCGTTGCGACGTCGAGGCGCGAAAGGCAGCCGATCCGGTGCATTTCGTGCATCGTTATGCCCGCCGCGACGACCAGGAGATCGTCGCGATGATCGCGTCGGCGCTGGCCTTCGGCAACGTGAAGGCGCTTTGCGCGAAGATCGAGGACGCGCTCGCGCGGCTCGGCCCGCGCGTGGCGGCGATCGCCGACGATCCGGCGGCGGTGCGCGCGCGGCTCGCGGGGTTCCGGCATCGCGTCTACCGGGACGAGGATCTCGCGGGGCTGGTGATTGGCACGCGGGCGGTGCAGCGCGCCCATGGCTCGCTTGGCAAAGCACTCACGGACAAACTCGCGGCGACGGGCAATCTACGAGAGGCGCTCGGGGCGTGGGTTCGTGAGATCCGGGAGCGGGGCGAGCTCGGCGCCGGCGCCGGCGGGCGTCGGGGCGCGGAGCATATTTTGCCGGATCCGAGCAAAGGCAGCGCCGTGAAGCGAATCTTGCTCCTTGTCCGGTGGATGGCGCGGCCCGCGGACGGGGTGGATCTCGGGTTGTGGGACGTGCCGACCTCGCAGCTCATCATTCCCGTGGACACGCACATTCACAAGCTCGCACGAAACCTCGGGCTCACGGAGCGAGCATCGGCCGATTTCCGGGCGGCCGAGGAGATCACGGCCGCGCTCGCGCGGCTCGATCCCGACGACCCGGTGAAGTACGATTTTTCGCTGTGTCATATGGGCATGCTTCAGACCTGCCCGTCGAAGCGGGACCCGGAGGCGTGCGAGGGGTGCGGGGTCAAGCCGGTCTGCCGGCACTGGCGGCGTGACACGCGACGTCGTTCGTGACCCGAGCCAAGCCGGGCAACTCCGTATACAATGCGTCCTTCCCGCGTCCGAGGAGGACTATCCATGCTTCAATTGGTTCGCCCTGCATTTGCGACAGCATTTATTTTTTGCACTCTCGCCGCCTGCTCGGGCGGCGGGAGCGGCGATGACGGCGCCGGCGCGTCCGGCGCATCCGGCGGCTCGGGAGGCGCGGGAGCGTCCGGTGGCTCGGGGTCGTCCTCGGGCGGCGGTGGCTCGGGCGGATCCGGGGGCGGGGGCGCGCTCGGCGGGCCGTTCCGGTATGGCGTCAATTATGGATTTCCGAACCCTGGCTGGAACGACCAGGACCTCGCCTTCTTGTCGCACGAGGCGGGCTCGAACAGCGCGCGCCTGAAACTCTCCGAGCAGCACCTCGATACCTGGGGCTACGACATCGAGGTCGGGGACATGAAAGGGTACGCGTCGCTCGGCATGGGCGAACACGTGGCGTTCCTCGGCGTGCCCACGGTCGAGCACGCCACGGCGCCGGCGGGCACTCCGAGCTGGGAGCTCGAGCATTACATTCCGAAAAACCTCTACGAGCCCGTCTTCAATGGGGACGGGTCAATCAACCCGAACAATTACTGGGGCGCGTACGTGTATCAGACCGTGACCACGTACAAGCCCTGGGTGCGCGTGTGGGAGGTGTGGAACGAGCCGGACTGGGTGTCCGATTGGCAGGTCACGCAGACGTGGGAGACGGAGCCGCCGACGAAGGAGCAGCTCGTGCGGTTCGGCGGGTCGATCTATGATTACGTGCGCATGCTGCGCGTGAGCTTCGAGGCGGCGAAGAAGGCCGATCCCGAGGCACGGATCGCGCTCGGCGGGATCGGATATCCGAGCTTCCTCTCGGCCGTGCTGCGCTACACGGACAACCCCTCCGGCGGGGCTGTGACGAACGACTATCCGAAGACGGGTAGCTCGTATTTCGATGTCGTGAGCTTCCATTATTATCCGGTCTTTGGGCCGGGCAGCTCGGACGAGGGCGTGGCGGGGTTCTTGAAGCTGAAGTCGGATCTCGACAAGAAGCTCACGGACGCGGGCGTGACGGGCAAGGGGTGGATCGTGACGGAGACCGGCGCGCCGCACGTGGCCGTGGGCGGGGCGCCGGGCGGGGCCGAATACGCGCCGAATTACCTGGTGAAGGTGATGACGGCCGCGCAGACGGTGGGGGTCGAGCGTATTGATTGGTTCTGTCTGTCCGATGGAAAGGCCGTCGGGGCAAGCACGAATTCATTCGATTACATGGGCCTTTACGTAGACGTGTCGAAGCTCGGGCAAACGAGCGAGGCCGTGCGCACGGAGGCGGGCCGCGCGTACCGGACGCTCGGCAAGCTGCTCGAAGGCGCGCTGTTCGACAAGGGGGGCACGACGGCGCTCGGTTTGCCTGATACGGTCGGAGGCGCGGCGTTCCGCTTGCCTGACATGCGCCGCGCGTTCGTGTTGTGGGCGCGTACGAAGGGCGGCAGCGAGACCGCGAGCGCGTCGTATTCGCTTGCCGCGGAGGGTTCGTACGAGACGTACGGGCTCGATTTCAGCGACTCCGGCGCCGTGGAGACGCTGAGCCCCGACGGAGGAAAGATCACGCTCACGCTCGACGGCGCGCCGCGGATCTACGTGCAGAAGCCCTGATCAGCCGGGCCAATCGATCCGGAACTGATCCATCGGCAAAACACGTGTCGCGCCCTTGGCCAGGCCGAGGGCGCGCACGTCGAGGCCAGTTTCGTCCGGCGCGAGGGTCAGGAAATGAAAATGGCGAATCGAGGGGCCGTCGAAGAGGTCGCGGAACATCTGTCGCTCCTTCGGGCGCAGCCGATGCCGCGGCCCTCCGCCGCCGCCACAAACGACGAAATGGCGGCCCTCCCGGACGAAATGCTCGTAGGCGTGCACGTGCCCCGAGAGCATCAAGACGGCCTTGCGGGAGCGCAAAAATGCGGGGACGAACGTGCGCTGCGTGAGGGCCGAAGGGCCGGTGACGGTGCCATTCGTGAACGGCGGGTGGTGGACGAGCACGAGAATGCCTCGCACGTCAGGATCCGCGTCGAGGCGGGCGAGGGTTTTGTTGTAAAAAAGCGATTGCTCATCCCATTGCCGTGCGGGCATGAAGATCCGGTTCGAATCGAGCGCGACGATGCCGAGGGGTCCGAGGCGCGCTGTGTAGAATCGGCTTCCTTCGAGCCGGGGGAAACGCGAAAAATAATGGCGGAGCCCCCGCGGCCCGATCGACCAGCAATCGTGGTTGCCGAGGATCGGCAAGAGTTCGACGCCCGCGGCGCGGAGCGGCTCGACCAGCCGATCGAAAAATGCCCAGGCCCGGGACGAGGCGCCGAGGAAGACGTGATCGCCGAGAAGGAGCGTGGCGTCGGGGCGCGCCGCGGTGAGCGCCGCGAGGATGCCCGTCCGCTCGGCGTCGTTCTGCTCGGCGCGCAGGAAGAGGCGCTCGACGAGGGCCGTGCGCTGCAGATCGGAGACGACGGCGACGCGCCCGCCCTCGCGGAGAGGGACGACGATCGGAGCCGCGCGTGTCGGGGCAGGGGCCATGGGCGAGGGGAGGCATCCTAGCGCGCTCCTTGCGCGGAAGCCGTTGACCGGATGCCCGAGCGCTGGGACGTTCGTAGCCGAATGATCACCCCCGACGCATCCCCCGGCGTCCCCGCCGCGCCCGTTCAGAGCCCGCCCGCAGCGCTCGTCCCGTTCGAACGCCCTGGCTTCGGCGCGGGCCTCAAGGCTGTGCTCGGCGGATACGGCTACCTCTTCCGCACGCCGGACCTCTGGCCGCTCGCGCTCATCCCGACGGGCATCGCGCTCGTGCTCTCGATCGTGCTCGGCATCTCCGGCGTGAAGCTCGCGCCTGCGCTCGTCGCGCTGATCGTGAAGGAGCCCGGGACGGGCGCGCTGTGGACGGTGCTCGGCGTCGTGCTGCAAGTCTTCTCGATCGTGGTGATGCTCGTGGCCGCGCTCGCCGTCTCGTTCGCGCTCGCGAAGCCGCTCTCAGGGCCCGCGCTCGAGCGGATGGTGCGGCGCGCCGAAGCCGATATGGGCGCGCCCACGTGGCCCGAGGTCGGCCTCCTCGACGACATGTGGCGCGCGCTGCAGTCGTCGCTCGTGGCGCTCGCGGTCACCGCGCCGATCCTCATTTTGCTCGGCGTTCTGAGCTTCTTCTTCGCGCCGTTGAGCGTCGTCGCGTTCCCGCTCCAGCTCGCGGTGGCGGCCCTCGCCGGGGCGTGGGACCTCTGCGACTGCCCGCTCTCGATTCGTGGCGTGCCCGTGGGCGCGCGCATCGAGTTCGTGCGTCGGAACATCGGCGCCGTGATGGGCTTTGGCCTCGGGCTCGCGCTGCTCTCGTTCCTGCCGTGCACGCTGCTCATCGTGCTGCCGGCCGGCGTCCTCGGCGCGGCGCGGCTCGTGGTCATGCTGGAGCGATACGAGGCCGCAGGACAGCAGCCGCGCTGAGCCTCGGCGGGCCGCGCTTCGTCGTTGCCACGGGCGGGGCCCGAGGTCACTGTTCGGGCCATGTTCGATCGGTTTTTGCGCGCCTGCCGTCGCGAGCAGACGGACGTCACACCCGTCTGGTTCATGCGACAGGCCGGCCGCTACATGGCGGAGTACCGCGCGCTTCGGGAAAAACACACGCTGCTCGAGATCTGCAAGACGCCGGAGCTCGCGCTTGAGGTCACGCTGCAGCCGCTGCGGCTCGGCGTCGACGCAGCCATCCTGTTCGCCGACATCCTCCTGCCGCTCGAACCGATGGGCGCGCCGTTCTCGTTCGAGAAGGGCGAGGGCCCCGTGATCCACGCGCCGGTGCGCGACCGCGCGGACATCGATCGGATGCGCGTCTTCGAGCCGGAAGAAGGGCTCGGCTACGTGCTCGAAGCGATTCGCCTGATCCGGCGCGAGCTCGACGGCAAGACGCCGCTCATCGGCTTCGCGGGCGCGCCGTTCACGATGGCGAGTTACCTCGTCGAGGGCGGCAAATCGTCGGACTACTTCCGCACGAAGCAGCTCATGTGGGGCGACCCCGCGTCGTTCTCCCTGCTCATGAGCAAGATCTCCGAGGTCGTGCGCCGTTACCTGCACGCGCAGGTCGAGGCCGGCGCGCAGGCCGTGCAGCTCTTCGACTCGTGGATCGGCGCGCTCTCACCCGAGGACTACCGGACGCACGTGGCGCCGCACGTGAAGAACATCCTGCAGAGCGTCGAGAAGACGGGCGTGCCGGTGATCCATTTCGGCACGAACACGTCGACGCTGCTCGAAGCGCAGCGCGATTGTGGAGGCACGGTGATCGGCGTGGACTGGCGTTTGCCGCTCGGCGAGGCGTGGAAGCGCATCGGCTACGATCACGCGATCCAGGGCAACCTCGATCCACTCCTGCTCTGCGCTCCGCCTGACGTGGCCGCGGCGCGCGCGCGGGCCGTGCTCGCGGAGGCCGCCGGCAGGCCGGGGCACATCTTCAACCTGGGCCACGGGATCGTGCCGCAGACGCCGGTCGACAACGTGAAGGCGCTCGTCGACGTGATCCACGCCTACCGGCACGAGGGCGCGGCGTGACCGCTCGTCGCGTCGTCGTGGTCGGCGGCGGCGTGACCGGGCTCGTCGTCGCCTACCGCTTGCTCTCCGCGCAAACAGGTCCGCGATGCGAGGTCACGCTGCTCGAATCGCGGGCGCGGCTCGGCGGCAACATCCAGACCGAGCGCGAAGGCGGGTTCGTGATCGACGGCGGGCCGGATTCGTTCGTCATCGCCAAGCCGTTCGCCACGGATCTCTGCAAGGAGCTCGGCCTCGGCGAGCGGCTCATCGGGACGACGCCGAAGAACCGTCGCGTGTACATCCCGCGCCGCGGCGCGCTGCACACGATGCCCGAGGGGCTCGTGCTCGCGGTGCCCACGCGCTTCTTGCCGTTCGCGCGGACGCCGCTCTTCAGCCTGCCGGGCAAGGCCCGGATGGCGCTTGACCTCGTTTTGCCGCAGCGCCCGCGGGAAAAAGGCGACGAGTCGATCGGGAGTTTTTTGCGCAGGCGCCTCGGCGCGGAGGCGCTCGACGTGCTCGGCGAACCGCTGCTCGGGGGCATCTATGCGGGCGACGTCGACCTGCTCAGCATCCGCAGCACCTTTCCGCAGCTCGCCGAGCTCGAAGATCGCCACGGCAGCCTGATCCGCGGCGCGCTCGCCGAGCGCCGGAAAAAGCCGGCGACGAAAGGACCACCGCCCAGCCCGTTCCATTCGCTCCTCGGGGGCATGGGCGAGCTCATCGAGGCGCTCGCCCGGCGCATCGAGAAGGCGGGCGGCGACATCCGCGTGGGTGCGCCCGTCGTGTCGGTCGAGCGATCGAGCGGCGCGGAGGCGAACGCCCCTCCGCGCTGGGTCGTGCGGTACGGCGCGCGGGACGGGCAGACCGAGTCGATCGAGGCCGACGACGTAGTGATGGCGGCGCCCGCACACGCGGCGGCGAGCGCGCTCGGTGAGATCGACGCGGAGCTCGGCGCGCTCCTCCGCGGCATCCCGTACGTCTCGACGGGCACCGTCGTCCTCGCGTACGCGCGGCCCGACGTCCCGCACCCACTCGACGCGGTGGGTGTGGTCATCCCGAAAGACGAACGGCGTCGTATCCTCGCCGCGACGTTCATCTCCAGCAAGTGGGCGGGACGCGCCCCGCAGGATGCGGCGCTCGTGCGCGTGTTCGTGGGTGGGCACCGCGATCCCGGCGCGCTCGCGGCGAGCGACGAGGCGCTCGTGTCGCTCGCGCGCGAGGAACTCGGTTCGCTCCTCGGCGTCCGCGCCGCGCCCATGCTCGCGCGTGTTTTCCGCTACGAGCAGGCGAACGCGCAGCCGATCGTGGGGCACGCGGCGCGGGTGCGGCGGATCCGCGACATCGCGCGCAGGCTCCCCGGCCTCCACTTCGCGGGCGCTGCGTTCGATGGCGTCGGCATCCCCGACTGCGTGCGGCAGGCGAACGAGGCTGCGGCGGCCGTCGCGGCGCGCTGAGTTTCGCCTATACTCCCAGGCGCGCGGAGATGTGCGAGCTACTCGGGATGGAGTGCAACGTCCCCACGGACATCGTCTTCTCGTTCTCTGGCTTGTGCCAGCGAGGCGGGAAGACGGGCCCGCATGGGGACGGCTGGGGCCTGTCGTTTTACGAGGGGTACGCCGCGCGCGTGTTCCTCGAACCGACATCGGCGGCCGCGAGCCCGCTCGCGCGGTTCCTCGCGCAAAACCCGATCAAGACGATGCTGGCGATCGGCCACGTCCGCAAGCGGACGCGCGGGCCCACGAGTCTCGCGAACACGCATCCGTTCGTGCGCGAGCTTTGGGGCCGACACTGGGTCTTCGCGCACAACGGCACGCTGCCGCGCGTGCGCCAGCGCAAGCTCGGCCGCTTCACGCCGATCGGCACGACCGACAGCGAGTACGCCTTCTGCGTCCTGCTCGAAGAGCTTCGCCGCACCTTCGACGATTATCCGCGCAGGCCGAGCGAGCTCTGGCAGACCGTGGCAGACGCCGGCGCGCGTATCGCGAAAGACGGTACGTTCAACTTCCTGCTCGGTGATGGGCGGCACCTGTTTGCCCGTTGCGGCACGCGGCTCTGCTACATCATCCGAAAGGCGCCGTTTGGCCTCGCGCACCTCGCGGACGAGGACCTCGCGGTCGACTTCTCGGCCGTGACCACGCCGCGTGATCGTGTGGCGGTCGTGGCGACGGCGCCGCTCACGAAGAACGAGACGTGGACGCAGGGCAAACCCGGGGAAATGTGGGTTTTCGATCACGGCCGGCTGCTCGCGACGTTGCCGTCGGGCACGCCGGATCGAAGGCCCGCGCGGGCCGAACGCGAGCTACGCGCGAGCGCGGCGCGAGACCTCACGGCTTGAGCGACTTCTTTCGAAGTCGTCCTGGGCGCACGAGTCCGTCGCTGCTGTCCGGACCACGCGCCTTGCATTCGTACAATCGTCGCACAACAATGTCGCAAACCTCGCCGTGGAGCCTGGGCAACCAGGCCCTGGAGACGAGACACGGCAAGGACGAAACCCAGTAATCGAATTCACCTTGACGCCTGTGCGGGGGGATGGATACGCTGAAGCTGGAAGATCGGCTGGATCCGGGTGATTGAGCTTGGAACGGGCTACTTCCGAGGGGCCCCGCTTCGATTGCTTCCCGACGTGACCGAAGTAGCAGGCAGACCGGGCTGAAACCGCGTGAACGACTTCGACGAAAAGACTCGCGTTACCACGGTGGTGCAGCCCCCGCCGGGTGGGGGTGAGGCGCCTCGGCTCGGGACCGACTGCCTCGTCGTCATTTACACGAAGGAGCCGACGCTGCTCGGCAAGCGCTTCGTGCTCGAGCACAACCCGACGCGGGTCGGTCGTGGCGCGGACAACCATGTGGTCCTCGACGGCGACTCGGTGTCGCGGCGCCACGCGCAGTTCCGCCAGCAGGGCGGCTACTGGGTCGTCGTCGACGACGGCAGCACGAACGGCACGTACTGCAACGACGAGCAGATCTCGCGCGAGGTCGTCCTGAAGAACGGCGACCGTGTGAAGATTGGCCCGACGATCTTCAAGTTCCTCTCCGGGGCCGACGTCGAGGCGCAGTACCACGAAGAGATCTACCGGATGACCATCATCGATGGTCTCACGCAGATCTACAACAAGCGCTACCTCTACGAAGCCCTCGAGCGCGAGATCATCCGCGGCCGCAGGCACGATCGGGATCTGTCGATCCTGATGTTCGACATCGACCACTTCAAGCGCATCAACGACGTGCACGGCCACCTCGCGGGCGACTACGTGCTGAAGGAGGTCGCGCGTGTCGTGCAGTCGCGCATCCGCCGCGACGAGGTCTTCGCACGGTACGGCGGCGAGGAGTTCTCGATCGTCCTGCCCGAGACCTCGCTCGAGGGCGCCGTCGCGCTCGGCGAGACGCTGCGGCAGAAGGTCGCGGACAACGCGTTCGTTTTTCAAGCCGACAGCATCAAGGTGACGATCAGCCTCGGCGCCGCGCTCCTGCAGGAGAGCGATCGCTCGGCGCAGGACCTCATCAAGCGCGCCGATGAGAAGCTCTACATGGCGAAGAGGACCGGCCGAAACAGGCTGTGCTCGTAACCCCGAGGTCCTTGGTTCCGAGAGGACGCTCGTGTCCACCGCTGCTCGCCGCGCTCGTGCGTGCTAGGTGAAACGACATGCCCCTGAGCGAGTTTCCCGCCCCCGCAGAGGAACTGACGGGTGATCAGCTCCCCGAGATCCGTGTGCCGCCTCCGGGCCCTGCGTCGCGTAGCCTCCTCGGCAGGCTCGAACGCGTCGAGTGCCCGGCGTTCGGCACGCGGCGCAAGACGCGCGAGGAGACGAGCGGCGCAGAGATGGCGCCGATCGTGCTCGCCTCGGGCAAGGGCGCGAACCTGTTCGACGTCGATGGCAACCGCTACGTCGACCTCGTGGCCGGCTTCGGATCGCTCCTGCTCGGGCACGGCGCGACGAGCGTGACGCGCGCGATCGAGGCGCAGTCCGATCGGCTCATCCAGGCGCTCGGCGACGTGTACGCTGCCGACATCAAGGTCGCACTACTCGAACGGCTCGCGTCGCTACATCCAAGCGTGGCGCCGCGCGTGCTGCTTTGCCAGAGCGGGAGCGACGCGATCACTGCCGCGCTGAAGACGGTGACGCTCGCCACGGGCAAACCCGGCGTCGTCGCCTTCGAGGGCGCATACCACGGCCTTGGATACGGGCCGCTCGCCGCGCTCGGGCTGCGCGAGAGTTATCGCGAGCCGTTCAACCTCCAGCTCAACCCGCACGTCTCGTTCGCGCCGTATCCCGCGGCGGAGGCCGATCTCGATCGTTCGCTCGGCGCCGTGGAGAAGGCGCTCGCGGCCGGCAACGTCGGCGCGGTGCTGGTCGAGCCGATCCTTGGGCGCGGCGGCATCATCGTGCCGCCCGAGCGGTTCTTGCGGGACCTCTGCGAGCTCGCGCATCGGCACGGCGCGCTCGTGATCGCCGACGAGATCTGGACCGGGCTCGGTCGTTCGGGCTCGATGGTGCGATCGACGGCCGTGGGCGCAGCGATCGACGTGCTCGTGTTCGGCAAGGGCCTCGGCGGAGGTTTGCCGATCGCGGCGTGCATCGCGGCGGATGAGGTCATGCAGGCATGGGCGCGCGAGGGCGAGGTCGTGCACACGTCCACGCACGCGGGCGCGCCGCTCGCGTGCGCGACGGCGATCGCCACGCTCGACTCGCTCCGGTTTCGGCAGCTCGTCAACAAGACGCGTGAGATCGGCGCGCGGACGAAGGAGTACCTCACGGCGGTGCTCGCGGGCGTGCCAGGTGTCGTCGACGTGCGCGGCGAGGGCTTGATGCTCGGCGTCGCGTTCGAGAGCGGCGCGCTCGCCTTGCAGACGATGCGGCGCATGCTCGAAGCCGGGTACGTGGTGATCACGGGCGGGCAGAAGGGCGAGGTGATCACCTGGACGCCGCCGCTCACGATCGCCGAGGAGCAACTCACGGCGGCGGCGAACGCGATGAAGGCGACGCTCGCCTGACGGTTCGAGCGAAGTCCGCTCGCTTGGCGGCCTTGCCTCGCTCCTGCTAGGAATCGCCGCGTGACGGTACGGCCTACGAGCGAAGCGCTGCATGGGCGCGTGCGGGCGTTCGTCGAGGGGATCTTGCGCGGCGCGCCGCCCGAGTCCTTCGACGACCTCGCACTTGCGCTCGCGCGTTTCCAGGCCGCGCACGTGCCTGCCCTCGGGCGCCTCGTCCGCGCGCGGGGCATCGACCTCGCGAGCGCGCGCGACGCGGCCGTGATCCCCGCGCTGCCTTGCGACGTCTTCCGGCTCGCGCGCATTGCCGCGCATGCGCCCGATGAAGACACGCTCGTGTTTCGGACGAGCGGCACGTCCCAGGGCAAGGAAGCGCGCGGGGAGCATCCGTTCCGCACCACCGCCACGTACGAGCTCGTCGCGCTTCGTTGGGGCGAGCGGATGCTCTGGCCCGATCGTCAAGACCTTGGCGTCCTTGTGCTCGCGCCGTCCATCGAGGAGGTCGCCGACTCGTCGCTCGGCTTCATGCTCGATCTCTTCGCCCGCGAGCTCGGTGGTCCTGTGAGCTTCCACGTGCGCAGCGGCGTGCTCGACATCGAAGGCGTGGCGCGCGCCGCGGCCGAAGCACGTGCCGCAGGCAGACCTGCGCTTGTGCTCGGCGCGTCGTTCGCGTTCGTGCACCTGCTCGACGGCGCCGGGACGCGGGATCTCTCGCTCCCGCCGGGCAGCCGCGTCATGCAGACCGGCGGCTTCAAAGGTCGCTCACGCGAGGTCGAGCCGACCGAGCTCCGGCGCGCGATCGCCTCCCTGTTCGGCGTCCCCGGGGCCCACATCGTGGGCGAATACGGCATGACCGAGCTTTCGAGTCAGCTCTACGAAGGCACGCTCGCCGCCGCGCTCGGCGCTCGGTCCCCGGCGCGGCACGGCGTGTACGCGCCGCCGCCGTGGATGCGCGTGACCGCCTGCGATCCCACGACGCTCGCGCCGCTCTCGCCGGGTGAGACGGGCATCCTGCGGTTCGTCGATCTCGCGAACGTCGACTCGTCCGTGGCGATCCAGACGTCGGACCTCGGGCGCGTGACCGACGACGGGGTCGAGCTCTTCGGCCGCGCGCCGGGCGCCACGCCGCGCGGATGCTCGCTCGCGATCGACGAGGTTCTCTCGCGCGGTTCGTCATGAGCGCCGAGGCCGAGGCGAGGGCGCGTGTCCTCCGCGTAGTCGCCGCGGGCAGGCGCATCCAGGATCCGAACGATCCGCTCGGCGCCGAGGCACGTGCGCGTTTGCCCGAGGTCACCGGCCTCGATCCGAAGGGCGTCGAGCTTGCGCTCTCGGCGCACCTGGAGACGCAGCCGACGGACGCCGAGATCGACACGCTGCTCGCGCGCACCGGCCGCGCGCCCCGCTGCCACCTCGTCCTCGCAGCCAACGTCTGCACCGCGCCGCTCCGCGCGCTCGCGCTTGCCGCCGCGACCTCACCTGACATCGTCGTGCGTCCCTCGCGCCGTGATCCCGTGGTCACCGACCTCCTCGTCCGCGCGCTTGCCGCCGACGAAACGTTCGTCCAGACGCACCACGCCTCCCTCACGCGTGCCTCCACCATCTCACCCGCGCCAGGCGACGAGCTGCACGTCTACGGCTCGGACGCCTCGATCGAAGCCGTCACACGAAGCCTTCCGGCGGGCGTTTGCGTGCGGGGACATGGCACCGGCATCGGGCTCGCGGTCGTTGGAGCCGACGCCGCGCTCGACGACGCTGCCGAGGCCCTCGCGCGGGACGTCGTCCCCTTCGATCAACGCGGGTGTTTGTCTCCGCGCTTCGTCCTCGTCGAGGGCGGAGAACCCCACGCGGAACAGTTTGTCCAAGCGCTCGATGCCGCCCTCGCCCGCACCGCTGCGCGTATCCCCCGCGGCCCCCTCGATCCCGCGCTCGCTGCCGAAATCACGCTGTACGGCGCCTCGATGGAGGCCGTCGGCCTCTTCCTCGCGCGCCCCTCGCATGCCGTCGGCTTCGACCCTTCCCCACGAGCGCTCGTCTTGCCGCCGGCTGCGCGCGTCGTTCACGTCGTCGCGCTCGCGCTCGAACAAGCGCCGCAGCTCCTCGCCCCGTGGGCGCCGTTCGTCACGGCCGTGGGCTCGTCGGACGACGGTGCCCTCGCGCGCGCTGTCCTCGAACGCGCACCGTTTGCGCGCTGCTCGCCGCTCGGCGCGATGCAGCGCCCGCCCCTCGATGGGCCTGTGGACTTGCGCCCGTCCCGCGCATGATCGGGACCTCCTGCGACCGCTTTCCAAGACCGTCCCTCCTGGTATGGTACGGCCCGAATGCCGTCGCGTCCCTCCGACGAAGTCCTCGCCAACGACCCTGCGGTGACGCCGGTCGTCTCGACCTTGCCCCCGCCGCCGGAGTCGCAGAACCCCGTGCGCCGCGAGGTTCGCCTCGACCGCGTCCTCGACTTCGTTTCGTTTGTGGCCAAACCGATGCCCCTCTCGGTCCTCCTCGACGAGGCCCCGAAACGCATCGCCGCCATCGTCCAGGCCGAGATCGTCTCGCTCTACCTCCTCGAAGGGGACGGCGACGCGCTCGTCCTTCGCGGCAACGTCGGGTTTCCCGTGGGCGCGCGCGGCACCGTGCGCATGTCCGTCGGCGAAGGCCTCACGGGGACGGCCGTCGCGACCAGGCGGCCCGTCGCCGTCGTGAAAGCGCCCGGCGATCAGCGCTGGCGCGCGTTTCCGTTCATCGACGAGGACCGTTACCCCGTCTTTCTTGCCGTCCCCATCCTCGGCTTCGACCGCGTGCTCGGCGCGATCGTCGTGCAGCGCGCGGGCGACAAGGCCTACCGCCCGAGCGACGTCCGGCTCCTCGTCGCGCTCACCGCGCCGATCGCCTCGGCGATCCGGCATGCCGAGGTTCTCCGCGAGCTACGCGACAAGAAGCTTCGCCGCACAGGCGGCGGCACCCGCAAGGTCACGCTCCCCGGCGTCCCTTCGGTTCCGGGCCGATCGCTCGGCGCCGTCGCGGCCCTGCGCCGCCCGGCCACCTCGCCGCAGCGCAAGGCCACGGGCGAGGATCCGAAGCTCCTCCGTGGTGCCTGGAGCGCGGCCGAGAAGGCGCTCTCGGCGCTCGTCGCCCGCGCGGGCAAGCTCGGGCTCTCGCGCGAGGCGGCGTTCCTCTCCACGTACGAGCTCATGATCGGCGACCTGCGCCTTCGTCAGCGCGCGTCCGAGCTCGTCGCCGAGGGCCACGGCGTCGCGCAGGCGCTCGGCCTCGTCGCGCGTGAGGGCGTGCGCGCGGCGAACGGCATCGTCGGGGATCCCTTCCTGCAGGAGCGCGCCCGCGACATGGAGGACCTCTGCGACGCGCTCGTCATGCTCGCGTCGCCCGACGCGCGCGCGGAGCTCCCGACAAAGGCCGTGCTCATCGGCGATCGGCTCACCGTGTTCGACCTCGTCGTCTCGGCGCGCACGCATCCCGTGGGCGTCGTGCTCAGCGAGCGCGCCTCGGATCCCCGCACGCCGGTGCTCTTGCGGCTGCTCGGCTTGCCGTCGATCACGCAGGTCGAGGGCCTCTTCCAGTGGGCGTCGCCCGGCGACGTCGTGCTGCTCGACGCGGATCACGGCTTCCTCGTGATCAACCCGTCGCGCGCGGAAATGGCCACGCTCCGGGCCGAGCGGAAGAAGGGCAAAGCGCCGCCCGACGTGTCCGAAACGACCGAGGCCGAGGTTGAAAGCGACCCGATGGAATGAAGCTCTGGCGCGCGGCGTGATCACGCGCGCTTCGTTGGTCGTGCCGTCGAAAATGTCCGTCCGGTGCCGTGCGCGTGGGACGCACGGCACGGACGTGACTTCAGGATGCCGACTTCGGCGCGGGGCTCTGCTGCGCCTGCGTCTGGGCTTCGGCAGCCTTCTTCGCGCGCCAGCGGGCGAGCCTGCGCGTCTGGCGGACCTTCTCTTTGGCACGAACCTGCGGTTTCTGAGGCATGCGCCCCATATAGCCGATCCCCCCGGGGGGGCGCTACCATCCCGCGAGAGGTTCGTGCATGAAAACCCTGGTTTGCCGCTGTGAGGACGTGACGCTCCACGAGCTTGAAGCGGCCCTCGATCGTGGCTACCGCGACATCGAGTCGGTCAAGCGGTACACCGGCTTCGGGACTGGCTGGTGCCAGGGCAAGTGGTGCCTCGCGCTCTGCGCGCGCCTCGTTTCCGAGCGCGGCGGCGACGTCGACAAGCCCATCACCCCGAGGCCGCCGTACCACCCCGTCTCGCTCTCCGTCCTCGCGGGCCTCGACGACCTCGACCTGCCCGGCGGCGGCCCGCACCACGGCGAGGGCGGGGACACGGCCCCGAGGCCTGAATCTTCGTCTCACGCCGGCACGCTGTTGACCTCGTCCCCGCCGAAGCGATCCACGTAGTCGGGGCGCAGCCCCGGGCACGCCTCGAAGAACCGACAGCCCTCGCATCCTGCGGGCTTCACGCCACCCGTGAGGCGCGAGTTTTTCAGATCGAACACCTCGTCCGGCGTCACGACCCGCACGACGTCCGCGCCCGGGTGCCGCACGTGATCCTCGTACCCCGGCAAAAAGCACCGCGGGATGTGCAGCGCGTGCACCTCGTAGCCGCCTTTCCGCGCCGCCTCGAACGCCTCGCGCGCTTTCGCGGCCACGTCCGAAAGACGCGGGAGCTGGTCCACGTTCGCGCGGTTTCCGTCCGTCAACGACACGAGCCACAGCCGAAAATGCCGGATTCCCTGCGCGAAAAGCCCCTCGACCCACGCGCGCACGTCCCGGTACGTGTCCTCCTTCAGGATCAGATCCGCGATCGGATCGAGCCCCCGCGCGACGAGGTTCTCGATCGCCTTTCGCCGCAGCTCTGCCGTCCCTTCGCGTTGCACTGTCTCCTCGTAGGCTGCGTCGCTCGGCGCGTGCATCGACACGTGGAACTGATCCACGCCCGCTTCGGCGAGCAGCGAAAGGTACGGCGCATGCGCGTACCTGAGACCGTTCGACGCGACCTTCACGTGCTCGAACCCGCGCTTCTTCGCGTACCGCACGAGCGCTGGCAGATCGCTCCGGATCGTCGGCTCGCCGCCGGTGAACGCGACATCGCGGAAGCCTCGTGTGGCGGCCCGATCGATCTCCCGCGCCACCTGCTCCGTCGACAGCGCGCGACGCCGCATCGCCTCGGTGATCGTGCAGTAGGTACACGCGAGGTTGCAGTCGTAGCCGAGGACCACATCGAGCAGCGGCACCCCGTCATCGTATCAGACGACTCCCTGAGCCTTTCGACGCTCGGGGGCTACGCTTGGACAAGCCGAGCTACGCCCCGAACCTTTCGACGCTCGGGGCTACGCTTGGACAAGCCGAGCTACGCCCCGAACCCCCTTGCGCGCCCGCGGCCCCTGGTCCACGTTCCCGCCCCATGGCAGCTCTCGCTGGCCGAGTGTCCGTTCTCCTCGCGCTCGCGTTCGTCTGTCCCGCGTGCACCTCGCTCGCCACGGGGCCGGACTGGACGGGGGGCGGGCTCGAAACGATCGGCCCTGCGCGGGCGGCCGAGCGCGAGGCCGTCGAGGAGCGCGAGCGTCAGCGGATCGCCCGCCTGCCGACCCGCATCGGCGCGCGCCACATCCTCGTCATGCACCAGCGCTCCCAGCAGCGTCCCGAGGACGTCACCCGCACCCGCGAAGAGGCGAAGCAGAAGGCGCTGGAGTGCCTGCGCGCGTTGCGGTCGGGCGCGGCGTGGGCGTCGGTCGTCACCGAGTGCTCGGACGAGCCCGGGGCGGGTGATCGCGGCGGGGATCTCGGCCAGTTCGAGCGTGGCGCCATGGTCAAGTCCTTTTCGGATGCCGCGTTCGAGCTCCAGATCAACGAGATCAGCGAGGTTGTCGAGACCGCTTACGGTTTTCACATCATCCAGCGCACCGAATGATCCTGCCCCTCGGGCGCTTGGGGGGCCTCGAACCCTGATATGTTCGAGGCATGCAGGCGTGGAAGACCGAGGAGCACCATCGACTCGCCCAGGCGCGCGAGCGTGTTCTTCGCTGGAAGGACTGGGGGCCCTACGTCGCGGAGCGCGCCTGGGGCACCGTCCGGGAGGACTACAGCGCCAGTGGGGATGCCTGGGGGTATTTCCCGCACGACCACGCGCGGAGCCGCGCCTATCGCTGGAACGAGGACGGCCTCGCGGGGATCTGTGATCGCACGCAGATCCTCTGCCTCGCCCTTGCCTTGTGGAACGGCCGCGATCCCATTCTGAAAGAGCGCCTCTTTGGCGTCACCGGCCCCGAAGGCAATCACGGCGAGGACGTCAAGGAGGTCTACCATTACGAGGACGCGACCCCGACGTCGAGTTACCTCCGCTTCCTCTACAAATATCCCCAGCGTCGTTATCCGTACGAAAAGCTCGTCGCGGGAAATCGCACGCGCGGCGGCGACGAACCCGAGCTCGAGACCTGGGACCTCGGCCTCTACGACGAGGGTCGATACTTCGACGTCACCGTCGAATACGCGAAACGCGCGCCCCATGACATCTTGATGGTCGTCACCATCGAGAACCGCGGCCCCGAGGATGCCCCGATTCACGTCTTGCCGCACCTCTGGTTCCGCAACACCTGGTCGTGGGACGAGATCGTCGTCGCGCCGCCCGAGATCCAAGAAGGCGAACGCGGCGAGGGGTTCACCTCCCTCCGCTGCAATCACCACGATCTCGGCGCCTTCCACCTTTACATCGAGGGCGACGACACGACCCTCCTTTTCACGAACAACGAGACCAACACCGAGCGCCTCTTTGGCTCGCCGTCGCGCACGCCGTACGTCAAGGATGCCTTCCACGCTCGCGTCGTCCACGGCGACGAATCCAAGACAAACCCCGCCGGGCGTGGCTCGAAGGCGGCGGCGTGGCGCATGTTCAACGTACCCGCCGGGGGCCGTGTCGTCCTCCGTGCGCGGCTCTGCCCCGAGCCCGAGCGGGCTCCGTTCGAGGGCTCGGACGAGCTCCTCGCGCAACGCAAGGCCGAGGCGGACGCGTTTTACCTGGCCATGCAAGGCCCGCACATGTCCGACGAGCGCCGGACGATCCAGCGCCAGGCCTCCGCGGGCCTGCTCTGGTCCATGCAGTTTTACCATTACGACGTCGACGTCTGGCTCCGCGGCGACGCGCTCGCGCCGCCGGCCGAGCGGCTCCGCGGCCGAAACAAGGACTTCCGGCACCTCTCGGTCGCCGACGTCATCTCCATGCCCGACAAATGGGAATATCCCTGGTTCGCGGCCTGGGACCTCGCCTTCCATGCGCTCGCGCTCGCACCGATCGACATGGACCTCGCGAAAAATCAGCTCAAGCTGATGGTCAAGGAGTGGTACCAGCACCCGAACGGACAGGTTCCGGCCTACGAATGGGAGTTCGGCGACATCAATCCCCCGATCCTCGCCTGGGCCGCCTACCAGCTCTACAAGATCGAGCGCAAACAGAGCGGGAAGGGCGATCGTCTTTTCCTCGAACGCATGTTCCATAAACTGCTCATCAACTTCGCCTGGTGGGTGAACAAGCGCGACGCCGAGGGAAACAACGTCTTCGAGGGCGGCTTCCTTGGCCTCGACAACATCTCCATCTTCGACCGCAGCGAGCCGCCGCCGCCCGGCATGAAGCTCGAACAGGCCGACGCGACCGCGTGGATGGCGATGTATTGCATCGACATCATGCGGATCGCGCTCGAGCTCGCCATGGAAAACTCTGCGTACGAGGACGCCGCGAGCAAGTTCTTCGAGCATTTCCTCCGCATCGCCTACACCTTCCACCACGCCGAGCCCCCCGAGATCCCGCTATGGGACGACGCCGAGGGGTTTTACTTCGACATCCTCACGGTCCACGGCGAGCCCCACCACCTGCCCGTGCGCTCCATGGTCGGCCTCATTCCCCTCTTCGCCGTGCACGTCATCGGCCCCGAGGTCTATCGCAAGCTCGACAACTTCCGCCGCCGCATGGAGTGGTTCCTCGGGAAAAACCCCCACCTCGCCGAGGCCCTCATCAAGCGCCCCGACGGCCGGTACGTCCTCACGGCCGTCCCGCCCGGAAAGCTCGAACGCGTCCTCGGCCACCTCTTCAACGAGGACGAGTTCCTCTCGCCGTTCGGCCCGCGCTCCCTCTCGAAAGAGCACCAGAAACGGCCTGTCGTTCTTTGGCAGGGCGAACGCCGGCTGGAGGTGAGCTACGAGCCGGGGGAATCGAGGAGTCGCATGAAAGGCGGGAACTCGAACTGGCGTGGTCCCGTCTGGCTGCCCACGGCATACATGATTTATCGCTCGCTCCTCCGCCTCGAACACGGCTTCGGCGACGTTTTGTGTATACCTGCCACGCGCACGCACGGGCCCCGCACGCTCCGCGAGGCTGCCGACGAGATCGCGACGCGCCTCGTCGCCCTCTTCGAGCGCGGACCCGACGGCAAGAGGCCCGTGTACGGTGACACCGACCTCTTCCAGTTCGACCCGCATTTCCGGGACAACCTCCTCTTTTACGAATATTTTCACGGAGACACCGGCGAGGGGCTCGGGGCCTCGCACCAGACCGGCTGGACGGGCCTCGTCGGGGATCTCGTGCTGCGACTCGAACGGCATCGGAGGGACGAGTTGGCATGAGCGGCCTGGGGAAAGGGGACGAGCGCGGGCAAACGACCCTCGCCGGCCTCCTCGCGTCTGGAATGCAAACCCCCGAGGCGGCCGCGCGCCTCACGCTCGCGCTCGCCCTCGCGCTCGACGAGCTTCATCGCGCAGGCCGTGCCCACGGCGATCTCTCGCCTGCGACGATCCTCGTCGAGCCCGCGTCGGGCGACGCATTCCTCGCCGACGCCGGCCCTCGCAGCGGCGCCGATGGGCGTGGCCCGGTCCGCGAGTCCTCGCTCGCGTATGCGGCCCCGGAGCGCACGCGGCGCGCGAGCCGCGGCTTCGACGGACGCGCCGATCTGTATTCGCTCGGCGCCATCCTGTATGAAATGCTCACGAGCGCGCCGCCGTTCGTCTCCGCCGATCCCTTGGCGCTCGCCCACGCGCACCTCGCGCGCGCGCCCGTGCCCGTGCACGAGCGGGATGCGGCCATCCCGCGCGTGCTCTCGGATATCACGCAGAAGCTCCTCGCGAAGGCGCCCGCGGAGCGATACCAGGCGGGCCGCGCGCTCGCGCTCGACCTCGAACGATTCTTGCGCGAAGGCCCCGACGCCGCGCCGTTTCCCCTCGGCACCGGCGACGGTCCCGACGATCGGCGTATCTGGGACAAAACCTTTGGCCGCGAAGCGGAGGCCCGCGCAATTGCTGCATCCGCGCGGCGGGCCATGTCGGGCGCGCCCGAGCTCGTGCTCGTCGTGGGTCCGGCCGGCTCTGGAAAATCCACGCTCGTCGCAGAGGCGCGCGAGCAAATCATCCACCAGAGTGGCCTGTTTGTCGCGACGAAACCCAAGGAAGGCGCAGCGCCCCGCGCGCCCCTCGCCGAAGTCGTCACGGCCCTCGCGCGCCGCGCCCTCGCCGAGCCGGAAGCGCGCCTCGACGCGATCCGCGCGCGCCTCCTCGTGGCCCTCGACGGTCAGGGCGCGCCGCTCGAAGACCTCGCGCCCGACGTGGCCCTCGTCCTCGGACAATCGCCGCCGCTGCCCGATCTCGGGGCCGCTGAAGCACGCCGCCGCGTGGGGCGCGCGGTTTGCCTGTTCCTTCGGGTCTTCTGCGAGCACTGGCCGCTCGTCGCCGTCTTTTTCGACGACCTCGATCACGCCGATCCCGAAACGCTCGCCATTCTCGCCGACGTCCTCGCTGACGAGGGCATCTCGCGCCTGCTCGTCCTCGGCGCGGCGCACGAGGAGGACACGGCGCCCGCGCAGCCGCTCGGTGCATTCCTCGAATCCATCACCCCGCGTGGCGTCACCCTTCAAAAGATCGTCCTCGGCCCGCTCGAATCCGAGGACGTCGGGCGTATCGTCGCGAACGTCCTCTCCGTCGCCGAGCACGAGGTCGCGACGCTCGCGCGCCTCTTGCACCGCAAATCACGCGGCAATCCTTTCCTTGTCCTGCACGTGCTCGACGCCCTCTTTTCCGAGGGCCTCGTCGATCGGGATCCTACGACGAACGCCGTTCGCTGGGACGAACGGCGTATCCTCGAAGTGCCCATTCCGGATGACGCTGCCCGTTTCGTGGCCGAGCGGTTGAGCAAGCTCTCGCCCGGGGCGCGCCGCGCCCTCGCTGCTGCGGCCGTGCTGGGGCATGGATTCGAGCAAGACAAACTCCAAGGGATCCTCGGCGCGCCCGAGGCCGATCTCTCCGGACCGCTCGCCGAGGCGATCGATCTGGGGATGATCGTCCCGGGCACCGGCACCTACCATTTCGTGCACGAAAAAGTGCGCGAGGCGGCCCGATCGCTGCTCGAAGGGGACGAGCGGGCGCGCGTGCACCTCGCGATCGGCCGCGGGATGCGCGCCGAGGCCGGCGCCGAAGGCGATCGCCTCTTCGAGATCGCCCACCATTTTCGTGAAGGCGCCTTGCTGCTCGACGACCCGGACGAACGCCTCTCCGTCGCGCATCTGCTCTTCGAGGCGGGCCGCAAGGCCCAATCGCAGGCAGCTTTCCACGTCGCCGTCGATTTCTACGACGCCTCGGCCGCGCTCCTCTCGGCGTCCGCGCTCGCCTCCGATCCGGCGTTTGCCCTCGTGTTCTTCTCCTCGTGGGCCGAATGCGTGTATATCGAGGGACACGCCGAACGCGCCGAGGCACTCTTTTCCGAGGCGCTCTCGCACGCGGGTACGCCGCTCGAACGGGCGCGCGTGCACGGGCAGCGCCTCGCCCTCCAGGTGTCGCGCGGCCGTTATATGGATGCAATCTCCGCCGGGCGCGAGGGTTTGTCCGAGCTAGGCGTTCTTTTGCCCGAACGAGGGGCCGAGGCCGCTTCGCTCCCTGCGGCGCTCGCCGATATCGCGCGCCTCGTCGGCGGGCGCACGCCGGAGGACCTCGTCCGCGCCCCGCGCATCGCAGATCCGCGTGTCGTCGCGCAGCTCGATCTGCTCACGGCGCTCGTCCCGCCCACGTACATCGCAGATCAGGCGCTTTACCTCGTCGTCATCGTACGGCTCGTCGCCGCCTGCGTCGAGCACGGCCACGCCGACGTCGCGTCGTACGCGTACGCCAGTTACGCGCTCATGCTGGCGATGATCCTCGGCGACGGGACGGCCTCGCGGGCTTTTTTCGAGCTCGCGGCGTTGCTCGAAGATCGCATCGAAAACCCGGCGCTCCGCGGCAGGACGTCCTGGACCATCGGCGCGTGCTCCACGCCGTTCTTGTCCGTCCGGCGCGCGCTCCCGTTCGTCGAGCGCGCGCTCGTCCGTAGCCTCGAAGTGGGCGACGTCCCGTACGTCTCGTATTCGCTTTATCTCGGCGTCGCCCTGCGGTACTGGGCGGGCGAGCCGCTCGCCTCGGTGCGCGAGGCCTGGGCCAAAGCCACGGGGATCCTGCCGGGCGTGCGGGATCCGCTCGCCACATACACACTCGCCGCATTCGGCCGGATGCTCGCCGCCCTCGACGGGCGCACGCGGGCGCCGGCCTCGTTCGACGGCGACCATTTTGACGACGTAGCGTTTGTCGAGACGATTGAGCCCAATTCCGGATATGCAGCGTGCATGCACCACGCCCTGCGGACGCAGCTCTGCTTGCTCCACGGCGATCTCGACGGCGCGCTCGTATGGGCCGAGCGCACCGAGGGGCAGATGGCCGCGAGCATGTGGCTCTACCTGGAGACCTTCGCCACCTTCCTCGTCGCCCTCACATTCGCGGTGCGCCTCGCCGGCGCGGACGAGGCCGAGCGCGCGCGCTTGAAGGAACGCCTCGCGCCGTACCACGCGAAGCTCGGCGCCTGGCTCGGGCTTTTTCCGGACAACTGGCTCCCGCTGCATCGCCTCATCTCTGCGGAGATTCACGCGGCGGAGGGGCGTCACGGCGAGGCCCGCGAGCTCTACGACGAGGCGATCGAATCGGCCCGGACAAACGGATTCGTCCACCACGAGGCGCTCGCCTCCGAGCGCGCGGCGCATTATTACGCCGGCCGCGGGCGGCACGAGCTTTCGCGCCCGTACCTCGAAGCGGCGATGCGCGCGTATGCGCGCTGGGGCGCGAGCGCGAAGGTGCGCGACCTCGAAGCGCGGCACCCCGACGTCTTTGGAGGCACTTCGCCCGAACAGGGGGGGAGCGGCTCCGCGGACAAACCGGCGCGCGTCGCCGAACGCCCCTCGCGCGGCGGCAGGTCGCTCGACGCGATGGCCATCGTGCGGGCGGCGCAGGCCATTGCCGGCGAAATCGACCTCGATCGTCTGCTCGAACGCCTCCTCCGCACGGTGCTCGAGGTCGCGGGCGCCGACCGCGCCGCGCTCGTCCTCGCGCGCGAAGGGGAGCTTTTCGTCGGCGCCAGCTTGACTGTCGACGGCGCCGAGGTCGGCTCCATGCGCCCGCTCGCCGAGGCCTCCGGCGTCGCGCCGAGCGTCGTGCAATACGTCGCGCGCACGCGTTCACAGGTCGTCATGGGTCGCGGCGCGTCCAGCACGCCGTTCGAGGCCGATTCTCACCTCGGCCTCGCCGCGCCCCGATCCTTCCTCGGATTGCCGCTCGTCCACCGCGACGCCCTCTCGGGCGTCCTTTATCTCGAAAATCGCCTCGTCGAGGACGCATTCTCGGAGGACCGCGTCGAGCTGCTCTCGCTCCTCTCGTCGCAGGCGGCGATCGCCCTCGAAAATGCGCTCCTCCTCACCGATGTGCGGCGCCGGACGGACGAGCTCGCGCGGGCGAACGATGGCCTCCAGGCCGAGCTTTTGCGCCGCGCCAAGGCCGAGGCGGAGCGCGCCTCGTTCGAGCAGGCGATGATCGAAATGCAGCGCGCGCGCCTGGCCGAGCTTTCTGCGCCGCTCGTGCCGATCACCGACAAGGTCATGGTGATCCCGCTCATCGGCGCGATGGACGCCGGGCGCGCCGAGGATCTCCTGCGCGTCGCGCTCGAAGGCGCGAGCAAGCGGGCCTTGCGCGCGCTCATCATCGACATCACGGGCGTCCGTGTGGTCGACACCCACGTCGCGAGCCGCCTTCTCGACACGGTCCGCGCGGTCGAATTGCTCGGCGCCGAGGTCGTGATCACGGGTATCCGAGGCGACGTCGCGCAGGCGCTCGTGAAGCTCGACATCGACTTCGGCGCGAAGGTCCCCACGCGGAGCACGCTCCAGGCGGGGATCGCGTATGCCCTCTCCCGCGGTCGACGCTAGAATCGATTCGAACCAGGAACCTTTGCCAGGAGCCGCCGATCCGTCCCCCGCGCTCGGTCGTCGCTTCGTGCTCCACGCATGACGAACGGCCGTCCGGTGTGGTAATGCATAACGAGGAGCCATGCGAACGACGTCCTTCCTTCACGCATGGGTTTTGGTGCTCGGGCTTGCCTCCGCGGGCTGCGGCGGACCCGAATTCCCGCGACGTGATTGCGCGACCGTGATCTGGGCCGAACCCGGCTCGGGAGGCGACATCCGCGTCGAGGGGAGCTGGGACGGCTGGGCCGAGGCGAAGCCCTTGGAGCAACGCGACGACGGATGGTTTCTACTCCCATTGAATCTTTCTCCCGGGGAGTACGGATACCGCATGGTCCAGGGGGGCAAGCGCTCGCTCGACCGGCTCAATCCGTTGACCACGTGGAAGGGCGAGGAGGAGGTCTCGCTCGCGATGGCCGAGAGCTGCGGTGCGCCGGAGATTCGTGTCGACGCCGTCGACGTTTCTGGCGATGAGGTCACGGTGAGCGGCGTGTTTCTGGCGGCGCCCGAGGGATCCGCGCTCGACCCTGCGTCGCTGCGGGCCGAGCATCGCGGCGGCGGCGAGATATTGCCCTGGAACGCCCAGGCGGCGGACGGGCGATTCACGTTCGTCGCGCGCGGGCTCGGCCGCGGTAAGCATACATTCACCCTCCGCGGCGCCGATGAATCCGGCGCCGAGGCGAGCCCAAAGATCGCCGTCGCGTGGATCGATCCGACGCAGAACGCGTGGAACGAGGGGCTCCTGTATCACCTCATGATCGACCGTTTCCGCGGCGACGGGGGCGCGCCGCTCGCGCCGCTACCTCCGGACAAATCCGGCTCTCGCGCGGGCGGGACGCTCGACGGCGTGCGCGCGGAAATCGAGCGCGGCACGTTCGACGAGCTTGGCGTCACGGCGCTCTGGATTTCGCCGGTCTACACGAATCCGATCGAGATCCGCGAGGGCCGCGGCGACGGCCGGCCTTATGAGGGATATCACGGCTACTGGCCGCTCGAATCGCGCGGGGTCGAGCCGCGGATCGGCGGCGAGGACGCCCTCCGCACCATGGTCGACGAGGCGCATCGGCACGGGATCCGCGTGATCTTCGACCTCGTGCCGAACCACGTCTACGAGCACAACGAGCGATATCTCGCGAACCGGAACAAAGGCTGGTTCAACGACGGCCTCGACAAATGCGTGTGCGGCTCGCCTGGCTGCGGCTGGAGCGAAAAGCTCTCCACGTGCTGGTTTACCTCGTACATGCCCGACGTGCGATTCGAGCACCCCGATTCGATGCGGGCCGAGGTCGACGACGCCATCTTCTGGATGAAGGAGTTCGACGCGGACGGCGTGCGCATCGACGCCGTTCCCATGATGCCGCGCGCGGCCACGCGCCGGATCACGCACGCATTCGGCCGCCTCGCGGCCGGCAAGGACGCGCTCTTCTCGATCGGCGAGGTCTTCACCGGCCCCGGCGCGGCCGGCATCGAGAGCATTCGGTATTTCCTGGGCCCGCATACCCTCTCCGGTGCCTTCGATTTCCCGCTCATGTGGAAGCTCCGTGAGGTCTTTGGCCTCGACCGCGGCAGCCTCTCCGAGCTCGAAGACGTCCTCGTCTCGACCGACGCCGCCATTGAAGGCTCGGGCGCGGTGCTCGGCCGCATGCTCGACAACCACGACACCTCGCGGTTCGTCTCCGAGGTGACGGGCGACGGCGCGAACGACCCCTGGTACGACAAACCCGCGCAGCCGACGGATCCCATCGTGTATGCGCGGGCGAAGATGGCGCTTGCGTTCATTCTGACGCTGCACGGTCTGCCCGTTCTTTATTATGGCGACGAGCTCGCGCTCGCGGGCGCCGGGGATCCGGACTCGCGCCGGGTGATGCCAGATCCTGCGGCGATCGGCCCTTTGCAATCGGAGGTGCGGGACCTCGTCCGAAGGCTCGGCCAGTTGCGCCGCTGCTCGCTAGCGCTTCGTACGGGCACGCGCAGGCCCATCGTGGCGACCAAGGACGAATATGCTTATTTGCGGGACGCGGGGGATGGGGATCCCGTGCTCGTGTTTTTCGCGCGCAAGACGGCGCTCGTCTCCGTGCCGACCGGCGCCGTGCCGCTCGGCAGCTACGTCGACGTTCTCTCCGGCGAGACGATCGAGATTACCGCCGGCGGCGCCGTTCCGCTCGAAGCCCACTCCTTCCGCGTGCTCGTGCGCGCGGGGAGCCCTTGCCGCAACCCCTCACCTTGACGGGCCTCCGAATGAAAACTTCGATGAATACGTTCACAGCGCTCGCCCTCTCGGGCCTCCTCGTCGCGCCGCTGCTCGGCGCGGCGTCTTGCTCGAGCGACGACCTCAATGGCTTTCAGCCGCCTGATGGATTGGGCGGCTACGATCCCGGGGAAAAACCCCCGGTGCTCAGCGGCTCCGGCTCCGGCGTCGGCGCGGGTGGCCCCACGGGCCAGGGCGGCGCGGGCGGCGGCGAGCCCCCGGGCCCGCCCATGTGTGACGATAGCTTGAAGCGCTGCGATTACATCTTCACGCTCGCCGACATGGGCCAGACCAGCGTGGTCGTGCGCGGCAACTTCGCGGCCGACGGCTGGGACGTGGGCGTCCCCATGACGAAGGCGAACGGGCAATGGGAAGCCACTGTCCCGATTCCCTACAACCAGCCCGTCCAGTACAAGTTCGTCATCGATGGGAACAACTGGATCAACGACCCGGGCAACCCGAACACGATCGACGACGGGTTTGGTGGGAAAAACAGCCTCGTCTCGCCGACGACCTGCGACCCCTGGACGTGCGACGATCCGCCGGAGGACAGCCCCGTCGAGGCCTGGCGCGACGCGGTCCTTTATTTCGTCTTCGTAGACCGCTTCCTCGACGGCGACCCCTCGAACAACGGCACGGCCGTGCCGAACGTCCCGACGGCGTCCAATTACCAGGGCGGCGACTGGCAGGGCGTCGTCAACAAGATCAAGGACGGGTATTTCACGAAGCTCGGCGTGAACTCCCTCTGGCTCACGGTCCCGATCGACAACACCGAGCTCGCCGGCTTCGGCAACGACGGCAAGAACTACAGCGCTTACCACGGCTACTGGCCGAAGGACTTTTACAAGGCCGAGGAGCGCTTCGGCACGATGGCGAAGCTGAAGGAGCTCGTCGACGAGGCGCACAAGGTGAACATCACCGTCCTCATCGATTATGCGGCGAACCACGCGCACGACTCGGCGCAGGTCTACAACGACAACCCGAGCTGGTTCTGGCCGAACGCGAACGGCAGCGGCGGCAACTGCGTTTGCGGTGAGGGCTGCTCCTGGGACGGCGCGACCACCGAAAAATGCTGGTTCACGCCCTACCTGCCCGATTTCAATTACGAGAACGCGGCGGCGCGCAAGTACAGCATCGACAACATGGTCTGGTGGTGGCAGCAGACGGGCATCGACGGCTTCCGCCTCGACGCGTTGAAGCACATGCACATGTCGTGGCTGACCGAGCTCCGCTCGCGCGTCACGGCCGAGATCGACTCCGTCACGGGCAAGCATTTCTACATGGTCGGCGAGACGTACACGGGCGACAAATCGCTCATCAAGAAATACGTCAATCCGTCGACCATGCTCGACGGCCAGTTCGATTTCCCGCTCCGCGCGGAGATCTGCTCGAAGATCCTCATGCGCCAGGGCACGATGCAGCAGCTCGAAGGGTTCTTGAACGGCAACGACGACGCTTACGGAAATGGCGTCATGAGCACGTTCATCGGCAACCACGACCTGCCGCGTGTCATTCATCTGGCCCAGCAAAACCCGCTCTGGAGCGATTCCTGGGACGGCGGCAAGAACATGAACTGGCAAAACCAGCCGGGCCTGCCCGCCGGTCAGGACGCATTCGAGCGCATGGCGAACGGGTTCACGCTCATCATGACCACGCGCGGCGTCCCGCTCATCTATTACGGAGACGAGATCGGCCTGCCCGGCGCGGGTGACCCGGACAACCGGCGTTTCATGCAATGGAACGGGTACTCCGCCGGCCAGACCTTGCTCCGCACGCACCTCGAAAAGCTCGGCCAGATTCGCAAGGATCACGTCGCGCTCCGGCGCGGCAAGCGCTCGTCGCTATGGGCCTCGAACGATACGATGGCCTACAAGATGGTGCACTCGACCGAGACGGTCTACGTCGCCATCAACCGCGGCGACACGCAGGGATCCGTCGGAAACTTGCCGAGCGGCAACCTCACGAACTTGCTCACGGGTCAGGCCGTGAGTGGACCCACCGTAAACCTGCCGCCGCGCAGCTCGATGATTCTCGTGCAGTAATTTTCCACGTCCGGCGGGCGTCGTCATGGCGTGCTATGCATACGCTCATGACGACGCCCGCACCTCTGCGTTACGATCCCATGGATCCTTCGTTCACCAAGGATCCGCACCCCTTGCTCGCTCGCTTTCGTGAAGAGTCGCCCGTCTACCACTGGGAACAGGGAGGCGGGTACATCTTCTTCCGTTACCGCGATTGCATGGCGCTTCTGCGAGAGTCGAGGCTCGGAGTCGATCCCACCCTCGGCGCCGGCTTTCCTCCCGAATTGAAGGCTGCCTACCCCGAGTTCGTTGCGCTGCGCGAGAATGACCTCTTCATGGTCCCCCCGGCGGCGCACGCGCGGCTGCGCAAGCTCTTGAACCCGACGTTCGGCCCGCGCGCGGTCGAGGCGCATCGCCCGAAGGTGAAGGCGATCATCGACGCGCTGCTCGACAAGCTCCCGAAGGAGGGCGAGGTCGACATCTCCACCGAATTCACCCGGCAATATCCCGTGCGGGTGATCGCCAGCATCCTGAACATCCCCTCGGACCACGTGCCCGAGTTCGTGGCCTTCGCCGAGGCCCTCATCTCCACGATCATGCCGGGGCTCTCGCCCGAGCAATTCGCGGCGTGCATGCCGATCATCTCGCGCGGCATGACGATCGTGCGCGCCGTCATCGCCGATCGCCGAGCGAACCCGATGCCAAACGATCTGACGACCGAGCTCATCAATGCGTGTGATGAGCAGGATCGGCTCTCCGACGCCGAGCTCGTCTCGCTCGTCGCGGGTCTGCTCGTCGGCGGCACCGACACCACGTACCACGGGACGAATCAGGCGATCCTGACGTTGCTCCAGCACCCCGAGCAGCTCGCGATCTTGCGAAATGAGCCGAGCCTCGCGCGGAATGCCTTCGACGAGACCCTCCGGTTCAACATCTTCGGCCGGGTGCCGATGGTTCGGTATGCAACCGAGTCATTCACGTACGGAGATGTTCACCTGGAGCGGGGCCGGCCCGTCTTCCTGTTCCTGATGTCGGCGTTCCGGGATCCGGAATATCTGGCGGATGCGAACGCGTACGACATTCGCCGCCAGCACACGGGGACCCACTGGTTCGGCCTGGGTCCCCATTTCTGCCTTGGCGCCTCGCTCGCCCGCATGGAGGCCGAGATCGCGCTCCAGAGCCTGTTCGCGCGGTATCCGAAGGTCGAGGTCGCGGGCGAGCCGGTCTACGGGATGCACCCGATCATGCGCACCATGGATCAGTTCCCCCTCCGCGTCAGCGCTTCGGCCTAACGCTCATTCAGGACAAACCTTCCGCTCCGCGAGCGTCTTCCCGTCGATCCCGAAGACCACGATGTCTTTGCCGGTTACGGCAGCGCCGATCACGCCATACCCATAACTCGACAGGAGCTTCCGCTCGGGCCGGCGCACCTCGCCGTTCGGCCCGAGCTCGATCGTGACGACCTCCCGCGCGAAAGGCCCGGTCGCGGCAATCAAGAAGCCGTCGACCGTGCCGATCACGGACGGATTTCGCAGCAGGGCGTAGGGCCCGGATGCGAGCGACGGGGCGCCGATCGCCTTTCCCGTGTCGTCGAGGCGCGACACGCGGATCACGCTGGTCTCGGTCCGCTCGGTGCCGGTCACGCACGCGACGAGCAGCCCCTTCGGGCCATGGCCGAGCGCGCAATCGCCGGGCTGGAAGGGGAATCGCGCCGCCGGCGCGGGCTGCGAGACGATGCGCGCGGCGCCATCGAGCAACGCCGTCACGACCGCGCCGCCGCGCGCATAGGCGACCACGAGGCCCTTGCTCGTCCAGGCGAGCCCGGGCTTGCGCGTCATGGGGTCGCCGGGCAGGCGTGTCGTTTTTCGCATGGCGCCGGCCTCATCGATGTTCCCGACCTCGACGGCGCCATGTTCGTCGATCCACGCCGCCGCGAATCCCCCGGGCACGCGCGCGAGGGATGGATCGCGTCGACCTGCCGCCGCGGGAAGGACGGTGCGCGTCGTCGTTTTTCCTTCGCGATCGATGCGCGCGAAAATCATCTCCTCCTTTTCGAGGAGGAGCGCAGCCCAGCCGCCGTCGTCGAGCGGAAGGACGGACGCCGCGCCCGCGTGTGGCTGCAGGCGCAAGGTCTCGGGCGCGGGGCGCGTGCGTGCGTCGCACGGGCCTGCCGGGGTCGCCTCGCTCGGTGCCGGTGCTTCACGGCAGGCGAGGTGGGCGGACACGACGGCTGGCTTTTTCCCTTTCTGCAATCGATCCCGGTTGTACACGACGAGCCATTTTTTTTCGGTCCAGAGGACGGCCGGCATTTCCCCGGACGAATCCTTGTCGTGCAGGGTCAGCGGCGGCGTCGCGACGCCGTTCGGTTCCACGACCGTGATCAGCGCCTCCGGATCCCGCGCGACGATGACCGACGCGTGGAAATGCGCCTCGTAGGCCACCGCGAACCGCGCGCCGTCCCAGGCGAGGACGGGCTTGCGTGGCGACGCAATCGGATCGGGGTGTGTCGCGACAACCCGCGGCGCGAGCTTGGGGTTGCCCGCGGCGTCCAGGACCGCGAGCCATATCTTGCGGTCCTGATCCCAGGCGACGGCGAGGCCCGCGGGCGTGGGCAAAAGGAACGGATTGACCCCGCCCTGGAGCGTCGCGCCCACGCCCGAGAGCCCATTCTCCGTGAGGCGCCGGATCTCGATCGTGCCGCGCGTCTCGCGCGAATGCCAGCCGACCCAGTACGCCTCGCCGTCCCACACGATCGAGGGGACGCCGGGATTCTCGCCCGTGGAGAGCTCGAAGGTGCGCTTGACCTTGCCCGTCTTCGCGTTGACGAGCGCGACACGCACCGATTCGTGCATGGGATAGGGGCCGCGTGTCCAGGCGACGGCGATCTCGTCCTTGCCCCACGCGATCGCGGGCGTGCCGTCGAGCCGCGGCGAAGGATCGATGCGCGCCGACCAGACCGGGCGATCCTGGGCGTCGAGCCGCACGAGCTCGATATCGGCCTCCTGCTGCGCGTGATACACGACCGACGCGACCACGACGTCGCTCCCGCGGAAGGCCCCCACGACGTGCGAGCGCTCGTGTTTGTCCGGGAACACGATTTCGCGCACGCTCTTCGCCGCGCCCGAGGTCTCGAGCCGCGCGACGAACGCCTTCTGGCTGTCGTGATCGAGGTACACGTACCCCGCGCCCGCGTCCAGCTTGCCGAGCGAGGGCCGGTCCTCGTAGAAAAACGCGACCGCGCCGCCGGCGATGTCCACCGAGGCGCGCTCCTCGAGCCCGTTCGCGCACGAGGACGGCGGCGCCTCGACCCCCGGGACCGACAGCGTGGGGCCCTGGTCCGGCTCGGGCCTCGTGGGCGCCGCGACCGGCTCGCTCTTCATGGGCGCGACGGGGGTGCCACATCCGAGCCAGAGAACCATGAGCGCGGCCGGGAGGCCGAGGGAAAGGCGCTTGCCTCGCAAAATCGTCATCATCGTGCTCCTCCAGGCCAGGCCACGAGCAGGCTGAGCCTAACGCGCCGCCCGCCGCCCGTCCACGGCCCAGCGCCGCGCCCGCCGCCCCGAACCTGGGGTTTCTTCGAAGTCGGAATGCCGAGTGATTCCACATTCGAGGAGCTGGAAAAGCGGAATGCGTGGTCCAGCCTGGTCGGCCCGGCTCTTGCCGGGCACCTCGCCCCGGGGGATTCATGAAGACGTTTTTCCGGAAGAACGTGCTCGGCTGGGCTCTCGTGGCGGTCGTTTCGTGCACGGCCCTCAGTGACGCCTCGGCCAGGGAAGGAAGCAGACGTCCGCCGCGGGCGCCGAACCCGGGCGAGATCGCCGTGCCTTTCACGGAGCTGGAAGTACGCGCCTCCGGCCGGCCGCGCGGCGAGCTGCGGACCCTCTTGACGTCGCCGCGGATGTACCAGACTTTCGTCGGCAGCCCGCCGCCGGAAGACCTCAATTTCCAGCGTGAATGGGTGATCCTGTACGCGCCCGGCACGATGCCGACCGGCGGCTACGAGGCCGACATTTCGTACATCGGGCAATCCACGGACGGGCGTACGCTCACGATCGAGACCCGGCTCTTCGAACCGGGCCCCCATTGCTTCGTGACGCAGGCGCTCACGAATCCGTACGTGCTCGCACGGTTCCCGCGGCCGGAGACCACGCGGCGCGTGGTCTTCAGCCACGTCACGGAGGTGCGCGACTGCACCTCGGAGCCGATGCTCTCGCGCCCCGACGACGAGGCGTCGCGCGAGTGAACGCGTGAGCGGATGAGCGGATGAGCGAGGTGCGCACGCCCGCGGCCCTCTGCGAGCCGCGGGCGTGCGTCGAATGGTGTGTCCTTCCGTTACATTCTGATCACTGCGCCAGCTTGATGACGACCGCGTCCTCGAGGCCTGCGTTCGTCGTGAAGTTGCCGTCGCCGAAGAGGACGTTGTTGCTCCGGTAGCTGCCCCCGAGCCACACGCTGGCCGAGCTGTCCGCCGCGATGGTCTCGCCCGACTCGGTCAGGCCGCCGCCAAACTTCTTGGTCCAGGCCGCGGTGCCGGCGGGGTTGTACTTCGCGACGAAGATGTCGTGCTCGCCGTTCGACGCGATGTCGCCCTTGCCGAAATTCGTGGTGGCCCAGAATTGGCCCGTGACGAGCACGTTGTTGAACGCGTCGACTGCGATGTCCTTGCCGCGCTGCGTGCTGATGCCGCCCATGGTCTTGCTCCACATGTGGAAGCCCGAGGGGCTGTACTTCGCGATGAACACGTCCTCCGCGCCGCCGCTCGTGACCGTGCCGTTGCCGATGTCCATCGAGCCGTTGTATTCGCCGGTCACGAGCACGTTGCCCGCGCTGTCGATGGTGACCGCGTTTGCGCGCTGGAGCTCTGCGTCGCCCGCGCCGAGCACGAAGACGGGGTTGCCCATGGTGTCGAGCTTCGCGACGAAGATGTCATAACCGCCGGCGCTCGTGAGCGTCTTGCCGCCGCCGAAATCGAGGCTGTTCTGGAACGCGCCGGCGAGCGCGATATCGCCTGCGGGCGAGACCGCGAGGTCATACGCGTATTGCGTCCCCGGCCCGGTGTACGCCTTCGCCCAGAGCGCCGTGCCAGTCTTGTCCATCTTCGTGACGAACAATTCGAGCCCACCCCCCGCGCTCGGGGAGATGACGTGCGCGTCAATCGTGAGGTTGGCCGAGAACGTGCCGGAGACGTAGACGTTGTCCGCCGCGTCCACCGCGACGCTCGCCTCCTCTTGCGTGTACGCGTTCGCGATGGCCTTGCTCCAGACCTGGTTTCCCGTGGCGGCGGCGAGCTTCGCCACGAAGATGTCCCGCGAGCCCATGTTGCTCGTGAGCGGCCCGTCGCCGAAATCGATGGAGCCGAGGAACTCACCCGCGATGAGCACGTCGCCCGCGCTGTCGATGGCAACGCTGGTCACGTCCTGCCCGGCCGCAGTGCCGTACTTCTTCGCCCATACGACGGTGCCCGTCGAATTGTACTTGATGACGAAGAGGTTGTCGTTGCCCGTGCTGTTCAGCGTGCCGATCGGCGCGGGGAGGGTGATCGCCCCCGAGAACCTGCCGACGACGACGCCATTGCCTTGCGTGTCGGTCGCCGAGGCCAGCACGATCTGAGCCTGGTTGTTGCCGAAGGTCCGCACCCAGCTCGTGTCGCCGGTGCACGCAGGCGCCTGGCCATTGCAATCGTCGTCGCCGGTGGTCGCGCAGTTCTCCGGCGTCGGCACGACCTCGCCCGTGCACGGCCCGTACCCGGAGCCGTTCGGCGCGCACGTCTCGATGCCCATCTTGCACAGGCCCACGCCCGCCGTGCCATTCGGCCCCGTGTAGCAGGCCTTCGTCGAGTTCGGCGCGCACGCGCAGTTCGCGCCGTCGTCCACGAACATGTCGCAATCGTCGTCGACGGCATTGCACGTCTCGGCCTGCGGCAGGACCTGGCCTGCGCACGCGCCGTACGAGAGGCCGTCGGGCGCGCACGTCGCGGTGCCGCCCTTGCAAATGCCGACGTTCTGCGTGCCGTTCGGGCCCGTGTAGCAGGGCATCGTGTTGCCCGGCGTGCACAGGCAGCCCGGGCCGTCGCCGACCACGCCATTGCAGTCCTCGTCGGTCAAGCCGCACGTCTGGGCCCCAGGGACGACCTCGCCCACGCACGGGCCGTAGCTGAGGCCGTCGGGGTTGCAGGTCTTCACGCCCGCCATGCAGGCGCCGACGCCCATCGTGCCGTCGGGGCCCGTGTAGCAGGCCTGCGTGCTGCCCGGCGTGCAGCAGCCCTCGTCGACCTCGCCGTCGCAGTTGTTGTCCTTGTTGTCGCCGCAGACCTCGGGCTCGGGGACACACACCATTCCGCCGCCGCCGCCCATGCCGCCGCCGCCCATGCCACCCACGCCGCCATCACCGCCCACGCCGCCGGTGCCGCCGCCGCCCTGTCCACCGGTGCCGCTCGAGCTGCTCGACCCCGTGCCCGAGGGGGGCGGAAGCGGATCGTCGCCGCAGCCCGCGAGTCCCGCGCCGAGGACCAGCGCGAGGGACGAAAGTGTGAACGAAGCAAGATGACGCCGATGCAACATGGAACGAACCTCCGGAATGAAACGGGCTGCAAGCCAAATGCAGCGCATCATCCACGAAATCGGGGCCCGCGCACAATAGGTCAGGCAAGAAATGCGCGCCGCGGAAGATTTGTAAGTATGTGTTCTTTGTTACTGCGCCGTCTTCGGGAAGATCAGCACGAACGAGCCCTTTGCGGGCCGAAAGACCGTGGTCTTCGTGGGATGGGCGTCCCGCTTGAAATGCGGCACCCAGGGCAGCGCCTTCCAGGCGTCGTTGTCCTGAATGAACTCGGGCACCACGAGGTCGAGCTCGACGTATCGGTCCGCGGTCGCGGCCGCGAGATCCGGCCCGAACGTCCACTTCTCGCGCCCGGGACGCGCGGTGAGGTCGTTGTGAATGGCGCCGCCGTACGTGAGGACCATCTTGCCCGCGCCGGCGTTCGCGTTGCGGGAGGCGAGGGCCTTGGCTTTTTCATCCATGAGCCGCGCGATCATCTCCAGCATCACGATGACCGAATCCGGCCCGGCCTTCACGATCGCGTCGTAATCGGCGCAGCTCGCCCGCAGGATATGGGGCTTCACGCCGAGCGCGTACGCCGCGTCGCCGAGCGTGACGAACTCGTTCTGGTTCGTCTTGGCCTGGCCCTGCGTGACGGGCTTCTGCTGCTCCGCGACCTGCGCCTCTTTTTCCTTCCCGCATTTCCCTTCGGACACCCAGATCTCGAGCACGATGTCGCTCGCCTTGCCGGCGAGCAGGGGCAAAAACGTGTCGGTGAAGCGCTTCGTGGCCGTGGGGATGCCCTCCTTGCCCTTCTGCGCGTGCGACTCGCCGATGCCGAGGATGAGCGGGTTTTCCGCGAGGATCGCGGCAAACGCGGCCTCGGGCGTATCGTAGAGCAGGCACCCCATCTCGCCACAAGGCTCGGGCGGAGCCGCAGCAGCGGGCGCCGTGCTCGCGGAAGGGGCCGGGGCGGCGCTCGCGATCGGGGCGGGCGCGGCGCTCGAGGTCGCCGCGGCGGTGGCCGTCGCGGGCGGCGGAGGCGAGGCGCTGTCAGGCGTGCGGCACGCGGCGAGGGAGACGAGGCAAAGGAGCGGGAGGAGGCGAGCGCTCAACATGGCAGCAGGAGTGACGCGAGGACACGGAAGTTCCTCTCCCCTGTCAAGCGCTTCCGCGGTTCAGCGGAGGCCGGCGATTCGTTCGAGCTGCATCTGGTACGATTTCGAGAGCTTCGACTCGTCGACCCGCGGCCGGAGCGCCTTCAGCGCCGATCGCGTCGGCACATCGACGTCGGCGCCGAGCCGCGCTGCTTCGAGGTGCAGCTCGAGCGCGCGCTTATAGCCCGTCTGCGCCTTCCACACGTCGCCGCGTAAATCGTCGAGCTCGGCCCGATGCTGGGTGAGCATTGCGCACGCCGAGACCTTCTCGCGGCTGCCAAGCATCATCGCCGCGCTCGAAGCGTCGTGCCGCGAGAGCGTGTCCCACATCGGGCCAAACAGATGGAGCGCCGTCGTGTGGACGAGCTCCACCGCCTCGTCGAGCCGTCCCGTCCGCTTCAGGCCGACGACACGACCGAAGACGTCCGCGAGCTGCTGGACCATACGGACCTTCAGGTCCTTGTGCGTGCTCGACATGCGCTTTTCCCCGCACCCCCTGGCGGAATGTGCACCCTACCAGGCAGCACTTCCTCCGTCGAAATTTCAGTGTCCTCCGACTGCATGCGCACCCGACAGCCCGTATGTGTAAAAAGTCACCCGAAGCGGCATGCGCCTTGGGTCCGACACGAGGAAACGCCCATCCCTTCGCCCCCCGTCCCAACTCGTGCCATGCTCGCCCCGTCCGTCCACGGCGCCCCGATTTCCCGAATGCTCCACACGATCCGCTACGGTAGGCTCTTCGACGATTTCGTTCCCGGGTCGATCTACGCCCATCCGTGGGAAGTGACGGTCGACGAGGGCATGCTCGCCTTCTTCGCAGCCTCCTTCCAGGACGCGATCCCGACCTACGCGAGCCGGCGCGCCGCGCGGGAGCTTGGCCTCCGCGACAGGCCCGTCCACCCGCTCTTGCTCCTGAACCTCGGCCTGTCCTTCAGCGTGCACGACGTGAGCGAGCAGGCGATCGCTCACGTCGCGTACATGGACGTGCGCTTCCCGAACGCCTGTTACCCGGGCGATACCGTGGTCGCTGCGTCGCGGGTCATCGGCACGCGGCCCGTCTCGACCGGCGACAAGGGCGTGGTCCACGTGCGCACCGAGGTCTCGAACCAGGACGGCGAGGTCGTCTGTTCGTTTGAACGCAAAGTGCTCGTGCGCGTGGGCAAGGTGGCCGGGCGTGCCGCGATCGCCCCGCAAAGCCCGGTGGACGAGCGCGCTGCCCTGTCTCCCAAGTCCTGCGCGCCCGCCGCGCTCCTCGGGGATCTGCAGGCGCCGCGCCGCGCGGTGTTTCCCACGTTTTGGGACGATTTCGAGGTCGGCGACGTGTACGCGCACGAGGGCGGACGCACCGTGAGCGAGGCCGAGCACATGCAGCTCACGACGCTCTTTCGGAACTCGCATCCGATGCACGTGGACGAGCGGTATTGCCAGAAAAGCTCGTTCGCCAAGACGCGCGTCGTCTTCGGCGGCCTCGTGCTCGCCTGGGTGCTCTCGCTGTCGAGCCGCGACACCGCGGGCAATGCCGTGTGGGACCTCGGCCTCGACGACGGCGCGCATCCGAGCGGCGTGCTCGCCGGCGATACGCTCTACGCCGCGTCGTCGGTCGTCGCGAAGGAAGAACGCGGCAGGGACGCGGGGGTCGTGGTCCTGCGCGTGATCGGGCTCAAGAACACGCCGGCGCGGATCCTGCTCGAGCGCGGCGCGGATCTGTTTTCGCCCGAGCTCGGCAAGACGGCCGGCCGCGTGCCCGAGAAGGCCGTCGAGATCACCCGCACGCTCCTCGTGCGGCGTCGCACGTGAATTGCATTCGTTCACCGGCCCGGAGAGCATCATGATCAAGATCAAGCGCATCGATCACGTCGCCATCGCCGTCGACAACATCGATCACGCGCTCGTGAAGTGGCAGCAGGCGCTCGGCCTCGAGCCCAGCGAGCGGGAGCTCGTCTCCTCGCAAAAGACCGAAGTCGTGCTGCTGCCCGTGGGCGAAAGCAACGTCGAGCTCATCGAGCCGAAGGGCAACGAGGGGCTGCAAAAGTTCCTCGAAAAAAGAGGGCCCGGCCTGCACCACATCGCCGTGGAGGTCGAGGGCCTGGAGGCCGCGCTCGCGCTCTTGAAATCGCTCCACGTCCCGCTGATCGACGAGACCCCGCGCATCGGCGCGCGTGGGCACAAGGTGGCGTTCGTGCACCCGCGCGCGACGGGCGGCGTGCTCGTCGAGCTGGTCGAGCCCGAGGCGTCGCATTGACGAGCAAGCCATGACGATCACCCCGATCCGGCTCGGCGACGCCCTCCGCGGCGAGGGCGATCGCGAGGTCCGCACCGTCCTCGCCGACGATCGCCGCAAGCTCGTGCTCATCGCGCTGCGCGAGGGCGCGGTGCTCGCCGCGCACCACGCGATCCACCCGATCACCATCCATTGCCTCGAAGGCCAGGGCGAGCTCCGTGTGGGCGAGGAGGTGTTCCCGATGTCGCCGGGCGTCGTCGTGCCGCTCGACGCCCACGTCGTGCACGAGGTGGAAGGAAAACCCGCGCTCGTGCTGCTCGTGACGATGTTCCGCGACAAGAAGTGAGGTCGCCGCGTTCGTCGGGGCCGCTCGAATTGCCCGGACGAACCGACGTTTGTCTCTCCTTACGATTGCCGTTCGGCTACTTGCGCCTCTCGGCGGCGGCGACGGCGGCGACCACCTCGGAAAAATCCCACTTGTCGGTCGCCGCGTCCGCGCTGCTCGGCGGCGGCGGGAACGCGCTCTTCCGCGCGACGGCGGCGAGGAGCTGCCCGAGCGTCACCTCGGCCTCACGCGGGCTGCCCGCGACCCCGAGCTTCGCGCCCACGTCCTTCGCCACCATGTCGAATGCCTCGGGGTCGAAGTCGTAGAGCTCGGCGTCCACGAGGAGCACGAGCGGCCGATACTGCGCGGAGTCGCTGCGCAGATCGAGCAGGTTCGACTCCCGCAGGCCCACGCCGGAGGGCTCGAGCACCACGCCCGCCCGCGTGAGGGTGTCAGGCGGCAGACCCACGGCGAGGACCGTCGGGGCATGGAAGCTCACGGGGGTCGGGCGATCGAAGGCCATGGCTCCCCCGCAATACCAGAATCCGATCGGCTTTGGAATGTGGCCGCTCGTTCTCGGCCACCCATCGAACCCTTGACGCTCGGGGCCACCTCGGCGAATTGCACCGTATGCGCGCCATCGCCGTTTCCACGCCGGGCGGCCGGGAGGTTCTCTCCCTCGCCGAGATCGACTCCCCCACACCAGGCCCAGGTCAAGTACGCGTCCGCGTCGAGGCCGCGGGCGTGAACTACATTGACGTCTATCAGCGCACCGGTCTCTACAAGATGCCCCTTCCTGGGCGGCTCGGCCTCGAAGGCGCCGGTGTGGTCGAGCTCGTGGGCCCCGAGGTCACGTCGCTCGCGCCCGGCCAGCGCGTCGCCTGGGCGAGCGTGCCCGGCTCGTATGCGAGCCACGTGATCGCGCCGGTGGACAAGCTCGTCGTCGTGCCCGACGGCGTCGACACGAAGACGGCCGCGGCCGTGATGCTGCAAGGCATGACCGCGCAATACCTCGTGACCTCGACGTACGCGCTCGGCCCGGGCGATACGTGCATCGTGCACGCGGCCGCGGGCGGCGTGGGCCTGCTCTTGTGCCAGCTCGCCGATCACGCGGGCGCATTCGTGTTCGGCACGGTCTCGACCACGGAGAAGGCCGCCCTCGCGCGCGCCGCGGGCGCCGACGAGGTGATCCTTTACCGCGATGTCGATTTCGCCGCTGAAGCCCGGCGGCACACGGGTGGCGCGGGCGTCGACGTCGTGTACGACTCCGTCGGGAAAGATACCTTCGATCGCAGCCTCGGGGCGCTCAAGCGGCGTGGCATGCTCGTGCTCTACGGGCAATCGAGCGGCGTGGTCCCGCCCTTCGATCCGACGCGCCTTTCCATGGCGGGCTCGGTGTTCCTGACGCGGCCGAGCCTCAACGACTACACGGCCACGCGCGAGGAGCTCGCTTCCCGCGCCGCGCAGCTCTTCGCGCGGATCGCCGAGGGCGCGCTTTCCGTCCGCATCCACGCCGAGCTTCCGCTCGCGGACGCCGCCGAGGCCCACCGCTGCCTCGAAGGCCGCGAGACGACGGGCAAGCTCCTCTTGATCCCGTAGCGCCGAGCGGTCCCCCATTCTCCGGCTGTCGTGGTAAAGCGGGGACATGTCGACCCGCCAATCAGGTCCCCGTCCGGTCCGCGCGCCCCGCGGTTCCACCCTTTCTTGCAAGGGCTGGGTGCAGGAGGCCGCGCTGCGCATGCTGCACAACAACCTCGACGCCGAGGTCGCCGAGCGGCCGGACGATCTCGTCGTGTATGGCGGCACGGGCAAGGCGGCGCGCTCGTGGGAGGCGTTCGACGTCCTCGCGCGCGAGCTCCGGGACCTCGCGGACGACGAGACGCTCCTCGTGCAGTCGGGCAAGGCCGTGGGTCGTTTTCGCACGCACCCGGACGCGCCGCGCGTGCTCATCGCGAACTCGAACCTCGTCGGTCGCTGGGCGAACTGGGACGAGTTCCGCAAGCTCGAACAGCTCGGCCTGACGATGTACGGCCAGATGACGGCGGGCTCGTGGATCTACATCGGCACGCAGGGCATCTTGCAGGGCACATACGAGACGTTTGTCGCGGCGCGCAAGGCGCACGAGGCGCGCTCGGGCCGTGAGGGCGGGCGCTGGGTGCTCACGGCGGGGCTCGGCGGCATGGGCGGCGCGCAGCCGCTCGCCGCGACGATGGCCGGCATGTCCTGCCTCGCGGTCGAGATCGATCCGCACCGCATCGAGCGCCGCCTGGAGACGCGGTACGTCGATCAACGCATCGACGACCTCGGCAAGGCGCTCGCCGCGATCGAGGCGGCCGTCGAGAAGAACCAGCCCACGTCGATCGCGATCTGCGCGAACGCGGCCGACATCTTCCCCGAGCTCGTGCGGCGCGGCGTGGTGCCGGACCTCGTCACCGAGCAGACGGCCGCGCACGATCCGCTGATCGGCTACATCCCCGACGGCCTCTCGCTCGCGGAGGCGGCCGCGCTCCGGGCCTCGAACCCGAAGGAGTACGTGACGCGGGCGAAGCGCTCCATGCGGGTCGAAGTCGAGGCCATGCTGGAGATGGCGCAATGCGGGTCGGAGGTCTTCGACTACGGCAACAACATCCGCACGTGTGCGCAAGAAGCCGGCTGCGAGCGCGCCTTCGACATCCCGGGCTTCGTGCCCGCGTACATCCGCGAGCTCTTTTGCCAGGGCAAGGGCCCGTTCCGCTGGGTCGCGCTCTCGGGGGATCCGGAGGACATCCTGGTCACGGACCGCGCGGTGCTCGAAGCCGTGCCGAACGATCCCGACCTCGCGCGGTGGATCAAGCTCGCCCAGGAGCGCGTGAAGTTCCAGGGTTTGCCCGCGCGCATCTGCTGGCTCGGGTATGGCGATCGCGCCAAGGTCGGCCTCGCGTTCAACGAGCTGGTTCGTCAGGGCAAAGTGAAGGCGCCGATCGTGATCGGCCGCGACCACCTCGATTGCGGGTCGGTGGCGAGCCCGTTTCGCGAGACGGAGGGCATGAAGGACGGCTCGGACGCGATTGCGGACTGGGCGATCCTGAACGCGCTGGCGAACACGGCGGGCGGCGCGTCCTGGGTGAGCTTCCACCACGGCGGCGGCGTGGGCATCGGCAATTCGCTGCACGCGGGCATGGTCATCGTCGCGGATGGAACGGACGCGGCGGCGCGGCGGCTCGAACGGGTATTGACGATCGACCCTGGAATGGGCGTGATTCGCCACGCGGACGCGGGGTACGAGACGGCGCTGCACGTCGCCGAGGAAAAGGGCGTCCGGGTGCCGCACCGAACGAAAGGCTGAGGGCGTCGTGAGGGCGGGGGCGCACGACATCGACATAGAAAACCCGGATCTCGTGGTCCTTCGTATCCGCGGGGAGATCTTTCCCGCGGATGCGGAGGCCTTCGGCACGGCCATGAACTCACATGCCCCGAGCGGGACCGGCTTCATTCTCAGCATCGTCGAGGGCGAGATCGCGATGAACGCGACGAGCCGGAAGGCGTTCATCGCGACGATGCGCGGCGTGCCTCGCCTCGTCGACGCCGTGGTCGGCGCGAGCTTCGGCGCCCGCGTGCTCGCGCAGCTCGTCGCGACCGCCGCGCGCGTGCTCGCGCGGAGCGGGTTCGACCTAGGCTTTTTCGACGACGAGCCGAGCGCCCGGGCGTGGCTCCGCACCCAGGGGTGTGTCGCTTGCGGGGCGACATCCGGACCTGACAGATCGTCCGGATCGTCGTAACCTCCGCCCCGACATGACCTTGGTCCGTTCGTTCGCGGCGCTCGCGCCCCTCGCGCTCCTCCTCCTCGCCTGCCCCGGCACCTCGCCGGTCACCGGCCCGAAGGACAAGGCTGGCCCGTCCCCGTCGGCCTCGGCGTCCGCCGAAGCACCGGGACCCGAGCTCGACGCGCCCCCGCCCACGCCCAAAAAGGCCGTGTTCAAGGAATACCACGGGGAGAGCGTCGCCGACGATTACCAGTGGCTCGAAGACGGCACGAGCTCCGACGTCAAGAGCTGGGTCGGCGACCACAACCGGCGGACCCGGGCCTTCCTGGACATCCTCCCCGGCCGTCAGGCGCTCTACACGAGCGTGCGCAAGTTCGTCGAATACGGCACGCCGGCGTTTTACGCGTTCCAGCACAAGGGCGGCGTCCTCTTTTCGATGCGCTGGCGCCCGCCGAAGCAGCAGCCGTTCCTGGTCACGCTCACGCCCGTCGACAAGCCGAACGCCGAGAAGGTCCTCCTCGACCCGAACGCGATCGATCCCTCGGGCAATACCTCGATCGATTATTACGTCGCCTCGCCCGACGGCGGGAAGGTCGCGGTCTCGCTCTCGAAGGGCGACCGCGCAGGCGGCTCGATCCGCGTCTTCGACGTGGGCTCGGGCCGCGAGATCGCCGAGGTCGTCCCGCAAGGCGCCGGCCGTTACAAGGGCAAGAGCATTGCCTGGAATGCGGGCGGCACCGGATTTTTCTACACGCGTTATCCCGCGGAGGGCGAGGGCAAACCCGAGGATCGCGGGTTTTTCCAGAAGGTCTATTTCCACAAGCTCCACACGCCCGTGAAGGACGACGCGCCTGCCATCGACAAGCTGCCGCGCCTCGCGCAGATCGACCTCGAGACGAGCGGCGACGGCAAATTCGTCACGGCGCGCGTCGAGAGCGGCTACAGCGGGCCGAAAGAGCACCACGTCTTCCGCCAGGGCGGGGGTTTTTCCAAGGTCGCGGACGCCGCCGACGAAGTCGAGCGCACGGTCGCGGGGCCCGACGGCGACCTCTACATCATCTCGAAGAAGGACGCGCCGCGCGGCAAGCTCCTGCGCACCTCCGCGTGGAAGCCCCAGCTCGCGAAGGCCACGGTCGTCGTGCCCGAGGGCGAGTCGGTCCTCCTCGACGTGCTCCCCACGCTCCAGCGCATCTACGTGCGCAGCAGCGCGGGCGGGCCCTCCGAGATGCGCTGGTTCGACATCAAGGGCAAGCCCGGCGGCGTCGTCCCGACCTTGCCCGTCTCCGCGGTGCACGAGGTCGTGCTGCTCCAGGAGGACGACCTCTACTTCGAGAACGAGAGTTTTACCGAGGCCTCGGCCTGGTATCGCTTCCGCGCGTCGAGCGGCAAGGTCGAGAAGACCGCGATGGCCCAGCCCGCGACGGCCGATTTCGGCGACGCGACCGTGGTGCGTGAGACGTGCACCTCGAAGGACGGCACGAAGATCCCGCTCAGCATCCTGCGCCGCAAGGACGCGAAGCTCGACGGGCAGAACCCCACGATCCTCACGGGGCAGGGCGGCTTCGGCGTGGTCGTCTCGCCGGACTACGACCCCACGCGGCGCGCGTGGCTCGACGTCGGCGGCATCGTCGCGGTCGCGAACCTGCGCGGCGGCGGCGAGGGCGGCGACGGCTGGCACAAGGCCGGCATGCTCACGCAGAAGCAGACCGTGTTCGACGATTTCTTCGCCTGCGCCGAGCGATTGTTCGAGCTCAAAGTGACGAAGAGCGACAAGCTCGCGCTCCTCGGCGCCCCGCAGTCGCCCCTGCTCATGGGCGCGGCGCTCACGCAGCGGCCCGACATGTTCCGCGCCATCGTCGCGCGCGGCGGCATCTACGACATGCTCCGGCTCGAAGGCACGCCGAACGGCGCGTACGACGTGCCCGAGTACGGCTCGATCGTCGACGAGAAGCAGTTCAAGGCGCTCTACGGCTACTCGCCGTACCACCGCGTCGAGGACGGCAAGCCCTACCCCGCGACGCTCCTGCTCACCGGTGAAAACGACCCGCGCGGCGATCCTTCGCACGCCCGCAAGATGGCCGCGCGCCTGCTCGCGGCGACGAGCGCGAAGGCGCCGATCCTCCTGCGTTCGAGCGGCGACACGGGCCGCGGCGTCGGCACGCCGCTCGACCACGCGGTGCTCGAAGCCGTGGACGTCTACACATTTCTATTTCACGTGCTCGGCATCGAGAAGCCGTGAACGTGGTGCGAATCGAGTGCGAATCGATCTTCGCGCCACGTCGAGCTTGACTTGATCGGCGCGGGACCCGAAATCCTCTCCCTCTCACGGGGGGGAAACGAGGCGAATTCCATGAGCGAGACGGAGACGACTGGGGGTTTGGGGGCGCAGCCCGGCACCGTCGGGCGTAGCCCCCAAGCGGTGAACGGAGCTGCACAGAGCACCCCGCTGCTCCCTTCGCGCGTTCTCTCCGGCAAGCGGCTGGTGGTCGTCGGCGGGACGGGCTTCCTCGGCAAGGTATGGGTCTCGATGCTGCTGCATCGGTTCCCCGAGATCGGCCATCTCTACCTGCTCGTCCGGCCCAAGGCGGGCCAGACCGCCGAGGAGCGGTTCTGGTCGCAGATCGCCACCTCCGCCTCGTTCGACCCGATCCGCGAAGCGCACCCGGGCGCCGAGTTCGAGGCCTGGGTGGCCCAGAAGATCACGGCGATCGCGGGCGACATCGTCCACCACGAGTGCGGGCTCGACAAGGACCTGCTCGCGCGCATCGACGGCACGATCGACGCCGTCGTCAACGTCGCGGGCGTCGTCGACTTCAACCCGCCGCTCGACGAGGCGCTGGAGGTCAACGCGTTCGGCGTGACGAACCTCGTCTCGCTCGCCCGCCGCCTCGGGGCGCCCATCCTTCACACGAGCACGTGTTACGTCGCGGGCTACCGCTCCGGCCTCATCGAGGAGGTCGACCCGCGCGAGGTGCCCTTCCCGCGCGCCGAGGGCGAGACCTGGTTCGGCGCGGGGATCGCCGAGCGCACGCTCGATCGCTCGCACTGGGATCCGCAGCGCGAGATCGACGAGTGCCTCGACCTCATCAAACAGGCGCGCCACCGCTGCGAGGACGCGTTCCGGCAGAGCGCGTTCCTCGACGAGGCCAAGGAGAACCTCCAGGCCCGCGGCGAGCCTTGCCGCGGCACGGCGCTCGACGCCGAGCTCGCCAAGGTGAAGCGCCGCTTCATCGAGAACCAGCTCACCGACGCCGGCACCGAGCGCGCGCATTTCTGGGGCTGGACGAACATCTACACGTACACGAAGAGCATCGGCGAGCAGGTCCTCGCGGCGAGCGGCGTGCCGTACACGATCGTGCGTCCGGCCGTCATCGAGTCCTCGTGCGTCTATCCGTTCCCTGGCTGGAACGAGGGCATCAACACGAGCGCGCCGTTCATCTACATGGCCATGCAGGGCCAGGTGCAGATCCCCGGCGACCACCGGGTCCACCTCGACATCATCCCCTGCGACATGGTCACGAGCGGCATGATCGCCTCGCTCTGCGAGCTGCTCGAAGGCAAGGCGCCGGCCGTGTACCAGTACGGCACGACGGACACGAACGGCTGCCGCATGACGCGGTACTACGAGCTCATGGGCCTCTACAAGCGCAAGCTCGCGTACGAGGGCAAGCGGAGCGCGCTCTTCGACTGGGTCAAGGCGTACTTCGAGCCCGTCGGCCTCACGAAGAAGCAATACGAGCAGCACGGCTCGCACCAGATCGCGAAGGCGATGAATACGCTCGGCGGCGTGCTCGGCAAGCTCGCGGGCGGGCCGGTGCGGCCGCTGCTCAAGCCTGCGTCGGACATGCTCCTCAGCGCGGCGAAGGCCGAGGAGAAGATGGCCGGCGTGATGGACATCTTCCTCCCGTTCGTCGCGGAGGCGGACTGGGTGTTCTCCTGCGCGAACACGCGCGCGGCGATGGCGCGCATGCCCGAGGATGAGCGCGCGAAGTTCTACTGGGAGCCCGAGAAGCTCGATTGGCGCTGGTTCATGTGGGAGATCCACATTCCGGGCCTCGAAAAGTGGGTCTTCCCGCTCATCGACGAGAAGCAGAACAAACAGCTCAAGGCGCTGCGCAAATACGACCAGCTCATCGACCTCATCGAGGAGATGGCCGAGCGGCACGACCACGCCGTCGCGCTGCAGCTCCTCACGGACGAGGGCCTCACGCGCACCACGTTCCGCGAGCTCCGGGACGGCATGCTCGCCACGGCCGCGCGCCTCGCGGCGGTCGGGGTTCGGCCGGGGGATCGTGTGCTCCTCGCGGGCGAGAACCAGCCCGCGTGGCCCGTCGCGTACTTCGGCATCCTGCGCGCCGGCGCGGTCGCGGTGCCCGTGGATCCCGCGCTGGAAGAGCGCCAGCTCGCGAACATCCTCCGTTCGTCAGGGGCGCGCATCGCACTCTGGGATTCGTTCGTCGAGGGCAAGGGCGGCAAGGGCGCGCGCGCCTCGTTCCCCGAGCTCCGCGTCTACGATCTCCCGAGCTTCGCGGACCCCGATGCGCACGAACAGCTCCCCGCGCCCGAGGTCACGATCAAGGGCGAGCACATCGCGAGCATCATCTACACGAGCGGCACGACGGGCGACCCGAAGGGCGTCATGCTCTCGCACGACAACTTCACGGCGCTGATCGCCGCGCTCGCGCCGATCTTCCCGCTCGCCCAGCACGACCGCATCCTGAGCGTGTTGCCGCTGCACCACACGTTCGAGTTCACGTGTGGCTTGCTCCTGCCGATCTCGCGCGGCACGCGCATCATCTACATCGGCGAGCTCAGCGGCGAGCGTGTCTCGAAGGGCCTCAAGGAAGGGCGCATCACCGCGATGGTCGGCGTGCCCGCCCTTTGGCAGATGCTCGAGCGCCGCGTGACCGCGCGCGTGAAGGAGCAGGGGCCCGCGGCCGCGGCAGCCTTCGACTGGGCCCTGGAGCTGAACCGCTTGCTCGGCGAGAAGGCCGGCTTGAACCTCGGCCGCCTCTTCTTCGGCACGGTGCACAAGGCGCTCGGCGGCAACGTACGTTTCCTGATCTCGGGCGGCGCGGCGTTGCCCAAGGACACGGCAAACGTCTTCCGGGGTCTCGGTTTGCCGCTCAGCGAAGGCTACGGTTTGACCGAGGCGGCGCCCGTGCTCACCGTGGCCAAGGCCTCGCCGAGCCTGCGGCCGGGCACGGTCGGCAAGCCGATCCCGAACGTCGAGATCAAGATCGACAAACCCGACGCGGGCGGCGTCGGCGAGGTGCTCGCGCGAGGCCCGAACGTGATGCTCGGCTACGCGGGCAACGAGGAAGCGACGAGCGCCGCGATCGATGAAGCCGGGTGGCTGCACACGGGTGATCTCGGCAAGCTCGACAAGAAGGGCCGCCTCGTCATCGTCGGCCGCAAGAAGGACGTCATCGTCACGGCGAGCGGCGAGAACGTGTATCCGGACGACGTCGAGAACCTCCTCGGCGGCACCCCGCACGTCCGCGAGATCGCGATCGTGGGCATCGACGACGGGCAGGGCGGCGAGCGCGTCGCGTGCCTCGCCGTGCCCGAGCGGGACGAGGGCGAGCCCGCGGAAGGCGAGAAGCGGCCCTCGCGCGCCGAGCGCCACGAGCGCGCGATGAAGGCGCTGCGCGAGGCGTTCCAGAAGTTGCCGAAGGTCGCGCAGCCGTCGGTCGTGCACCTGTGGGATCACGACCTGCCGCGCACCGCGACCCGCAAGGTCAAGCGCAGCGAGGTGAAGAGCGTGCTCGCGAAGCTCGCGAGCGCGTCGGCCATGCCTGCGGGCGAGGGCGCGGGGCAGGCGACGAGCGCGTCGGCGCGCCACGCGATCGCCACGATCGCCAACAAGAAATCGGCCGATCTCACGCCGGGGATGAACCTCCGGGGGGATCTCCGGTTCGACTCGCTCATGGCGATGGAGCTCGCGGCGGCGCTCGAAGCGCAGACGGGCCGGGCGATCGACACCGACCGGCTCTCGCGTTGCGACACCGTGGGCGACGTGGAAGCGCTCGTCGTCGAGATCGGCGGCGAGGCGGCGCACGAGGTCGATCTCGCGGAGGTCGACGACGGCGAGGACGAGCCGATCAAGTTCCCGAAGCCGCTCGCCGACATGGCCAAGCAGCTCCTCGGGAAGGCCCAGATGAACTTCTACGACCGGGTGATGCACCCCAAGGTCTACGGAAGGGCCTACATCCCGCACAACCGGAACACGATCGTCGCCTCGAACCACGCGAGCCACCTCGACATGGGGTTCGTCAAGTACGCCCTCGGCGCGTACGGCGACGAGCTCGTCTCGCTCGCGGCGCAGGACTATTTCTTCGAGTCGGGGAAATGGCGCCGTGCGTATTTCGAGAACTTGACGAACCTCGCACCCTTCGATCGCAAGGGCGGCCTCCGCCAGGCGCTCCGCCAGGCGGGCGACCTGCTCGATCAGGGCAACACGATCCTGATCTTCCCGGAGGGTACGCGGAGCACCGACGGCCAGATTCACGAGTTTGGCGCGGCGATCGGCCACCTCGCGCTTCATCACGAGGTGGACATCCTCCCGCTTTGGCTGGGCGGCACCTACGAGGCGCTGCCCAAGGGCGCGAATTTCCCGAAGAAGCGCGCTCTCGTGGCGCGCATCGGCCCGCCGCTCGAAGCGCGGGAGCTGAAGCGCCTCACGGCCGGGATGAAGACGACCGTGGCGTGTCGCAAGGTCGCGGAGCTGACGCGGCAGGCGGTGGTCCTCCTCAAGGAGGGCAAGGTGCTCGACATCCGGCAGTTCGACCGGATCGAGGAGGCGGCGCCGAAGCAGGAGCACCCGCTCGTGCTCTTGTTCCGCGACCTCGAGACGAAGTTCGTCCCGAACCGCGTGACCGCACCGGTCACGTATTACTTCACGCTCGGCAACGAGAACGAGGCCAAGTGGACGCTGCGCGTCGAGCCGAACAAGTGCGAGGCGAAGATGGGCAAGCCCGAGGGCGCCGCGGCTGATTGCGTGCTCAAGACGTCGCCGGAGATCTTCCTCAAGATCGTGCGTGAGGGCTACACGCCGAGCCCGATGGAGTTCATGTCGGGCGCCGTGAAATCGAACGACATCTCGCTGCTCTTGACCTTCCAGAAGGTATTCGATCTCGTATGAGCCGCTATCTCGTCACGGGTGCTACGGGGTTTCTCGGACGTCACCTCGTCTCGGTGCTGCTCTCGGGCGGTCACCAGGTGGTGGCGCTTTGCCGCAAGGAGTCCGCGGGCTTCGCCGGAAAAGAGGGTTTTTCCGTGGCGCGCGGCGACGTGCTCGACGCCGAGAGCGTCAAGCGCGCAGCCGAGGGCTGCGAAGGGCTCTTCCATTGCGCGGGCCGGGTCTCGCGGCGGCCGGAGGACGCGGAGGCGCTCTTCCGGGTGCACGTCGAGGGCACGAAGATCACGCTCGACGCGGCGCGGGCCGCGGGCGTGCGGCGTGTCGTCCTGGCGAGCACGAGCGGTACGATTGCCGTGAGCCGCGAGGCCAAGGTCATCGACGAGACGGCGCTCGCGCCGCAGGACGTGATCGCGCGCTGGCCGTATTACCGGTCGAAGCTTTATGCCGAGCGCGCGGGGCTCGACCGCAGCGGGCCCGGGTTCGAGGTCGTGTCGGTCAATCCCTCGCTCCTGCTCGGCCCCGGGGACGTGCTCGGCTCGTCGACCGGCGACGTCGTGAAGTTCATGGAGAAGCGCGTGCCGATGATCCCGAGCGGCGGCCTTTCGTTCGTGGACGCGCGGGACGCCGCGGCGATGATGGTGGCGGCGATGGAGAAGGGCCGGGCGGGCGAAAAATACCTGCTTGGCGCGAAAAACCTGACGTTCGAGGTGTTCTTCGGGATGCTCGAGCGCGTGACGGGCGTGAAGGGCCCGAGCGTGAAGGCGCCGAAGAGCCTGCTTTTGGCGCAGGCGGGCGCCGAGATCATGGAGCGGATCGCCAAGCGGATGAACACCGAGAGCCCGCTCGACCGGGTGAGCGCGGAGATGAGCCAGCATTACTGGTACCTCGACGCGAAGAAGGCGACGCGGGAGCTCGGCTTCTCGCCGCGCGACGCGATCGAGACGCTCTCCGACACCGTGAAGGACCTGCGCGAGCGCGGGGTCGTCTGGCCAAAAGACTAGGTCGAGGACGGCCCCTCGGGCCCATTGCGATGCGCGCCCCCCTCGACTAGGGTCCGCGGGCGACATGTCCTACGGCAAGCTCGTTTCTCCCACGATTCTCGCAAGCCTCGTCCTCACGGTCGCCGCCTGCGGCGGCTCCACCGCGGAAAACCCGCCCCCGGCGGACCCGGCGAAGGCCACCTCGACCACGCCGAGCGACGCTCCCTCGGCCGCTCCGACGGCGACCCCGACCGCGGCGCCCGAGGCCAAACCCGCGGCCGAGCCCGAGAAGCCCAAGGGGCTCGTCCACGACGCGGATGGCCCCGATGGGATTCGCCGCTGGGCGCTCTGGGATGGGCCGAAGACGGCCGCGGCCATCACGACGCCGAAGGCGTGGGTCGTCGCGCCCAACCTGGGCCGCCTCGGGGAGACGAAGGAGTCGTTCGGCGCGGTCCGGATCAAGCTCGTCACCGTCGCGAAGGCCGACGCGAACGAGGTCGTCTACGAGGAGCGGGGGAACAAGTATGCGGTGCCTGCGGCGCTCGCGCGGCCCGCGGCGCCGCCGAAGGGGCTCAAGAAGGGCGCGATCGCGATTTGCAATTTCGGGCAAAGCCACTGGGTCGGGCGCATCGAGGCCGTGGACGCGAAATCGGCGACGTGCGCGCTCCGGTTCATGAAGAAGCTGCGCAAGGAGAAGCTCCCGCTGGAGGAGGTGCTCGCGTTCGAGGCGCCGCTCGGCATGGGGAGTTACGCGATGGTGCGCTTCGAGGGCGGCCCGGACACCGATACGTCGTACGCCGCGCAGATCCTCGCGGTGAGCGGCGAGGACGCCTGGGTCACGGTCGAGACGCAGTTCGGCAACGGATACGGGGCGCGCGAGGGGCGGAGCGTGCACAAGGTCAAGACGTCGAACCTGACGCCCATCGATGTCTCGAAACCCCTCGCGGTGGGCGCGCCTTGCCTCACCGAGGACGTTGTGCGCTTCGGGGCGTGCACGGTCAAACAGGTGTTCGACGGCGGCCTCGGGTATGTGCTGACCTTCAAGGACAACGCGTCGCCGTTCAAAGAGGAGTGGGACCTCGGCACCGTGGCGCCGCTCCCGAAGGAGGCGAAGCCGGCCAAGTAAAGGCCGTTCGCGACAAACCGCATGCCCTACGATGATCTCCTCGGCCGATTCGTGACCCTGCCCGTGCGGCGCCTGGGGCCGCCGGGCGTGTTTCTCGCCGTCGATTCGACGGACCTGCGCCCGAATGCACCGGTCTTGCTCCTGCCGCGGAGCGAGGTCCCCGAGGGCACGAAGGAAGGGGACGAGCTTCACGTCTTCGTGTATCTCGATTCGGACGGCCGGCCCATTGCGACGTTACGCACGCCCAAGGTGACGCTCGACGAGGTCGCCTTCCTGCAGGTGACGGACGTCAATCGGTACGGGGCGTTTTTCGATTGGGGCCTGGTGAAAGAGCTGCTCGTGCCGTACGGCGAGCAGACGCGTGACGTGCGCGTGGGCGAGCGGCATCCGATTGGGCTGTTTCTCGACGATCGGGGTCGGCTCGCCGGGACGATGCGTGTGAGCGAGCTCTTACGCGATCAGGGCGATTACGATCTCGACGCATGGATCGAGGGAGAGGCGTGGCGGAACGACCCCGACATCGGCCTGTTCGTCATTCTGGAGCGGCGGGTCGTCGGGCTCGTCCCGGCGTACGAGCCGCACGGGCTTTCCCGCGGGGAGGCGGCGCGGTTCCGCGTGGCGAACATCCTGCCCGACGGGAAGCTCGAGCTCTCGTTGCGGGGACACGCGCACGAGGAAATCGAGAATGACGCGGCGCGCGTGCTCGTGGTGCTCGGGCGTCCGGGCGCGCCGCGCGTCGGCGATCGGTCGAGCCCGGAGCAGATCCGGTCGCTTTTTCAGCTCAGCAAGAAGGCCTTCAAGCGGGCCGTGGGGCACCTCTTGAAGGAGCGCGCCGTCTCGATCGACGCGCAAGGGTTCCTCGTGCCAAACCGGCGCTAGCGGCGCGGCAGCGTCCGAGCGACGGGGCCACGGCGCAGATGTCGGCGAGCTTGGTCGCACGGTCCTGCGGGCGTCAAAACCCGTTCTTCCAGCGCACCAGGGGCACGCCGCGGGCCGTCGCCGGTTGGTCGTTTCCTTCGCGCAGCGTGATCGAGATACGCCAGATGTGATCACTGTTGTCGACGGGCCTTCCGTCGACCGTGATCGGATCGGACCGGCTCGCGCTCAAGGCCTGGAGGATCGGCTCGTCCAGGAAAGGCAGGCCCCGCAAGATTCTGCAATTCGTGTTCCTGCCGTCCGCGCGAATCGTGCACTGGACGCTGACCTCACCCTGGACACGTTCATACGCAGCCATGCGCGGGTATTTCAAATCGAACCCGTAGAGCTTGGCAGGACGAACGATCTTCGGGGCATAGCTGCGCGCACGGCTCGGCGCCTGGACCGGCTCGACGTTCGTCGCGGGCTCCGGAGCGGGCGCTTTTGCTTCCTTGTGCGTTTCGGGCTCGGCGTGCGTCTCGGGCGCCGGCGGCGGGGCAGGCTCTTCCTGCCGCGACGGCGGCCTGGGAGGCGCGGGCGCGACGGGCCTCGGGGCGCGCGGGGGTTCCGCGTTTTCGCTACCGTCCCCGGTCGGCACGGCGAGCGCGCGGGGCTCGGGCGTGGGCAAAACGGTGTCCGGCTCGTTTTCGAGGACCGTGACCCTCGGCTCGACGACAGGCTCGCCCGTCACGTCCACGGCCACGTCGCGGCTGCCCACCCCAAGGCCACCTGCAAGGAGCAGCGCGGCGACGCCAAAGGAAAAGGCGATCTCCGGCGCGAGGGGGCGCGACGCGGGCGCCTTTTGCGGGGCAGGCTGCGCATTCGTATCGCTCACGCGGAGCACGCGCGCCTGCCACCCGATCGGCGGCTGCACCTCGGGCTCGGCGTGGGGCAGCGCCGCGAGGATACGCTCGTATTTGCGCTGCGCGGTCGCGCAGGCGACACAATCGGCGAAATGCGGGTCGAGGGGCTGTCCCCGCTCGATCTGGAGGATTCCATCACGCTCGAAGCGGTCGCACATGGCCATGGTGTTCATCGGGGATCGACCCCTTTGTTTTCGAGGCATTGACGGAGCAAGGGCATGGCGCGCGCGACACGCGCCTGGAGCGTGGCGGGTCTCTCGCGGCAGATGCGCGACATCTCCTCGTACGAAAACCCCTCCTGATACCGGAGCACGACGGCGATTCGCACGTGTGGCTTGAGCTTGCCGAGGCACGCTTCGAGGGCCTCGGGCAGGTCGCGCGCGGCCACCTGGGTCTCGGCCGACGGCGCCGCGTCCATTTCTTCGGGCGGCTCCTCGCCGAAGACGAAGCGCGAGAACCACCTGCGGTTCGCCTTCAAGGCGTCGAGGCATCGATGGTTCGCGATGGCATACAGCCACGGCCGGAATCCGTTCGAGCCGGAGAACGTGCCGAGGTCCTCGAAAGCCTGGATGAAGACGAGCTGGTGCACGTCGTCCGCGAGGGGGCGGCTCCGGAGCACCTTGTGGCAATACCGGTGAATGGCGGCGCCATAGTCCTGCATGAGGATGACGAGCGCGCCGCGGCGATCCCCGCACGAAAGCGCCTCCTGGGCGCGTTCGTCCGGGCCGAGCTTCCGAGGCGCGTCGTCCACCGCCTCCCACCCGTGGACCCGTCCTGCAGCGAACACGTGTGTCATCGGTTGCCCTCCCCTCCATGGGCGACGGCCACCGGTCGGGGACAACAGAAAAAATGCGTGCAGGCGCTAAATGCGCGGAAGTGCTTGGATCTTCGTTCGCGCGTGTCCGCGGCCCCTTCTGCCGAGGGGGACGTTCAGCGCCGCCCGACCTTCTGCTCGAGCTCGGCCCACCGGATCCGCATCACGACGGGCCGGCCGTGCGGGCAATGGCCGGCGAAATCGACCTCGTCGAGCGCGCGGAAGAGCGCCTCGGCTTCTTCCTTGGAGACGGCGTCGCCGGCCCGGATCGAGCCGTGGCAGGCCATCGTGGCGAGGGCGAGGTCGACCGCGCCGGAGAACGCGCGCTCACCGACGCGCGAGAGCTCCGAGAGCAGGTCGCGCAAGAGGACGGCGGGCGTGGCGCGAGCGGCGAGGATCTGCGGGACGGCCGTGATCGCCGCGTCGCGCACGCCCCGCAGCGAGACGTCGAGGCCCGTGCGGCTGATCGCGTCCTGCGCTTCCTCGATGATCGCCGCCTCTTCGGCCGTGACCGTGACCATTTCGGGGATCAGCAGCCGTTGCGAGGCGACGGCGCGTGTTTCGTAAGAGCGGCGCAGGCGTTCGAAGGTGACGCGCTCGGCCGCCGCGTGCTGGTCGAGCACGAAGAGACCGTCTTGCCCCTCGCAAACGAGGAACGTGCGGCGGACCTGCGCGACGAACGAGAGCGAGCCGAACGCGCCCGGTCGCTCGGCCGTCTGCGTGCGCTCGTCGGCCGTCGGATACGGCATCGGGCGGGGAGGGGCGGCGATCGGCGGCGGCGTCGGGGTCGGAACCGGCAGAGGCGGAAGCGGCGGAGGTATATCCGCGGCGAGCCCCCACGGGTCCGGCTCGGGCGCGGAAGGAATGGTTTGTCCTGAAGGGTCATTCCGAGGATCCAGCGGCGGCAGCTCCCCCGAGCCATTCCAGGTCGTGTGCGGCGGCCTGGCCTCGTCCACCGGCTTTGGTTTTCGCTGGCCGAAGGGAGCAGGGCCGGAGGAATCGGCAGGGGCAGATGCGGGGCCCTTGCCGAAGAGACCTGGCAAAAATGCCGTCGCCGGCGGCGGGGGCGTGGCGGGCTCGGGCGGGAGGCTGCGCTCTTCGGCGCGATTCTTGTGGTAATGCGCCCACGGCGAGGCGCCGGGCGCGGGCAAACCAAAGGCGCGGGCCAAAGGCGCGGCGATGATCTTGTAGAGCGCGTCCTGGATCGCGCGGCCGTCGGCGAATCGGACTTCCGCCTTCTGCGGGTGCACGTTCACGTCGACGAGCTCGGGCGGCAGGTCGACGTGGACGACGCCGACCGGATAACGGCCCGGTTCGAGCACGCTGCCATAGGCATTGGCGACCATGCGCGCGAGCGTGCGGTCCTTGACGGGACGGCCATTCACGAAAAACAGGAGCCGCGTCGCGCCCGCGCGCGCTCGCTCGGGCCGCGAGAGGAAGGCTTCGACCGCGAGCGGGCCGCGCTCGCCTCGGCACGCGGCGAGGGGCTCGTCGTCGAAGACGTCGAGCGCGCGCTCTTCGCGGCTCTGCGTGCGCAGCCACTCGCGCGCGACACGTCCGTCCCGCGCGAGGACGAGCGTGACGTCGGGCCGGCAGAGCGCCGCAGCCTCGACGACCTCGGTGACGTGCGCGCTCTCCGTGCTCACGGCGCGCAGGAACTTGCGCCGCGCCGGGACGTTGAAGAAGAGGTCGCGCACCTCGATGCTCGTGCCCGCCGCGACGCCACACGGGCCGACGTCGGCGGGGCTCCCGCCCTCGATCCGGACGAGCGTGCCCTCGTCGTCCTCGGGCTTGCGCGTGCGCAGCGAGAAGCGGCTGACGCTGGCGATCGAGGGAAGCGCCTCGCCGCGGAAGCCGAAGCTCTGGATGCGGCGCAGGTCGTCGATCGATCCGATCTTGCTCGTGGCGTGGCGGAGGACGGCGAGCGTGGCGTCCTTGCGGTCCATGCCGCTGCCGTCGTCGGTGACGCGCACGAGCGTGACGCCGCCGCCCTCGATGTCGACGCGGATCCTGCGCGCGCGAGCGTCGAGCGCGTTCTCGACGAGCTCCTTCACCACGCTCGCGGGGCGCTCGACGACCTCGCCGGCGGCGATCTGGTTGGCGAGGTCGTCCGGAAGAACGTGGACACGCCCGGGCGGCCGCGTCACGAGTCCTCGGTCTGCTCTTGGGCCGCCGCGACCGCTTCGAAAAACGCCTTCGTGCGCGGGCTCGTGAGCGTGATCGTCGCGAGGACGAGCGCGCCCACGTCGAACAAGATCAGCCGCGCGCGTGGCAGCCAGAGCCAGAGGCGCCGGTCGAGAAGAAGCGGCCACGCCTCGCGTTGATCCGCAGGCGCCGTCGCGGGGAGCGCCGGCAAGACGTCAACGACGCGCACGACGGAGTCGACCCACGCGTACCGCGCGTCCCGGAGGAGCCAGAACGTCACGGTCGCGAGCGCGGCGTTCGCGAGCAGCGCCTGGATGGCGAGCATGCGCGCCCCGGGCCTGCCGCTCATGGCCATGCCGCTCGCGATGACGAGGAGCACGGAGAGCAGGAAGCGGCCCGCGGAGAGCGGGAAGGCGAGGTGGCTCATCTCGCCGAGCGTCCGCAAACGGGCGGCTTCCTGCAGCGCCATGAGCGATTCGATCGGCTCGGCGGCGTCCTTCAGGGACGACGTCAAGGTCGCGACGTCGGGCAAGTTGCCCTCGCGCAGGTACACGAGCGTCGCGAACGCCTCGGAGAGGCCCTGCACGCCGATGAGCCATGCGAGGATCATCGCCGCAACGAGGTACCAGGGCCGAAGCGTGCGCTTGCGCGCGGACGGGGGCGGAGGCGGCGCGGAAGTGCTCACGCAGGGGGGGCTCTAGCACGTTCCTGCGGGGCGGCGAACCACTGGTGGCGCGCCGCCACCCACGTGTACTAAGAAAATGCCCGCAAGAGGTACCGCGGTGGCCACCAAGAAGACCGAGCCGGGTAAAAAGACGACGAAAGCCTCGGCGGGCGGGGCGACCAAGCGAGGCAAGCGGAGCGACGCATCCGCCGCGGCGAGTGCCGATCGCCATGCCTCCGCGACGAGCGCCGAGCCGGCCGAGGCCGCCGAGGGCGCGGGAGACGACGAAGACCGCGCGGCCGAGCCCGAGGGCGCGGACGGCGAGGTGGTCGAGGCCGACTTCGAGATCGTCGACGACGACGCGGATGCGGGTTCGTTCGACAAGCTTCCCGTCGCGGAGCGCAAGGGCTCGCAGAAGAGCGACGCCGCGCTCTCGCGCACCGATCCGCTGCAGGCCTATCTGCGCGAGGTGCAGCGCCATCCGCTGCTCACGCCCGAGGAGGAGCAGAAGCTCACGCGGCACTACGCCGAGACGCAGGACGTGAAGACGGCCGCGCGCCTCGTGACGGCGAACCTCCGGCTCGTGGTGAAGCTCGCGTACGAGTATCGCCGCGCCTACAAGAACATCATGGACCTCATCCAGGAGGGCAACATCGGCCTGATGCAGGCCGTGAAACGCTACGATCCCTATCGCGGCGTGAAGCTCTCCTCGTACGCGGCGTGGTGGATCCGCGCGTACATCCTCCGGTTCATCCTGAACAACTGGCGGCTCGTGAAGCTCGGGACGACGCAGGCCCAGCGCAAGCTCTTCTTCAACCTGAACAAGGAGAAGGCGCGGCTCTCGGCGATGGGCATCGAGCCCACGGCGAGCGAGATCGCGCGGCGGCTCTCCGTGGACGAGAGCGAGGTCGTCGACATGGATCGGCGCCTGTCGAGCGGCGAGGCTTCGCTCGATGCGCCCGTCGGTGACAGCGAAGGTCGCTCGGTCTCGCGGATCGATCTCATGCCCTCGTACACGACCGGCCCGGACGCCGCGTTCGAGTCGCAGGAGATGGACGAGATCGTGCGCGAGCGGCTCGCGAAGTTCCGCGAGACGCTGAAGGGCAAGGACGTCATCATCTTCGACAAACGCATGGCCGCCGAGGATCCGCTCACGCTCCAGGAGCTCGGCGACGAGTTCGGCATCTCGCGCGAGCGCGTGCGGCAGCTCGAAGCACGGCTGACCACGAAGCTACGCGAGTACCTGCGCGAGGAGCTCGGCGACGCCGTCGGCGGCGCGAGCTAAGCCGTGAGCGGCGCGCCCGAGCGAGGGGTGCTTTACGTGGTGGCCACGCCGATCGGCCACCTCGGTGATCTGTCGCCACGTGCGGCGGAGACGCTGCGGAATGCGGCCCGCGTCGCCGCCGAGGACACGCGCAGGACGCGCGGGTTGCTCACGCACCTCGGGATCACGGGCAAGCCGATCGACAGGCTCGACGCGCATGCCTCGGCGCACGACGTGGCGCGCGTGGTCGAGCGACTGCTGGCGGGGGAAGACGTCGCGCTCGTGACGGATGCGGGCACGCCCGTCGTGAGTGATCCGGGCACGGACCTCGTGTGCGCGGCGGCCGAGGCCGGCGTGCGTGTCGTGCCGATCCCGGGCCCGAGCGCGGTGATGGCGGCGCTCTCGGCGTCGGGCCTGTGCACGGGCGCGTTCCGGTTCCTCGGCTTTTTGCCGCGCAAGGGACCCGAGCGGCGCGACGCGCTCGAGCTCGTGCGCGCGACGCCCGAGTCGGTGGTGCTCTTCGAGTCGCCGGAGCGCACGGCCGAGACGCTTGCGGACCTCGCGACGAGCCTGCCGAACCGGTCCGGCGCGGTCGCGCGCGAGCTGACGAAGGTGCACGAGGAGATCCTGCGTGGCCCGCTCCCCGAGCTCGCGCGTATCGCCGCGGAGCGCGAGACGCTCGGCGAGGTGACGATCGTGATCGGGCCAGGCGAGGCGCCGAAGGGCCCGCTCGTCGGCGAGGAGGAGCTCGATCGGCTCATCGACGAGCACCTCGCGCGCGGGCGGCGGCCGAAGGACATCGCCGACGAGCTCGCGCTCGTGTCGGGTCGTCCACGGCGCGAGCTCTACACACGCGTGCTCGCGCGGAAGCGGGACGAGCGGTGACGGACATCCACGCGGTGGTGTCGCGGCCGGGCCCGGTCGAGTCAGCGATCCTCGTGTCGCTCGGCGATTCGTTTGAGGTCAAGCGAAGGGCGCTGCCGCCGGTGACGTTACGGACGCTCGAAGGCGGGCAGGGCGCGCCGGTGTTGTTCCTGCACGGGCGGGGGTATGCGGGGACGATCTGGGCGCCGGTGCTCGTGGAGGTCGCGCGCTCGCATCGCGTGATTGCCGTCGATCTGCCCGGGTTTGGTCACTCGTCGTCGCTGCCGTTCCGCGGCGAGGATCGCTACGCGGCGGTGCGTTTTTTCGTCGAACCCATCGCCGCGCTCGTGCGCGAGCTCGGCCTCGCGGAGGCTTCGATCGTCGGGCACTCGCTGGGCGGGCTCGTCGCGCTGGAGCTCGTACTCGGTGGGCATGTGCGGCCGCCGAAGCTCGCGCTCGTCGCTTCGATGGGGCTCGGCCCCTGGGCGAGCCTGCGGTCGCGCGCGTTCTTTCGGCTGGGGCCGGAGCGGATCGCGCGGACGTTCGGCGCCCTCGGCTTGCCGCGCGACGGGCATGGAGATGCGTGGAGCGAGCGCCTCGCGCGCCTCGAAGTCGAGCTCTTCTCCGTGCTCGGCGGCAAGGCGCCGCCGGTGCGGGCGTTCGACGCGCTCTTGCCGATCGTCGGCCCCGCGTACGAGCGATCGTCGGAGCTTCAACGGATCGACACTGAGACGCTCCTCGTGTGGGGCGAGCGTGATCCGTTCCTGCCCGCGCCGATCGCGATCGGCGCCGCGGCCGCGATGCCCCGCGCGCGGCTCGTGATGTTGCCGGGGCTCGGGCACACGCCGCACATCGAAGGCGCGGCGCGTGTCACCGAGCTGCTTGCGTCGTTCTTTGCGTAGGAGCGGTTCAGGCGAGGTTGACGTCGACCTCGTGGAAGCCTGCGACGTGATCGTGGGCTTCGACCTGACGGCGGACCCAGGGCGCGTCGCGCTTGGCGACGATGATGATGTTCACCTCCTGGCCGGGCTTCGCCGTGATCCCGGACGTGGAGAAGCCCATCTTGCCGGCGTCGTCGAGCGACATCACGACAGCCTGCGTATCGCGCTTGGTCTCTTCCGAGATGAGCGTGTCGGCGTCTGCGCCCTTCACCATGTGCACCACGAAGGCAACGTGCATGGGCGGTATGGTCGCCTCGATCGTGGGGCGAGCGCAAGGGGCAGCGAATGCGGGTCAGCCGCGCTTTTTCTGGAGGTGCGCTCGCAATGCGCGCGCCTGCACGCGGTTTTTACGAATCTCCTCGGAGCGCGCCCGCGGGTCCGAGGCCATTTCGATCCTGTCGCCCTCTTTTTGAAGAGTCTTATAACTCGCGAGCCGCTCGGCGGAGAGCGCGCCCTCCGCGACGGCCTTCTGGACGGCGCATCCAGGCTCTTTTTCATGGCGGCAATCGGAGAACCGGCAATGGGCCGCGAGGTCCGCGACGTCGTCGAAGGCCTCGTCGAGCCCCGACCCCGTGTCCCACAGGCCGATCTCGCGCATGCCCGGCGTGTCGATCACGATGCCGCCCGTCGGGAGCACCACGAGCTCGCGCCGCACGGTCGTGTGGCGGCCCTTGTCGTCGTCGTCGCGGACCGGCGAAGTGGCGAGGCGATCCTCGCCGAGCAGGCGATTGATCAGCGTGGATTTGCCGACCCCGGAGGAGCCGAGCAGGACGCCGGTCGTGTTGTCGCGCAAGTAGCCGCGCACGATCTCGATGCCCTCGCCCGTCAGCGAGCTCGACGCATGAATGGGCACGCCGCGCGCAATCGCCGAGGCCGCTTCGATCGCAGGGCCGGGATCGACGAGGTCGGCTTTGCTGAGGAGGATGACGGGGTCGGCGCCGCTCTCGCGGGCGAGCGCGAGGTATCGCTCGAGCCTTCGCGGGCTGAAGTCGCGGTTGAGCGAGCTCACGAGGAAGACGTGATCGACGTTCGCCGCGACGACCTGCGGCTTCTTGTCGAGGCCCGCCGCGCGGCGAACGAAGGCGGTGCGGCGCGGCAAGATCGCCTGGATGACGGCGCGTCCTTCGGTGTCCGGCGTCTCGTCGAGGACGACCCAGTCGCCGACGGCCGGCATGTCGAGCGGGCTCTCGGCTTCGTGGCGCAGCCGGCCCGTGATGACGGCCCAGCGCTCGCTCGTTCCGTCGTGCACGCGATAGGCGCCCCGGTGCTCGGTGACGACGCGGGCAGGCAGCCGCGTGGCCGCATGCTCGGCGGTGTGCGCGGCGAAATGGCCGGCGAATGGGGGGGTGAATCCGAGTCGGACGAGGTCGGGGTTCATGCGGGAGGTGTCGCTTCCCCGAGACCTTAGCAGAGGAAAGGACGGCCTTCCGTCAGGCTTCTTTGCGTTCGCCGAGCAGCTCCAGCCGCGCGATCGTCGCGCACGTCTCGCTGATGGCCCGCATGAGGCGCAAGCGATTCTCGCGGACGGGGATGTCGTCCGTCATGACGTACACGTCGAGGAAGTAGCGGTGAAGCAGCGGCGCGAAGCTTGCGACCTCGCGCAGCGCGCCCGCATAGTCGCCCACGCGGCGCAGATCGACGAGCTTGGCCGCGAGCACGTGGTAGCCGTCGTGGACGGCCTTTTCGCTCGCGTGATCCTCGGCCCGCGGCGGGGTCGGCGTGCCGGCCGGCGCGCCGCTCGCGATGTTCGTGGCGCGCTTGAAGACCTCGCCGACCCGCGCGCGCGTGTCCGCGTCGAGGCCCGCGAGCGCCGTCGCCCGCGCCCGCGCGTCGAGCGGACGATCGGAAGCGACGGGCAACGCCGCCGCGACCGCGTCGCTCGGCAGCTTCGCTTCGAGCAGGCCGCGCAGGCGCTCGGTGAAGAAGTCGCCGAGTTTGTCGCCGAGCTCGCCGGGCCCGAGGTCGAGCGAGACGCCGCCGTACCCGTCGTACGCCGCGCGGAACGCGTCCGAGAGGCGCAGGTCGAGCCCACGATCGAGCACGGTGCGCAGGATGCCGAGGCACGCGCGCCGCAGGCCGTACGGATCGGCCGCGCCCGTCGGCGTAAGGCCGATGGCGAAGCAACCGACGATGGTGTCGAGCCGATCCGCGATCGACACGAGCGCGCCCGCGTCCGACGGCGGCGTCGCTTCCTGCGCGCCCTTCGGCTGGTAATGCTCGCGGATCACGTCAGCGACCGCGGGGCTCGTGCCTTGCGCGAGCGCGTAGGAGCGACCCATCTCGCCTTCGAGCTCGGGGAACTCGCCGACCATGAGCGAGACGAGGTCACACTTCGCGATGTGCGCGCCGCTCGCCGCGGCCATGATCGTGGGCTCGGGGAGCTGGAGCAAAAGGCCGAGCTCGCGCGCGAGCCGCTCGACGCGCTCGGCCTTGCCGAGCATCGTGCCGAGCCGCTTCTGGAAGACGATGCCGGCGAGCTTCGTACGCCGCTCGGCGAGGGGCACCTTGACGTCTTCGCGGTAGAAGAAGCGCGCGTCCGAGAGCCGCGCCCGCATCACGCTGTCGTTGCCGCGCCGGATGTTTCCGGGGTTCTCGGCGGTGTTCACGACCGAGAGGTATTTCGGCAGGAGCTTGCCGTCTTGCCCCCGCAGGCCGAAGTACCGCTGGTGGCCCTTGGCGACCGCGAGGATCACGCGCTCGGGCAGCTCCAGGAACTCGTCGCCGTAGCCGCCCACGATCACGTGCGGCTCCTCGACGAGCGAGAGGTTCTCCTCGATGAGGAAGTCGTCCTCGATGAGCGTGCCGCCCGCGGACTTCGCCGCTTCGAGCAGGCGCTCGCGCATCACACGCGCGCGCTCCTCGGGATCGACGAGCACGTGCGCCTTGCGGAGCGCGTCCACGTACACGCCGGCCGAGCCGATCGTGATCACGCCCGGCGCGAGGAAGCGGTGGCCGTAGGTGATGCGCCCGCTCTTCACGCCGGCGACCTCGACGTCGAGCACGTCCTCGCCGAAGAGCGCGATGATCCAGTGGATCGGCCTGCCGAACGCGAAATCCCCCGCGCCCCAGCGCATCGATTTGCGGAAGGGGATCGACGTCGCGATCTGCGCGAGGGCCTCGGGCAGGAGCGCGGAGGCGACCTTGCCGGCTTCGCGCCGCGTGCCGACGAGGTACTCGCCTTTGGGCGTCTCGACGCGGCGCAGATCGGCCACGGCGCCGCCGATCTTCGACGCGAACGCCTCGGCCGCCTTCGTGGGCACGCCGTCCTTGAACGCGGCTTTGACGGGCGGACCCGTGACCTCTTCTTCGAGATCCGGCTGGCGCTCGGCGATGCCGGAGACGAGCACGGCGAGCCTGCGCGGCGTACCGAGCGCGCGGATCGCGCCGTGCACGAGGCGCAGATCCGAGAGGCGTTTCTTCAGGAGATCGGGGAGCGCGCGGAGCGCGGCGTCGACGAACGAAGCGGGCAGCTCCTCGCAGCCGATTTCGAGCAGGAGGTCGCGGGTCTGGGACATGGGGCGCGCAACGTAGCGCAAACGGGCGGCTTGGGGCAGGGGAAGCGTGGGGGACGTTTGGGCGCGGGTGGGTACGTCCCAGGCGCGTGCCGGTTACTCCGCCAGACGCGCGAGCCTGCCCTCGGCGTTCAGCTCGCAGGTCCCCGTCAAGGCGCCCGAGAGCGTCGCCGTCAACGCGAGCTCCACGCGCAGCGACGTGTCGGTCAGCGTGAGGGTCCCGCTTTCGATGGTCAGGCTTCGCGTCGTCCCGTCGACCGTCTCGGCGGGGCAACTGGTTTGACGCACCTGCGCGACATCCCCCTCCACGTCGGCGATGACCGTGGCGCCGCACGCCGCGTCCCACGCCACGGTGTCGCCATTGTCGTACAACGTCAGCTCGAGGGACTCTTCCGTTTCGGGGACGGACGAACCATCGGAGCAATCGCCGCTCTGCGAGAGATCCCCGACGAAGGTGCCATTCCAATCCGGACCGCAGGCGACGAGACACAGGGCCAGGATTGAAGTTGCAATCGTTTTCATGGATCACCCCTCGCTCGTGGCGCTCTTCTTCTTTCGCGGCTTCGCGAATCGGCTGAAGTACGACTCCACCCGCGCCGCATCGTTCGGAAACTTCTTCGTCAAATCCGCGTGCAGCTTGATTCGCTCCTCCACCCAGCGGCGCTTCACGTCCGCGATCGTCTTTTCCTTCAGGAACGCGAGCTCCTCCTCCACCTTCGTGCACGCGGCATCGGCGGCCTCGACGGCCCCCACGGCGTCGAGGAGCCGGGCGAAGTATTCGTCGTGCAGAGGCTTGAAGCCGGGCTTGTCCTTGTCCTCGTCGAGGGCCTTGAGGATGGCGCGGACCCTCTTGGGCTCGACCTCCCGCGCGTCGGCCTCCGTCACGGAGCGGAGACCTTCGGGGAAATAACGCCGATAACGCGGGTCGTCCCGGTTCTTGTTGCAGAGGTCGAAGAGGCGCAGGTCGAAGGAGCGGACGAGCCGATCGACGACGCGGTCGCAGCCGGAGATCACGGCCTCGTGCACCTGGACCTGCTCCTCCAGGTCCTCTTGCTCGCGATGTTTGGTTTTCAGCTCGGCGTGGACGGCCGCGAAGCCGGCCTCCATCCCTTGCGTCTCGGCGTCCGCGCGGACGGCGGAGAGGGTGAATGCGCCGCGCGTGCGGTACTGGTCGGTGGGGGTGTCCTCACGAGGGTTGTCCATCCCTGCAGAGTACGCTGGCTCGCTTCGTTTGTGCAAGGCTCCGCACGTCGAAGCCAGCACGGTGTGGTTCACGGCTTGTCTTCGCCGGCTCCGCCGCCGTGGTTTGCTTTCCACTCCCTCTGCCTCTTCGAAGGCATCTCTCGGGTCATCTCCGCGAGCGCGAGCATGCTCTCGCCGAGCGAGCCCCGGACGGGCATCTCGACGGCAAAGTCCTCCGCTCCCGCCTCCGCGACGCGCCGCCATTTCTCGTCGACCGGCTGGCCGACAGCGTCAGAACAATCGACCAGCCAATGCAGGTAATAGGGAATGGCCGAGGCATACCGCGGATCCTGATGGCTGAACGCCTCCTCGAAAATCGTCAGGGCTTCCTGCGGCCTCCCGAGCGCAAGCGCGATTCGTGCTTTGGAGCTCCCGTGGGACCATCGATCCGTGACGTTATCAAAGGGGAACCGCCCCCAGGCATCACACGCCTCGTCGGCCTCCGCGTAACGGCCCGCCTCGAACAGAACCGTCTCGCGGCTCATCGCGACACTTCGTGCCAACCATTGGTCGTGATCGCGGTGGCGGTTTGCCTCCAGAAAGGCATCGACACCCGCGAGCACTTCATCGTATCGCTCCTCGTTCAATAGCTCCAGGAAATGAAGCCACGCGTGCTCGAAGTCATGTTGCAACTGCAGCCGGTCGAGGCAGGTCGCGCATACCCGTTCGCTGAAATTCGTCTGCGTGTGCGTGTGGGTCGCAGGTCTTTTTTTGCAAAACCAGCAAAGCTGATGGGGTTCGTTGGCGGACGGCACGTCACTTCCTCCTGCATCCGATTCAGTTCGGGCGATAGCCTGGCCGTGGACATTTATAGTCGGGCCATTTTCCATTGTCCTTTCTGCATTCAAAAAGACATGAAAGGCAATCCTTGCCGCTCCCGAAGTCGCGGTTGGTATTTGGTTGGTGTTGATTATCGAGACACTCGTGGAAAGGGGGATCGCACTTGTCATTGATGCGCTTCGGCCACCTCTTGATCGCCTCGACCACCTCCTCCTTCGGTTTGTCCTCCGACAACACGACGGCCGCGATGACCACGACGACCACGACCACGACGATCGTCACCCCCCCGGGGCCCGCGACGACCACCTCGGCCAGCTTGACGATCTCGGGTAGAACCGTGACGTTCGCCAGCACGCCTCGTGCGGGCAGATGGCCGCCGTAGGAGATGAGCACGGTCCTGTCCGTCGAGAACCCCGCGTCCGTCATCGTTCGCAGCGCATTCATCATGCACTGCTCGAGCCCGGCGTCATCGAGCCGCGGGCCCTTGGGCGCCACCGCCTGCACCCGGTCGTCCGTGAGCTCGACCTTGAAGCCGATCTCGTACGCCTGGCGCCGAAGCCGCCCCGTCCCCTCTTCCGCGCACGCTTGCAGCGCACGGACCGTAAACGCAGGGAGCGAACCCTGCGTCCGCTCGGGCGCGACCGCATGTTCCTCGCTCGACCCGCACCCCATCGGCACCATGCACACAGCCATGCATGTAGCCAGGAGCATTGCCCACGCAAACCGCCAACCGTTCGCCCGCTCGCGCCGGAAGGCGGAGAGGGCGAACGCGCCGCGCGTGCGGTACGGGTCCGTGGGGGTGTCCTCACGAGGGTCGTCCATCCGTGCAGAGTAAGCTTGCTCGCGTTCTTGATGCAAGGCTCCGCACGTTGAGGACGGCGCAGAGGGTCTCTGGAAGCTTCCGCGTCGTGCAGGGACGTGCACCGAGGGGCGTTCGTGTCGTCCGCGTCGTGCAGGGACGTGTACCGAGGGGCGTTTCGTGTCGTCCGCGTCGTGCAGGGACGTGCACCGAGGGGCGTTCGTGTCGTCCGCGTCGTGCAGGGGCGTGCACCGACGGTGCTTCGTGTCGTCCGCGGCGTGCGGGGGCGTGCTGGAAGGGCATTTGATGCCGACGTGCGCACGACGGGGGAGGGACGGCCCCTCACGAAAGCGCGACGCGGTGCTGCCGAGCGAGCTCGCGCGGGGTTACTTGGCCGCAGCGCTGGTCGAGGTTCGCGCCCGCGGCTGCGAGGCGCCGGAAGACCTCGACGTGCTCGGGCCGCGGGGCGAGTCCACCGAATGCCGCATGAATTGCGAGGAACGCCGCCGTCCGCCCCTCACGATCCGGGCGATCGACCGCCGCGCCATGTTTGATCAAAAGCTCGACCCCTTCGAGGCTCCCCGCCTTCGAGGCGATGTGCAGCAGGAAATCGTAGCCGACGACCGGCTCCAGGTCGGCGCCGAATGCGGAGAGGAGCAGATCGAGGACGGCGAGGGGCTTTTTCCCTTTTCGCGTGACGAATCCGGCCGTCAGGAAAAAGCAGGTGGCGGGCGCGGGCGGCCGGGCGAGCAGCGCCTTCACGGCCAGGGTGCGGCCGAGCTCGCAGGCGATTTCGAGCGGGGTGAAGTTCGTCACGGGGCCTTCGTGGGTGGCGTTGGGGTCGGCCCCGGCGTCGAGCAGCGCTTTGAGGACGGGCGGCCCCGCATTCGCCGCGGCGAGGTGGAGCGGCGTGCCGCTCGGTGACGCGAGGTTCACGTCTCCGCCCGCGGCCACGAGCGTCCGGACCATCTTCGCGTCGTCCACGAGGTGGAGCCCCGCCAAACGATCGACGCGGGTTTCATTCGGCGAAAAGCCCCGCGCGAGGAGCAGGTCGAGCGACCGGTGGGCTTTCGCCAACACCACCATCGGCACGAGCGCCGGGCCGTCCGCGGGGAGGTTGTCGAGGAGCGCGCCGAGGGCGCTCGGATCATCATGACGAAGGGCGGCGGCGAGGGCCTGGGCGGAGCCGGCGGGCGTGATCGTCATGCGTCATCGAACCACCCGTGGCTCCGGGGGTCAACAATGCATTTGTGCGAACGAGGAACGCAGAAATGCGCCGCCGAGGAGCATTCCTCAGAGGAGATTCGCGGCCGCGAGCGAGAACATCGGGCCGTCCGCGCCGGTCGCTCCGCTCTGGCTCTCCAGGCCTTTGACGAAAAGCGTCCCGGTGCCGACCGCCACGGGGTACTTGTAGACGACGCTGTTGTCACGCGCGTCGAGCAAGAGCGGCGTCGTGGTCTCATTTTCGATGTCGTAGGCGAAGAGCCCGAAGTTGCCTTCGTAGACGATCTTGTCCTTGAATTTGCACCACGTCATGTCGTGGCCCGGGTGATGCGCCTCGGCGAACGTCTTGTTCATCGTGTAGCTGGCCTTGATCTTGCCCGTGATGTTCTCGCGCGTATCCGTGGCTTTGTCGTAGCGGAAGAACTCGCGATCCTGCGAGTAGACGGCCCCGCCGGAATAAAAATCCGCGCCGCCGACGCGCTTGTCGTTCTGCACCCATTTCGCCTTCGCATCGTTGAGCTCCGCGAGCCAGAGGCGGCCCCCTTCGCTGAACATGAGCGTCGTGCCGTTGACGGCGAAATTGGTGAATTCACCCATGACGTTGGGCGCGATGAGGTCGTCGAGTACGAGCACGTCCGTCGGATTCGCTTGACCGGGGGTCCACTTTTGAAGGACGAACTTGCCGGAGTCGTTGTTGATCACCGTGACGTAGAGATCGTCGCCCGTCACCGAATAGGCCCACCATTTCTGGCCGAAGGCCGGCGCGGGCAGCACGAGCTTTCCGCGCGGCATTTCGGGGGAACCGGCGGCGTAGGTGTTCGCGCCGTCGAGCTCGTTCATCGAGGCGACCATGGTGCTCGACGCCGCGAAATTGATGTTGTCCACCGGGTTCGGGCTCGAGACGCCCGTGAGGTAGGGCTTGAAGGTGTAATCGGTGCGCTGCTTCTTGCTGTCGTCGAAGCTGCGGAGGCGGGGGTTTGCGCCGTTCACCTCGACCCAGTAGAGGGTATTGCCGGTGGCGAGGAAGTCCTGCGCCGGCGTCTCGATGAAGACGTCACGTCTCCCTTCGAGCTCCTCGCGCATCGCCTCGAATTCGGCGAGGTCCTCCTCCTGCGTTTGTTCTTTCTCGCCGCCATCGGCTCCGCAGCCGGCGAGGAGGAAGGCCGTGAGGCAAGCGGCGACCATTCGAACACCGTTCATGGAGACTCCTTGCTCTTCTTTGCGCACGCTGCGCGACGCGCGAGCTTCAACGCCGGTTCTCGAAGACGGAACCAGGCGCGCGGGCAGCTCCTGCGTCGCGCTCTGTCGGGGGCAGAGGATAGGGATTTCGTCCTCGGTATCAAGGCATCGTTCCTCCCGGAGGGGATGAACAATGTCCGAGCACGAGCAATGGAGGGAAAGGTTCTCGCGGAAGGGGGCGCGACGCCGGTTACCCGAGCACGTCGGCCATCGAATATCGCCCGGCCGGTTTTCCGAACAGATACCGCGCCGCGCGCAAGGCCCCGCGGGCAAACAGGTCCCGGTTCGTCGCCCGGTGCGTCAATTCGAGGCGCTCACCCGGGCCGAGGAGGTGCACCGTGTGATCGCCGATCACGTCGCCGCCCCGCATCGCGAAGACGCCGATTTCATCCGCGGCGCGGGGCCCCACGTTGCCCTCGCGCCCCGTCACCGTATGCAATCCTTTTCGGGCGTCGCGCACCGCGTCCGCGAGCCGCGTCGCCGTCCCGCTCGGCGAATCCACCTTCGCCTTGTGGTGCGTCTCGACGATCTCCACGTCGAACCCAGGGCCGAGCCGGCGCACCGCTTCGGCCACGATCTCGGCGAGCACCTGCACGCCGAGGCTCGTGTTCGGGGCCCAGAGCACCGGGATCGTCGCGGCCACCTCGTCGAGCTTTTTTTCGGTGTCCGCGTCGAGCCGCGTCGTTCCGCTCACGACCGCGACGTTCTGCCGCCGCGCCACCGCGAGCACACGCGAGAGCGCCTCGGGGCGTGAAAAGTCGATCACCACGTCCGCCCCGAGGAGCGCCGACGCCACGTCGTCGCTGATCGCCACGCCGAGGTTGCCCGCGCCGGCCACGTCGCCCACGTCGAGCCCGAGGTGGCGCGATTGCGGCGAGGCAAGGGCCCCGACAATGGAAAAACCCTCCTGCGCCGCGAGGCGTACGATGCTTTGCCCCATGCGCCCCGTGGCGCCCGCGATCGTGAGTTTCACGACGTGGCCTTCGGGAAGTTCGCGTCGAGCTGCGCGAGCGCCTCGGCCACCTTGCGCTGCGTGGCGTCGCTCGCCGGCAGGAGCGGCTGCCGCACCGCGGGCGTCATGCGGCCTATCGCCGCGAGCGCCGCCTTCGCAGGCGCCGGGTTCGGCTCGAGGAACATCGTGGTGTGCAGCTCGACGAGCGCGAAATGGCAGGCCTGCGCCCGCACGAAATCGTTCGCCAGGAGCGCGCGCGTCACCTCGCTGACCTCGCGCGGCCGCACGTTCGACGTGACGCTGATGACCCCGCTCGCGCCCACGGCGCCGAACGCCAGCGTGAGTACGTCGTCGCCCGAGAGCACCGTGAGCCTGTCGCCGAGCTTGCGCTTGAGCTCCTGGCAGCGGAGCACGTTGCCCGTCGCGTCCTTCAGCGCGACCACGTTCGGCGCGCGCTCGCAGATCTGCGCCGTCGTCTCCGCCGAGAGGTCCACCACGCAGCGGCCCGGGATGTTGTAGAGCACGATGGGGCAGGGGACCGCGCGCGCGATCGAGAGGACGTGCTCGCGCATGCCGTCCTGCGAGGGCTTGTTGTAGTACGGCATCACGACCATCACGGCGTCGGCGCCCGCCGCGAGCGCCGCCTTCGACGCGCTGATCGTCTTCTTCGTGGAGAACGATCCCGTCCCGGCCACGACGGGCACGCGTCCCTTCGCGACCTCGACGACACGCTTGATCACGAGGACCTGCTCTTCGTCCGAGAGCGTCGGCGATTCGCCCGTGGTGCCACAAGGCACGAGGCCCGAGACACCCCCCGCGATCTGCGCCTCGACGAGCGCGTCGAGCGCGGCGAGATCGACAGCGTCGCCATCCGCAGTGAACGGCGTGACGAGCGCAGTAAACGTGCCTGAGAACGTGAGGGTTTGCATCTGCGCGCGACCTTGGATGGCTTCATGGGGCACGTCAAGTTTCCGCGGCCCCGGCCGTACGTCGCGATGAGGACGGACGGAGGATCGCGGAAAAATACGGGCAGGGAAGCGGATTCGGCGCCGGATCGCGCGCGGGATCGAGCTCGCGAGGCGCGAGGATCTTCGGCCGTACGGGCCGGCGCGCTGGAACGGAGGCTGCCTCGGGGCGCGGACGCGACCTTGCCAAGCGCGGCGCATGGACCCACGTTCCGACCATGCAGTCGCTGATGGACAAAGCTCTGATGGGATACGTCGAGCTCCAGGTGGGCTCGCTGAAGGTCGAGATCCCGATCCGCGCGGCTGGGGAGGCTTCCTCGGCAGAGCCAGCCGCAAAGTTCGAGATGGAGGGCGACTCTTGCGCGATTGTCGTCCGAGGGGACGCGACCTCGAAGCAGGTGGAGCGCGCGATGCAGCGGGCCGCCCGTGAGGCCGTGCGTCAGTTGTCGCGAAAGCTGCTCAACTAACGAGGGAGCACGAGCATTTCGAATACCATGCTAGGCTCGCGCACCGGATGAGCTAGCTGCCCGGCCTCCGGCGGACGGGCGCGGGAGAGCATGGCTTTGGGTCGAACGGCACGAACGGGTGTGGGGCCTCGGCCCCACGGTCGGACCAGGATCGGAGCTTGGGTGACGGCGACGGCGCTCGGCGTCGCGACGCTCACGGGACAGCCGAGCAAAGCCGCGGCCGAGCCGGTCGTCGGCACGGCCAAGGGGATCGTGGGTGGCGCCTTGCTCGGCGGCGAGATCGTCGCGATCGGGATGGGCGCGTTCGGCGTGAGCAAGGGCTGGCCGTACCTCGTGTTCCCCCCGCTCGCCGCGGTCGGCGGCGGGATCGGCGGCTACTTCATCGAGCAGGCGGCGCCACCGGCCGAAGTGCCGCTCTACATGCTGGCGGGTGGCATGGCGCTCGTGATCCCGACGATCATCGTCGCGTTGAACGCCACGCTCTACAAGGCGCCGGAGACCTACCCGAACGAGCCGGTGCAGAACCAGCCGGCGGGGGAGCCGGCCTTGCCGCGGACGAGCAAGCGTCCGGTGCACGTGCCGATGTCGTTCGTGGACATGCATGAAGGACAGTTCGCGCTCGGCGTGCCCGCGGTGGAGATCCGCCCGGTGTACACGCCGGAAGAGATGGCGAAGTTCGGGGTCGCGCAGGCGCGCGAGGTGAAAATCCCGGTCTTTCAGGCGAGCTTCTAAGAACGCCGGAGCGCTCGGGACGTGCCTCCGAGGCACGTTGCGCAGGCGCTCTCGGGCGGGGACACTGAGGCAGGCGGGCGCGCGCGGCGCGGGCCCGAAAACCGCCATGTCCCGCATCTATCCGGTCGAAGCCTACTCGTACGCGTCGCGCTTCAACCTGCGTGAGGTCGAGGCCTGGTTGCCGCCCGATCGCGGCATGCGCTCGACGAAGACGCAGCTCATCGTGTCGCTCGACGGCGACCGGCTCGCCTACCTCTTCGACTTCGGGGCGATCGTGTTCGTGAACGTCCCCGACGCCGAGCGCGAGGGCATCGTCGACACCTTCAACAGCAAGCTCCAGCAAGAGCCCCATCCGCCGCTGCGCGAGAGCTTCCTCATCGAGGTGCGTCCCGGCTCCGCCGTCGAGGTTCGCTTCGATCGGGTCGTCGTGCCGGACGTCGATTCGACCACGCTCGACGTCATCGCCACGGTGGTCGCGCAGTCGGTGGCGATCGACTACTACGACGAGGACGTGCAGGCGATCCTGGATCGCGTGGGCGCGGTGGCCGGCGAGGTGGGGCGGCAAGGGCGGCCGCTCGGCAGGACGCGTGACTTCGTGCGGTTCGTGGGCACCGCGATGGCTTCGCAGGTCGAGATCATCACGGCGATCTCGCTTCTCGACAAACCCGAGCTCACCTGGGAGAACGAGGCCGCCGATCGTCTTCACGACAAGCTGCGGAACAACCTCGAGATCCAGGAGCGGCACAAGGCGCTGGAGATCAAGCTGTCGACGATCCGCGAGACGCTCGGGACGCTGATCGAGTTCAGCCAGACGCGTCGCATGCTCTTCCTCGAAGGCTCGATCGTCGTGCTCATCGTGTTCGAGATCCTGCTCAGCTTGATGAAGCTGAACTGATCAGAACCGGGCGCGCATGGCCACGAGGGTGCCGATCACGCACGCGGCGAGCCCGAAGATCGCAGCGGCCACGTAGCCGAGGCGCGAGGCGCGGCGCAGGGCGCGCGAGGGGGCGTCGTGGCACTCGGGGTCGGTCGCGAGGAGGGCCAGGAGCGCGAGGCAGGCAAAGACGAGCGCGCCGAAGGAGAGGTGCAGCTTGCGCTCGAAGAGCCAGCCGAGCGCGCGCGAGGCGAGGAAGAGGCGCTGGCGGAGGTGGACGCGGTACGGGAGATCGAGCCAAACGCCCGTCGCGAAGGAGGCCACGACGAGGGAGGTCGTCGCCGCGGACGCGAGGCGGATCCAGCGCGCGAGGGGAGCGTCCTTGCGGAGGCGTACGAGGGCGACGGCGAGCGCGACGAGGGCGAGGGTCGAGATCCAGGCGAGGACGCCGTGGACGAGCGCGACGCGGCGGAGGAGCTCGGACGTCACGGGACGAGCGCTCCCTGGAGGGCCAGCGCGATCGCGGCGGCGAAGGCGATGCGCCCGAGCCAGACGGCGGCGGCCTCGATCGATCGGGAGGCGAGCGCGTGGCCGCCGAAGACCGCCGCGCCGCCGGTATACGCCGCGAGGAGCGCGCGCCACACGAAGCGGCTGCGATCCGACCAGACGACGATCGCCGGGTCGGGCTCGGGGAACCACACGGACTCGATCAGCCGAAGCACGACGTAGGCGAGCGCCGCCCCCGCGAAGCCGAACGCGAGCGCCACGAAGCGTCGTCTACGCGTCGCCGGCACGCGTGCGCTCCTCTGCGCTTTGCGCTCGCGCGTGATGGGCGCGGACACGCGGGCACTCTGGATCCGGGCCGAGCGCGCCGTCGAGGTGTGTCGCGACGACACGGCATCCGCCCCGGCACACCGAGCGGATCGCGCAGGACCGGCAAGGCTCGGCGTCGTGCGGCGCGCGCCAGGCTTCGAGCGTCATGTCCGTTGTCCACGCCGCGCGCGCGCGGCCTTGCCACGCGTCCTCGGCCCGTGCGTCTGCGGCCGGCGCGAAGCTGCACGGCGCGAGCGCTCCGTCGATCCGCACGGCAGCGAGGTAACGCCCCGCCTCGCAGCCGAGCACGCCGAACCGCGCGAGCGCCGCCGCGTCCCGCACGTGGCCCGAGAGCAGCGGCACGAGCGAGCAGTCGACACGGATCGCAAGGTTCGTCGCGGCGAAGAGCGCTTCGAGCGTGGGCCCGAGCGCGTCGACCTGCGCCGGCGAGAGCCGCGTCGCCAGGTACGAGACGTCTGCCGCGCGTCCAGCGGGTTTGTACCGCAGCAGTTGAAGCTCGCGCGCGCCGAGCGACGCCGCCCGCCGTGCCGTCTCGGGGAGCGTGTCGAACGTCTTGCGCGTGAGCACCACGTTGATCCCGAACGGCACGCCTGCCTCCGCGAGCAGCCGCATCGCCCGCTCCGCGACCCGCGCGCCTTCCCAGCCGCGCACCTCGCCGTACGCCGCGCCCTCGCCGTCGTAGCTCACGTTCACCTGCGCGAAGCTCGAAAGCTCCTGCGCCCGCTCGCTCGTCATGCCGATGCCGCTCGTGGTGAGCACGGGGACGAGCCCGAGGCACCGCGCGGCGTGGCCGAGCTCGCCGAGATCGGGCCTCGCGAGCGGCTCGCCGCCCCCGAACGCCACCGTGAACACGCCCGCCGTCGCGAGCGCCGAGAGCCGCGCCGTGATCACCTCGAACGGCGGGCTCTCGCCGTCGGGTCGCGCGTCGAGGTAACACCCCTTGCATCCGGCCCCGCATCGCGACGTGACCGCCACGTGCGCTTCGAGGGGCCTCGCTCGGCGCGTCGTCTCCGCGTCTTGCCAGACCGCGCCGCCCGCGAGCCCGAGCCGCTCGGCCGCGCCGCGATCGATCGCCACGAGCGTGCCGTCGTCGAGCCGCACCCACGCGCCGAACGGTTCAACGCGCGCCCGCATCGCCTCCCTCGTCGCGCTTTCCGTCGCGCTCGCCGCGTCCCTTGTCCTTGCGCTCCTCCGCGCCGCCCCCGAACGCCGCCGCGATCCCCGCCATCACGACGCCCGCGGCCACGGCCGAGAGGAACAAGAGATCGAGCGCGCTCCCCACCGACGAGCAGTTCGCCCCCGGGCCCCTGCGCACCACGAGGATCTCGTCCGCCGCGATCGGCCCCGGCCCGATCTCCACGGCGCCCTCCGGATCACGGCGCGCCTCGTCCCTGTCGTCCTGCTCGTTTCTCACAGCCCGAAGCTCTCCAGGTAGCCCGCATTTGCGGCTTCGAGCGACAGGAACGCCGCGGCGAGCACGCCGATCATGCACACGACCGCGCGACCGATCCGCGCGGCCGTGCGCCCGTCACGCGACCCGAGCCGCCACGCCCGCGCCACGATGTCCACGCCGAGCACGCCGAACCCGAGCCACAAGAACGGCCGCACGTCGCCCTCGCCGTGATGCCGGACCAGGATCGCCGCCGCGCCCCCGAGGTAAAGCGCGAAGGCCATGGACGATGGGCGGATCACGGCGCGCACGATCGCCTCGGGATCATGGCCCGGCTTCCGGAAGAGCCGCACGATCGACAGGGCGCCGATGAGACCGAGCGCGCCGAGCACGCCCGACGCGACCCGCGCGATCCTGGCGCGACGCACGAGCCGCCCGATCTCGGCGTACAAGCTCGGAACGAGGTCCGGATACTGCGACACAGCGCGGTAGGCGGCCGCGAGATCGCCCCGTTCGCGCTCGAGCGCCGCGAGCTCGTTCAGCGCGAGCGCGCGCGTGAGCTTGTCGGCCGCGGGATCCTCGATCGCCTCGTCGAACGCGGCTGCGGCTCGGCTCGGTTCTTCGAAGCGGTGCCAGAACGCCTCGGCCACGATGAGACGTGCCTCGGCGCGCACGCGGCCGGCCGGGAAGGTCGCGGCGTCACGCGCGAGCGCCTCGATCGTGGCGCGGTCCGGGCTCGGCGTCCTGCGCACGGCTTCGAGGCGCGCGAGGGGCGCGAAGTCCCCTTCGGCGTGGGCACGAAGATCGGCGGCGCGTGTGCGGGCCATCCTGGCGAATGGCGCGGAGGGATCGATCGACAGGACCGCCTCGTACCCCGCGAGCGCCTCGCCGAACCTGAGCTCGGCGGCCGCTCGTTCGGCTTGCTCGTACGCGGCCTTGGCCCTCGCGCGCCCGTCCGGTGCGACTGGCTCGGCGGAGGCCACGGAGGCGAGCCCGAGCACGACGGCGAGCACCCCCGCGCGGAGCGTCATCACGACGGCAGCCTAGAGCGCCGACCCGTTCGTGCGGCTGGAAAAACGCATCGGCCTCCGAACACACGAGGCGTCCGGAGGCCGACGATCTGATCAGAGCGGGTTATCCCGACGAATCAGGGCATGCCGCCCATGCCGCCCATGCCGCCCATGCCGCCCATGCCGCCCGTGGCCGCGCCGCCGGCACCACCGGCGCCGCCTGCGCCACCCCTGCCGCCTGCGCCGCCTGCACCGCCCGCGCCGCCGGCACCACCCATGCCGCCCGCGCCGCCGGCACCACCCATGCCGCCCGCGCCGCCCATGCCGCCCTGGCCGCCCGCGCCACCGGCGCCACCCATGCCGCCCATGCCGCCCTGGCCGCTGCTACCGACCTGGCCGAGGCAGAGGCCGGCGCCGCCGGGGTACTCCCCCGACGTGTCGCACGTCGCGCCGTTGCCGCCGCAATCCTCGTCGGTGCAGCAGTAGCGCGCGCACTTGCTGCCGCTGCACGTCTTGCCGCCCTCGCAGTACGGGCCGGCCGAGCCGTCGCAGTCACCGCAGAGCTGGGCCGTGTTGGGCGCCGGCCAGCACTGGTAGCCGCCGCCGCTGTTGATGTCGCAGGCCTCGCCGGCGGCCGTGTTGCAGGGCTCGTTCGTGACGGGGTTGCACTTGAACGTCGCGTCGAGCTTGATGCAGGACCCGCCCGAGGGGGCCGCGGCCGGCGGGTTGCACGTCCAGTCCGGCGGAGGCGGGAAGCACTCCGTCTGGCAGGACGACTGCAGACACATGATCAGGTTGTTGTAGTACTTCGGGTCCATCTCGTTGCAGGACGCATCGTCGCCCGTGAGACAGTCGAAGCAACCCGTGGCGCACTCGCTGCCGGCGCACTCGGCGAGCTGATCACAGCATTTCGCCTCGATGCACGTGCCGCACTCGTTCGGGTTGAGCAGGCCGGTGCAGGTCGGGTCGAAGCTCGGGTCGCACATCCCGCCCGACGACGAGCTCTGCGCGACCGAGCTCGACGAGCTCGACGACACCGAAGAGCCCGCGCCGCCCATGCCCCCGCTCCCGCCGGTGTTCCCCCCGGGGTTCGTCTCGACAGTACAGGCCCACATGGACAGGGCGCCGAAGCCCGCCATCACGAGGAATCCGATCGATCGCATCCGAAAAGCTCCTACTTCACCGACAACGGATGTCGCCGGGTCACGAGAGACCTGGGGTTGGCCGCGAGTGCGGGCCTGGCAAACGCGTGGTCGGCAGACGACCCGAGCGTGCGCCACTGGTTCGCCTATAGCCGAACTCGTGGTGGGAGCGAAGCAGATGTCGCCTGAATTCGCTGTTTTTCGGGGGACGAAGCGTTGCAACAGGCCCAAACCGCGGTGCGGCGCGTCGCGTTCGGGGCGTGAAACCCGAAAAACGCGGACCTACGGTTTGGTTTCTCCCTTGTCCGCAGAGCCCTCGGGCGTGCACACGAGGCACTCGAGGCCCTGGATCTCCACCGAGACCTTCTGCGCCACGCCGAGCCCGTAAGGGCAGTGCCGGCACTTCGAGTGGCAGCAGTAGCCGCGCTTCAGGTGGTAGACCGACGTGAAGACGACCTTCTGGGCTTCCTTGTAGAAGTCCACGCCTTCGAGGAGCTGGCTGAACTTGGGGAGTGCTTTCGACAAAGCCACCGCCTCACGGATCCACGTCGCTCGTACGATCAAAGCACGAACGACGACGGTGCGGTAGCTCTGTCGAAAGACCGGTCTCTTCCGCGGGGAAGGACGTTCTTAGCGGTTCACGCGCTCAGCGGTTCACGCGCTCGAGGTACTTGCCGCCCTCCGTGTCGACCTTGACCCACTCGCCTTCCTTGACGAAGAGCGGGACGTTGATGATCGCGCCGGTCGAGAGCGTGGCGGGCTTCGTGGCGCCGCTCGCGGTGTCGCCCTTCACGCCCGGCTCGCAGGTCGTGATCTGGAGGACGACGCTCGGCGGAATTTCGATGCCGATCGGCTGCTCGTTGAAGAGCGTGACGTCGACGTTCATGCCGTCGGACAGCCACTGGGCATCCTCGCCGATCTTGTCGCCGGGGACGTTGATCTGCTCGCCCGTGTTCTGGTCCATGAACACGAAGTCGGAGCCTTCCGGGTAGATGTACTGGTACGTGCGCGTCTCGACGTTCGCCGGCTCGAGCTTCTCGCCGGACTTGAACGTCCGCTCCAGCACGTTGCCGTTTGCCATGTTCTTCAGCTTCACCCGGGTGAAGGCCTGACCTTTGCCAGGCTTAACGAACTGGAACTCGATGACGGAGAAGGGGTCCTTGCTCCCATCGAGCATCATCTTGAGGCCTTTACGGATGTCGCTCGTGTCCATGCGGGGCGCTTCCTGGTAGCTTGACTTGGGCGCCCCCCTTAGCACAGGCAAGGGGGTGGCGCACAAGGGGCGAGGCGACTACCCCACCCTGCCTACGCAAGATCATGGATCAATTCGACGACGAGTTACGGGAGATCAAGCGCGAGATCGTCGAGTCCCGCGGGCTCATCATCAAGACGAACAACCTGACGAACGCCTTGGCGGCCGACCTCAAGACGATCTCCAAGCGTCAGCTCGGCTTCGAGCGGCGGGCGTTCTGGAACAGCGCCAGCGCCAACTTGCTCTTCGTCTTGGTCGTGATCGGCGTGGTCAAGCTCGCCTGGGATGCGCGCATCGACTCGGTGCAGGCCGAGACCAAGCAGGCGAAGGACAAGATCACGAAGCTCGAGACCGATGTGAAGGAGATGCAGCGGCGCGCGGACGACCGGACGCGGGCGGAGTCGGCGGCGGCTGCGTTCTACGAGCTCGTACGAGCGGGCAGGCGACAGGAGATCATCGACGGCTTCGAGGCGCTCCGGAAGGAGCCGCTCTCGCGGGCGGAGCTCGCCTTCTTCACGGACGCGGTGGACACGGCGCGGGCGGAGCTCGGCATCAAGAGCTACCAGCTCGGGCTCGACCACCTGCGCACGGGCCGCTGGCACGAGGCGGCCGTCGCGTTCGAGGACGCGATCCGGATGAAGGAGAACGCGGCGCACACGCCCTCGGCGCGGCTGAACCTCGCGCGCGCCTACCGCAAGCTGAACCGGCAACGCGACGCGATCCCGATGTTGATGCAGCTCTCCGAGGCCTCGGCGGACAAGGAGATCACCGACGACGCGATGTTCCTGCTCTGCGAGTGCCTGGTCGACATCCAGGCCTGGAACGACGCGAAGACCACGCTGCGCGCCTTCATCCGCCGCTTCCCGGACAGCCCGTTCCTGAACGACGCGCGGATGGAGCTCGCGGACATTTCGCTGAAGCATTGAGCGGGGGACGTCCAGGGACGCGATTCCCCCCTGCCGCCATGGGGACTCCCCAAAGACCCTGCGGGTCGCCCACGTTTCCTTTGGGGGCCTCCCCAAAGACAATCCCGGTCGTCCGGACCTTGTTATGGGGCGTCCCCAAAGACCACCCCGACCGACCGGACCTGTCGATGGGGCATCCCTAAAGACCACCCCGACCGACCGGACCTGTCGATGGGGCGTCCCCATGACCGCCCCCAACCGACCGGACCTGTCGATGGGGCGTCCCCATGACCGAACCCGGCCGCCCGGACCTGTTGATGGGGCCTCCCCATGACCGAACCCGACCGACCGGATCTGTCTTTGGGGCGTTCCCGCTCCATTTTGGAGCACCTCGCCGGTCCCGGGGCGAGGTCCCCGGCCTTGCTCATAGCCCCTTGAACAAATCCATCGGCCGGAACACCCGCGCCCGCCACGCCGCCTCGTTGTGCGACGCTCCCGCCTCCCACCAATGGTACACGTCCGACTGCAGCGTGTAGCCCACCGAAACCAAGACGTCCCGCATCTGCGCATTCTCGCAGGCGTTATCGCCGAGCCCCACGTCGTCCTTGATCCCGTCGCCGTCCGTGTCCTTGCACTTGGCCTCGTTCTCGGCCTGGCCGAGCGCCGCGTCCCCGCCGCCCGAATCCAGGTAGAGCACCGTCGCGCGATGGCCGTGCGCCTCGTATCGCTCGATCATCGTCTCGTGGGTCGACGTCTCGCCCATCTTGCCCCAGCCCATCGTGCCCGACAGGCTCGCCGCGTACGCGTATTCGCCCGGGAAACGGTCCGCGATGTGGAACGAAATGAGCCCGCCGAGCGACGAGCCCATCGTGCCCACCTTCGGCGGCTCGCCATAGCGGTCCGCGACGAGCTTGCGGACCGTGCCGTTCACGAAGTCCGCATACGCGTCGCCCTTGCCGCCCCAGGGCTCGACCGTGCCATTTTCGTCGAGATCGATGACGTCGGGCACGTGCGTGTACTCGTCCATTCGACCGATGCCCGTGTTGTCGATTCCGACGAGCATCATCCCCGCCGGCGCGCTGTCCTGCAGCATCCAGCCGCCCCACGCCGCCTCCGGATCGAACAGGTTTTGCCCGTCGTGCACATAAAGCACGTGCGTCGCCGTGCCCTCCGGCACCCACACGTTCACCGTGCGCTCCGGCATTTGCGCGTCGCCGATCCGGAAGAAACGATCGAGGTGCGCCGTCTTCGGCGCGACGAGGCTGATTTCCCCGTTGTCGTCGTACGTGTACGAGCGCGCCCACGGGTCGGCTTCCCATACCGTCTTGTTCGTGAACTTGTAGCGGCTCCCCGCCGCCACGTCTTTCCGATGCAGCCAGCGAAAGCCCGCATTGTCGATCTGCATCGGGCTGCCGACCCAGCCATCGTGATCCCCCGCGACGAGATCCAGGCTCGGGTCCGTCGAGACGAAGAGATGCCCGCCTTCCACCCACACGGGCCATCCGTCGCTCCCGGCGTACTTGTCCATCGTGCCTTCGAGGTCCGCCCGGAGCTCGGCGAGCAGGCCGTCGAGGCTCGTCGCGCTCGAACCGCCTTGCCCCGCGCCGCCCGTTCCGCCTGCGCCGCCGCCGCCCGCGCCTCCGAGGCCGCCGCCACCTTGCCCGGAACCTCCCGCGCCTCCGCCGCTCCCTCCGTCTCCACAACCGACGATCAGCGCCGCGAGCGCGACGAGCGTGGGGAACAGGAGCCCCGACCCGCGAACACGATCACCCAAGGAACGAGCGTTCGTCATGACCTACCGCCTCCCGAATCCGCAAACGAAGCGCGGGAGTGTGGACGTGTGGCGCCGCAAAGGCAACGGGCCGCGGCGTCAGCGTCGCTTCCTTTGGCGCCCCTCGCGCTCCGCCTCCGCGGCTTCTTCCTCGGCGAGATGCTCGTCGTCGGGCGCGTCCGTCGTGTCGCTCACGTCCACGCGAACGCGCTTCGACGCGCTCGGATCACTTCTGTCCTGCACTTCGCTCCGCGCGCTCTCGTCCCCCAGCGCCTGGGCGCGGCTGCGGATCACGCCCTTCGCGCGTTCGAGGGCGACGTGCGCCTTCTTGCCCGCCTCGTTCACGTTGGCCGCCGCTTCGCGCAACGCCTTGCCGAAGAAGAGCGACAACATTCGCAGCACGAAAGGCGCGATCACGCGCACGCCCACGAGGACCGCGAGCTGCGCGACCATGAGCCCGAACAGAATGAACCCCGCGATCGGACCGGGGATCACGTCCGACCCCGCGTGCGACTCGTATTCGCGTGCCCAGCGCTCTTGCCGCTCTTCCCAGCGCGCTTGCCGCCTCTCCCAGCGCTCGGCTCGGCGCTCCGCTCTTCGCTCTTCCTTCTCGCCCTTGCGTTCCGCTTTGCGCTCGGCCTTCGCCTCGCTCTTCGTGGCGTGCGGGGCCGTCTTCTTCGACGGCGCCTCGCCGAGCTTTTCGAGGAGTGGCGCGAGCCGGCCCGCGCGTTTGTCCGGATCGGGTTCGAGCATGGCCACGAGGGCGGCCACGAGGGCGGGGCGCGCCGATCGACCAAGCGCGGCGTCGACGTCGATGGCGAGGCCTTTGTGCGGCAAATCCTCGGGCTGCCGGCCCGTGAGCATCGAGACGGCCGTCGCGCCGATCGCGTAGACGTCGGAGGCGGGCATCGCGCGGCCCTGGAACTGTTCGGGCGCCATGAACCCGAACGTGCCGACCACGGTGCTTCCGCCCTCGGGCTTCATCTTGTCGCGCACGGCGCCGAAATCGATCAGGGCAAACGATCCGTCGGGCCTCCGGAGCACGTTGCTCGGCTTGATGTCGCGGTGCACGACGGGCGGCGCGCGGCCGTGCAGGTAGTCGAGGATCGACGAGGCATCCCGCAGGAAGCGGATCACGTCGGCTTCGCTCAGCGTCGCGCCGCGCTTCTGCATCGCGGCGAGGCTCTCGCCCTCGATTTTTTGGGTGACGAGGAAGAGCTCGCCGCCCTCCTCGAAGTGCTCGACGTAGCGGGGCAGGCCCGGATGCGACAGGCCCGCGAGCACGCGCGCCTCGCGCTCGGCGAGCTCCACCTCTTTCCAGCTCTTCGCGCCGCGCACGCGGAATCGTTTGACTGCGACCGGCTGGCCTTCCTTCTTGTCGACGGCCTCGAACGTCGCCCCTTGCCCGCCCTCCCCGAGGAGGCGCACGACCGCGTATCGACCGTCTCGCAGGTTGTCCGGTGCGTCGCTCATGAAGTCCGCGGGCACGGACGATAGCGCGGACGGCGGCCCGGGTGGAGATTTTGTGTCGTCCGCACGATTCGCGGGCATTGTTCACCACCGCTCCGACTCGTGATAGGAAGGATCCATGCGAGTACGGAAAAAGCATTGGCTTGGGATGGTGATGGGTGGTTTGTCGCTGGGGCTCGCGCTCGTGGGAGCGTGCTCGGCGTCGGGCGGGAGCGGGAACGGCGCGAGTGAAGGCGCGGGCGCTTCCGGCGCGTCCGGGCAAGGCGGCGCGGGCGCGTCGGGCGGCAATGGTCCTGGCGCGAGCGGGAGCGGCGGCGACATCTTCGTCGGGTCGAGCAGCGGCATCGGCGGCGGGCTCCCGGACGCCGATACGTGTGCGAGCGTCTCGTCCGAGGCGCAGGCGGGCAAGCAACCGGCGGATATCATCATCGCCGTCGACACCTCGGGCAGCATGGACGAGGAGATCGCCCAGGTGCAGGCGAACCTGAACAAGTTCGCGCAGCTCATCACGGCGAGCGGGATCGACGTGCACGTCGTGATGATCGCGGACGCCACGATGTGCATCCCCGCGCCGCTCGGCAGCGGAAGCTGCAATGGGATGGACGAGAAGCTGCCGAGCTACCGGCACGTCGTGCAGACCGTCGCCAGCACGGACGCGTTCCAGCAGATCCTGACCACGTATCCACAATGGAAGGACATGCTCCGCCCGAACGCGGTGAAGACGATCGCCGTTGTGTCGGACGACGACTCGGACATGGCCGCGAACACGTTCATGAGCCAGCTCCTCGCGCTCGACCCGACGTTCCAGGGCTTCAAATTCGACGCGATCGTCTCCTTCGAAGGGGGCGATCAATGCGTTTTCCAGTGCGCCTTCAACTGCGGGGCCTGTCCGTTCACCTGCTGCAACAAGCAGTCGCCCTTCTGCGAGCCGATCTCGGCGTCGGAGGGCAAGGTCTACAAGCAGCTCGTGCAGCAGACGGGCGGCGTGCTCGGAAACCTCTGCATCCAGAACTTCGATGCGGTCTTCAACGACATGGCGACCGCCGTCGTCTCGGAGGCGAAGATCTCCTGCGATTACCCGATCCCGATCCCGCCCGACGGCACGACGATCGACCCGACGAAGGTCAACGTCGTGTACACGAACAGCAATGGCACGAAGACCACCATTTACAACGTCCCCACGGGCCAGGGTGGTTGCGGGAATACGGGCGGCTGGTATTACGACGTCCCCAACGCCCCGACGAAGATTTCGATTTGCCAGAATACCTGCGCGGCCTTGCAGGGCGACGCGGGCGGGAAGCTCGAGGTGCTCTTCGGCTGCGAGACGCAGATCAAGCCGCCGGAATGAGCGTCTTCAATCCTCCGGAGGCGCCCACGCGTGGCGCCGGACCCACGTTCCGAAGAGCGACGCCTGCACGACCGCCGCGGTCGTGATCACGAGCCCCACGAAATACGCCCCGAAGAACGGGACGAACCCCACCGTATAGGCCGCGAGCAGGGCGGCCACCAAACCTGCCGCGGTCGACGCGACGAACTGCCCTACGAGCCTGCCGTAGGCCCGCGGCTCATGCGCGACGATCGCAACCCAGGCGACGGGCCAGAGGCCATTGATCGCGTGCCCCGTCAAGGAGATCGCGAGAATCACCGCGGGCGTCACCGCGATCCCGATGAGCGTGAGCGCCAGCGTCAGCCACACGTTTCCCGGCAGGAGGATGGCCGAGAGGATCGCCGGCCAGAAGCCGCCGAGCACGCAGATGAACCCCCGCAAGAACGCGAGAAACAGATCCCAGCGCGAGGTAAACCCCGCCGAGAAGGGCAGCCCCGGCGCGTCGCGGCCCACGTGCTCCACGATCTGGAAATACACGGTGGAGAGCGTGCCCAGATAAATCACGTTGAAAAACGTGGATACTTGGGGCACGGGGAGCGCGGTGAGCCAGTAAGGCACGGCGAGCGCCGCGAGGAGGAGCATGCCCTCCTCGTCGAACGGGCGGCGCAAGGCGAGCACGAGGTCCTCGCGCTCCGGGCGCTCGGGCTCGGGTAGGGGCCGCGCGAGGGCGCCGCAGAGCGGGCACATCGTCACGGGCCTCGCGTCATGGTCCGTGGTGAAGAGCTTGAGGCAAGGCGTGCAATGGTGCGCGCCGCATTGCGTGCATTCGTGCGTCGCGTTCGTCCCGGGGTGTGTTTGGCAGGGGCCCGCCATCGAAGGGGAGGATCGTTACTCGACCCCGGCGGCAAAGGCAATGGCGAGGCGTCAGGCGCCACGCACGAAACGCAATGTTTCTCCCGGTCGACGCCGCGCGAGCGCGCCGAGCGACGAGCGACGCACGACGGCGAGGACCGGATAGCCGCCCGTCGTCGGATGATCCGGCCCGAGCACGATGGGCGTGCCGTCCGTCGTGACCTGCACCGCGCCCCGGAGCATGGGAATGGGCAGCGCGAGATCGGGTCGATCCCGCGGGATGTTCGCGCCTTCGAGCCTTTGCCCGACGCGGTCGCCGAGCCGCGAGACGGTGAACGTGGACGAGAGCAGCACGTGGAGCGCGTCCGCGGGAAAACGGCTCCGGTGCGGGCCTTCATCGATCACGAGGGTGGCGATTTCGTTGTCCGTGGGCGGCGCGGAATGGCGTGAAGGCTGCGCGGCGGCTCGATCGGGATCGCCCACGGGCACGACGTCCCGCCGCCGGAGCGCGCGTCCTTTCGCGCCGCCGAGCCGCGCCACGAGCAAGGTCGCCCGCGCGCCGAGCGCCGCCGGCACGTCGATCCCGCCGCGCGCCGCGAGATACCGCACGGCGCGTGGGCCTTCCTCGACGCGAAAGGAATCTCCCTCCGCGAGGTGAACGGGCGCCGCGCCGTCCACCGAAATCCACACGTCGCCCCGGGCCCGCACGAGCAGCGCGCCGAGCGGCACCTCGATCGCCGCTGCATTGGGTGGATTGCCGACGGCCTCGTTCGCGGCCGCGTGCGTCTCCGGATCGAGCGGTCCCGACGGCGGAAGACCCCGCGCGAGTTGCCCCGCGCGTCCCCCGTCCTGCACCGTCGCGCACGCCGGGGCGGATTCGACGACGAGGGCACGCGTCGATTGTTCATTTGGGACAACCTCTTTCCGCGCCGGCTCCGCTTCCCCTGTCGCCACCGGCTCGAACCGCACCCGATCCCCCGGCGCGAGCAACATCGGCGGATCACGGCTGGGGTCGAACAGCGCCACCCCGTGCGCGCGGCCGAGCAGGTTCCAGCCCCCGGGCGAATCAAAAGGATAGATCCCGGTGAACGTCCCCGCGATGCCGACGCTGCCCGCCGGTACGCGTGGGCGAGGGGAGGCGCGGCGCGGCAACACCAGCCGCGGATCGATGGGCCCGCAATACCCGAATCCCGGCAAGAACCCGACGAGCTCGACCATCACCTCGCGCGATGCGTGGAGGCGCACGACCGCTTCTTTCGAGACCCCGAGCGCGCCCGCGACCGATTCCAGATCCGGCCCGTCGTACACCACGGGGATCACGTGCATTCGTCCGGGCACATGCGCGCTCGCCGTGCCGGATGTCGCGGCCATGATCGTCTGGACAACCTCGTCCGAGCACGTGACGTTCGCCACGACGACCACGCCGCCGCCCACCACCACGTCGCTCCCCGGAAACATCTCGCGCAGGGCCGCGGCCGCCGCGTGCGTGCGTGCGGCGCGATCCGGCGCGTGCTCCACGCCGAGATCGACGTACACCGCCGATTCCCCGTACGGCAGGACCGCCGCTTCGCCGCTCACGCGCGCCCCCGCGATTCGAGGTGTCCCGCCGATACGAGCGCCTCGCGCACCGCCCGCGCAATCGTGAGCGCGCCGGGCGTGTCCCCGTGCACGCAAAGCGTCTCGAACGTGCCCGCATCCGCGAGCCGGGAGGCTTGCGCTCGCGCCGCCGCCGGATCCGTGATCAACGCGCCTTTTTGCGTGCGTGGCACGAGCTTCCCGTCCGGCCCGTACGCCCGATCGGCGAACCCCTCCCGCACATAGGCGCGCCCCTGCGCCGCCGCGAGCCGGGCGAGCGCGCCCTCGGGCGGACCCACGAGCGCGACCGGAACACCAAGCGCCGCGTCGATCCCCTCGACCACGGCCGCCGCGATCGCCGGATCCCGCGCCGCATCGTGATAAAGCGCGCCGTGCGGCTTCACGGCCTCGATCGGAATGCCCACCCGCCGCGCCACCCGGGCGAGCGCCTCGATTTGCGACCGCACCGAGGCCGCGAGCTCCGCGCTTGGCATCACCACGCTCGTCCGGCCAAACCCGGCGCGGTCCGGGTACGAGGGATGTGCGGCGAGCCGGGCGCCTGCATGGCGCGCGAGCTCGCACGCACGCTCCATCGAGGCTTCGTCGCCCGCGTGCCCGCCGCACGCGACATTGACCATCGTCGCGATCGAATAAAGCTCCTCGGGCTCGCCCGGTAGCTCCCCGAGGTCCACGTTCAGCGATACGGTCATGACTCCCTCACCCTGCCATTCTAGGGATCCGAGCGCACCACGGTCCACGTGAGCGCGTGCCAGAACGCGCCCGCCGCAAGGCCCGGCTGCGCGCCCACCGCGACGAACGTGAACGCCCGCCCGTCCTCGAAGTCGGCCTGCGTGAGGCCACCCCGCGCGAGGGCCGCATCGAGCGGCGACGCCGACGTCTTGACGAACTGCCCCGGCACGAACGTGAAGATCTCCGTCTGCGCGATCGATCCCAATTCGAACCGCGCGACCTGCCGGAACGGCGGAAACGGCCCGACGGCGCCCGCCGTGAGCGAGGGCGCGACCTGCTGCGGCATTCCGCCCTCGGTCCCGGGCACGAGCCGCACGTCGACGGAAGGCATCGGCTGCGCCGCATGCGCAGCCTGGAGCGAAAGATGGCCCTCCGCCGTCACGCGCGACATGGCCGCCGCGAGGAGGCCCGGATTCGGTGCGTCCGCCGAATAGGTCGGGCCACACGCAGCTTGTTCGAGCGGATCGGTATGACCCGGTCCGCCGACGCAGCCCGTCGGCACGAGCAGGAGGCTCCGCTGGGCGACGAACGCCGACGCCGGAATCACGGCGACCGGCGCGACCACGACGCCCGCCGGCGGATTGCCCTCGGTGAGCGTCGCGCATCCGAGATCCTTGGTTTTCGGGAGATCACCGGCGATGACGTGCAAATACACGTCCTTGTCCGCGGGCAAGAGCATCGCCGGATCGACCCGCGCGGCCGCAGCAAACGCGAGTCCTGCCGGATCGGACGGATAGGGCGCGGGATCCCCGCCGTCGGGGTAGGGGACGAAGCAGAGCCGGATCGCCTCGTGATCGTTCACGCCATTGACGATCGTCAGCACGGGCGGCCCATCGGGCTCGGACACGACCTCGCCGCCGCCCGTCCCACCGCTGCCGCCGCCGCCGCCCGCGCCGCTCGACGACGAGCTCGAAGAAGCACTCGTCGTGGGCGGGAGCGGGGCGTCCGTGCCCTCGGCGCAGCCTGCTTCGAGGCCAAACGCGAGGGGCACGAGGGCGGCGAGGAGGAGGTTCGTCGGGCGAGGAAGGGCGGTCATGCGCCGAGTTTAGCGCGCGCGGGGGGATTCAGCGTCGGATCGAGTAGACGAAGCTCGCCTTGGGCTGCCGGAGCCATCGCTCGGTGATCGTCTTCTTGAGGTCCGCGTACGCGCCGGGCGCATCCACGTATTTCGCGACGAGCGCCTCGGCGCCGGGTTTGTCGCCGCTGCCCTTGATCTTCGCCACGATCCCCATGAGCTTCTTGCTCGCGGCCGGGAACGCGTCGAGCTTCACCGCGAAGCAGCCCGCGTCGGTGCCATTTTGCGCTTTTTCGCCCGCGTTCCAGGCGAGGACGCCCTCGTCGAGCAAAAAGCCGACCTGGATCGCCGCGAGCTGGCTGTAGTTCAGCGGGTGCTTGGCCTCGTCATACATCCCGCGCGAGATGTGGCCGAAGGCCCAGGCGATGTCCCGCACGTGCGCCAGATTCGCCTTGTTCTTGTCGATCGTGCCCCGCTCGACGAGCCAATCCGTGAAATAAAGCGCCGCCGATTGCGCCTTCAGCTCCTCCAGCGTGCTCGCGAGCGGGCCGCCGAAGATCTCGCTGTCGATCTTGCCGTTCACCGCATACTGGTGCGAAGGCCCGAGGTTGTGCGCCGCCTCGTGCAGGACCGTGCTCATGAGCTGCGGCCCCGGGTCGTCCGTGTACGACGCCATCGCCGAGCCGCAGAACAACGACGCCGCGAGCCCACGCTGCGAGGCGATGCTGTCCGGATCGGTATAAAAATTCGTCATCGCGACCGTGCGGCCGCGCCCCTCGTTGCCCACGGGACCGAAGTTCGGGAGGCTCTGGCCAATCGTCGCGCCAAACGCGTCCCGCGAGTCGCCTGCATTCAGGATGACCGTGATGAAATCGGGCAGCTTGAAGGACACCTTCTGCGCCGTATACGGCGGGCCGGCGAGCTCCGCGAGCGCCTGCTCCATGTCCTGCTTCAGCGGATCGAGCTTCTCTTTCCATTCGATCGAGCCCTGGTCGATCCGCGCGAAGCTCACGTGGAAGCCCGCCTTCTCGCTGCACGGCTCGAAATACGTCTCGTCCGGGCCGATGCGCAGGTACCATTTCGAGTTGAACGTGCTCATCCGCGCCCAGGCCTCGTCCGCCTCGAACCAGCTCCCGTCCCGGAACGCCTTCGCGGCGGCGCGCAGATACGCCTGGAACGAGGCCTCGTCCGGGTTCGTGATCGCCTCGGCCGCCGCGTCGAGCTCACGCGCCACGGCCTGCATATCGTTCTCGTAAGCGCGTTGGTACGCGACGGGCTTGAGCGCGTCGCCCTCACCCGTCACCACGACGAACGGATTCATGAGCGCGCGCGCGTCCGGGCGCGCGGCGAGCGTCTTGCAGAAATCGGGCTTCGATTGCAATTCGGCGGGATAAAGCCCCGACGGGACGCGCTTCTCCTCGCCCGGCGCCCGCGGGATCGCGTAACAATTGACGTCGCCCTTCGTGGGCGGCGCCTCGCATTGCGGGCCCTGGTTTCGGTAGAAGAGCCGCCGGCTCGCCGGATCGTCCGCGGGGACCTTCGACGCGAGCGAGAGCGTGCCGGTCTGCTTCTGGTAGAGCTTCTCGACGAGCCGCGCCGCCGCGAGCACGTGGTTCACGATCGCCCGATCCTCGTCGGTCGCAGCGCTGCCGCGGAAATCCGAGGCGACGAGCGTCGGCCGGCCCGCTTCGAGCTCACGCAGGACAGCCTTGCGGCGCTGTACTTCGCCTGGCGCGAGGCCCTCGAACTTCGGTCCGTTCTTCACGAAGTCCACGATCGAGGCGTACGCGCTGCCGAACGTCGGGTTGAAGGCGCCGGACGAGACCCAGTAGGACTCCTCCGTGGGCGGGGCGGTCCAGAGCACCGCGAGCTCGCTCGGATCGAACGTGCCGTCGCGGTCGGCGTCCTCGGTCCAGAAGAGCGGTAGATCGAGCGCGACCGCGGCGCGATTGAAGTCCGCGCGAGGTACCGCATCGAACGTGGCCAGCCAGACCCCGTCCGGCGAGACGGCCGGCGGCGCGCCGCCGCACGAGGCAGAGAGCGCGAAGACCCACGGAAACGCGAGGCGAGGCCAGGAAAAACGCATGCGCCCTTCTATCATGAGGGGCCCGGAAGTAGGCTTCCCAAAGCCCCGTGACCGCACGCGATTCGAAGACGCTCCGCCTCACCCGATCCGCCGCCGCCTCCGTTCGTCGAGGTCATCCATGGGTGTACCGCGAAGGCCTTGCTCGGCCGCCGAAGCTTGACTCGGGCACGGCCGTCTCGCTCGCGAGCGAGGAAGGCGAGCCGCTCGGCGTGGGCCTATGGGACGAGTCCTCCCCGATCGCCGTGCGTGTCTTCGGCAAGAGCGGGCGCCTCGACGAGCGCGGGTTGCTCGAGCGGATCGAGCGCGCGTTCGCCCGTCGCGAGGCGTTCGTCGGGCCCGACACCGACGCCTACCGCCTCTGCAACGGCGAAGGCGACCACGTGCCCGGCCTGGTGATCGACAGGTACGCGCACGTCGCGATCGTCCGCCTCGACGGCGATCATCTGGACCCCTGGATCGAAAAGCTCGCGCCGAAGCTCGCGCGCGTCCTCGCCGGGCGCGGCGTGCGCAGCGTCGCGCTCCGCCGCGCCCGCGACGAGGCTGGCGATCGTCGCATCCGCCCGCTCGCCGGCGAGGAGCCCGAGGACCGCGTGATCGTGCGCGAGAACGGGATGGCGATGGAGGTCGACCTCGCGCACGGGCAGAAGACGGGGGCGTTCCTCGATCAGCGCGACAACCGCGCCCGCGTCCGCGTGTTCGGCGCCCGCCGCGCCCGCGCGCTGAACCTCTACAGCTACGCGGGCGGCTTCTCGGTCGCAGCCGCGCTCGGGGGCGCCGCGCACGTGACCTCGGTCGACGTCGCCGCCGCCGCGCACGCGACCGCGCAACGCTCGTTCCGCGCGAACGGGCTCGACCCCGCGAAACACGCGTTCGTCACGGCGGACGCCTTCGCCTTCCTCGAAGCGGCGGCGCGACGCGGGGACAAGTTCGACCTCATCGTCTCGGATCCACCGAGCTTCGCGCCGAATGAGCGGACGAAGCCGCGCGCGCTCACCGCGTACCGCAAGCTTCACGGCGCGCTCACGAAGGTGCTCGCCCCGGGCGGGCTGCTCTGCGCGGCGTCGTGTTCGAGCCACATCTCGGCCGAGGACTTCCTCGGCACGCTCGACGACGCCGCGCTCGGACGGGACGACCTCTCGCTCGTCGCCATGCACGGCCAGCCGCCCGATCACCCCACGCTGCCCGCGTGGTTCGAGGGCCGGTACCTGAAGTTCGCCGTCCTCGCCTGAGAGGGTTCGTCCGCGCGAACCCGTTGGGCGTGAAACGATCCGGCGCGCCGATCAGAAGCCGGGATCGCGCACGCTGGGCAGGTTGTCCGGGCTGCCCGGCTTCGTGGTGCCGGTGCTCTTCGTGCTCGGCGATTTCGTGGTGCCGGCCGCGGTGGGCGTGGTCGTGGACTTCGTCGTCGCGGCGCCGTGGTTGTGCGGGGGCGTCGTGGCGCTCGTCGCGGGCGCGGCGCTCGTGACGGGCGAGGGGAGGGGGGTCGGCGTGGGCGTGGTCATGGTCGCCGCGGGCGCCAGCGTGGTGACGGCAGGCTGTGTCGCGGGCTCGGGCGTCGGCGAGCCTTGCGAGAAGGCGAGGACCGCGCCGACGATCGCGAGCACGCCGATCGCGGCGAACACCACGGCGAGCTTCTTCTTCCCGCCTCCCGTGAAGGCTGCGATGTCGTCGTCGACGTCGGCGACGATTGCAGCCGCCGTCGGCGACGAGGGCGCGCCTTGCGCGTGGAGCGTGCCGGGCACGAGGCTCGCGCGGCCGTGCGCGATCGTGGCGATGTCGGGCATCGATCCGGACGGCGGCGGGATCGACTGGAGCCCCGGCGGGATCGTGGGCATGCGATTGCCGAGCAGGCCCGGCGGGATCGTCCCGCCGTTCGCCCGCGCTTGCGCGAGGAGCGCCGCGCGCTGCGCCTTGAGCTGTTCGCGTTGCTCGGCGCGCTCGTCGGCGACCTTGAGGCCCTCGCGGATCGCCGTGCGGCGCTTCTCGGCGCGCTCGCCGAGCATGGACCTGACGAACGCGACCACGTCCTCGTCGGGCTGCCCCGCGAGCTTGAGCTCCGCGATCCCACGATCGAGCGCGCGCGCGAACTCGGCCATCGACAGGTAGCGTTTGTCGGCTTCCTTCTCGAGCGCCTTCATGACGATCTCGTTCAGGAGCGGCGGGCAGTTCGGCATGGCCGAGAGCAGCGACGGCGCCGGCTCTTTGTCGCAGATCCGTCGCAGCGTGATCATGTCGTTGTCCCCGCGGAACGGGTGCTTCGAGGCGAGGAGCTGGTAGAGCACGATGCCGAGCGCGAAGACGTCCGTGCGGCGATCCACGGCCTTTCCGAGCGCTTGCTCGGGCGACATGAACGGCACCTTGCCCTTGAGCTGGCCGTCCTTCGTCGCGCCCGTGTCCGAGACGGCCGTGGCCTTGGCCACGCCGAAGTCCACGATCTTCACGACGCCGTCGTACGTGACGAGGATGTTTTGCGGCGAGACGTCGCGGTGCACGAGCCCCACGAGCTCGCCGGCTTCGTCCTGCAGCTCGTGCGCGGCGTGCAGGCCAAGCGCGGCGTTGAGGCAGACGCGGAGCGCGATGAGCATCGGGACGCCGCCCTTCTGCCGGGCCGCGCGCGCGAGCTGGCTGAGCGGCTCGCCGTCGATCCACTCCATAACGATGTAGATCAGCCCGTCCTGCTCGCCGAGATCGAGGATCTCGCAGACGTGCGGGTGGCGGATGCGCGAGGCGAGGCCCGCCTCCGCGAGGAACATGTCCTCGAACTGCGGATCCTGCGACAGCTCGGGCAGCATCGTCTTGACCGCGACGATCTTCTGAAAGCCGCGTGTGCCCTTCATGCGCGCGGCCCACACAACGGCCATGCCGCCCTGTGCGATGGGCACGAGCAGCTCGTATCGCCCCAGCGTGTGCCCCGCCCCCACGTCCCCGAGCGAGCTCATGCGTCCCCCCTCAAAGCCCCGCACGCGCACAAAACGCGGCCGTCCAAGCTCCTCGCCCGGTCTCGCAGCTCGTACCTCGCCGGACCCTGCACGATGTCGTCCGTCAGGATCGCAGAAGGACGGCCGCGCCTCAAGAAGATCGCAACAAGCCGTCCGGGTCGAAACTCTCCGTACAGCCCAGCAAAAACCGCACGATCGCCTCTGCCTTCGGCACGAGCGTGGCCACCTCGATGTGCTCGTCGTGCGTGTGAAAGCCCGCGCCGCGCGGCCCGAGGCCGTCGATCGACGGAATGCCGAGCGCTGCTGTCGTCGCCGCGTCGGAGCCTCCACCCACGAGCGGCGCCTCGCCGTCGCCGAGCCCCGCCGCGCGCGCGCATGCGGCATAGGCCTCGTAGAGCGCTGCAGAAGCCGTCGTACGTTCGAGCGACGATCGCGCGATGCCGCCTGTCACCGTCACCGTCGTCCCCGCGATCGCCGTGTCCTCCGCCGCGTTCACGAGCGCCGCGAGGAGCGCGTCTCCATCGGCGCGCTGCTCGTAGCGGAAATCGAGCTCGGCCTCGGCGTGATCGGGCACCGTGTTTTTCGACTGTCCGCCGCGGATCGTTCCGACGTTCACGGTCACGCCGCGCGTGTAGTCGGTGAGCTGCTGCGCGTGATCGATGAAGCGCGCGAGCGCCCAGATTGCATTCGCGCCGTCCGCATGTGCATTGCCCGCATGCGCCGCTTTTCCCGCGGCGACGACACGCGCGCTGCCCGTGCCCTTGCGCGACGTGATCACGAGGTCCTTCGCGCGCCCCGCCTCGAACACGAGCGCCGCGCGCGCGCCGGCGAGCTCCTCGGCGATCACGTGTTGTCCCTCGGGAGAACCGACCTCCTCGTCCGACACGATCACCACACGCATCGGCACACGCGCGAGCACGCCCACGTGCGCGAGCGCGCGCATCGCTTCGAGCACCACCACGAGCCCGCCCTTCATGTCGAGCACGCCGGGCCCACGCGCGATCGGCCCCTCGCGCCGGAACCCCTCGAAGGTCCCGGGCGGAAAGACCGTATCGAGGTGCCCCACGATCGCCACGCACCCCGCGGCCGAGCGCTCCGCCGCCTCCGTCCGCGCGACCCAGTGCGGCGCATACCGAGCGCTCGCGTGCGCCCGCACCGAACTCACGCCCTCGATCCCGCGAAGCTCCGCCGCGAGCATCTCGCCCACGCGTGTCCCGCCCGGCACGTTGTCCGTGAACGAGTTCACGCCGACGAGCGCTTCGAGCAGCAAGAGCGCCGCTTCTTCTCTCGCGCGGAGGTGCGCCTTCGCCGCCTCGATCATGCGCGGAGCTTCGTCCAAAACGCTCGGATTGACGAGCCCTCCGCGCGCCTTGCCCGCGTGATGGCGTGCGCTACATGACAGGGAATCTGGACGAGGCGCGGTTGTTGGTTGGGGCAGGGGTGCGCGGCCGGATGAATTTGCTCCACACGCTGGAAATCCATGCGTCCCAGATCTTCGTGGGCATGGGCGTCTTCGGGTTGAGCCTCGTGCTCAGCCTGGCCGCGGTGGCGCTCGTGGTCGTGCGGCTCGACGCCGCGCACTTCGAAGAGGCGCGGGGCCCAGGACGCTTCCTCGCCGGCCGTCCGGCGTGGCAGCGCGCCCTCGCGATCGCCGGCAAGAATCTGCTTGGGTTTTTCCTGGTCATTCTCGGGATCGTGATGTCGCTGCCCGGCGTGCCGGGACAAGGGCTGCTCACGATCTTCATCGGCCTCGTCCTCCTGGACGTCCCCGGCAAACGCGCGATCGAGCGGCGGATCGTCGCGATCCCAGCGGTGCTCCGTGCGTGCAACCGCCTGCGCGCTCGCTTCGACAAGCCGCCGTTCACCTTAACGGCGGGGCGGCGCACGAAGGAAGGCGACGAGCTCGCGGACGAACGGATCCGGCACGGATTCGATCCGCGCGAGGGCCTCGGCGCGCGGAAGCTCCCCCACGAAGAGCGCCCGAAACGCCCGCTTCAGCGCGACGCGTGATTCGAGCGGTACGCCCGTCCGTTCGAGCCCCACGCGGTTCAACGCGCGCACGCGCGCCCGGTTTCCTTCGGCGATCACGAAGGGCGGCACGTCACGCTCCACCATCGACCCGCCCGCAAGGAACGAGCGCGCGCCCACGCGGACGAACGGCGCCACCGCGACGTGACCGCCGGTCACCACGTGATCCCCGAGCACGACGTGCCCCGCGAGCAGCGTGCCGTTCGCGAGCGTGACCCGATCCCCGACGACCGCGTCGTGCGCGACGTGCACGCCGACCATGAAGAGCCCCGCGCTCCCGATGCGGGTCACGCCGCCGCCATGCCCGGTGCCGCGGTGCGCCGTCACGTGCTCGCGAAACACGTTGTCGTCGCCCACGACGAGCGTCGTCGGCTCGCCCGCATACCGCCGATCCTGCGGCGCGCCCCCGATCACCGCGAACGAGTGAACCACGTTGCGGCGCCCGATCCGGCTGCCCGCCGCGATCACCGCGTGCGCCTCGATGCGGCAGCCGTCGCCGATCTCGCAGTCACCCTCGATCACGGCGAACGGGCCCACGTCGACGTCCACGCCGAGCTTCGCCCCGGGATCGACATGCGCGAGCGGATGGATCGAGACGGTCACGGGCGGCGCATTGTCGTGATGGGCGCCGCGCTTGGCAAGGCGAACACCTCGAAAGAAGCGCCGCGCGAGGTCGGCCGGCCGAAGCCTGCGCCAAACCTCGCGCGGCCGCAGGATCCGTCAGTGGTTCGAGAAGTGGTACCGGGCGGCCACGGTCGCCGTGATCGTGAGCTCGCCGGGCTCGATCGTCGTCTCGATCTTGAGCGAGGTCGCTGCGATGCCCGCGTCGAGGAAGATCGGCGACAGGCGGCCCTGGGATCCATCCAGGCTGTGCAGCCCGAGCAGCCGCACGCCTGACGTGGCCGCGAGGATCTTCGCGTTCCGCTCCGCGTCCACGGCCGCGAGGTGCAGCGCCTTGGCCTGCGCTTCCTCCGGACGCGCGAGGAAAAACGAGATCCCCTGCACCACGTTCGCGCCCGCGCCGACGCCCGCGTCCACGAGCTTCGCCGCCTGCGTCCCGAGCTCCGTCACCTCCGCGGGGCGCAGCGTGATCGAGAGCGTGTTCTGCGCGCGATAGCCGACGATCTGCGCCGCGCGGCCGGCCTTGGGCTCGTCATGGAGCGGTTGGATCTGCAGCGTCGCCGTCTGCAGCGTGAGGCCCTCGAGGCCGAGCTTCTCGATCGCGCTCGTCACGTGCTCCATCTTGCGGGCGAGCTCGGCCTGCGCCTGCTCCAGCGTCTTCGCCCGGACCTCGACCCCGAGCTCGGCGCGCATCGCGTCGGGCTTCGCCACGATCTGGCCCTGGCCGCTCGTCGTGATGAGCTCCGTGAGCTGCTCTTGCAGGAGGAGGCTTGCCTGCCCCTTCGCGCCTTCCTGCGCCCCGGCGCCGCTGCTCTTCTCCTCGGCCTTCGCCTGGGCGGAAGCGCTCGGGGAAACGAACGACAGGACGCCGAGCGCCGCGCCCATGAGACGCGAGCCGGTCCGGAGAAGTTTCGCCATGGCCATGATGACCCCCCTTTCCTGGCGCGCAGACGTTTTCCGCGCGCAAATGTCCACATGGCGGACGAGCCGCCACGTGCTCCGAGGCGAGCATGGGGCCCGCGCCGCGCTTTGGCCAGATGGGGCCGGACGGACGGCTCGCATACGCAAACGGCCCGCTACGAAGGGAAAACGTAGCGGGCCGTGGGAGGGGAAAACGCGAGCGGAACGATTACTTGCACTTCTTGAAGAGACCGACCCCGGTGCATTTCTGGCCGCCGGTCTTCGCCGTGCTGGTCGGCTTCGTCGTCGCCGTGGGGGTCGTCTTCACCGTGCTGCCGCCGCCGCTGCCGCTCGACTTCGCGGTGCTCGCGGTCTGCGCCGTCTCTTTCGGGGCCTCGGCGAGCTTGAATTCCTTCTCGAACTTCTTGCCGGCCTCGATCGTGATGTCTTCGCTCTGCGTGACGTACCCGGCCTTCGAGAGCTCGATTTTGTGCGCGCCCGGCGCGAGCTTGAGCTTCGACGGATCCTCGATCGCCTTGTCGTCGACCTTGATCGTGTCGCAGCCCGGGCTGCACTTGATCGCGACCTCGACCTCCTCGGCCGCAGGAGGCGGCGTCGGCGGCGGTGCCTCACCCGTGCCTGTGCCCGTGGGCGCGCCGCTCTCACTGCTCGTGGTGGGCGCGCCCGTCGGCGTGATGGCGATCGGCGCGTTCGGGTCCTCGCCCTCTGGCTTGTCCTTGCCGCCCATCACGATGAACGCGCCGACCGCGCCGCCGATGAGCAGCACCGCCGCGACGCCGATGATGATCGGCAGCTTCTTCGACCCACCACCGCCATCCATCTGGAGGCGCGGCGCCGCCGTCGTCGGCGCCATCGGGCCGGGGCCCATGCCCATGCCCATGTCCGCGTTCGCCGGCGCCCCGGCGCCCTGACCACCCATGCCAGCCCCGCCCATGCCCCCGCCTCCGATGGGCGGCGGCGGCGGGTAGCCCGAGCCATCATTCTGGCCTCCCGGCTGGTAGACCGGCACCGCGGCCGTCGGGCCCATCGGATCGGCGCCGCCGATCGCGGGGAACGCGATGGTCGCGCTCGTGGCCATCTCGGGCATGTTCGCCGCGGCCGAGAAGGCCACGGCGAGCTCGCTGGCCTGGCGGAAGCGCTCGTTCGGATCGATCGCGAGCGCGCGGTTGAACACCGCGTCGAGCACCGGCGAGACCAGCGCGCCGAGCTCCTGGGCGCGCTGGGACGCTGGCTGCCGCGGGCCGACGAGCTCGTGTTGCCACGAGGCGAGGTCGGGCTGCGCGCCCTGGCAGGAGCGCCAGTACGGCCGCCCCGTGAGCGCGTAGAAGAGCACGAGCCCCATCGCGAACACGTCGGCTGCGGGGCCCGCGGGCGCGCCGCCTTGCATCTGCTCGGGCGCGACCCAGGGCGCCGCGATCGCGTAGCCCTCGTTCGTCTGCACGTAGCTCCGCGCGAGTCCTGCGCCGAAGTCCATGATGCGCACGGCGAAGCCTTGCGGCGCGACGAACACGTTCGTCGGCTTGAGCGCGTGGTGCATGAGCTGCCGCACGTGGGCGTTGTCCAGCGTGCGCGCCATGTTCTGCGCGATCTGCGAGACCTCTTGCGGCGAGAGTGGGCGCTGCGAGACGAGCTGCGCGAGCGACGGCGTCGGCGAGAGCTCCGTCACCGTGAAGGGCGCGGCGGTTTGCGGATCGTAGCCCGCGTCGAGGACCGGCAGCACGACGTCGGGCGGCAGCCCGTTCGTCGCCGTGTAGATCTGCTCGATCATCGTCATCACTTCGGGGCGCTGCGCGATGGTCGGCGAGTAGATACGCACCGCCATTGCGCGCCCCGTCGCGTCGACGACGCGGTAGGTGGCCGAGGAGCCGCCGTTGCCCAGGAGAGCCTGGACCGAGTATTTTCCCGCGATGACGTAGCCGGGGGAGAGCTGGGGCGCGGTCACGACGTTCCTTATTCGGCCTTGATGGACTCGATCGCTTTGCTCACCGCGCCCATGCCGGCCTCGTCGTCATCCGCCGCGAAGCCCAGGCCGAGCAGCGCCGGTTCGCCGTCCTTGAGCGGCGCCTGCAGCACGAGCAGCGTGCCCTTCTTCTTGCCGCGCTCCGAGCCCGCCGCCGTCCAGACGTTGAGCTTGACGCCGTTGACCTCTTGCACGTTGTCGGGCTTCTTCCAGTTGACCTTGTAGCCCTTCGGCAAGGTGACGGTGGTCGTCTTGACGAGCTCCGCGAGCGCGGCTTCGCGCGCCGCCGTGTCCTTCTTCGCGTCCTTGTCCGCCGTGTACGAGCCGAACACGACGACCGCGCCTTCTTCCGAGGCCTGCGCGATCGTCTGCGACTCGCCCTGCGCGTACACCCACTTTTCTGCGGGCTGGAACAGGACCTTGGCGCTCTTGACCGTCGCCGTCGTGTCCTTCTTGGCGGCGCACTTCTCGTCGAGCGACTCGCACTTCGGCGGAGGCGGCGGGGGCTTCACTTCGGGCGTCTCGCCCCCCGTGTTCGACGGGTCCTTAACTTCGGTTTGGTTCCCTCCGCAGGCCGCGGCGACGAGGAGAAGAGCGAGGGAGGCGATTGCTTTGAAGGTGCGGTTGACCATGCGCAAATCCGAGCGTGTCAGATGCCGGCCGGCGTCCGCAAGTATTTCGGGTCTCGCCCCCCCCACCTTCGCCGCCGGATCCTGGGGCGCGGGGAGCGCACGGCAGAAAGAAGCCTCAGGGCTTCTTCTTCATCCCGGGCAGATAGGCCTTCTCGGGCGCCTGCTCGAGGAACTCGATCTTTTCGGCCGTCATGATCCCGTACTTCGGGTTCGCGGCGGCGCCCGAGCTCGCCTTCGTGAACGTCACCGAGTAGGTGCCCGTCACCTTGACCTTCGCCCCGATGTTGGGGATCGGGTTCGGCAGGTCCGCGCCCCAGAACTCGTCGGCGAGCTTCGCCTCGCTTTCCTTGCCCTTCGGCTGCTTGTCGATCGCCTCGATCAGCGTGAAGACCTGGGCGAAGTTCGACGCCCAGCCCATGACGTCGATCATGTCCTTCGTCTCGCCCTTCTCGTCCGCGATCGCGAAGGTCGGGATCGGCGCCTTGCAGTCCGGCGGATCACCCTTGCCCGTCTTGTGGATCGAGCACGCAGGCGCGTCGGCGTAGTTCGTCTTGACGATGTAGCCGACGATCGACACCTGCTTCGCGTTGACGTCCTCGAAGTGCACGCGGCTGCGGAGATCGTGCGTGATGCCCCAGATCGTGAACGCGCCGTCCGGCGTCTTCTTCTGCTTCTGCGGGAGCGTCGGCACGGCAGGCAGCGCGGCCTTCTTGCCGCTCACGGCGGGCTTGGCCTTGTACGGCTCCTCCGACGGTCCGCAGCCGAGCACGGCCGAGCCTGTCAGGGAGGCGAGGGCGAAAACGAGTGCATGTCGGACGTTCATGGGTCTCTCCGGGCCGTTCGAGGGTACGCCCTCGGGCACAGGCAGCCGCCCTGGGTAGGGGGATTGGGCTGGAAAGGGCTAACACGATGGCCCACGGCGCGTAAAGAGATTCGCCGAAGGAGGGGGGCGCGGGCGCTTCGGCCCCTCATCTCGACCCTCATAACGAGGCACTCGAGCGGCCCGACAGGCCCGTCCAAACCCATCGGCGTTGTCGAGCGTCGCGTGGGCCACGAAGGTAGGGTAGTCTCCACGAACCATGCGCGAGACGAAGCTGCGCGCCCCGTTCGAGACCTCACGTGTCCTCGTCATGATCCTGGCGGGTGGGGAGGGCCGGAGGCTCGGCCCTCTCACCTCGGATCGCGCCAAGCCGGCGGTTCCGTTCGGCGGGCGCTACCGGATCATCGACATCGTGCTCTCGAACTTCGTCAACTCGGGGCTGCACAAGATCAAGATCCTCACGCAGTACAAGAGCGCGTCGCTCGACGAGCACATCGCACGGGCCTGGCGCCTGTCGCCGATGCTCGACAACTTCATCGAGACGATCCCGGCGCAGCAGCGCACGGGCAAGAGCTGGTTCAAGGGCTCAGCCGACGCCGTCTACCAGACCCAGCACGTCATCACCGACGAGTCGCCCACGCACGTCTGCATCTTCGGCGGCGACCACGTCTACAAGATGGACATGCGCCAGATGCTCGACGAGCACCTCGAGCGCAACGCCGAAGTGACCGTCGCGGCCATCCCCGTCCCGCGCAAGGAGGCCAGGGAGTTCGGCGTGATCGAGGCCGACGCGAACGGCCGGATCATCGCCTTCCACGAGAAGGTCGCCGATCCGCCGCCGATGCCCGGCCACCCCGACCTCGCCCTCGCGTCGATGGGCAACTACATCTTCAACACGGGCAATCTCCTCGACGCGCTCGAGCAGGACGCGAAGAACGAGCAGAGCGCGCACGACTTCGGCCGCGACATCATCCCGTATTTGGTCAAGAACGGGAAACGCGCGTTCGTCTACGATTTCCAGACAAACCGCGTGCCCGGCGAGGACGAAGGCTCGAACGCCTACTGGCGCGACATCGGCACGATCGACGCCTACTGGGCCGCGCAGATGGATCTCATCAGCGTCCAACCTGCCTTCAACCTCTACAACCAACGCTGGCCGATCCGCACCGCGATGAGCCACGATCCGCCGGCGAAGTTCGTCTTCCGCGACGAGTGGAACGCGCGCGTCGGCATCGCGACCGAGAGCCTCGTCTCGCTCGGCTGCATCATCTCCGGCGGCCGCATCCACCGGAGCGTCCTTTCGAACCGCTGCCGCGTGAACTCCTTCAGCCACGTGGAGGAGAGCGTGCTCTTCGAGAACGTGGTGATCGGACGGCACGCCAAGATCCGCCGCGCGATCATCGACAAAGACGTCGAGGTCCCCTCAGGGGCCGAGATCGGCTACAACCTCGAGGAAGACAGGAAGCGCTGGTACGTGAGCGAGGGCGGCATCGTCGTCATCCCCAAGCGCGCCAAGATCGGCTGAGCGGGAGCGATGGGTCGAACGGTCGTGGTCGGCGACCTGCACGGATGCAGGGGTGAACTCGAAGATTTGCTCGGCCACGTCGGGTTCTGCGCGGACGATCGGCTGATCTCCGTCGGCGACCTCGTCGTGCGCGGCCCCGATCCGGCAGGCACAGTCGAGCTGCTCCGCAAGCTCCATGCGCGCGCCGTGCGCGGCAACCACGAAGATCGGCTCCTGCGCTACCGGCAAGCGCCGCCGTCCATCGCGCCGCAGCTCGGGAGCTTGCAACGCGAGGTCGTGCGCGCGCTGCGCCGCCGGCACTGGGAGTACCTCGCTTCGCTGCCGCTCTGGATCGACCTGCCGGAGCACGGCTTGCGTGTCGTGCATGCCGGCGTTGATCCCACGCTGCCGATCGAGGAGCAGAGCCCGCGTACGTTGATGTACGTGCGTTCGCTCAACATCAGCGGTACGCCCGAGGAGCGGCGCGGCTCCATCTTGTGGGGCGAGCGGTACGTGGGACCGCCGCACCTCGTCTTCGGGCACAACGCCCTCGAGCAGCCGCAGATCCACCGTCACGCGACAGGCATCGACACGGGCTGCGTGTACGGCGGTCGCCTCACGGCGATGGTGCTGCGCGCGGGCGAACACCCGCCGCCGCCTGAGGATCGCAGGAGCGTGCTCGTGAGCGTGCCGGCGCGAAGGACCTACTACCCGCGCTGAAAGAGCGATCAAACCGGCTCTCGCCAACGGCGCGCGTTTCCGGCTACCCTTTCGCCCATGCGCTCCGTCTGGCCTCGCCTCGCCGCGACGCTCGCCCTCACGGCTGCTTGCCATTCTGCGTTCGTCGTCGCGACGCCCACCCTTGCGTTCGCGCAAGCCGCCGCCAAAGGCGACAAGGCCAGCGTCACCTCGCTCATCCAGCGCGGCAGCGCGCTCTTCGACGACGCCGAGTACGAAGAGTCGATCCAGACCCTCTCCGCCGCGCTCTTGCGCCCCGGCACGAGCAAGCAGGAGAAGATCGAGATCTACCGCCTGCTTGCCTACAACTACATCGTGCTCAAGCGCGCGGACGAGGCAGACGCTGCCGTGCGTGGGCTGCTCGTGCTCGACGAGACGTACAGCTTGCCGCCGACCGAGTCGCCGCGCTTCAAGGACTTCTTCAAGGCGACGCGCGAGAAGTGGGAGGCCGAGGGCAAGCCGGGCCGCGAGACGGTCAACTCGCCCGCGGCCGAGAAGCCGATCCGCATCATGCACACCTCGCCCGCGCAGATGCCGCCGGGCACGTTGATCAAGCTCACGGGCCGCGTCGAGGATCCGGATGGCCGCGTGCGCGCGATGCAGCTTGCGTATCGCACGGGCGCGGACGGCAAGTTCATCCTCGTGCCTGCGAGCTACACGCTCGGCGAGTTTCGCGCGCAGATCCCGAGCGACGCGGTCAAACCTCCGCTCGTCGAGTACTACCTGCAGGCGATCGACAAGGGCGGCCTGCCGCTCACCTCGCGCGGTGACGCGGCCACGCCGCTGCGCATCGCCGTGCCTGCGGCGCAGAAGGGCGGCGTCTTGTCGAGCCCGTGGTTCTGGGTGCCCGTTGGCCTCGCGGTCGTGGGCGGCGGCGTGGCCGCGACGTACATCCTGCTCAACCAGAGGACCTCGACCGTGACGATTCGCGTGACGGAGTAGCTGATCCCGAGTGGCCAAGAGGCCCGATCCGCGCCAGACCTGCCTCACCCATGACCGAGCCTGTTTATCCGTTCGTCGCCGTCGACGTCCCTCGCGATCGAGCTGAAGAGCTCGGCGCAACCCTCTTCGATCTCGGCGCCATGGGCGTCGAGGAGCGTGACGAGCAGACGCTCGCGAAAGGCGCGGGCTCCGGGAAGGTGACCCTCGTCGCGAGCTTCTCCACGCGCGAGGAAGCCGACCAGGCGATCGCGGCGCTCGTCGAGGAGGATCCTTCGCTCGCGCCGCGCATCGAGGAGATCGTCGGTGATGCCTGGCGCGACGCCTGGAAGCAGCACTTCGAGCCGTTTCAGTTCACGCCCGACGTGATCGTGGTGCCGCCGTGGGTCGCTTACGAGAAGAAGCGCGCGGACGAGCACGTGCTCGAGCTCGAGCCGGGCCGCGCCTTCGGCACGGGCTTGCATGCGACGACCGCGCTCGTCGCCGAGATGCTTCACGATCGTAAGAGTTCGCTGTCCGGCGCGCGTGTGCTCGACGTCGGCACGGGCAGCGGGATCCTCGCGCTCGTCGCGCTGATCTACGGCGCCGCGAGCGCGCTCGCGATCGACAACGACGCCGAGGTCATCGACGTCGTGCGCGAGAACGCCGAGCGCAATCACCTCGCCGATCGCATCGTCGTACGCGAGCAGACGATCGAGAGCGTGACCGAGCCGTTCCCCGTGGTGCTCGCGAACATCGAGACGCGCGTGCTCCGTCCGATCGCGGAGGACTTGGCGCGCGCGGTGTCGCCTGCTGCACGTCGGGGGCTACGCCCGGACGAGCCGGGCTCTGCCCCCGAACCCCCGGCGGGGCTCTTGATCCTCTCGGGCATCCTCGCCGCCGAGCACGACGAGATCATCGCGCGGTACACCTCGCTCGCGCGCCCGCTGCGCCACCTCGAGACGCGCCGCCGCGGCGACGGCACGGGTGACGACTGGGTCGCGATCGCGTTTGCTGCGTCATGAGGGGCCCGCTGCGTGTCCCCGTCGCCCGCGTCGAAGCGGGCCCTTCGATCCTCGACGAGGACGCCTCTCGGTACGTCGCGCGTGTGCACAGAAAGCGCCTCGGTGATCGCGTGGTGCTCTTCGATCCCGACCGCGCGATCGAGGCCGACGCCGAGATCACCGCGATCGATCGCGCGAGCGTCGCCGTCATCGTCGAAGCGCCGCGCGCGGCCACGTTCCTCCCGGCGCGCCGCGTGACGCTCCTCCAGGCCACGTGCAAGAGCGACAAGTTCGACGCCATCGTGCGCGACGCGACCGAGCTCGGCGCGAGCCGCGTGGTCCCGATCAACGCCGAGCGATCCGTGGGCCGCCCTGCGGACGGCCGCGCTGCGCGGTGGCGCCGCATCGCGGTCGAGGCTGCGCGGCAATGCGGACGCGGCGATGCGCCTGCGATCTCGTCGCCGATGGAGCTCGTCGAGGCCGTGCAGCTCTTCGCGTCGGGCGAGGGCGTGAACGGCTTCTGCCTGGATCCCGTGGCCGACGCGCCGCTCGGCCCGGCGCTCCGCCGCCTCGGCCCGGAGGTCGAGCTCGCGTTCGTCGTGGGCCCCGAGGGAGGTTTGTCACCGGCCGAGATCGAGGCCTGCACCTCGGCCGGCCTCGCGCGCGTCTCGCTCGGCCCGCTCACGCTCCGCGCCGAGACGGTATGCGCCGCCGTGCTCGGGGCGGTCGTGCTGCTCTCGCGATAACGTTCGCGCCGGGGACAAACGCCGACCGGGGACAAACCCTGCATCGGACTTGACAAACCCGGGCCCCCGGCATCACCTTCCGGCGTGTCTTTCCTCGACGACGTGCGCCGCACTCTCGACCGCCCGGAGGGCTCCTCGTGGGCGCTCTCGGGGCTCGGCGCGCACCGAAAGACGCTGCTCGACGCGCTCGAAGCGCTCGAAGCGCGCGGCGAGCCCGAGGAGAAAATCGAGCGCCTGCACGACGTCTGGTCCGACAAGCTCGGGGCGTTCGTCCAGGAAATGCAGCGATTGCTCGAAGGCGGCCTCGCGTTTGGCGCGAGCGCTGCGGAGCTCCACGCGCTCATCGACGTCGCCCTCCGCCGCCGGCTCGGTTTGTCCGACTCGGCCGGCTCCCGCACCCGCGATCGCGAGCTCGATCGCCTCTCCAGTGAGGTCCTCTTTTCCATCCAGCGCCCCGAGCGCACCCCGAGCCTCTGGCCCGAGCGGTATGCGCTCGAAGTGCGGGCATTACGTCGCGCCGAGGGCGAGACGCTCCTCACGCCCATTGGCCGGCTCGTCCTCGGCCTGCCCGAGCGGGACGCCGTTCGCTGGCTCCTCGCGGTCGAGGTCGCGCAATCCCGCGGGCCCTCGGATCCTTGGCGCCTCTCGCGTGCGGCGGCGGCGCGCCTCGTCGCGGCCCGCAGGCTCCGCGTCTTCTGGTATGGCAGCGAGGTGGCCGCGCATCCGCAATCGCTCGATCGCCTCGCCGCGCTCGGCCTCCTTTCTTTCGAGGACGAGGCCGAGGAGGCGCTTACCACGTATGAGCTCACCGAAAATGGCGCCGAGCTGCTCGCCGAGGTCGCGTCCGGCGATACGCCGATGGTCCTGCTCGCCGGCGCGCTCATTCAGGACGAGACGGCCGCCGTCCTCGGCCGCATTCGCGCGGCCACTGCATTGATCCAGCGCGAGAGCGCCGCCTTCGCCATGACCCGCCACGCGCGCATGGTCGCGCACGAGATCCGCAATGCCCTGGTCCCCGTACGCGAGGCCCTCGACGACCTCTTCGCCGCGCTCCAGCGGGATGGCCGCGGGCCGCTCGTCGATCGGCACGGCGCCACCATCACGGGCGGCGTCGACCGCATTTTCCGGTTCATGACCGAAATGGCGCAGGTCGTCGAGCGCGCCGGCCCGCCGCCCGAGCCTTTCGACGTCGCGGCGGCCATCGAGGACGCGCTCGCCGCCCTCGCCGAGGAGCTCGGCCGCGTGGCCCTTTTCGACCGCCCCCGCTTCCTCCCGCCCGTTCGTGGCCGCCGTGATCGGTTCGTCCTGGCCATCGTTGATTTGCTCCGCAATGCGGCGCGCGCCCGCGACGACCGACCGGCCGAAATTCGCGTCGCCGCCACGCTCGACGCGGACGGCGCCATCGTCGTCACCGTCGACGACGACGGACCGGGGGTCCCGCCCGAGTATCGAAAAGCGATTTTTGCGCCTGGTTTTTCCTTGCGGCCGGGTGGGACGGGGCAGGGGCTCGCGCTCGTGCGCGAGGTCGCGCGGGCGGAGCTCGGCGGCGAGGCGCATTGCGAAGAGAGCCCGCTCGGCGGGGCACGATTCGTCCTTCGCCTGCCCGTGGACGCCGGAAGGAGCGCCGCGTGAGACCGATGGGCCGCATCTTGATCATCGACGACGACCCGAGCTTTTTGCAGCTCTATCGCGCCCGGCTCGGCGCCGAGGGGTATCTCGTCGAGACCGCGGACGAGATCGAAAAGGCGCTCGCGCGGCTCGACCAGGGCGGCTGGGACGTCGTGCTCGTCGATCAGAAGCTCGACGGCAAGACCGGCCCGGACACCGGCCTCGACCTCGTCTCCGAGGTCTCGCGCCGCGCGCCGCTCGCGAAGACCATCCTCGTCACGGGGTATGCCACGGAGGCCGCGGTCACGCGCGCCTTCCAGGACGGCGCCTACGATTACCTCGAAAAAGGCCCGATCTTCCGTGTCCTCTTGCTCGCAAAGCTTCGCAATGCGCTCGAAGCCGTGCGTGCACACCATTTCGGCGAACTCTCCTCGGACGAGGCTGAGGCGGCCATTCGCGACACCTGGGCTGCGGCCGAGAGCGAGACGGACCCGAACCGCAAGGGCAAGCTGCTCGAAGACCTCATGGTCCTCGTCTTCAAGACGATCCCCGGCTTTCGCCACGCCTCGGCCCGTCGCCGCAACGAGGAAGAGGAAATCGACCTCGTCATCCGCAACGAATCCACCGATCCCTTCTGGGTGAACGAACGCACGTCGTACATCCTCGCCGAATGCAAGAACTGGACGAGGCCCGCGGGCGCCACGGAGATTCGCAGCTTCCTGTGGAAGCTCTCGCGCAAGTTCAATCGCTCCCGCCTCGGCCTTTTCATCGCACCGGGCGGTTTTTCCGCGCCCCTCCGCAGCGATCTGCACGGCGAGCGCCGGGACGATTACCTCGTCCTACTCATCAACAAGGCCGATTTGCGGGAGCTCGTCCACGCGCCGGATCGAAATGCCTACCTGAAGAAGCTGCACGAGCGGGCCGTGCTCGAATTGCACGGCGAGAACCGCTGAAACGCCTTCACCGTTTGCGCGCGCCGATCAGCCTCCGCAGCGCCTCGGCCAGCGTCGGGTAAGTGCGGCGCGATTGCATGTCGACGCCGAGGTCCACCATCGTCTTCGCCACGCTCGGCCCGATGCCGGAGAGCAGCCCCGTCGCGCCGACGAGCTCCACGCTCCGCATCACGTTCGAGAGATGCTGCGCCGCCTCCGCGTCGACCGTGTCCACGCCCGTCAGGTCGAGAATCACGGAGCTCGATTGCCGGCCCACGACCTCCGTGAGCAGCCGTTCGAGCAGGATGCTCGCGCGGGCCTGGTCGATCGATCCGATCAGCGGCACGACGAGCACGCCCTGCCAGACCTCGATCACCGGGCTCGACAACCCGACGATGGCCTGTTGCTGCGATTGGATCAGCGCGAGCTGCTCTTCGAGCCGACGCTGGTTCTCCACGCGGTCGGTCACGTTTTCCGCCACGGAGTAGATACGCACCACGCGCTCGCCGAACGTGTCGCGCACCGGGATGATCGTGTTGCGCCAGTGCGTCGTGACAAACGACGTCTCGGAGACGAACTGCTCCCCGGCGAACGCCCGCTTCATGTCCGCCTTGAAATCCTCGCGGCCGCTGTAGAGTTCGTAGAGATTTTTCCCTACGAGCTCGCCAGGCATGATGCCGAGGTCCTTGAGGCCGTTTCCCAGGGACATCTTGCACGTCCCGTTCGCGTCCATGGCCCAGATTGCGAGGGGCAGCTCCGATAGCGCCCGGATCAAGGCCTTGGCCTGGAGGGTCTCTTCCGAGTTTTCATTGGCGCGGAGAGAGAATCCGACGATCGCGGTCACGTCGCCGGCTGCGTCTCGCACGGGCGTGAGACGACGTATCCAGTAGGACATGCCCTCGATGCTGTCCCCGTAGAGCTCCTCCCCCGCGAGGGCGCGTTCGGTCTCCTCTCGAGCGACCGATCCGTGTGGATAGAGCTGGAACGCATTCCTACCGACGAGCGCGCCCGGCGTGAGTCCGAAGTGGGCGAGCCCCTTCCCTTCCGAGATCAGGATCGTTCCATCCTTGGCGATCGACCAGAGGATCCCGTCGAATCGATCGAAGATCTTGCCGAGGAGCACGGTCCGAAGCGGGACGGGCTCGTCTTTCTCGACAAGGGGAGCTAGCGGCGCTGGAATGTCCGCGCGGGGCTCCGCGGGGCCGTCCATCCGGACGCAAATCCCACCGTGACCGGCCGGCCACGCGGTCCAGCGCTTGGACGTCTTCCCCGCGAGACGCGCGGAGAACGTCGATTTCGTCGATTGTCCACTCGCCACGGCCGCGCAGGCCGACGACACGACGCCCCGATCCGCCGCATCGAAGAGCGCGAGCAACGACTCGGCCTCGCCGAGCGCCGCGCTCGCTGCCTCATTGTGCGCCACCACCACGTCGCCCTCGACGAGCAACAGTGGATCCGGGCACCCGTCGAACACCCCGCCAAGATGGCGGTGTATGTCGCCCATCATGGGAACGGCTTTAACAGAGATGGGGGAAAGGCACAACCCGAGGCGTCATCATGGCGCCCCTTCCATGAACGCTGGTAATTTTTTGCACGTGTCCGGCCTTTCAGAGCGGGTGCACGGGCTCGTGCGCCGCCTTTTTTCCGGCCAGGAAACCAAAGACGAGGGCCGGGCCAATCGTCCCGCCCGCGCCCCAGTATCCGCGGCCGGCCGGGGATGCAATGCAATTGCCGGCGCCAAAGAGGCCCGGGATCCCCGTGCCGTCGGGCCGGAGCACACGCCCGTCCGTCCCGACGATCGGGCCGCCGCAGGTATCGAGCGTCCCGGCGCCGAGGATCACCGCGTAATATGGCCCGCTCGCCGACATCGGATACATCGTGCGGTTCGCCGTCACGCTGCGCGACGGCCCTTGCCAGGCATTCTCGAAGGATGTGGCGCCGCGCTGAAAATCGAGGTCCATGCCCGTCGCCGCGAAGCCATTGAAGCGCGCGATCGTGGCATCCAGGTTCGTCACGAAATTCGGATCGAGCTTCACGGAGGGCACGACGCCGCTCGCCGCGAACCGCTGGCCGCGCAGCGCGTTGAGGCGCGCGTCGATCGCCGCGGCGAGCGCCGCGCGGGTATTCGCCTTGATGACGAACGGGGGCAATGTCCCCGGCGCCGGCACGACGCCTCGCCACGGCCAGGACGTCGGCTCCTGGGCCACCGCCTCGTCCCAGATCATGAACTGGACGAGGTTCGGCTCGTCGGTCCCGAGCGCCAGGAAATGGCTCTGCGCCCGGACGTGATAAGGCATCTTCTCGTTGACACACCGGCGCCCGTACTTGTTGACGAGGATCGTGCTGTCGCCGTACACCCCGAACGCGATCGCGCCGACGTTCGTGACGTGGCCGTTTTGCGCCGCGGCCTCCTCGATCGCAAGCTGAAAATAAAATCCATTCGACAGGTTCCCGATCGCGGCGTCGAGGCTCGCGGCGATATCCAAAAAGTCGCCCTTGCCCGTGGGGACGCTGCCCGTGCCGAAGAGCGGTCCTCGTTGCAATCCGAGCACCTTCCCGCGCGCGTGCGAAAAGCCACCCGTCGCGAACACGACCGCGCGCCGTGCCCGCGCCCGCTTGCGCGCGCCGTTGTGCTCGATCTCCACGCCGACCACCTCGCCGTCCTTCTTCTGGATCGCGCCGACGACCCGATGGTTCGTGCGAATGGGCACGTGCTTCGCTTGGATCCAATCGATCATCGACTGCGTCAGGAGGTAGCCCGGCCATCCGACCAGGCCCGGGGGCGCATTGCCGAGCACGCGTCCATACGGTGATACGTTCTCGGGCAGGCCGGCATGGTAGTCCGGGTCCGAGATCGGGCTCGGGGAGAAGCCAAAACCCGGGTAGATGATGGGGAACAGGGCGCCGAGCTGGGTGAGCTCGTCGATCACGTCGGAGCCGTGATCATAAAAGGCGGCGAGAAGATCGTACTCGCGCTTCGGCAGGCCGAGATGCGACGCTGCCGGGTCGTAGAGCGACGGATAGGAGAGGCGGGCCATGAGCTTCAGCGCGTCGGGGCGCGGATCCGTGAGCCCCTGCGCGCGCATCAGCGAGTTGTTGGGGATCCAGAATGCGCCGCCCGATATCGAGGCGGTCCCCCCGGGCTGCGGACCCGCCTCCAGCAAGAGCACCGAAACGCCCTCGTGCACTGCCGCCACCGCCGCCGCGAGCGCCGCGCCCCCAGCCCCAACGATCACCACGTCCGCATCATAGTGCCATGTCATGCAAGTGCTCCTTGCTCGCAGACCGAATCAATGATCCGCCCACGATTGCTCAATCTAACCGAGCCAGCCCCCACGCCGTGCAGAGTTTTCGTTCGAGGAGCACGTTTTTGTCCCCTTGGCCATTCTGTGCCAGGGTTGCGCAGTCCGGAGCGGCAGGGGTGCCAGGGGGTTTTCGGGAGCGCTCTTGAAAAGCCGCGTCCTCCTGGCTGGAACGGCCCTTGCCGAGCCGAGGGTCGAGGTGCCCATGGCCAGGTCCAATCGAGTCGGTAGAATCTTGCGTCACGTCCTTTCACTCTCGATCGCGCCCGCCGCTGTTGCTTGTGGGATCGACACCGAAGGCTTCAGCGTCGTCACGTGCGGGTCCGATCGAGACCTGTCCGATGTGCGGACCGCCGAGGAGCTCGATTTCATGCAACTCGTCAGCATCGACGAGGGAGGGCCGTCGGAGGAGCCACGCGTGGTCGCGACCTTCGGAACCAAGTGCGGCTCCGCGAGCAACGTCGCCATGTGCGAGGCCGCGATCGCCGCCGCCACGTCCGCCCAAGGTTTTCGCCTGGGCCAGTGCGTCGATTTTTGCCCGCGCCACATTCTGGTCACGAACAAGGGCGACGAGGTCGAGGTCCTCGAAACGAAGGAGGCCGTCCTCGACTTGATCCGGCCCATCGATACGGCCGTCGAGGCCGTGCTCGCCGCCGAACTCGCGGAGTATCACGTCTCCTGCAACGATGCGGACGAGGGCGGCGTCCGGGCCTCAGGCTCCGGCTTCGATGTGCTCGGCACGAGATACACCGAGATATGCGACCCGATCGTGCGCGAACTGTACCTCCTCCGCATCAACGCCGACGGGAACGTGCAGGAGATCGAGTCCGAGGTCATTGAATCGGAATCGGGCGCTTGTATTGGCCGGCGCCCCGCGGGGCTCGCGCGGCGCAAGGCCCGCGGCACGACCCGCGTCGGCGCGTATCTCGCGAGCGTCGCGCACCTCGAAGCCGCGAGCGTCGACGCGTTCGAGGCCCTCGCCGCGGAGCTCGCCCACCACGGCGCCCCGCGTGCGCTCATCCAGCGCGCCGGGATTGCGCGGCGTGACGAGGTCCGGCACGCGCGGGTGATGCGCAGGCTCGCGTCCCGTCACGGCGGGCAATTCCGCGCCCCGATCGTCGCAAAACAAGCGCCGCGCTCGCTCGAAGCCATCGCGCTCGACAATGCGGTCGAAGGCTGCGTGCGCGAGACATTCGGCGCGCTCGTGGGCATGTGGCAAGCGCGCGCCGCGAAGGATCCCGCGGTCCGCCGCGCGATGCGCCGGATCGCGCTCGACGAGGCGCGGCACGCCTCGCTCGCGTGGGCCATCGACGAATGGATTCGGCCGCGACTCGACGCCGCGGCGCGGGAAAGAGTGGAAACCGAGCGCCGAAAGACGCTCGAAATCGTGGAGGCCGAGGCGTGCGCTGGAAATGACCCCGCGCTCGTCTCGACCCTTGGCCTTCCCGATGGGGATGCCGGCGAGCGGCTCGCGCGTCATTTCAAGGTTGCCGTACTCGCGCTATCCGCGTGAAGCGCGGACGGTGGACTCGCGAATCCGGCGCGCGGATTTAGATTTTCTGGGCGGGCGCGCTATCGTGGCGCGTTTGCCCAGGAGGTCCACCATGCCCCGGATTGCCAGGATGTTGTGCATCACCGCCGTCGCGGGCGGTTGCGTCGGGACCCCGGCGATCGCGCAGCACGATATCGGTGGACGGATGGATTTCCTGCCCCCCGCGCGGGAGGTCAATCGCGTCGCCGAAGCTCCCGCCGGCCGAACCTTGGCCATCACGGGCGCGACGCTCTTCGACGGGCGCGGCGCGCCGCCCGTGCCCGATGCGGTGGTCGTCGTCCGGGAGGGGCGTATCCTCGCCGTCGGCCCGCGCGCTGCCGTGGAAATCCCCGCGGGCGCGGAGATCGTCGATGCCACGGGACAATCCGTCATGCCCGGCCTCATCGACGCCCATTTCCACCTCGACGGCGACATTCCTCTCCCGTCCCTCTTCCTCCAGCGCGGCGTGACCTCCCTGCGCGACCCGGGCGCATGGATCGAGGCTTATGACCCGGTGCGCTCTTCCGCCGCCCCGATCCCACGCCTCTTTTTGACCGGGCCGCACCTCGACGCGCCGCCGCCCGCGCACCCGAAGGACGCGCTCCTCGTCCTCGATCCGGCCGAGGCGCGCGCCGCCGTCCATCGCCTCGCGGACCAGGGCGCGTCGGCCATCAAGATTTATTATCGATTGCCCCTCGGCACCATCCGGGCCGTCAACGAGGCCGCCCACGAGCGGGGCCTCATCACCACGGCGCACCTCGAAATCGCGGACGCGGGCGACGCCGTGCGCGCCGGGCTCGACGGCGTCGAGCACGTCACCTCGTTCGGCACCGCGATCGTGCCGCTCCGCGAGGCGGAGGATTTTCGACAGGCCGTCCTCGCGGACAACGCCGCCCGCGGGCCGAGCCGTTATGCGCTCTGGAGCAATGTCGACCTGGATTCCCCGCGCGTGCGGGCGATCCTCGACCTGCTCGTCTCCGAGGGCACTTTCTTCACGCCCACGCTCGCCGTTTTCGAGCGCCGCCCGGGCGACCCCGGGAGCAACGACGTGGAGGCCCGCGCCTTCACCAACATGCTCGGCTTCGTCCGCCGCGCGCACGGGGCCGGTGTGCGTATCGTGGTCGGCTCCCATTCTGCGGTGCCCCACGCCGAGCGCGGAGATGCTTACGTCCGCGAAATGGAGCTCCTCTACGAAGCCGGCCTCTCCCGGGGCGAGATCCTTTCGGCCGCAACGCTGGAGAACGCGAGATTCTTTCGTATCCAGGACCGGCTGGGGACCCTCGAACCCGGCAAAATCGCCGATTTGATCCTCGTCCGTGGCAACCCTGGCGAGGACCTCTCCGCCCTGCGCGACGTCCGTCGGGTCATGCTGAACGGGGTGTGGGTCACCCCTTCCCGTTGAACCGGGTCGCTCTTCGCGCGCTCGGGCCTTCGCCTCGCCGCCGCCTTCGTGTACAATCCGCCCCGCATGCGCGGCGCCATCCTCTTCAACGGCAATGCCGAGTCCGATGAATGGCTCGTTCGGGCCGCGGCCCCATTCCTCGCGACGTCCCGCCACAAGGATCCGGCCGTCGCTGCCGCGCGCCGCACCCTGCTCGTCACAGCGGGCTGGGCCGAGCACGAGTACGACGAGGCGCACGTCAAGCGCGCGCTCAACACCGCGGGCTTCCCCTCGGTCTTCGAGGAGGGCTTCGACCGCGCGCACGAGAACCTTTCCTTGCTGAGCGAGCTCGACGGCGTCCTCGCCAAGGCGCCCGAGCTCGCCGAGGCGTTCCGTGAGCTGCGCCGCGCCGAGGCCACCGCGCGGAGGTTTTACCTCGAGCACAACGCGCACACGATCGACCTCTTCCGCCGCACGCTGCGCGAGGCGAAATCCGAGGCGCCCGATACCGATCTCCAGAGCCTGCTCGCCGACATGACCCACCCCACGGGCCCGCGCGCGCTCGCCCGCCACGCCCTCGCGCGCGAGCTCCGGCGCGCCTTCCGCACGCTCGAATCGAACGACGACCACCTCTTCGAGCTCTTCGGCGATATCGAGCGCCGCGCCTTCGACGCCGCCGGCGCCCTCTACCACCCGGCCTTCCGCGCCGCCAAGGAGCGGCTCGAAGCGCGCATCCTCTCCGCGAGCAACATCTTTCTCTTCGGCGGCCGCCTCGACCTCCTGCTCGGCGCGCTCCGGTTTTTCCGCCTGCGCGACGTCTTCGTCGAGGCCCTGCGCCGCGGCGCGCAGATCGTCGCCGTCTCCGCAGGCGCGATGGTCCTCTGCGAGCGCGTCATCGTGTACGACGATTTCGCCGAGACCCCGCGCGATTTCCAGCTCTACGACCGTGGTCTCGGCATCGTGCAGGACATCCAGATCTTTCCGCATTGCATGGAGCGCATTCAAACGGACGACCCCGACAACCTCGCGTACCTCGCGCGAAGGTTCCGCCATCACGCGTGCGTCGGCCTGAACCAGCGCTCGCTCCTCCTGCTCGACCTGTCGCCGCGCCGGGCCGTGAGCGTCGGCGCAGGCGACGGTGTGTACGCCTTCGGCCCCGACGGGAGGAAACGCTGCCATCGCGCGGGCGAGGAGGTCGCGATCTCGTGAATGGCATGAGCGACAGGAAAAACCGGGTGTTTTCGTTCCTTGGCCACTGGTTCACCATCGCGCCGGTCGCGCGGCACACGCTGGCGCCGCGCCGCGTCTCGGCGTCGGTGCCGTTCCGGCTGACGGTCCAGGACGCGAAATACGGCGAGGTTCGCCTCTCGGGCCGCCTGCACCACGCGCCCTCGGACACGCTGCTCGTCGTCGTCCACGGCCTCGGGGGCGACGTCCGCAGCCATTACGTGCTCTCGGCCGCGCACGCCGCCGAGGCGGCCGGAATCGCGAGCCTGCGCGTGAACCTGCGAGGCTCCGACCGCACGGGCGAGGACATTTACCACGCGGCCATCACCCAGGACCTCCACGCGACCCTCGCGAGCGCCGAGCTCTCCCGGTATTCGCGCATTCTCCTCATTGGATATTCGCTCGGTGGGCACATCGTCCTCCGCGCCGCGACCGAATCGACCCTCGACGCCCGCGTCCGCGCCGTCGCTGCGGTTTGTCCGCCGCTCGACCTCTTCGTCGGCGCCCGCGCCATCGACGAGCCCGGGCGGCTCGTGTATCGACGGCACGTCCTCTCGGCCATCAAAGAGATTTACGCCGAGGTCGCCGGCCGTCGCCTCGTCCCCTTGCCGCTCGCCGAGGCGCGCCGCATTGCCACGATCCGCGACTGGGACGAGCATATCGTGGCGCCGCGCTTCGGCTTCCGCGGTGCCGACCATTATTATGAGGAATCTAGCGTCGCGCCGCGCCTCGCGACGCTCGCCGTCCCCTCGCTCGTCGTGGCTGCCGAGCATGACCCCATGGTCCCGGCCCACACGCTGCTGCCCGTTCTCTCCGGTGCGCGCCCGCCGCTCGATGTGCGATGGATCGATCGCGGCGGGCACGTCGGTTTTCCGGCCCGCGTCGACCTCGGTTTTCCCGGGCCGGGCGGGCTCGAAGATCAGGTCGTCGCGTGGCTCCGGGACCACGCGGGCGGTTGAACGGTCAGAGCTTGCACTCCCCCGGCGTGTCCGGGCTGAAGCAGGTCTGGTTGCACGGGCAGACGCTCGCGCCCACGCACGTGCCCCCGACGCAATCCACGTCGGCCCAGCACTTCGGCAGCGGCACCTTTTCTTTGCAGCGGTTCGCGGCGCACGTGTTCGTGATCGGGCAATCCGACTCCTTCGTGCAACAACCGTCCACGCCCGGGCATGTCGACATATCGATCGTGCCCGGAGGACACTCCCACTTGCCGCTCACGCAGAGCGGATCCACGATCCCCCCGGATTGGCAGGTCTGCGCGCACGTCGGCCCGACGCCCTCACACGGAATGGGGCCTCCCCCTGCGCCGCTGTTTCCGCCGCTGCCCGCGTTGCTGCCCCCTTGGCCGCCCCCTACGCCGCCCGTGCCGCCGTTGCCGCCGCCCGTGCCACCGCTGCTAGAGCTGCTGCCGCCCTGGCCGGCGCTGCCGCCTTCCCCTGTGTCGTCACCCCCTTCGCCGCCGTTCCCCGAGGGCGGCTCGTAATTTCCGAGCCCGCACGCGGCGAGCCCCAAGGAAACGATCGCGATCGAAACGAAGCCAAGTCGATGGTCCATACCCCCGATGGTACCACGGCCTCGCGTGGCGGAACCACTCCGCGAGGCGCCCGGGGCCGAGCGGGACGGAAGATCAGGGGGTGGCGTGGCAGATGGCCCGCGGGGGCACGTAAGCCTCGGGGCGGTGTTTCATGAAGGCGCGCACTTGCCCGGCGTATCCGGCATGGTGCAGTCCTGTCCGCACGCGCAGACCACGGCTCCTTCGCAAACCTGTGCCTCCGTGCAATCTGCGTTCGACCAGCATTGCCCGCCGAGCAGCGGCTCCTTGCACACTTCGTTGACGCAGGTAAACATTGCGATGCAATCCAAAGCCGACTTGCAGCACTTCGGGCATGTGCTCGCCTCGGACGAGCCGGGGGGACACTCCCACGCGTCGCCGATGCATTGAGCCTGCGCTGGCGTGCTATTCATGCAGTCGTACAAGCATACTGGCATTTTTACTGGGTTACATTCCGGCAAGCTCCCCCCGAACCCGCCATTGCCGCCCGTGCCCGTGCCGCCTCCGACGCCAGTCGCGGTGACCGCAACACCGCCTTCACCTCCGTGGCCGCCAGTCCCACCGTTCGCGCCCTCACCCCCTTCGCCCCCGGCCCCCGAGGGAGGCTGATAACTCCCGAGACCACACGCGGCGAACAGCACGGAAAGAATTGCGATCGAGCCGAAGTAAAGTCGATGGTTCATGCCATCGCTTGTATCACGGAATGGCGAACGACCATATTACCGTGAACGGCTTGCCCTCGAACGGCTGTACGTTCACCTGCCGGAACGCCCGGTCCACGCACGCACCGACCTTTGTCCCCACGAAACGCTCGTCGAGCGAGACGGCCGAGACCGTGCCGTTCGGGTCGAGGACGAGCGCGACCTTGCCATTGCCCTTTGGTTCGGACGCGTCCTCGCGTTTGCAAGAGGACGCGACCACCTTGGCCTGCGACAGCTTCGAGTACGCCTCGCCGGGCACCACCGACCGCGCCACGGGGCCGCCGCGCGGCTGCGGCGGCAGCACCGTCACCGGTCCCGTGAGCCCGGGCTCCACCACGGGCGGCGGGATGTTTTCGGTTTCTCGCAAAAGATCTTCGAGCGGCTCGGGCAGCTTCGCGTTGTCGCGCTCCTGCTTGACGATGTACTCGTCGAGCTGGCGGACGACGCTCGAATCGAGCGCCGTGGGCTCCTTCGGCTCGGAGGCCGACGCTTTCGCCTGAAGCGCGAGCGACCCCTGTACGAGCTTTAGCGCCGTGAGCGCCGCCTTCACCTCGGCCTCGCGCTTCTCGGCCTCCTTTTGCCCCGAGACGGCCCGCTCTCGGTCGGCCTGCGCCTTCGACTCCCGCGCGAGCGCGAGCGCCGCCTCGGCCTTCGCCATCGCCGTGTCCGCCTCGGCCTGCGCGCGCTTCGCCTCGAGGTCGACGTACACCGTTCCCGCCCCGAGCGCGATGGCGCCGGCGAGGATGCCGACCACGCCCACGATGATGCGGCTGCGCTGCGCGGCCGAGACGCTGGCCGTGTAAAACCGTTTTGCCGCGCCTTCGAGGCGGAGCTGCCGCACGCGCAGGATCTCTTCGAGCAGCAGCAAGCGGCGCCTGCGCCACAGGAGCTCGGGGTCGGGTTTGTCGTCCCAAACCTTGGCTGCGTCCTCGAAATCCTCGATGACGAGCCGCTCCTCCCGCTCGCTCGCGACCCAGTCCCGGAGCCTGCCCCAGTGCACGAGCAGCGCCTCGTGGGCGAGCGTGACGAGCTCGACCTCGCCGTCCTTGCGCCGCTCGGTCTCGCGCAGGACGAGTCGCGCCTCCGCGAAGACCTGCACGACGGCGCGCGCGGCGGGGCCGATCTCGCGCACGAGGTCACCGATCGGCCGCGTCATGCGCGCTCCCGCGGGCGTCGTGAGCGAGAGCAGGACGCGCTGCACCACGCGCTCGGTACCTGCTTCCTTCACCGCGCGATCCAGCGTCTCGTTCGCGTGCCGCGAGAGCGCCCCGGAGAACTCGATCGCGCGGAGCGACGATCGCGTGATGAGCTTGTTCGCGCGATCGCGACTGTGCCAGAGCTCGCGCAGCGCGAACTCGACGAGCGGCATCGATCCGGCCGTCGTCTCCAGCGCTTCGATCAGCTCCTTGCGCAGCCGCGGATCCTCGAACGAGTAGCCGTAGCTCTCGAACGCTGCGTCGATGACCTCGCCCCACGCGGCCGATCCGAGCGGCGAGACGAGCACCGCGCCGCGCGTGATCACGCGGCCCACCTGCTCGTGCGCGAGGATCGGATCGAGCAAGTCGCGCCGCGCCGTCACCACGACGCGCAGGCCCGGCCACGGGCGCGCGCCGAGGCGCGAGAGGAGGTCGAGCGTCCACGTCTGGCTCTTGCCGGCGGGGCCCTGCGCGAGCGTGGCGATCTCTTCGAGCTGATCGACGAGCAACACGAGCCCGCGCTTGCTCTGCGCGAGCCACGCCTCGACCTGCGCGGCCGCCTCCTCGGGCGAGCGCCGCGGATCGATGCCCATGTGAAAGAGCGCCGTCGTGAGGACCTGCCGCGGGTCGGTGCCCGGCGAGATCAGGACGGTCTCCCATTGCCGCGGACCGCCGAGCGCGCCGTCGGCGATCGCGGGCAAGATGCCGGCGCGCGCGAGGCTCGATTTGCCGCTCCCGCTCGGCCCGAGCAGCGCCGCGAGGCCGCGCGTGCGCAAGACTTCGAGCGCCGCCGCGACCTCGACCCTGCGGCCGAAGAAGACGTCGCGGTGCTCCTTCTCGAAACGTTCGAGTCCGCGAAACGGCCCGTCTTCCTCCGGCGGCAGCGCGCGCCTCCGACCGACGAGCGCGCTGCGAATACGTTCGAGCTCGATCGCCACGATCTCGGCCGATCGGGGCCGCTCCTCCGGCTCGGGGGCGAGCAGTGCTTCCACGAGATCCCCGAGCGAAGCCGGGAGCTCCGACACGAGCTCGGCGAGGCGCGGCGGCCGCTTTCGCCCGTGAAGGACCTCCTCGTCGAGCGAGCCCCGGCCCGCCGCGGGCGTCCGACCGACGAGGCACACGAAGAGCACCGCGCCGAGCGCATAGAGGTCACTCGCGCTCGTCGCGGGCGAGAGATCCCGCCAGCAGACAGGATCGACGAACCCGCGTTTGCCCCCGATCGCCTCGAGCGGCGAACGAAACCCCCGATCACTCGGGCGATCCCCCGGCGTGCCGGGCGCGCTCGGGATCTTCGATCGCATCGAGGGAATGGTTTGTCCGGGCGTGGTCGTCGGCGACGCGGCCGAGATGCCGAAATCGATCAACTTGTACGCTGCGGGCGTCCCGAGCAGGGCGGCGTCGACGACGACGTTCGCGGGCGAGATGTCGCGGTGCACGAGCCCGGCGCCGTGGACCGCGACGAGGGCGGAGGCGATCGCGATGCCGGCATCGATCGTCTCGCGCACCGAGAGCGTTTGCTTGTCGCGCAGACGCTCGCCGAGCGACTCGCCTGCGACGTACTCCATCGCGAGCCCGATGACGCCGCGCGCCTCGTCGACGGGGAGCTGGTAGAAGCGCACGACGTTCGGGTGCTCGACGCGGCAGAGCCGCGCGGCCTCGTCGATGATCGCTTGCCTTCCGGCCTCGCCGCCCCCGTCGAGCGAAAAGAGCTTCACCGCCGAGAGCCGGAGCTTCGTCGTGCCCGCGGTCTCCTCGGCCAGCCAAACCGGCGCGAAGCCGCCGCGACCGAGCTGTCGCACGAGCCAGAACGCCCCGATGCGCCGCTCGGCATCGGGGAGATCGGTCAGCCGACGGACAGCTTCGGGCAGGGCGCTCGACATGCCAGGGAGGACATTCTCGCGAGGCCAGGGGGGCGTGTCAAATGGAGCCGACGCGAGCTCGAACGACGTGCGAGAGCGACGGAAGAGTCAGTGCGTGGGGCCCCTCGGGGGCGGCGCGGGCACCTGGGAATACCGGGGCGTACTCACGGTTTCGTGAGCGCACCCTCGATACGCACGGTGACGGGGACGTCGAACACGCCGGAGAGGCCGCCGCTGGTGTAGGCATAATGGCGCATCACGAAGGCGCCCTCGGCGTCGGTGCGCGTGACGAAGCGGGTCGTGACCTTGCCATTCTGGTTGAGCTCCGTGGTCATCCAATCGGGCCCTTCGAGGCCGCCGCCGAGGGCGCCCGGGAATGTGTCTGCGCTGGCTCCGACCATGACGTGAAACCAACGATAGCCCTGGGGTGGGTCGATCGGCGGCAGCTCGAAGACGAGGAAGCCGACCGCGTCGAACCACGGCTCGATGCCGCTTTCGGTACCCGGCTCGGTCTCCGAGCTGCTGCGGAGCTCGACCTCGCCGCCCGCTGCGCCGACCAGGAAGAGGCTCGTGTGCCGCCAGGGAAAAAGGCGAATCGGCGGGGGCGCTCGCCCAGCGCGACAGGGCATTGCCGGACCCCGCCGGCTGCGCGGGCCCCATGTGGAACGTCACGGGTGCGTCGCGCCAGACCCCCGGGCCGAAGTGCACCGCGCCAAACATGCCCGTCGCCCCCTGATCGGCGCCGAGGACCGGATAACGATGCACGGTGTCGAGCGTCGGCCACGGGGCCTTCCAGCCGTCGTCGTTCGGGTTCGCCGCGTAAAACCGCAGGGGTTGATCGAGCAGGTGCACGTAACCGCCCGCCGGCCGCCTCCGGGACGAGGAATGCGCCGAGCTCGATGAGGACGTCCGCGCTCGCGCTTCCGGGCACCTCGACCGCGAACGCGCCGTCCGCGCCGCGCATCACGACGAAGCCGTGCGTCGCCGAGACGAGCGGCCCGACGGTATGCGGCGCGCCGGGGGTCGCCGCGTCGCTCGGCTCGACGCGAACATCGATGGCCTCCGTCGATGTCGTGCGCACCGTGACCGAACCGACCACGCCCACGACATCCGCCGCCGCGCTGCCGAGACCACAATCGTCGACGTTCACCACGATACGCCTGGAATTGCCCTGAATGGGCGAAACCACGCCGCAGTGGGCACCCGCGGGGTTCGTCGTATCGACCAGGACCGCGGGCGTTGCTTCGCGGAACACGAGCGGCGTGCCGAGCACGGGGGGCGTCGTGGGGCCGCCGCCCGCGCCACCATCGCCATTGCCACCACCTGCACCGCCGATTCCCCCGCTGCTGGTTCCGCCGGGGTCCTCGCCGCCGGCACCGCCGGAGCCGCTGCTGGAAGGCACGCCCGCGGCGCACGCCGCGAGGACGAGGCCGAGCGCGATGGAAGGGAACGAGGATGCAAGGGGAAACAGACGATCGTTTCGCATGACGATCGCCATTGCAACGGCAATGCCACGTTCTCCTCGCATGCACGACGACCGCGGGTGTTCCGGCGCCGTTGCCTCTTTCGCTCCTCCGCGGCGGCCTTTGCGTGGGGACGCCGCAGGACCCGCCCACGCTGAATCCGCGGGCCGTCAACGCTTGTCGTCGACCGCGATCCAGGCGCCGAGCGCCTCCGCCGACAGGTCGAGGATCAGGTCGCTGACACGGTCCGCCCCCTCCTCGCGGACCCGCGTGGCCAGCCGCGCGTGCTCCCCGGGGCTCAGGCGACGGCGCAGGCGGCGCTCGAACAGATGCACGAGGGGGACGAGCTCGCCCTCGAGGCGTCCTTCCTCGCGTCCTTCCTCGCGTCCTTCCTCGCGACCTTCCTCGCGTCCTTCCTCGCGACCTTGCTGGACATACCTGCGGACGAACTCGCTCTGATACTCATAGTTCGGAATCGTCATGAGCTCCTCCAGGGCCGTCCGGGCTGCCTCGCTCAGGGAGGTTAGCACGAGATCCTCGTAAAGCGTGGCACGTTCCGGATCGAGCCCGACGCTCGCGGCCAGCGCTGCTATGGCCACGGCGAGTCCTCCCTCGCTCCGCCCGTGCGCCATCACCGAGAGCACGGACAGCTCCGGCCTTGCCCGCGCTTCGGGAATGTCTTTCACCACCGGAACGCCGTCCGGCCCGAGCACGAGGGGTGTCACGGAGGCCTCGCCAGGGCCGAGCACGATCGGCTGCGAGAGACGCGCCGCCAGCGCCGCGTTCGGCGTGATGACCAGCAAACACGCTGGACAGCGGTAACGAGCCCGCACCCCCCGCGACGTAGGCCGACCACGCAAAGCGTTTGTCCGGGTCCCATTGGAGCTGCGCCTCGACGATGATCACCAGAACCGGCCGATCGTCGAGCAAGAGCACGAGGAGATCGGCTCGAAGCTCCCGCGGGATGATGTCCGAAAGCTCCGCGGGCGCGATGCGCGCTTCGGTGAAATGTGGCAATGGCACCCCGAGCGCCTCGTGGAGCAGCTCCGCGGCCATCACGGGCCGGTTCCTGAAGAGCTCGACGATCGCCTCGTGCAGCAGGGAAGGCACGGGCGCGTGCGTACGCCGGGGCGTCTGCACCGTCAAGAAAAACGTTTTACCGGGAGCATACGCGCTCCCCCCATCACTTCCCCGGCGGCTGCACGTCGAAGAAAAGCGCCATGAAAAACACCCGGTCGTGCGTCCATCCCGAAGCATCTTCGCGGCTCCGGAGCATGAAGCCAGCGTCGAGGCGCGTCTGCGGCGAGAGCATGCGCGCGAGGCCGATCAGGGCGCGGTTTTGGTTCAGGCCGAGCCCCGAGAGGTCCACGAGCAGCTCGTTCCAGACAAACGGGATCCATTTCGCGCCCTTCGGCGCGTAGTTGATCCGGAGCTGATTGCGATACCGATACCTCGTCTCCGTATCGCGAAACCTCGCCTCGAAGCGATTGCGGTCGTTCCACGTGAAATCGCCGATACGCCCGAAGAAATTTGGCTCGAACTCGAAGCGCGCCTCCTGCGCGAATGCCCCCGTCGGCAAGCGATCGGCGTAAATCGTCCCCTGGACCCCGACGAACAGGAAGTCCGTCAAGAAAAACAGCGGCCCCGCCCGGAGGAACGACTGGTGCAGGCCCCCGCTTCGACCGTTCATGCGGGACTCGGCGTACACGCGGAGGTCGATGCGGGGGAACGTCGGCTTGTCCGTCCGGACGATCGGGACGCGGTTCTCCGACCAGAGCCAGACTTCGTAATCGGCATGCGCCTCGGACGCGAGGCCGAGCGTGAGGAGGGCGGCGGGGACGGCGAGGGCGCGCTTCATGCCCCGAGTCGAGCCACAGGTTTCGTTGGTGGTCAAGCGATCGGGCCTACGAGCCGTGATCGAGTACCGCGGACGTGCTCTGCCAGCTCCCGATGTCGCGCGGAACGAGGTTCGCCCCGCCGCCCCGCGCGTCCATGACACGCGCCCCCTCGTGCGTGAACGTGATGCCGACGAGCGGCGGCGCGCCCGCGTCCTTCTCGTAATACGTCCGCCAGACCGGCGACGTCGAGCCCGCTTGCCGACGCATCACCGAGGACATCGTCACGAGCCACGGCAGGCCCACCGGATCGAGCGCCATCGCCACCGGCCGATCCTTGGCCTCGACCTCCTCGGGGATCACCGCGCCGCGATCCAGGCCGAGCACGAAGCCCTCGCCCGCCGCCCACGCGAGGCGCTCGCCGCTGCAGAGCGCCGCGAACAGCGCGGGTTTGTCCTGCACGCCCGTCGCGTACACCGTCGTCTGCCCGTCGTAGCTCGCGAACAGCGCTCGCCCACGCGTCCCCTTCGCGTTCGCGCCCACGACGAGCATGCCGTAAGGACCCGAGGAGAGCGCGATCACGTGGCCCGAGAAGGGCAGCGCGACGGGCGCAGACCACGCCTCGTCGTTCCACAACCAGAGCTCGGGCAAGCTGTCCTCGTCGTCCTCCACGGCCGCCGTGACAACGGCGAACGTCTGCCCATCCCCGAGCGCGGCTTCGATCGGGCTCTCGCGCGGAGGCAACACGAGCGGCACGATCTGACCGGGCCGCACGAGCCGCACGTGCGAGGGGCCGACGAGCGCGAAGCCCGCGTGAGGACCACGCACGACGAACGTCGTCGCGGCGACGATCGGCGCGTCCTTGGGCCCGACAGGGATGGGCAAGGCGCGCGGACCCCACAGGTACATCAGCCGCCCGCCAAAGCGCGCGAGCGCGCGGCCATCGGGCTGGAACGCGATGTTGCCGGGCCGGAGCGGTGGCAGCATCACGCCCTTGATCTCGACGGGCGCGAGCTCGACGATCTCCGCGGTCGGCTCCAGCGTCACCGCGGGGCTCGCGAGCGCCTGGGTCGTGCGGAATGCGGTCGTCGCGCGGTCCTCGCGCGCAGCGCGGGCCTTCCACCGCGAGGCCGCCGATTCGAGCAGGGGCAGGAGCGCGTCGGCGAAAGCCCGGGCCGAGTCGAAGCGTGAAGGCGCCTCGCGCGGGGCGAGCGCGTGCGCGGCCTCCTCGTTGCGCAGCGGCTCGGGCAGGGCGGGCGAGGCGCCCTTGCCGAGCACACGATCGAGCTCGGTGAGTGTCGCACGATCGGCGGCAAAGCCCGGATGCATGCGCGGCGCGGTCACGAGCGAGCGGCGCTCGCCGGTGACGAGAAAGCCGTTGTCCCAGGGCCCGCGGCACCAGTGCTCGCCTCCGAGGACGAACCACACGACGGCGGCGAGCGCGTGCACGTCGGTCCACGGGCCGATGAGCGGATTCTTTTCACCGGGGCGCGAGAGCCACTGCTCCGTGCCCGCGTACTCGCGCGTGAGCGCGGCGATCGTGTAGGTCGCGTCGGCGACGCGGGCGATGCCGCAGTCGGCGATCTTTGGCGTCTCGTCGCCGATGGGCCCGACGATGAGCACGTTGTCGGGCTTGAGATCGCGATGGATGATGCCCTCGTCGTGGAGCGCGAGCACGCCTTCCACGATGCCGCGGCAGAGGCGCAGGGCGCGGATCGGATCACAGCCGTCGGGCGCGCGCGTGATGCGATCGGCGAGCGACGATCCGTCGGGCCCGCCGTCGACGTATTCGAGCGCGAGCCATGGCAGCTTCACGGTCCGACCGCGCACGTCGACGGGCGCCTCGCCCATGCCGTAGAAGCCCACGACGAACTCGGTGGGCGGCGTGCGGTCCATGATGCGGCTCAGCGCCGTGGCCTCGCGTTGCGCGAGCTGACCCGCGAAGATCCCTTCTTGCATGAGGTCCGACACCATGGCCGGCTTCATGACCTTCACGGCGATGCGGGGCGGACAGAGCGGCGAGAGCGCGCTCGATCGCCTTCCTGGATCGACCTCGGCGAGGAAGACGCTCGACATGCCGCCCACGCCGAGCAGCCTGGCGAGGCGTGCGCCGGTGGGGCTGCCCCACGCGTCCGAGAGCGTGGGCGCGCCGCGCGCGAGGTCGCGGAGATCGACGTCTTGGGAGCGCAGGAGCGGCATGCTCGGGGAGCGATGGTAGGCGCGGATGGTGCCTGCCGTCAAAGTGCGCGACAGACGAGCGGGGGCGGAGGCGGAGGCGGAGGCGCACGCGGGTACGGTACGCAGGGGATCCTGCTCGGGGTCGGCGAGCGTACCGTCGTGCTCGGCCTCTTAAGGCCAAGCCGTGCTCGCTGTGCTCGCAGCACTGCCTGCTGCTCCGCGCGGTGCTTCGCAGCCTTGAAGAGGCCAGCGGTGGAGCTGAACCTCGCAGAGGGCATCGACAACCACGGCGGAACGAAGCCGTTGACCTTAGCGAGCACGCGCTGGGTAACGCTATCGACATTGCAGGTTTCGATTTGGGCCCGCTATCGAAAGGGCAAAGCCCCCTGGCTGGCCCTTCTGTTTGTTGCTCATGTCTACTATTGGCCGCTGAGCCGAAGAGGTGACTCTTCTTTTTCGCGCCAAGGTCGATTTGGTGGACCGTGAACCTGTGAAGGCGGGCCGCCGCAGGCGATCGAGATCCGCGCCGGGACGTGTGCAGAGAGCGCAGCCGTGTCGCTGCCGTTCAGCGGGCCCGCGGGATGGGACGGCTCATGCACGAGCACGAACGCGCTTCCGGCCGGTGCGTCGTGCGGCGGCGAGCTCTGCGCGCAGTCTGTGCGGGCCTCGGTGCTCCCCGGTCCGACGAGTGAGTCCTGCGCACCGAAGAGCGCCGCGCCCTCGTTCACCACGAAGAGAGTGTGGAAGCTCGGCGCGCACGCGTGCATGGCGAACACGAACGACGACACGTGCGGCGAGAGCGCGACGAGGAGGTACTGCGTGGCCGATCCCGGCCCCGAGTTTCTCTTCGTCGTGCACGGCCAGGGTGTGCAGGAGCCTTGCCCGGACAACTACAACCACCAGCGTCATGAGATGTACCCCGAGGAACCGATCGATGATCGCGGCTGCGAGGCGTGCGAGTGCGGGGCGCCGAAGGGGTCGGCGTCGCCGAACAAGAGCAGCGCGATCACCTTCTGCTGCCGCAGGTCGAACTGGAGCGTCGCGTAGGTTACGCGGCCGTTCGTCGACGCCGCTCGATCACTTCGTGTTCACCGCAATCTGAACGGCCGTCGGCTCCCGCACGGTTACGGGAAGCAGGCGTTCTGCAGCACGCTCACGGTGCCGCTGTGGTCGTTCACGACGACGAGGTCAGTCTTGACGCGCCCGTGCACGATTGTTGCACATCCAAGGAATCCTGACCGGTCCTGGCGCCTGGTTGCGCCATGCTGAGCCATCTCCGGAGATGAAGAACATGTCTTTTCCCCGCAAGCAAAAGCCCCGCCGAAAGCCCTTTGTCGTCACCTTCGCCCAGGCCGCGACCGCCGTCGTGTTGTTGCCCGGGTGTATCACCACCGTCACGTCGAACCCGCCTCCCACCGAGACTGAGAACCCGCCTCCCGTCGAGACGCCCGAGTGCCCCGCGACGCCGCCGGACACGAACACGCCGTGCACCGAGCCGCTCTCGTGCGAGTACAACAACGGATGCGTGGAGGTGTATTATTGCGAAGAGGGGACATGGCACATGACGAGCGGGTGCAATCCGCCCCCCGTCGACCCATGCCCGTCCGAAGCGCCGGCGTCGGGAGCGCTTTGCAGCTACGTGACCACGTGCAGCTACACCGTTGATTACGGCTGCGGCCCGCAGGAGCAGACGGCCTCGTGTGATGGCGCGGTCTGGACCACCGAGGGCATATCGACCTGCAATCCCCCGCCCCCCGACTATTGTGTTTCCTACAAGAACGAGACGGAGTGCGGCGCGGACGCAGGCTGCCGCTGGCTCGTCCCGGGCTGCGGGATGCCGGCCCTCCCGGAGGCGGGCTGCTTCGCCGTGACGGATTGCACCGGCGACTTCGATTGCCCCATCTCCGGCGGCACGTGCCAGGAGGTGAGCATCAATCCCTGCCACAACCAGCCCTGCAACGCCTGCGGCATGACCGTCTCGGTGTGCGTGACGCCTACGCCTGCCCAACCGTGAGGGCGAGCCCGGTGGCGTCGCGCTTGGCGAGAAGCTCGGCGAGGCCACGTCCTGATCGGAACGTCGCGCGGACCGAGCATAAAAGACCGCGACGGTGCCGGCGAGTTGGTAGGCAACGAGGTCCACGCCTGGGAAGACGGTCCACATCAGGCGCAGCGAGATGGCAGCAAGGCGAGAGTCCACGGCCGCGAAGGTAGCGCAACGGGTTTGTCCTGGGAAGCGCGTCGAGGTCGAAGACTGGCGTGCGCAGCCCGGAGAAGTATGCCGGGGGCAACGAAGGTCGATCGCATCTGCGGCCGTCGGTCGCACTGGAGCGTCGAGTAGGTCGCCGGGGTCTCTCCAGAAAAATCTCGCGCTTCGCTGTCACCGCGATCGGCGTGTGGCCAAGATCTATCTGAGGGGCGATGTCACCTCGACGCTCGCTGGGGGTGTCTGGGCATATAGCCCCCAGCCTCACCCTTCCCGGGCCGGTTGCTGCCGGACTGCTCGCGCACCAGACCAGAAAGGGCACCTTGATCCGGCCCGGGAGGGGGAGGTTTTTCTCGTTGCTCGTCGCTCGAAGACGGGGCGACGTCGCACGCCTGACTGCGTCATGGCAATGGCCAGGTCAGGCCGACGGGCCCGGAGCTGCGCGAGCTCGCCGCGGTGCAGGCCGCGCTCCGGCGCTTCGGCGTGGATGGTCCGGAGGTCGAGGATCTCTGCCAGGACGTGTGATGATCGCGGCTGCGAGGCGTGCTGCTTCAGCCGCACAGTTTCGAGCGCATCGAGGTCATCGATCTACCTGTATCTGCGCCTCAACGCGGCCCGCTCGTCGTCCGAGGGCCGGCTGGGCTCTTGATCGAGAGGCTCGACCTAGATTCGTTCGGGGACCTTCGCGTTCCGCGAGCGGACGCGGGATGCGGTGTGTTCGCGAAGGGTTCTGGATTCCTGTTGTAGATCCGGACGAGCTGTGAGATCCGTACGTTTGTGGGCCTGGGTGGTGACGGGAGGTTCCGGTCAGCGAGCCACGTTCGTGGGGGTTTTCGCCCCTCACCGATCAAGTGGGCTCACGACGCCCAGGGGGCCGCGATCGGCGATGTGGGTATAAATCATCGTGGTTCGCACGTCGCTGTGCCCGAGCAACATCTGAATGGTGCGAATGTCCGTTCCAGCTTCCAGCAAGTGCGTGGCGGAGCTGTGGCGCAGGGTGTGGCAGGTAACGCGCTTATCGATCATCGCGAGACAAGCCGCCCGCTAGATAGCCTTCTGCACGCCGGTCTCGTGGATGTGATGGAGCACCAGCCGACCCGTCGCGGCGTCGATGCACGGTCTCGACGCTGGAAACAGGTATTGCCTGGCGAGGCTCGTGGCGGCGCCGGGCATCTTTGCGCGCAGCGCGTGCGGCAAGTCGACCTCTCCGCGACCCTTCGCGAGCTCCATGCGGTTGCGCGCCGCGACGTGCTCGAGCTGCGCCCGCAAGCTCTCACGTGCACGCACGGGCAGGAGCGCGGCGCGATCACGATTCCCTTTGCCGCGACGAACCATGACTTGATGGCGATCGAGGTCCACGTCCTTGACGCGGAGGGAGACGCATTCCATCAAGCGCAGGCCAGCGCCATAGAATATCTCGCCCATGAGTCGGAAGGGCGTGTCGAGCTTGTCGAGCAGGGCGAGGACCTCGCGGCGCGAGAGCACGGCAGGCAAATGCATGGGCCGTCGCGCGGGCTCGAGACCGGAGAGCTCGGGCATGGCCATGTCGAGGACACGTTTGTACAGGAAGACGATGGCGCAGAGGGCCTGGTTCTGCGTCGACGCAGACACGCGGCGCTGGGTCGCGAGGTCGTTGAGGAATGCGGTGATCTCTCGCGCGCCCATCGTGCGGGGATGTTGCTTGTGGTGAAAGCGGATGAACTCGCGGATCCAGTAGAGGTACGCTTCCTCGGTACGGCGAGAATCATGCAGGCGTCGGAGCGTCGCCTGCGCGGCTTCCAAGCGAGTCATGGGGTCCTTTCGCGGTTGTGGCGGCTCATCTCCTTCCATCGTCGCGTGGCGCGAAGAGTTGCGCGTCCTCGACGCAAGACTTGGATGATCATGACGCACGGCGGCTCCGTACGAGCGCGCATGTGCTGGTACGGATGTTGCGGCAACGGTCGTGATACGCTGGCGCTGCCGAATCCCCGAAAGAGGCGGGTTATGCAGCTGCTGCGTATCCTGCTGGGTTGCGCCGTTACGCCGCAGCGGGCTAACCAGCGTGGAGGGATGGTTATGCGGCGGCGGGCTAATTACACAGTTAGTCGGACAGGAACGAGGCACGACCGTGGGCCAAGGGAATCAGAGCGCGGCAACGCACCCAGCGCTTGCTGTTTCGATTCGTAGAGCAGCGCCGAACGATGTCGACGTCCTATTCAAGCTTCTGCGTACCTGCGTCGAGAACATGCGAAGCCGTGGTATCGATCAGTGGGACGAGATGTACCCAGACCTTGTCACGATCGAACTCGATGTCCGCAGCGGCACTGCGTTTCTCGCTTCCGTCGCGGGTGAGGTTGTTGGAACTCTAGTGCTAAACGAACATCAGGATCCGGAATACAGTGAGGTTGCGTGGCAATTTACCGCAGGTCGCGTGGCCGTCATTCATCGGCTCATGATACAGCCAGCGATGGAAGGAAAGGGGATCGCACGCGTGTTCATGCGATTCGCGGAGCAGCGGGCGCTGTCGTCGGAATATCGCAGCATCCGGTTAGACGCGTTCACCGGAAATCCGAGGGCACTGCGCCTGTACGAGCGGCTCGGCTACCGGGATGCCGGCAGCGTTCGCTTTCGGAAAGGCGAGTTCCGCTGCTTCGAGAAGGACCTTGGCACAGCCGGCTAACAAGCCGCTGGTGCCGATGGGCACGGAGCGCCCACGGCACAGCTTGGTCGTTGGGCCGGCAAGACGGAAGGGGTCGCAAGATCACGCGGCCGTCTCGTCGATGAGGACCGCGGGTGGCGCGGGTGATACCGTGCGCGCCCGCGACGTCGCCCGACATGCGGAGCCGGCGAGGGAATCGTCCACGTTCTCGCCGCTCCCACGCCGCCGCCCCCATTTCACCGAAAGCCACGGAAATCCCTGATGCTGCGCGACGAGTCCAACCCCTACTCCGCGGCCGTGTTCCTCAAGTCGTGGGCGCTTGAGATCCGCGCCGGATATACCCCCGCGGCGGCGCTCGACGTGACCGAGCGCTTGAACGAGTACTTGGACCCCGACGTCCCTCCGAACGTCGAGGCCTGCCTGCTCGCAGAGGTCACCCGGGAGACGGAGCAGCTCCTCCGCGAGGCCCACGAGGCCGAGGCGAGCTGGGCCGGGCCGACGATGAACGACCGCATCACCGCCGCGTTCGACGAGCTGCGCACCCGAGGCATCCTCGCCAAGGAGTGCGCCGGCCTGACGATTCAAGACGGCTGGGGATACGCATGCGCCGAGGCCGAACCAAGCTATGAAGGCGCCGTGTTCTTCCACCAGCAGGACGTGTTCGACGCGCTCCATGGGATGAGCCTGCTGCTCGCGTTTGGGGGCGTGCAGGAGCAACCCGAGGCCCCAGCGCAGGCGCGCGCGATCGCCCTCTCCGCGCTGGAGTCGCTCGCCGCCCACGGGGTGCCGGCGTCCTGGACCGGCCGCATCGAGGATCGCATCGAGATCCTTCCGTTCGAGTGGCAGCGCCGACGATGGACGACGGCCCCCCGAGAGATGAGCGGCGCGGCGACGTGGCAGCGAAGCACAAGGCAGCTCGGGCTCTTCTCGGTGTCCACCGCGGATCTCGAGCGCTTCGTGGCACCCGTCCGCGCCTACCGCACCACGTTCGGCTTCGACGCGATGCTCTCCGCCATCATGCGTGGCGTGTGGAAGTCGCTCGGCGGCGAGCGTGGGCAGGTCGGGCATGCAGGCGATCCACACGTGCTCGTGCCCGCCGGCGAGGTTACCACGATGATGCCGCGGGACGCGTTCGCGAATCTCGATCCCACCGAGGCCGCTGCAATCCGACGGCGAGCAATGGCTGCCAGGCGGCCTGTTGCGGGACCTCGCAAGAGCGGTGATGCGACAATGACCGTGCCGACGGACACTGCTGGAGCCGCGCCGGAGCAGGCGCGGTCGCGGCCCTGGTGGAAGCTCTGGTGAGACATGCGGCGCCGCGTCCTCATCTACCGTGGCGAGCGGCCCAACCCACGGCTGCACCCGACGGTAAACTCCGTGGCGCCTGGCGGCGCCCTCCGTTGCCCGCGGGTGAGCCGAGCGTTGGGCGGAACGGGCGCGCGACCGTCTGCATCTTCACCGCGTTCACGTAACTACGCAACGAACCTAGCCTAGCCGAATACCATCATGACGCCGCGGACTCTTGCCGAGTGGAGCATCGAAGTCATCGTTGACATCTTGACGAGGGGTTTGTTCGAGACGGAGGACTTTGATTTCAAGGAAGCGCTGCCGGATTCTCGCGACAACAAAGCGAAGGTTCGTCTTCGCGGTGCATGTTGTGCACTCGCGAATGCAAGCGGTGGCTTTCTGGTTTTTGGGGTAACCAATGACCGGGGAAAGGCTCCCCAAGCACGCCTGGTCGGCTTGGATCGCTTGCTCGACTTTCCGGAGCACTTTGGGAGCTACCCTCAAGCTTGCGTGCCGGGGATCGACTGGACGTTCCGGAACCCGCCGCTCGAGGCTCCTGGCGGCGGCTTCGTCCACATCGTTCATATCCCCAGAAGTTGGAAGGCTCCGCATGCGGTCGGGGATCCGAACGAAGGTTGGCGTTTCCTTAAGAGAACAAATCAGGGGGACCAAGGGATGAGCATGGAGGAGGTTCGGTCTGCCTTTCTCGGCTTCTACGAAAAGCGCATGCGCCTGCAGCTGCTTCGCGCCGAACTCGAGGCCTTGGGGCGCATCGCGCAGGAGTCGATGATCGCGCCCGAGCACATTTCTCAGAACTACAGCCTGACGACGTTTGATACGTCAGTGATCGAGTCTGTGCTTGCAGATACGTATCCGCTGACCGTATCTGCACCAGAAGTGGTGACGCTGCTGATTCAGCTGCGCCAACACGTTCGCGTCGCCAACAACAAGCTGCGGATGTTCTTCACTCGGGTTGCACTTCCCATGACGAATGCTGGGCCATTCATTCAGGCCCACAACGAGTCCATGGTGGGCAACTGCCGCGTGATCACCGCTCTGTGCTCGCAGACTGTCGCGGCTTTGACTCCCATCCTTGCCGGTGGACAATGACTGCCGCAAGACGTCCGCCCAACAAGCGGCTGGTGCTGACGGGTCGCTGAGCCTCGCTTCGCTCGGCGCGGCGCACCGCAGCACACCCGAGCGTTAGCCAGACGAGAGGGTTGCCTTGAACCGTGATGAAACGGCTGCCGAGTCCTTCGAGCGGACCCTCGCGGCGTTCGCCGGAATTGCCGTCGGAGAGCCAAATGCAGCCGACCGGAAGATGTTCAGCATCGTCGCGGCAGCTCATGGGGCGCACACGCGCATCACGGCGGGCGGCTTCTCCGTGCTCTGGCCGCATCGCCGTACTCCGTTTACGTACTGGCCCTGCCTCGCGCCGCGGGTCGTCTCGACCCTCCGGCTCCATGCACCGTCACACTCATTCGCGAAGCCCTTCGAGATCGACGAAGCCACTCTTGCTCGCCTCGGATTCTTTCGCGGAGGTGCCAGATGGTTCTGGGTCGCTCTGTCCATCGATGCCATCGTCATCGACTGTCGCCCGGCAACGATTGGCAGCACGCCGCCGACAATCCCGGATCCGCTCCCGCCGTGGAGTCCGGCCGAGAAGGTCTTTCTTCGATTCGAACAGCCCCGACCGTGCGGCCACTGCTCCGTCGCCCCCGAGCGATACCGTCTGATCGACGACGTACTCGTCTGCCTCTCGTGCGGAAGATCCGAACACGTCCCTGGGCTGGAACTTGAGCGGGCCACGTTGGAACATGCTGGCTAACTTACCGCTGCAACTGTCGGTCACCGGCATGGCGCACGGCGTCCTCCGGCCGCCGTGCTTGCTCATGGTGACCGCAGCTGAGCGGTGCGTTGGGCAGCCTCAGAACAGCGGCTCTCAGTATCGAATAGAACGTCATATACGCGTCGTGGCGAAATCTGCGAATACATTTCATACGTTCGTGAACCCAGCACGTGCATGGGCTCTTGTAATCTTTTTAATGGTCACTCAAAGTGTCGGGTGCGCCCGCGAGCCGGCACCATCGCCACCATCGCCGACAGGCAATTCCTCCGCGAGTCTTCGAGCGTCGGCGCCGACCGCTGCAAGTGCCTACGCGCCGCCAACCTCGGCGGCTTCGCCCACGCTAACGCAGCGTCCAATTCCCGCCGCGTCCGTCGATCTGGATCGTGAGCTTTCATTCTACGATTCCCAGGGACGGAGGGTCTGCCCGCGGCTTCTTGGGCAAGGCGAAGGTTACTTGGGTCCTGAGGCGAAGGACCTGCTGCCCGTCGACGGGTGTGGCTCCTGTCTTGAGATTACATCCGTGCTTGGCTCACCGTCGATGGCTAATCTGTGTGGTCATCTGTATCTACGTGTCGACTATGGGTGCGGTACTTGTGTGGAGATTACAGGGCCCAAGGGCTCACGAATCGTTTCGGTGACGAACGAGTGCAGCGTGCGGTGCGGCGGCCGCAACTGCGATCTATCCCTGACAGAGCACGTCTTAGCCGAGATTGTCGGCAAGACGTCGGTACCAAAGAAGGTGACCTGGAGGGCCGTTCCGTGCAGTGGATAGCATACGTCTCCGCGAGCACCGATAACTTGCACACGGAAAGCTGCCCAACCCGGCGCTGGTGCCGACGGCGCGCTGCGCGCCCGCGGCACACCGCAACGTTAGCCAGAGTGGCATGAGCCAAGTCGGAGTTTCTGATACGGGTGTATGGTCATGACCAGATTCTCCCCCGATGTCGCCCGGAGTTGCCTCCTTGCTGGTGCGCTCGGAGATGCGTGGGGTGGGCCATACGAGGGAGGCGGCGCGCTTGGGGTCGCACCGTTTCCCTCGGCGCCACGAATCTCCGATGACACATGGTTCCGCTACTCTCAAGGCCCTGCGCGACCTATCCGCTGGCGCGCATTGGGCACTCTGCGGCGCGTCGGGTGAATTCGCTGCTGGTAGTGGCGCTGCTATGCGGGTCGCGCCGCTGGCATTCATGCTCGACCCCGAAGTCGAGAATGACCGCCGAGTTGTTCGTGATGTCGCACGTATCACGCACAGAAACGAAGAGGCCTATGCCGGTGCGGTCGCCGTGATTGTCGCCATTCGCGCCCGCGCCCGGTCGAGCGTCCGGGATCTACTGGACGAAGCGGCTGCGATTACGCCGGACTCCGCCGTGCGCGACAGGCTCCTGGAGCTCCAAACGCTCCGCAAATCCCCCGCTACGATTGCAACCGAATTTGGGAATTCTGGCCGCGTCGTCGACACGGTTCCGCTCGCGCTATACGTGGCGCGCTCGAACATGTCGTTATCGCTGGAGACTCTGCTGGCCGAGGCGGCTGGCCTCGGCGGTGACACAGATACGATTGCTGCAATTGCCGGTCAGATCTCGGGCGCTGGTGTAGACTGCGCCGATCTTCCCTGGCCCAGGATCCAGCAGATCGCCGAGATCGCTCACGTAGAGAGGGGGGTGAATGCGTTCACGAGACTGCTTTCGTAGCGCTGACCTGGCTAACAAGCGGTTGCAACCGACAAGGGCTGCGTGGCCACGGGTGCTCGCTCCCGTGACGGATATGCCCGCTGCCGTGCCTGCTGCTGCGCGGACACGCCTCCAGGCAGCCCTTGCGGTTGAACCTGTCGTTGGGCCGACAAACCTCATCTTGGCGTATCGACGCAGTCCCAAGGGACGGACACCACGATGCACTGTTCCAGATCGCCGAGGCGTATGTATACTGCACCATGATCTCTCGATGGACGAAGGCTGCGTTCACGACCTCGATCGGGGTGGTCGCGGCGTGTCGCGGCGCCGCGCCGTCGCCGTCGAGCATCCCCTCGCCATCGAGCATCCCGTCGCCATCGAGCATCCCCTCGCCACAAGCGAGCGTTCCCCCGAGCCCGCCCGACGGGGACGCTCATGCGGCGCCCTCGAGCGACGGAAAGTGTAACGCCGGAGCGCCGAAGGCCGATGCGGCGTTCATGCCGGTCACGCTCCGCTTCGATCAGCGCCCGGACGGAACGACCACGGTCGAACCCGAGGTCGCAAGGCGATTCCCGGCGATCAGCGACGATGGTCGAACCATCGCCATTCTCGACGAGCGATGGACCATCGAGGAAGAAGCCAGCCTGCACCTCGCCTTCCTCGACGTCCGAACGAACAAACAGGCCGTGTTCACGCTCTGGGCACAATCGGCACGGGCCACCCGTCGCCCGCAGGCGCAGCGAGCCTTGGACAAGGGCCGCTGGCAATCGCTGATCCCGGGAGAGATCGGCGGCCAAGACTGCGGCCCTTCCGGTGTCGCCGTCGATCCGCACACGCTGCGTTTCAACGCGGTCGAGTTCCAGTTCGTGGGCGAGGGCTACAAGGTCGAACTCTTGCGGCGCACGCGCTCCGGAGACGCCAAACTGCCGCTCGTGGTGCACGGGCTCCCGGGGACGATGGGCGAAGCGGCTGTGCCGACGCGAGACGTCGGCGGGTCCTGTGGGGTCTGGGATCACCTGGAGGCGGGCTGGGTGTCTCAGGACGGCAGGGTCTACGTGTTCAAGCTCGGCGCGAACCTCGGTGGCCGATGCGGTCCAGCGCCCACGCCCGTCGAGTATTGCTCCTGGGTGTCGCAATGACGTGCGCGCTCCGCCCCACGCGTCGGCCCGGCTCGTGCTCGGACAAGCCGGGGGCGAAGCACTCGCGCCGGCCCGCTCCCCATATCGAGCTGCAATGCGCAAACGCAAGGAGCATCAGGACCGTCATGTACTGCCCAACAAGCCGTTGCTGCCGACGGGCCGAGCATCTTCGCTTCGCTGGACGGCCCCAGTCCGCGGCAGACCGTGACGTTGGGCGGCTCCGGCCCAGAAACGTGCTGCCATGAGCTCTGTTCCGGTGCCCTCAGATCTCGTCTACTTCACCGAGCGCGGATCGGGACCGCCCCTCCTGCTCATACATGGGTTGATGATCACTGGGGAGATGTTCGAGCCGGTCATCGAACATCTTGCAGCCCGGCATCGCGTGATTGTTCCAGACCTGCGCGGCCACGGGCGGAGTCGGGGACTTGCGCCGCCGTATACGGCGGCACAGCTTGCATCTGACCTGTCGCGCCTGCTCGACCATCTGGGCATCGACTCTACCGCGGTGCTCGGCTATTCGCAGGGCGGTGCAATTGCGCAACAACTGGTCCTTGACCACCCCCGTCGATGCGACCACCTCGTGCTCGCATGCACCTACGCCTTCAACATGGCGACATTTCGCGAAAGGATCGAAGGCCACATCGTTCCGTTTCTCGTCCACGCCCTCGGCATGAGGCGGTTTGCGAAGCTCCTCGTCTCACAAGGGTTGAAGCAGCTTGCCAAGGAGCGTGCCGACTGGGTTATCGGCCTCATCGCGAACCAGGACGACAAGTTGATGGTGTCCGCGTGGAGGGAGGCGATGGCGTTCGACAGCAGGCGCCGCCTGGACCAGATCAGATGTCCGACGCTCGTCGTCGCCGCCTCGAACGATGACGCGGTCCCGTTCCACCACGCGAAGATGCTCCACGACGGAATCACCGGGTCTCGGCTCGTCATGATCGATGGCGCTGGCCACGCGCTCATCTGGACGCATCCCGACGAGCTTGTGCGGGTGACGGACGAATTCCTCGGGGGCTGATCGCGCGTGGAAGCTCTCTCTGCCAGTTGCATCAGCATGAACCGCCGAGCTCACGGCTGCACCCGACGGCGGTCACTTCGTGGCGCCTGACGGCGCCCCTCCGTCGCACGCGGGTGAGCCGAACGTTGGGCAGATGCACCTGAGCCGTTCACCGAGTGCATGCATGCATCGTCCAGCCTCGACCAAGAGTTCTCCTGTCGCAGTGGTGTATGCGCTGATGTGTTGCACGGCCATGGCACCTTTCGGCTGCAAGGCCTGCTCCGCTAATGATGAGGGCGCGACGCCCGGCGCCGGGGTCACCGCGACGTCGGCTGTGCAGGAGCGGGCTGCATCGCAATCGTCGTCTGCGGCAATGGACGCCGACACGACCGTAGAGGTCACTCAGCTCGTCGGGTGCGAAGCCCTTGCAGCCATGTTGGACTTGGTTGCCACGTTTCGGCGCCGGCCCTGGGAGTACTACCCTCCTGAGAGCGCCGTGACTTGCGAGCGAGGAGTCTGTGGCCAGGCCCGCGCAGAGGATGTCGGGCTGCTAGGCATCGGGTGGACCGAAACGCGGCCCGTCGGGAGCCATTTCTTCGTCGGCTGGTGGAAGCCGATCAACTTCCGATGCGACTCTCTCGGCCTCAAGACCGCTCGCACCAACCCAAATACCGATCGCTGCGAAGAGATCCCAAGGGGACCTCTCGCCGGTATGACGATTGCGTTCGACCGTCGCGGGCGCTGTATGATGATCTTCGAGGATGCGTACGATCGCGCGGATCCGGCGGCTACGCCGTTCATCTGCGACCATGGGGACGAGCCTGTGACCGGAGCAGTGGTACACTGCGCGAACGTGAGCGTAATGGCAACCGGACGACCGGACGCGAAATGATGCGACTCGTGCTGCCCAACAAGCGGCTGGTACTGACGGGGCGCCGAGCCTCGCTTCGCTCAGCACGGCCCGCGATGCGGCAGAGCGGTTCGTTCGGCAGTCTGCGCGTACACTCGCGAGCGCATCTGCGACGGACGCACCTGCGAGACGAGGGGTCGCGAACGGCTCTCGGACCACCGCCCGGCTGACTTGATCGAGGCGCCCAGGAGTACCCGAGGATGTGCTTGATGGTTTGGCTTGGTTCCGCGACTCCTCTTGCCGGCGTGACGCCACCCGAGGCGCCCGACGCGGCTCCGGGGGCTCTCCACGTGAGGCCGGAGCCTGCGGACGCGCCGGTACGCATGCAGTTCGTACAGCCGTACGTCCACTCTATCGGCTCGCACGAGAGCTGCGGTTGCGGATTCCGCAGCCAGCAGCTCGGGCTTGAAGGGTTTGACGTCGTGGCGGACGTGCTTCCACTTCTTCCCGCTCTTTTCGAGGACGAGCGGAGCGAATTCCTCGCCGAACAACGATCGCGCGAGCGCCTCCACGCGCTCGTACGCGCTGCGCTTCGCGGCGGAGATGTCGAGGTGTTTTCGTGCTGGGCTGGCGATGAAACCCAAGCCCCTGCTGTCGTCAAAGACGTATCGCCCGACTATTTCGCCGCCCACCTGGACCCTCTTGAGGAGGGGGCCAAGTACCGGATTCGTCGTGAAAGATAGGGTCACATGGCTCCTTCCCTTGCTCGAGCCTTGCACCGGTGGTTTCGCATGGACACCAGTGAACTGCCGAACAAGCAGCTGGTGCTGACGGTGCGTCGAGCTTCGCTTTGCTCGGCACGGCGCACCGCAGCACACCCGCGCGTGAGCCGTCATTGGAGGGCTCGTGAACAAGATTGATCTCAAGAGCGAGTTGAAAGACCTGTACAAGCCTTCCGCAAAGGAGGTGGTCGAAGTTGACGTTCCAGCGTTCAACTTTCTGATGGTCGATGGCGAAGGGAATCCCAACACATCCAAGAGTTACAAAGAGGCAGTAGAGGCTCTCTATTCGGTCTCATACACCATAAAGTTTGCACTAAAGAAGGAGAAGGGGCTCGACTACGTGGTCATGCCACTCGAAGGTCTGTGGTGGGCGGACGACTTGACTGGCTTCAGCCGCGATGAAAAGGAAAGCTGGAAATGGACAATGATGATCATGCAGCCGCCGGAAGCTGCAAAGCAGATGGTCCAGTCGGCGATTGCCAGCGTTCAAGACAAGAAGGGACTGCCCGGGCTCAAAGGCATTCGCTTTGAACAATTTGGAGAAGGTCGGTGTGCGCAAACGTTGCATGTAGGCCCGTTCTCGGCGGAAGGTCCGACAATCCAGCGGGTGCATGACTACATCTCAAGCCGTTCTGCCCTCAGGGGCAAGCACCATGAGATCTATCTGAGCGACATTCGAAAGGCGGCACCTGAAAAATGGAAGACAATCATCCGCCAGCCCATGGAATGACGGCCAACAATTCATTCAAGCCGACACCACTTCGCGGCGCGGCTTGATTCAGACGTTGGGCGGGCAGCCACCCTCTCGACGGCCACGGCAGCTTCGTTCCGGCTGGGGCTGAGTCGAGAGGCCGCGAGAGGGCCATCGGCAGACGCGTCGCGCTCCCGTCGGCACGGCGTCCTGCCGGTCGCAAAGGGTGCAGAGACCTGTTAGGTTCGCCCGCCGTGACTCCCCCGATCCTGCTTCAACTGCGCGTCACCCTTTACACGCGTGCGCCCGAGGCCTTTGCCTTCGAGCTATCGGAGCGCTTCCGGCAGCTCCGGATCGCCGGGATGGTGGACGGGCGCGTCCTGCCGGACGGCGAGGTGAGCGCGCTCCTCCGCGGGCTGACGTCGCTTGCAGGCGAAGCCATCCCCTCGCTCACCCGGCGCAACCCGAGCGTGGCGCTCGACGTCGTCGAGGTCGCAAGGCTCGCCTCGCTACGGGCCGGCGTGGAGCAGGCGCTCGTGGCCCGGGCCCCCCACCTCGGCCCCATGCTCGAGGTCTTCGGGGCGCGCCCGGCGGCGCGGCAGTACCGGCTTTCCACCTGGCTCACCGACTTCGCGGCGGTGACGGGACGGCTCCGCAGGGTCTCCCTTGACGATTTCGTGGACGATGTCGGCGAGGGCCTGAATTCCTGGGCCGAGTACGACAAGGGAGAGGGCCGATGGCAGTTCCACGAGAGCGGCTCCGAGGAGGTGTGGTTGCTGCTCTACGCCGCCAGTGGCTCCGACGACCTTGCCGTTCGCAAGGGGAAGCGCTGGCTTCACAGCTTCGACCACAAGGACGGGGACGCCTGGGGAGAGCTGCCGAAGATGATCGGCGTGCCAGAGGACGCGTGCTTCGACGCCGAGATCCGCGCCTGGGCGGAGAGCGAAGAGGCCATGGATGTCTTCGATTTCGTCGACCTCTGCAACGCCCGCGCCCACGCGCTGGGGTGCGAGCTGCGCCTGTTCTCCGTCGAGACCCACGGAGACGACCACCTCTTCGTGGCGCTGCCGCCTCTGGCCTGCAAGTCCGCGGTGGAGCGCGGACTCCTCGAGGTCACGCCCTACCTGCCGCATCTGTCGACGATGCCGCGCTGGTCGCTGTGGCACGCCGGCGTGGTGCTGCTCGCCGGCGTGCTCGCCCTCGCTGTCGCCTACGCTCTCTACCCGGCCGCACGCACGTCGATCGAAGCCGTTTGCCTCTTGGGTCCTCTGTTCCTCGTGATCATCCTGGGGAACCGATGGATCGAGCGCACCCTCGCCGCGCGCTTCCCAGCGGTGGCGCGCGCGCTCGAATCGCTGCGAGCGCGGTGAGGCGAAACCCGCATCGGAAGGCAGAACCGCCCAACGCACGCCCTGAGGCCGACCGAAATGCGGACCGACGCGGCACCGTACAGCGGTACCGCCCAACGACGTGTTGCAGACCGACGGAGCACGCCGCCTCGCCCCGCTCGACCGCGTACCCCGCGGCTGAACAGTGCGTTCGACCAGGAGAGCAGAGGCCACAGGGATGACCGAACTTGAGTGCCAATTTTTGTCTGCGGCGGTCGAGTTGGTGGCTCGTCAGCGAGAACTGATCCCACTCGTTGCTCAGGCCATCGGCATCGATCCGTTCGAGTACTGGATCCTCGGCCGGCGCCGGGACGATCCGGGGCTCGATGGCATCAACAGGACGGCGGATGGCGAATGGGCGTTCCACTTCCACGGGCTCGAGTTCGACATCAAGAATCTCCGAGATGGTCGCCGTGTTCGGGTCGATTTTGGTCCGAGAGGCAGGCGCGCATTCACCTCATTTGGGGTTGGCGAGTTCATCGTTAGCAGCCGACAACCGTGGCAGGTCTTTCCTGAACTCAAGGAATACCTCTGTGGCCCACATGAATGGGCAGATTCCCAGCGCTGCGGTGAACTCGCGGATGCATTGCGCGAGCAGGGCTATTTCGCGTTCGCAGAACCGCGCCTGATGAAGCTGATCGCAACACATATACGTGAGGTTCCAGGCCGTGGACGAGTCGTCGACATCCCTGCGAACGAGATGCCGGATGAACAGAGCGACCTTCTCTTGTGCGATAATCTCGTGCTGACGGAGAAACCGCATGTCATATGCGAGCCGAAGCCGGTCCAACAAGCCGGTGCTGCTGACCGTCCGGGCAGCAGACCGCCGCGTTAGGCTCATTCTATGACCATGATCCTCTTTTGTAGTCAGCCGTTCCGTCCCCGCGAGGTCGATGCCGACTTTGCCGAGGAGCACACCGCGGCGAAGGACGCGGGCTTCTCCACGGCCCTCATCGACCATACCAAGGCGTCGGAAGGCGACGCTTCGGGGGCGGTACGTCATGTGCCCACACAGCCGGTGACGGCGGTCTATCGGGGCTGGATGATGCGTGTCCAGCATTATGCAGCGTTCCATGCGGCGCTCACCGCACGGGGAGTATCCCTGGTGAACGACCCGGACGCGTATCGGTTCTGCCACCACTTGCCAGAAAGCTACTCCGCGCTCGAGGGAGACACCCCGCGGACCACGTGGCTTCCGGTGCAAGGACCGGTCGAGTTCAGCCAAGTATTCGAGCGGCTGCAGCTTTTCGGCTCGGGTCCGGTCATCGTCAAGGACTTCGTGAAGTCCCAGAAGCACGACTGGAACGAGGCCTGCTTCATCCCGAACGCCGAGGACCGACCCGCCGTCGAGAGAGTCGTCCGGCGATTCATGGAGCTCCAGGGCGAAGACCTGAACGAGGGGCTCGTCTTCAGGGAGTACGTACCGCTCCGGATCGTCGGTCGTCATCCGCGGAGCGCGATGCCTCTGGCCGCCGAGGTGCGCACGTTCTGGTTCGATGGTGAACTGCTCCTGGCTCACCCCTACTGGGGCGACCTGGCGACGCCACCGGCGCCGCCGCCGAGCGACTGGATGCACCACGTGGCGAGCCGCGTCCGGAGTCGCTTCTTCACCATGGATGTCGCCCTCCGCGAGGATGGTCGCTGGACCGTCATCGAGCTCGGCGACGGGCAGGTCGCCGGCCTACCCGCTCTCGGTTTAGCAAAGCAGCTGTACGAACAACTTCGCGGGGCGCTGGGCGGCCGCGTCTCAGCGCCAAGAGCCTAACAACACAATGCAGCTGACGAAGCCCGCCGTTTGGTTCATCGAATCGCCTCGCAGAGCAGCGTGTTCGTCGCACACCGAGACGCCTGGCGCGGTACGTCTCGTCCTCTTTTCAAACGTTCGATTTGCGACCGTCACGCAGATTGACCTGGCTGGTCTCGTTCCGCTGGTCGTTGGTGATGGTTGATCCAAGCGACGCGCCGCCCGTGGCCCAGCCCTACAGGGTGCGCCAGCGCAAGCTCGAATGGCCCACGTCATCGCCACCCTGAGCCGTCTCGTCTACCGCCGCGCATCGTGAACCACACGGCGGGCTGTCCTCCACCAAGACGGCCCGCCCCGCATCGCCAGGATCACGGCGTTCATTGCGGTGCTCGATCCACCATTCTCAGCGGATCGTGGCTCTCCCGCGACGAACCAATCCAACCTTTTCCCATTGCCTTCGCCCCCACTTCATGGGACAAAGCAAGCGACGCCAGCCGGCGCTCTCAACACCGACCGGCGTCTCCCCACAACCCCGTGCAACCCGGAGTCATGAGTATGGCAACGATACCGCTCCATCCGCCGCCGGCAAACTTTACGGCGGCGCACGCCCTCCTCGGGCGTCTTTACCTCGAACACCGCGCTTTCCTGCGCCGCCTCCTTCTCGGCCAGGCCATCCCTTCCGGCGACGTCGACGACCTCGTGCAGGACGTCTTCCTGACGGCCTGGCGACGCCTTGAATGCCTCGTCATGCCGGAGCAGGCTCGTCCGTGGCTCCTCGTGATCGGGCTCAACCATGCGCGCAATCATCGAAAGCTTGCGCGTTGCGAACGGGAGGTCCTCGTGGGGCTTTCGGAGGACCTTCCCGAGCAGGAAGAAGCGGAGTCGGTGGGGTTGTTCGTGCAGGCGGCGTACGGGATGTTCCGGCTCAAGCGCTTCCTCTTGAAGATCGGGCCGCGCATCCGTGCCGTGGTCGTGCCTTACCTGGAGGGCCGTTCCATCCGGGAGATCGCCGAAGCGCTCGGCATCAAGACGAAGACCGCCTACGCCCGCCTGCACCTCGCCCGGGAGCACCTGAAGACGCTCGCGCTTGCGTGACGCCTGCTCCCACGCCCGCGCGCCTGTCGAGGGTCACGTCGCTCGCGAGACCGCGGGTGGGTGCCAATCTGCATTGATCGCCGCCCGCTTCGGCGAGTACAGCCGCATGGTGAGGTTGAACGCGCCCTGCTGGGGTGCCGGCAGCCAGTTCGACCGCCTCGGATCGGCCTCGTCCATGGAGCGCTGGACGTACAGCGTCACGGAGCCATCGGGGCCCTTGGCCAGGTTGTTTCGCGTGCCCAGCGAGAAGCGGTCGATGGCGTTCGGGACCTGGTATCCCTGCTCGTCGTACAACGTCACGGACCAGAAGGCGTTCACCGGTGGCAGTTTGTCGGCCTCGAAGCGCAGCGTGTAAGGCATGGCGCTGTCCAGCGCGGTGCTCGTGGAATCCACGTAGGCGGTCGGGTAGATTGCGTCCTCCGGGAGATTGGCGCCCAGCCCGATGAGGGCAATGATCGCGCGGCGGAGGTAGCTCGTCCCGTAGGTCCCCATCATCTCGTTCGGATATACCCAGCCATTCGTCAGCGGCGTGAGGGAGACCTGCTTCGCCTTCATCTGGGCGAGGGCGTCGGGGGCCGCTCTCTTGAAGGCGTCTTGCACCACCGCCGGGGCTGCGTTCAGGTCGAACGGCTGGCCCGCCACGAAGCCCGCCCGCGCCAAGCGCGCGAGGATGGGGTAGTCATTGAAGTGCGCCGGAATCCGGCGCATCAGGTCCGCGCCATAGGCGAAGAACGTCTCGGGCGTCATCTTCTCCACGACCACCAACGGCTCTTCGAGGCTGATGTCATCGCCGTCCGACCCGACGGGCGGCGGCGGCGGCCGCCCGGCCTCGTAGGCGGAGAGAGGGATGATCTGGAGGCCATTCTGGAACTCGTGCACGCTGGCATAGTCGGATTCACCGTTGCACTGCGTTCGTCCGATGATCCAGACATACGGCGTCGACGCGTCGATCCGTTGCAGGTTCAGGGCCGGGTTGATCGTCCCCTTCCACCCCGGGCCGACGATGACGAGCTGCTGGGCCGCTGTCCCCGTCGTGCGGGGGCCGGGGCAGGTGAAGACGTCCGTCCACATGTCGAGCATGGGCAAGAGGTAGTAGCGTCCACCGGACGCGGGGACCTTGATGACCAGGGGCTCGCGCACGAGATCGAGCCACGCGCTCGAATAAAGCGTGTCGAAGTTGGGTCGCACCACGGTGCGGTCTGCCGGCCCCGGGAAGCGCGGGTTGTTCATGAACACGTTGGCCGGGGCTCGCCAGGTGGCGAGGTCGATCTCCTTGGTGTTCGTCATCTGCCGGCGCGTCACGTCCATCAACACGAGGGGATAGAGATAGGTATATCCCTCGCTGCCGATCTCGTAGGCCGTATCGAAGTTCAAATCAGCGTTCGTCGCCATAGGCTCCTCTTCTTCGGGCGCGCAGCGCTCGACGTTCCATTCGCGGGTAGGAAACCGCTCTCCTGGGGCCAGGTTCCGTCGCGTGAGCGATCGCGGCAATTCTGCCGAGATCGACGACGGAGCGTCCATCCGCCGTCATCCTCTATCGCGCCAGGCGAGGATGCAACCGCGAAGAATGCATCCGCCTGCTTATCTTGCGTTTCATGTACAGTGCTCTGCGTTTTCTGGATAGGCGAATGGCCACGGGGCCGGGCGTTGCGGACGAGCGTGGCGAGCATGTCGACGGAGCCCCCGGGCGTTGCGGACGAGCGTGGCGAGCATGTCGACGGAGCCCCCGGGCGTTGCGGACGAGCGCGGCGAGCATGTCGACGGAGCCCCCGGGCGTTGCGGACGAGCGTGGCGAGCATGTCGACAAGGACCCTCCTCGTTGCCGACAAGCGTGGCGAGCATGTCGACGGAGCCCCCGGGCGTCGCGGACGAGCGTGGCGAGCATGTCGACGGAGCCCCCGGGCGTTGCCGACAAGCGCGGCGAGCCTGTCGACGGAGCCCCCGGGCGTTGCCGACAAGCCCGGCGAGCACGTCGACACGGCCCCTCCTCGTTGCCGACGAGCGCGGCGAGCATGTCGACGGAGCCCCCGGGCGTTGCCGACAACCGCAGCGAGCATGTCGACGAACACCCAAGCCGTTGCCGACGAGCCCGTCGAACGCGCACACAGGGCCCACTCCCCTGCACAAGGAGGATGACCATGTCTGAGAACGCGATCGGAAAGTATACGGGTAAGGGCATCGTCGACGCGATGCCGTTCAAGAACAAGCTCGTCGACGTCAAGCAAGGCGAGCTTGCGAGGCTCAAGCGCTCGAAGCCAGGATGCGCCGGCGTCCTCGCCGACCTCGCCGCCGCGATGCCCGAGCACGGCAATGCGGCGCGTATCCATCCGGATTGTTATGACGAGATCGTCGAGACGGCGCAGACCCTGGAGCAGATCCGCGCCCAGCGCCCCGAGGCCGACAAACTCGCCGAGGTCCTCCGGGAGAGCGAGGCCTACTACGAGGACAAACTCGAGGGCTTGATCAGCAGGCTCGCCAAGACCGTCCTCGATACCGCGAAGGACGAGAACAAGCCCGCCCTGCTCGCGACCTTCGAGTCCGCGATCCAGTACCGGACGCAATACGCGGACAAGGGGGTCGCCACCCGCCGCAAGAACCAGCAGAACGCAGGCGCGCCGGACGCGGAGACCCCGCGCGAGGCATGACGCGCCCGCCTTGAAACGCCCCGCCTGACGAATCCCCCATCTTCGCGCTGGAGCCGGAGCGTGGCGCGTCGATCACCGACGTCGCCCGCTCCCCTCCCGCGATCAAAGCGGCACGGAGTCCGCGCTCTCCTTCAAGATCGTCGCGCTGCGTACGAGCGCAGATGCCTCCGCGAGGTCGAGCTCGGGCATCAGGTCCGAGAGCACGCCCGCCGCGCCGATCACCCGGGGGATCGAGAGCGCGACATCCGTGATGCCTACGACCTCCGGCGTCACGATCGAGACCGAAAGAACGTCCCGCTGGTCGAAGGCGATGGCTCTGATGATGCGCGCGAGCCCCGCGCCGATGCCGTAATACGTCGAGCCCTTGCCTTTGATGATCTTGTAGGCAGCGTTCCGCACCCCGTCGTCGATGGCGGCCCGAACTTCGTCGGTGAGCGGCTTGCCGACCTGATCCGCGAACGAGCGCAGCGATATCGAGCCCGCGCGCGCATTCGACCACACGAGCACCTCGCTGTCTCCATGCTCCCCCAGCACATGAGCGTGCACCGATTGCGGCGCGATTCCGAGGTGCCGGCCGAGCAGGCTGCGGAACCGGGCCGTGTCGAGGATGGTCCCCGAGCCAATCACCCGCCGCGCCGGCAAACCCGAGAGACGCGTGGCCACGTGGGTCATGACGTCGACAGGGTTCGTGGCGATCAGCAAAATGGCGTCGGGCGAGACGGCGAGCACCTCGCCGACGACCTCACGGAAGACCTCCGCATTGCGACCCAAAAGCTCGAGACGTGTCTCGCCAGGCTTCTGGTTGACGCCGGCGGCCAGGATCACCACGAAGGTCTCGTCGAGATCACGGAAGGAGCCGGCGCGAACCGTCGTCGCGGAGACAAAAGGCACGGCGTGCGAAATGTCCTCGGCCTGGGCGAGGGCGAGGTCCGCATTCCTGTCGACCAGCACGACCTCGCTCGCGATCCCCTGCATTGCGAGCGCATATGCAGCCGCGCTCCCGACCATGCCCGCCCCGACGATGCCCACTTTCATGATGTCTCAGCCCCCCGTCTCTTCGCTCCCCGGCGGATACACATGCCTCCGCCCCCACGGATCCTCCACGGTCCGCCGCCCGTCTTCCCCCTCCGGCCCGAGATATCCCGGCCCGATCGGCACCTTCCCGTAGCCGCCCGGGATATCCAGCACGTACGTCGGCTGCGCGATCCCCGATAAACTCTGCCTGAGCTCGCGCAGGATCGATTGCCCCTCCGCAATGCTCGTCCGGAAATGCCCCGTCCCCACCGCCAGATCCCCGTGGTGCAGGTAATAGGGTTTGACGCGTAAAACGACGAGCTCCCGGAAGAGCGCCTTCAGCGTCTCGGCGTCCGCGTTCACCCCGCGCAAGAGCACCGTCTGCGACAGCATCGGGATCCCCGCGTCCACCATCCGCGTGCACGCCTCGCGCGCCTTCGGACCAAGCTCGCGGGGATGGTTGGTGTGCAAAACGACGTAGGTCGTCAGGTCCGGCACGCGCAGCGCTGCGATCATCGCCTCGTCGACGCGCCCGGGATCCATCACCGGCACGCGCGTGTGCACGCGCAAGACCCGCACGTGCGGGATCGCGGAGAGCGCCGCGGTGATCTCGGCGAGCTTGCGGGGCGGCAGGATCAGCGGATCGCCCCCGCTCAGGATCACCTCCCACACCTCCTCGTGCGCGCGCACGTACGCGATCGCCGCCGCGAGCTCCTCGCGCGACAGCACCTCGCTGCCCGGCCCGACCTTCTCGCGCCGGAAGCAGAAGCGGCAGTACGCAGGGCAGACGTGGACCGGCTTCAAGAGGAGCCGATCGGGGTAGCGGTGCGTGATGCCCTTGACCGGCGTGTGCGGATCGTCGCCGATCGGATCCACGCGTTCTTCCGGCAGGATCCTGAGCTCGCGTTTGCTCGGCAGGAACTGCTTCGCGATCGGGTCGTTCGGATCACCCGGCGTGACGAGATCCACGAGGTCGGGCGTGATGGCCACGCTGAAGCGCTCCGCGACCCGTTCGAGCGCCTCCATCTCCCCGCGTGCCACGAGACCCTGTTCGACGAGCTCGCTGACGCGTCGCGACGTCCGGCGCGTGTCCTCGTGCGCGCCCTCGCGCTCTTGCGCGCGTTCCGTTTCGCATGCCCTCACACCCACGGCGCCGCTCCTCCTAGACTTCTTTCGGTCCAAAAGCCAGCGACGTCGAGCCCTCGCGCCCCCGCTCGTCTGCTGGCTCTCTGTCGCCCCTGGAAAGGGGCCGGCCCGCGTCGTAAGAAAGAACCTGCCTTTCCGGCCCGACGAACATGCGCACGAACCGTCCTTTCCTCGCTGCCCTCTTCGCCGCCACCTTGCTCGCGCCCGCTGGATCCTTCGCGGACGAAGCGTCCAGCAAGGTCCTCGGACGCGCCGCGATCCTCACGCAGAAGGGCGATTACGCCGCTGCGGAGAAGGAGCTCGACGCCGTCAAGTCCGGGCCCGAGCGCGCCCAGGCCCTCGTCGAGAAGGCGCGCCTCGCGCTCCTGCAGGGCCGCTACGCCGACGCGGTGAAGACCGCGAAGAGCGCCGCGTCGCTCGGCAAGGACGCGAAGATCCAGGCCGCTCCCCTCATCGCCGAGGCGCTCGCATCACAGGGGAAGGTGAACGAAGCGATCGACGCCGTGAAGGACGTCGCGGACGAGGACACGGCGCACAGGGCGCGGCTCGTGCTCGGCGAGCTCTTGATCCGCAGCGGAAAACGCGGCGCGGCGAGCGTGCCGCTGCGCAGGCTCGTCGAGGCGTACAACGACGACACGATCAACGATCGTGACGCCGAGGGCCTCTCGCTCGTCGGCCGCGCGGCGCACCTCCTGCGCTCGGCGCACGACGCGAACCAGGCGTACGGCGAGGCCGAGAAGGCGGGCGCGAAGACGCGGGTCGAGACGTTGCTCTGGCGCGCCGAGCTCTTCCTCGACAAGTACAACCCCGGCGAAGCGGGCGAGTCCGTCAAGGCCGCGCAGAAGCTCGCGCCCAAGGATCCACGCGTCCACGTCGCCATGGCGCGCGTCAAGCTCGAGAACGCCATGGACTTCGAGGCGGCCGAGAGCGAGATCAAGCAGGCGCTCGAGGTGAACCCGAACCTCACCTCCGCGTACGTGATCCGCGCCGGCCTCGCGCTGCGCACGATGGACATCGCGGCGGCCGACGCGGCCATCAAGCGCGGGCTCGAGGTCGACCCGACGCACCTGGAGCTGCTCTCGATGAAGGCGGCGACGCGCTTCCTCGCCGACGATCTCGCGGGCTACGAGGCCACGAAGAAGCAGGTCCTCTCGCTCTGCCCCGAGTACTCCGCGTTCTTCCAGATCGTCGCGGAGTACGCCGAGTGGGAGCATCGGTACGAAGACATCGTCCGCATGATGGACGAGGCCACGCAGGTCGACGCGCAGGACATGAAGGCGTTCGCGACGCTCGGCCTGAACAAGATCCGCCTCGGCGACGACGACGGCGGCCTCGATGCGCTGCGCAAGTCGTGGAAGAAGGATCGGTTCAACGTCCGCGCCTACAACACGCTGAACCTCTTCGAGAAGACGATCCCCGGGGAGTACGTCGCGACGAACGGCACGCGCTTCCGCATTCGTTACCACAAGGAAGAGAAGGCCGTCCTCGAGCGGTACGTGCCGCGTATGCTCGACGAGGCGTGGGATTCGATGGTGAAGCGGTATGGCTACACCCCGAAGATGCCCGTCTCGATCGAGCTCTACGCCGATTCGGAGCATTTCAGCATCCGCACGAGCGGCCTGCCGAACGTCGGCATCCAGGGCGTCTGCTTCGGCCAGTCCCTCGCGGCGCTCTCGCCCGGGGCGGGCCCGTTCAACTGGGGCAACGTGCTCTGGCACGAGCTCGGGCACGTCTTCGCGATTCAGTATTCGAAGAGCCACGTCCCCCGCTGGTTCACCGAGGGGCTCAGCGAGTACGAGACCATCATTCGCCGGCCCGAATGGCAACGCGAGGAGGACCCCGCGCTCTTCGCCGCGCTGAAGGGCGGGCGCATCCCGCCGCTCGACGGCTTCAACCGCGCCTTCACGCACGTCGACTCCGTGGAGGACGTGACCATGGCCTATTTCGCGGCGAGCCAGCTCGTCGTGTTCATGGCCGACAAATACGGATTCGACAAGGTCGCGGCCATGCTGCCGCGCTGGGGCAAAGGCGAGCGCACGCCGGACGTCATCAAGGGCGCGCTCGGCGTGCCGCACGACGAGGTCGATCGGCAGTTCCGCGAATGGCTGAAGAAGCGCCTCTCGCGCTACGAAAAGCAATACGTGCCGGACCTGCACGCGCCTCCGCTCGACGAGGCGCGCAAGGCGCTGCGTAACGATCCGAAAAACGCGAAGAAGCTCGTGCAGCTCGCGCTCGCGCTTTTCGCGGACGGGCAGAAGCCGGAGGCGCTCGCGGTGCTCGACGAGGCGCTCACCCTCGATCCGAAGCAGCCCGACGGGAACTTCGTGCGCCTGCGCCTCGCCATGAGTGAAAAGAAGCTCGACGACGCGGCGCGGATCATCGACAAGATGGTGGCGAACGGCCACGACGGCTACGTCATGCGCATGAAGGCCGCCGACCTCGCGGAGCTGCGCAAGGACAAGGCGCGCGTGAAGGCCTCCTTCGAGGCCGCCTTCAAGTTCGACCCCTCGCAAGCCGAGCCGCTCCAGGGCCTCTACGACCTCGCGAAGGCGCAAAAGGACGTCGCCGGGCAGCTCGATGCATTGCGGCGGCTCGCGCTCCTCGATCAGCACGACCGGCGCGTCTGGGTGCGCCTCCTCGAGCTGCTCACCGAGCGCGGCCTATGGGAAGAGGCCGTCAAGGTGGGCGAGAGCGCAATCTACGTCGACGTCTCGAACGCCAAGGTCCACCGCCTCTACGCCAAGGCCCTCGCGCGCACGGGCCGGCAAGTCTCGGCCATCTTCGAGCTGAACAGCGCGATCCTCACGAAGCCCGAGCCCCCCGAGATGGTCGAGATCTACGAGGACCTCGCCAAGGGCTACGACAAACTCGGCAAAGCCGAATACGCCAAGCAGGCGCGGGACCTCGCGAAGCTCGTCGCGCCGAAGGGCTGAGCCCCTCGTCCCCGCTCGCCCCTCTCCCGCGCGGGAGAGGGGCCGGGCATGAGGGAATGGAAACCGTCCCTTTACTTGCGCGCGTTTTCTTTCGCCTCGGCGCGCTTCTGCGTGAGCTCGTCGAAGCCGCCGAAAATCCGCTCGTCGAGATCACGCGGCAGGTCCGGGTGCTCGACCAGCTCGTCGCGAAGCGCCGCGCGGAACCGGCCGAGCTGGCCGATCGTGGTCACGCGGAGCGCCGTCTGCTGGCGGAAATACTCGAAGCCCGTCGCCTGCCCGCGCGTCGAGAGGAGCTGCGCCAGTTTGTCGCCTTGCTCCACGAACGCGCTCGCCCAGTCGTAGAGCGTCTTTCCGTCGGGCGTCGGGGCGGCGCGCAGATCGGCTTCGAGCTCCGCGAGCTTCGGCCGGTTCTGCTTCGCCGCGGCCGCCTCCTCCGCGTAGCTGTCGCTGAGCACGCCGAGATCCCGGATGAACGCCTCGCGAATGCGACGCGCGGCCTCGCGCCGCTCCTCGGGCACGAACGGATGGGAGAGCACGGCCTCGGTGTAATGCCAGATCGCCGCGCCGAGCCCGTCGTGATGCGCGTCGGCCTCCGTCAGATCCCCGACCGGCCTGCCGGCCGCGTCTTCGAGGTGCTCGATCGCCTTGCGCTTGGCGGCCAGGATCGGACCATACAGCTTGCCCGTCTGCGTGGCCGTGAGCGCCTCGTCGCGGTGATGGAACAGGTCCAAAAGCCCCGCGCGCAGGTCGGACAGGGTCAGGTTTCGCATGACAAATCCCTCCGTGAATCCTTCGTTCCCGACGGAGGGTACCAAAGGGGCTCGGCGCGGGGGAAGGACGAGCGCCTCAGAATCGTCCGAGGAGCGAAGCACCGCCACCGAGGGGACCCACGGTCGGTACGATGGCCATCGCCGCGCCGCCTTCGCGCTTCGCAGGAGGTGTGACGAGCCAAAGGACGCCCGCAGCCACGAGGCTCACGCCGCCGATCCCGATGCCGACCGCCGACGTGCCGCGCGCCGGCTCGGACAAACCGCCCGTCGCCAGCGCCGCCGCGGCGATGCCCGCGCCCGCGAGGAGCGCGCCGGCGCCACCGAGCCCGAGCACGAGCGCGGCCGTGGTGCGCACGCTCGGCGCCTCCGTCTCTGCGCTTCTTTTCGTCGAGGGAATCGTGACAACCGCGCGCGGCGTGGGCGGCGCTTCGTTTTCGTTGCGCAGCGTGGGCACGCTGAGCTCGATGGGCACGGACGTGTCGTGCACGGGCACGACGCGACGATAGGGCTTTCGCCCGGGCGCCATGGCTTCGAGCACGTGCTCGCCGAGATCGACCGGGAGCGGATCACAGGTCCAGGCCTCGCGATCGAGCGGCCTGCCGTCGAGCGTCACCGCGAGCTCGGGCGTCTCCGCGACCTCTTTCGGCACCCAGACGACGAGCCGCGCGAGCATCGCCGACAGCGCCTCGCCGCGCAGGCGGGCCCGGCTCTCCCGATCGCTCATGCCGGCGCGCCGCGCCTCGCTCGCGACCTCCGTGTAAAGCCGATATGCGGCCTCGCGACGGTTCGTCTTTTCATAACATTCCGCGAGCCTGTACCGCGTGCCCATGGCCGCATCGAGCCGAAGGCTTTCTTCGAGCATGGGGCAGGCCTCTATTTCGCGCCCCTCCGCCGAGAGCTCCATCGCCCGCGTGAAGAGCACGTCCGCGCGCTCGGCCGGGCCGAGCCCGTGCGCGGACGTGGGCTCCTCGGCGCGGGCGGCCGTCATCGTGGTGGAGAGCGCGATCGCCGTGAACAGCGCGGCTCCCGTTTGCGTCCCGGACCTCATGTCGAAGCTCCTTCGATCCCCGTATCAATGGCGCCCCGTGAAGGGGTCGTAGCCTCTGTGCACCGGCGGCGTGGGTTTGGCAGGGCTCGCAGCCGTGGTCGTCGGGGCGACGACCTTGCGCACGGGGGCGCGGCCCGCGCCGGCGGACGCGGAGGCGGCCGGGGCGACGGCCTCCGCAGCGACGGCCTCCGCAGGCGTGATCTCGATATCCATTTCGTTCGTCGCGGGCGTCACCGCGGCGGTGGACGCGGGCGGCTGCACCGCGGGCACGGGGAGCGCTTCTCGTGTGGTCGTGAAGGGCACGTGCACGCTGAGGGCCCGCGTCTCCTGGGTCCGTTGCGGCATGCCCATGAGGCCGGGCCATTGCACGCCGATCGCCGCGACCCCCGCGCCGGCGAGCGCCGAGAGCGCCGTCAGGCCCGCGACGAGCACGAGGCGCGCCGGCCGCGAGGCGGGTTTGGATTGGGACCCCTCCCAGGGACCCATGCTTCGCTCGTCTTTTTCGACCATCTCGGCCGCGGGCGCCTGCTCCTCGACCCGCATGAGCGGAGGACGGCTCGGCATGCGCGGTGGCTCCGGCGGGGGCTTCGAGGGTGATGTCGGGATCGTGGGCGACGAATCGAGCGTTTCTCGCGGCGTGACCAGCCGGAGCCGGCCGGGCGGAATGCTGCTGCGACGCGCGGGGGAAAAAAGACGGGTCGCATCCTCGTCCTCCTGGAGCATCGCGTTCCAGGGGCCGAACGGCCGGAGCGCGGCGAGCAGATCCGTCGCGGAGGCATACCGGCGGGTCGGCTGTTTGTCGAGGCAACGCAAAACGACGTTATCGAGGCCGCGCGGCACGTCGGGGCGGATCGCGGAGGGCAGCTTGACGGCTTTGGCCAGGACAGCGGCGAAGATCTCGGGGACCGTGGCTGCCTGGAACGGCGCGCGTCCCGTGAGCAATTTGTAGAGAATGGCGCCGAGGGCCCATACATCGGCCCGCGTGCAAACCTTGCTTGCCGAGCGCATTTGCTCGGGCGCCATGTAAAGTGGGGAGCCCATGAGGTCGCGCGCGCCGGTCATCTCCGGGTCGTCGTTCTCGGGCCTCGTATGCTTGGAAATACCGAAATCGAGAACCTTGATGCAGGGGGATCCGTCCGCGCGGCGCGTGAGAAAGAGGTTTCCGGGCTTCAAATCGCGGTGGACGATCCCGGCGGCGTGGGCCTCGGCGAGCGCGTGGCAGGCTTGCGAGACGTACAGGACAGCCTCCTCGATGGGGAAGGCGCCGCGGCGCTTTTGCATCGCGGCGAGGTCCTGTCCTTCGAGCATCTCCATCACGATGTACGGCGCGCCGGAGTCGAGGCGGCCGACGTCGTACACCTCGGCGACGTGCTCGCTGCGCAGGCGAACGACGGCGCGCGCCTCGCGCAGGAAGCGCTCGACGGACTGGTCGCTCGCCGCCTCGGGGCGCATGAGCTTCACGGCGCGGACCTCGCGCAGGTCGATGTGCGTAGCGGCGACGACGACGCCCATTCCGCCCATCCCGAGCACCCTCTCCACGCGGTACTTCCCGGCGAGGACGTCCCCCACCGAAACGATGTTCGATGCATCCTGCTTCGACATGGTGCCTTCCAATCAAATGAAGAAAGGTAGGTATGGCCCACGCCCCCCCGAGGGCGCGCGACGGCGCACGCACGAAGACCCTGCGACCGCCGCTGAATCAGCGTCGCGGACGTTTCGTTCTTTCATGGCCCCGCCGGTCGGGCCGTAATGTGTTCCAGCCCTGTAGTTTTGCAAGTCTCTGCAAAACCGGGCGAGCCGAGATCGCGGAGAAAACCATGGAATTCGACGCCAGGTTTTTTTCGTGGTCAGTCGCCGTCGACGCGGGTCGTCCGGGCAGCGGCGCATGTCCGCGTCATGCAGAGGCTTTCCCCAGGGAGCGGGGGTTTCCTGAAGGAAACACGCGATCAGGGATGGATCGCGGTGTCAGGAGGGATGAGAATGTGATGGGGGGAGAAACGAGATGCGCCGCGACGGACGCGCGGGCGCCCGGAACGATTACTTCCGCGGAAGCGACACGCGCAGGACCTCACCGCCGCTCGTCCCGACCCATACCCAGGCCGAGCCCTTGTTCGTGATGAGCATCGTGCTCGGCTCCCCGCGCGCGCCGAGGGAAAGCGCGTGTGTCGGGGTCATCGGCCCGCCGCCCGCGGCGTCGAGCGTCGCGCCGTCGAAGAGCGCCGCGCGCCCGTCGGCGAAGCCCACGACGAGGCTCGTCTCGCTCACCGCGGCGCACGTGATCGGAACGCCGATGTCGACCATCTTCGTCGCGAGCCGGCCGCCGCGCTGGGTCACGATGCACGCGGCGCTGTCGCCTTTTTTGTAGAGCACGTGCAGGGCCGCGCCGCTGCTCAGGCGGTCGAACTTCTTCGCCTCGGCGGGCAGGCCCACGCGCCCGTTTGCGCCGGGCTCCGGCGTCGGGCCGGGGTGCATACGCAGCTCGAGACCGCCGGGCACCTCCACGACGACTGTCGTGTCCACGGCGCCGACGTCGGCGACCTTCACGTTTCCGCGCAGCGCGAAGGGCCGCGCCTCGACCTCGTTGCCCGAGACCGAGAGCTGGATGGCGTTGCCGTCCCAGGTGAGCGCGAGCGCGTGTTCTCCCGAGGGGCGACCGCGCAGCGAGCGCACGTCGCTCGCGACGCGCTCGAGCTTGGCGCGGTGGTGGATGTCGAGCACCGCCCACACCTCGTTTTCGCTGCGCACGAGGGCCACGTCGCGCGACAGCATCGCCACCTCGTCGCCCTGGCCGAACGAGAGGTTCACCGTCTTGTTCGTACCGCTGCCGATCGGCACGACGGCGAGGCGCGCGGGCGCGGCGGAGACCATGGCCACGAGGCCTGGATTGTCGACCGCGGCCGCGCCGCGGACGTCCGCGTCGAGAGACTCGACGCGACGGGGTGCAGAGAGGCTTTTGTAGGGCATCGCGGCGAGCGTAATGGATCCCGTGGCCGAAGCGGAAGCATCTTTTGCCCTCGCGCGCGCATCTTCTCGGGAGGGCATTTTCCTGTACGATGCCCCCATGCGCTTCCGTTCCCGCTCCTTCCGCCATACCCCCCGAACGCTCTTCGTTGGCCTCACGGCCTTTGCTTTGCTCGCCGCCGGCTGCAGTGACGACCCCGCTTCGAACTGCGGCGTCGCGGGGTGTGGCGAGGGCGGGACCGGCGGCGCGGGGGGCGCGGGGGGCGCGGGCGGCATGGGCGGCACGGGCCTGACGGGGGACATCACGGCGAACGTCGTCCGGTACGACTACACGTTCGACCTCGTCACGGCCGAGGCGCAGTCCAAGCTCGCGCTCGACGTCGCGGAGCCTGGCGGCGATTGCTACAGCGTATCGTGCGAAGCCTCCTCGCTCACGGACGTCACGTGGAACGAAGAGCCCGCGGCCTCGGCCGATTTTGCAAACAATGCGCTGAAAGCCTGCGGCCCGGGGATGCCCGCGGGCCCCACGGTCACGGTCGGGGCACGCACGACGGTTTCGAACGATACGTACTGGGGCCTCGATGTCGGGTTTTCGCGCAAAAAGGACCTCGCGGGCGGCGAGTTTTCGTATCTGCTCTCGTGGGTCGGCGGCTGTGATCGATTCGGCCCCTGCGACGACGATCCCTCGCGCATGAGTGACTTCCATTTCGAGGTCACGCATCCCGCGGGCGCGGTCGTGCTTTGCCCGGGGACGCTCACGGCGGGGGACACGAAGACCACGTGTGACGTCACGAATGCGCCGACCTACTCGGCGTTCGCGATTGCCGCGGATCCGCTCTGGGAGCGCGCGCCGTACGGCAGCTTCGCGGGCGTCGATCTCGTGTTTTACGAGGTCCCGCTCGGCACCCTCGCCGCGTCGCTCGACAAGGCGAGCGTTGGCGCGTTCATGGACTGGATCACCTCGCTGCTCGGCCCGTTCCCTTATGGCAAGGAGCTGCGCATCGCGGGCGGGCCGACGGCGTGGCTCGGCTTCGAGCACCCGGCCAACATCATCCTGCACCAGCAGCTCGACCAATTGCAGACCGATTACGCCGACGCCATGATGCACGTGCTCATGCACGAGATCGTCCACCAATGGGCCGGCGATCACACGACCCTCGCGTCCGCGGCCGATTTCGTCTGGAAAGAGGCGACGGCCGAATACCTCGGCTACGTCTTCGAGGATCTCGCGCGCCCCGAGGGCGAGGCCGCGGCGACGCGCGCCTACTGGGACGGCGTTTCGCCGCTCTCCAAGCATTGGCCCCGCCCGACGGACGAGCCCGCGCCCGAGGTGCAGGACTTCTACGGGGACGTGTATGGCCCCGGGCCGATGGTGCTTTATCTCCAGCTCGAACCGCTCATCGGCAGGAACGCCGTCCTCGCGGGCATCGCGGACTTCCTCTCGAAATCGGGCGGCCGCAGCGTGACGGAGCTCAAGGACGCGCTCGAAGCGGCGTCCGGGCAGGACCTCGACGCCTATTTCGATGCGTGGGTCTTCGGCAAGGGCGCGCCGGTCTGGCCGACGTTCGCCGTCTCGGCGACGCAGCTCGACGGCCAGGCGACGATCACCGTCACCCAACAAAACCCGAATGGAAAACTCTTCCCCTGCGTCGTCGAGGTCGAGATCAAGGGCGCCACGGAGACCGCGCGCGTCGGCGTCGATTTTGGCCTCGCGCCCCAGGACGCCACGGCCACGATGCAGATCCCGTTCTCCGAGCCCGTCGCGACCGTCACGCTCGATCCGGATCACCGCCTCATCGGCACGAAGGCCGGCGCGCAGCCGATCACCGCCGCTCGGCCGGTCTGGATTTTCTGATTCTCCCAGCTTGACGCCATTTGCCGCAAGCCCGCCCGCAAGCCCTGATGACGGCGCCTGCCCGGCGTCCGTTGGCATCGTCCTGGCAATCGCTCCGCGGCGAGGGGTCCGTTTGCCTGGGGCGCGCGCAAAACGCGCTCCCTCGGCAGGTCCCTTGGAGGGATATGGTCAGGTCGAAAGGCACGGGGTTCGGTCGACTCGCGGCATTTGCGCTTCTCCCGCTCTCCGGTGTGGCACTCGCGGATACGGTCTCGCTCTTGGTGCAGCGAGACGGGCCCGACGGAGGGGCCGAGGCTCCACAACCGCCGAACGGGCCAAGCGTCTCCTCGGTATGGGCCTACGACGAGCTTTTCTCGTTTCCCCTGGACAACGGCTGCTGGTACAGCGCGAGCATTCGGGGCACGGTGCGCCCGATTGTCGCGGGCCGCGACGCGGGGCAAAAGGTCGAGCCCGATCTCGCGGTCACGGCCCTGCTCTCCTGCCAGGGCGCGGCGACCGTCAAGGTCTCCGAGCACGTCGCGGGCACGGGTCCAATCACGCAGGCGCAGGTGGAAAACCTGCTCGAACGGCGCGCCAGCATCCTGACCGACGAGGCCGGGAAGAAATGCTCGTACGTGCCGGAAATCGATCTCGTGGGCGATGGGCTCGTGGGCGCGGGCGTCGCCTACCTCTGCCCGCAGTCGAGGCCGTGAAGACGTGGGCGGAGGCGCGATAAGGCCTCTTTGCCGTTACCCCTTCACGCCACCCGCCGTCAGGCCTGCGACGAGGTGGCGCTGCGCCACGTAAAAGAGCGCCATCACGGGCAGCGACACGACGAGCGCGCCCGCGGCGAACTTCTCCCATTGCGCGTCGTATTCGCCGATGAACCGCTGCAGCATCACGGGCAGCGTGAACATTTCCTCCTTGTCGAGCAGCGTCGCCGCGAGGATGAACTCGTTGTAGGCGCCCATGAACGCGAAGAGCGCGGTCACGGCGATCGCGGGGCGAGCTGCGGGGAGCACGACGCGGACGAAGGCGGAGAAACGTGTCGCGCCGTCGACCATCGCAGCCTCTTCGAGGTCGACCGGGATCGCCTCGAACGCCGCGCGGAGCTGGAAGATCGAGAAGGGGACGCTCGTCGAGGCATAACAGACGACGAGGCCCGTCCGCGAGTTCAGGAGGCCGAGGTAATTCAGGATCATGTAGAGCGGGATCGCGCTCGCCACGGCCGGGAACATCTGCGTGGCGAGCAGCGCCCGCACGCCGGATTCCTTGCCGGCGAAGCGGAACCGCGCGAGCGCGTACGCTGTCGGAATGGCGATGAGCACGCCGACGAGCGCCGTCGAGAGCGAGACGACGAGCGAATTCGCGAGCTGGCGGCCGAAGAGCCAGACCTCGGCCCCGTCGACCTTGCGCGAGGCGCCGACGACGGCCGAGAGGTGCGCGAGCGTCGGCGCCTCCGGGACGGGGATCACGCGGGGCGAGGGCGTCTGCGTGCCCGAGAACGCGAGCGCGACGACCCAGAGGACCGGATACAGCGCGAACGCCACCGCAAGCACGAGGATCACGTGGCACGCGGCCGATTCGAGGAGCGAGGGCTTCTTGTTCACGCCGCACCTCCCGCCGCCTTCGCGATTGCCGCCGCCGAGGCCGCCTTTTCGCGTGCCTCGCGTCGCTCCCCGAGCCAATCGGAGAACCGGGTTCGACTGAAGAGCAAGAGGAAGATCAGCACCGCGTACGCCGCGGCGTATCCGTATTGCGCATTGCGGGTGAAGGCCCAGCGATAGGCCTCGGTAACCAGGATCTCCGTCGTCCCGTCAGGCTCGCCGCCCGAGACGAGGAAGACGACGTTGAACATGTTGAACGTCCAGACCGCGCCCATGGTCACGGCGGGCAGGAGGCTCGGCCGGATCATCGGGAGCGTGACGAGCCAGAGCCTTTGCCAGCGGCTCGCGCCGTCGACCTTCGCCGCTTCGAGCACGTCGTCGGGCACCGCCGTGAGCGCGCCGATCGTCACGACCATCATGAAGGGAAAGCCGAGCCAGACGTTCGTCGTCACGTTCGCCGCGAATGCGGTGGAGAAGCGGGCGAACCAGGAAATCGGTTCGAGGCTCGTGCCGAAGGTGTCGTTGAGGGCGTGGACGAGCCCCGTCACGGCCCCGAATTGCCGGTGGAACATGCCTTTCCACGCGAGCGCCGTCACGTAGCTCGGCACGGCCCAGGGGATGATCAGGAGCACGCGGTAGAGCGCGCGTAGCCGCAGCAGCGGCCGGGAGAGCAGGAGCGCGAGCGCGACGCCGATCGCGACGTGGAAAAATACGTTGATCACGGTCCAGAGGACGGTGACCAAAAGGACCACGTAAAATGATCCCGTCGAGAGGAGCGACCCGCCGCGCGCCGTGAGGATCTGGACGAAGTTGTCGAGGCCGACGTAATTGTTCCAGCCGACCTCTTTGAGGTTCTGGATCGATCCGCCGAGCAGCGACGTGAGCGCGCCGAGCACGAGCGGCAAAACCACGAGCACGCCGACCGCGATCACGGCATGCGTGACATACGCATACGCGGGAAGCGAGCGCTTCACGTGCTTTCGGAATTCCGGGTCCTTCGCGCGCCGGACGAGCGAAAGGGCGCCGAGCAAGAGCAACGCGCCGAAGACGACGAGCCCGGGTGTGCGCGAGGCGGGCGGGGGCGGCGGGCGGCGTACGTCGTCGAATCGACGCTTGGCCTCGGAGAGCGCGGGGGAGGGGAGCGCGTCGCGGCGGAGCACCTTGCGAATGGCACGGTCCGAAGGCTCCCACACGGCGTTCATCGCGAGCGACGAGGGCATCGCAATCGTGGCCTTGGCCTGCTCGGCGAAGGCGGCGAGGAACGCGTCCTCCGGCGGCAAGGGGACGTCGATTCGCGCGGGCAAGGTGCGCGCTCGTTCGAGCCGGATCTTCGTCGCCTCGGGGCTCGCGAGCAGCCGCGCGAGCGCGCGGACCTCGGGGCGCGTCGCGCCTTTCGGCGTGAGCATGACGGCCTCGACGCCGAGATACGGCAGGATCGGCTTTCCGGCGGCGCGAACGAGCGGCAGCGGGGCCACGCGGTAATGGAGCGAGGGCGCTTCCGCGAGGCTCGTCGCGAGCCACGGGCCGTCGATGGCGAACGCGGCCTTGCCAGAGCGGAAGAGGTTCGTGACGACCGAGACGTCGGTATCCTCGGCGACGACCTTCTGGGCGCGCAGATCGAGGACGAAATCGAGCGACTTCTCCGCGGCGGGCCCAACGAACCCGAAGTGATCGTCGGGCGTCAGCATGAGCCCGCCGAACGCGTGGACGAATCCGGCGTGGTAATACGTCGACTGCGAGTTGTACGCGAGGGGAACGACCCCGGCCGGGAGGGTCTTTCCGATCGCGGCGATCGATTCGAGGTCGGCCGGGAGGTCCTTGACGAGATCCGTGTTCACGTAAAGAGCGACGCTCTTCTGCGTGATCGGGACACCATAGGGCTCGCCGTGGAGCGAGACGGCGGCGAGCGTGGGTCCGGCGAACGCGCTCCCGTCGAGCGCGTCGCCGACAGGCGCGACGACCTTGCGGCCGTCGTAATCGCCGAGCTTGTCGTGCGCGTCGAGGAAGAGGTCCGGCCCTTCGCCGAACTGGACAGCGGCGGAGACCTTCGATTTGAACGCGTCGGAGGGCAGCGCGAGCAGCTCCACGCGTTCGCCCTGGAAGCGCGCGACGATCTCTTCGAGCGCTTTTTGCTCGTCGCCGCGCTGCGCGTGCCAGAGCCGGATCGGCTCGGCCTGGGCCGCGGGCGAGAAAAAGACGACCACGAAGAGCGCAAAAAACACCCCGAAGGCGGGGAAGCGTCGTCGCTGCGTCGATTTCACGCGTTCACCTCGCGCGGAGCGACGTTCCCGTCGCCGCGTCGAACAGGTGGATCGAGCGGAACACGAGAGGGAGCGTCTCGCCTTTTTTGATGTTCCGGCGGGCCTCCACGCGGGCAATGAACGGCGCGCCCGCGACTTCGCCGTGTGCATACGTCTCCGGCCCGAGCGCCTCGACGACCGAGATCACGAGCTTCGTCGTCTCCCCGCCGCCCTCGGCGAGCTCCACCTCGTGCGGCCGCACGCCGAGCGTGACCTTTCGCCCCGGTTCGAGCCCGCCCGCGAATGTGGCCTCGTCGACCGGTACGACGAGGTCTTTCGCGCGAAACACCCACGCAGACCCCTCGCGTTCGAGCGCCCCGTCGACGAAATTCATCGCGGGGCTGCCGAGGAAGGCCGCCACGAACTTCGTCGCCGGTTTGTCGAAGATCTCCAAAGGCGCGCCGGATTGCTCGACCTGGCCCTTGTTCAGCACGAAGATCACGTCGGCCAGCGTCATCGCCTCGACCTGGTCGTGCGTGACGTAGACGCTCGTCGCGCCGAGCTCGTCGTGCAGCTTCCGGATGTCGACGCGGACCTGCGCGCGGAGGGCCGCGTCGAGGTTCGAGAGCGGCTCGTCGTACAGATACAGATCCGCCTTGCGGACAATCGCGCGCCCCATGGCCACGCGTTGCCGCTGCCCGCCCGAGAGCTGCTTCGGCAATCGATCGAGCAGCGCCCCGAGCCCGAGCATGTCGGAGGCGCGCTTGACCTGCTTTTCGATCTCCGCCGCGTCGGTCTTGCGAAGCTTCAGCCCGAACGCGAGGTTTTCCCGCACCGTGAGGTGCGGGTACAGCGCGTACGATTGGAACACCATCGCGATGTTCCGGTCGCGTGGTTCGAGCCGCGTCACGTCACGCTCGCCGAGCTCGATCTTGCCGGTATCGGCCTCTTCGAGCCCGGCGAGCAGGCGCAGGAGCGTCGATTTCCCACACCCGCTCGGGCCGACGAGGACGGCGAATTGGCCCTCGGGCACGCGTACGGAAACGCCCTTGAGCACCTCGGTTTGTCCGAACTTCTTCTTGAGGGCCGTGACCGTGACCGACGCCATCGGGAAGCTCCGGGGCTAGCGCTGGGATTCGGGGACGAGGACGGCGCCGCTCGAAGGCGGCAGCTTGATCGAGAGGCGGCCGTCGTTCGTGACGGTGTAGGTGGGTCCGCCGTCATTGAGGACGTCGACGAGCACCGTGCCGGGCGCGGCGCCGACCTGCATGGGCTGGCCGCCGAATTCGGGCGCGCCTTCCTTTTCGATGTTCGCGTTGATCACGACGATCGCATAGGAGTCGCCCGCGTCTCCGCCCGTGCGCTCGAACGCGAAGACATTCGCGTCGGAATCATTCGGGCCCGTCCGATCGCTCGCCCAGAGGATCTGGAGGTCCCCCTTGTTCAAGGCGGGGTATTTGCGCCGGAGGTTCGAGAGGCGGCGAATCCACTGGAACGTGGGCGCTCCCCTCTCGTAGCCTGATGTCCAGAGGTCCTCGCGATTGCCGGGATCGTTGCCGCCCTGGAAGTCCTGCTCGGTGCCGTAATACACGCAGGGAATGCCCTCCTCGGTGAAGAGGAAGAGCAGCGCGTTGTGCAGCATCTTCCGGCGCGTCTCGAGCGCGAGCGGCGTGCCGAAGATCGGATCCTCGGGGTACATGCCCGCGCCCGTGAAGAGGAAGCGGGGCACGTCGTGGTTGTCGAGGAAGTTCACGAGCAGCTTCTGCGGGGAGACGCCCTGGCCCGCCGCGTTCACCGCGCCGCCCTGGGCCGGCGTCGCGCCGTAATTGACGGCCCGGTCGGTCCAGAGCTTCTGGATGTTCGAGGTCGGCCCGCGGTACCGGAACACGTCGCGGATGACCTGGAATTGCTGCGGGAAGTAAAACACGCTGTCGAGCATGTCCGCCGTCAGCGGGACGCCGTCCGTCACGCACTGGTTGTCCTTCGCGAGCTCGTCGGCCGGGGGCGGGGCGTCGTTTCCGTTTTTCGTGAACGAACCGACGAGCTGATCCCGCCCGTCGAACGCCTCGCCGAACATGAAGAAGTTCGTCTTGCCCTTCGCCGCGAGGCGCCTGCGGACTTTCTGCGTGAAATGCCGCCAGAAGCCGTTCTCGACGTGCTTGACCGTGTCGATGCGGAAGCCGTCGATGTCCGTGAGCTCGATCCAGCGCGTGTACGCGTCGACCATCGCGTCGCGGATCGGGCAGAGCTCCGTGTTGACGTCCTTCAAGCCGCCCGGGAAATCGCCGCGCAGGAGCTGATCCGGGTCGTCGAAATTGTACGTGCGGCCCTTGCGGTTGTAGGCGAGCGGGTTTTGCAGGATCTCCGGGAACGGCGGCATGTGGTTCGACGCCGGGTCGTGCGCGAAGATGACCGGCGCGAGGCCCGATTCCCCGAGCGAGGTCTCCGCCTGCACGCCGCGGACGTCGTAGGTCGGGTCGTACTCGTTCTCCTTGAAGACGTCCGTCGTGCCGGGCACGGATTGGTTGAGCGGGTCGTCCGCCTGCCCATTGCCGTTGATGTCGTAGAAGAAGAGCTGCCCCATGTGGTTCGTGACGATGTCGAGGATGACCTTGATGTTGCGGGCATGCGCCGCCTTCACGAGGCTCTGGAGCGCCGCGAGGTCACCAAATTGCGGGGCGGGCTGGGTGAGGTCCTGTGCCCAGTAGCCGTGGTACGCGTCGAATCCGGCGTCCGTGTAGACGTTCTTCACGACGGGCGAGATCCACAGCGTCGTGACGCCGAGCTCGTCGAGGTAATCGAGCCGCTGCTCGAGCCCTTTCCAGTCGCCGCCGTGCCACTTGCCGGGCGCCGACGGATAGACGGAGAAATTGTTCCCCCAGTCGCCGTCGGCGAAACGGTCGACGAGGATCTGGTAGATGATCTCCTCGCGCCAATCGACGACGTTCGTCTTGAGCTCGACCTCCGGCGGATCCTCGAACTCCATGCAGCCGGTCGTCGCGAAACCGGAGACGACGAGGCCGAGGATCAGGGCCGATGAACGCGCTCGATTCATGAGGCTCCTTCGATTCGCTTTCATGTCATCCACCGTAGGTCGTCTGCGCGTTGAACCACCACTCGACCCCGACGCCGAAGAAATGCTCCCATTCCCGGAGGCTGAAGACGTCGTCCTTCGGGTACATCGAGCGCGCCCCCTCGTCGCGGTGCGTGAGGAGGTAAATGAGGCGGAGCTGCGGGCGGCTGTAGCTGCCCTTGCCCGCGGGGTTCAGGAAAGGCACGAGGCCGATGCGGAAGAGGCCGCCCATGACCGGATCGGCCGAGGGCGCCGGAATGGGCTGGCCCGGCGGCGCCTGTGGCTGGTACCGCACGCCGCGCTGCTGCGCCTGGTAGGAGAGCTCCGTCGCGATGCCGCCCCACTCCGTGAGGAAAAAATGCGGCCGGGCCATGATGATGCCCTCGTCGACGTCGTTGAAATCGAGGGCCGGGCTCGCGTCGCGGAAGCTCCGGTAATACGCGGCCGCCATGAGCCCGAGCGGCCCCGTCTCCCAGTTGCCGCTGAGCGTGATCCAGAGCTCGCGCGCGCCCGCCGAGGTGCGGTCCGGCGCGAGCTGGAACGGCGTGCCGAACTCGCCGTACGCCGCGGCGCCGCCCGCATACCGGAGGAACAGATTCACGTGGGAGGCGTCGCGCCCCGTGAACGCGCCGAACTGCGCGCCGACCACGTACCCGAAATCGGACGGCAAGGACTCGTACGTGCCCTTCACCTCGGTCTCGCGCTGGCCCGAGGGGATGTCGTGGAGCTCGCCGTAGAAGACCGCCTTCACGCCGCCCGTCTGCCCGACCTTGAGGATGTGGCTCGCCTTCAGGCTCGTGATGAATTTTTGCCGGTCGAGGATATTTACGTTGGTCGAGCCGACCTGGTTCAAGGCCGGCGTGCGCCCCACCGTTTGGCGGAAGAATCCCGTGTTCGGCTGGTTCAGGCCGGCGTGCCAGGCGACGAAGGTGCGGCCATTGGCAAAGTCGTAGCGCAGGCCGCCGCCCACCGTGTTCAGGTTGTCGAGGGGCCAGAAATCGAGCAGGTACGAATCGTCGCCGCGGTACATGCGCGAGCCGACCCAGGCCGAGAGGCCCTTCGTCACGACGTTGTTCGCCTGGAGGAAGAGGTTGCGGACGGCCATGCGGACATTGAAATCCGCATTGTAATGGAACAGCGGCGCGGACGTGCCGAGCGTGATCACGGCCCGCGTGGTCGTGCCCGTGGCTTTCCAGTAATCCTGGCGCTGGACGTCGATCTCGACGTACGGCGATTCGTCGAGGCGCGAGCCGCGCGCGACGATGTCGGCGTCACGGCCGGCGCGCTTTCGGAAATCGGTGGCCGCTCCGACGCGGCCGTACGTGCCCAGGAAAAACCCGGACTCCGGCGGCGGAGGGGTGGCTTTCGGGGCCTCGGCCGCGGGGGGCGCCTCCGCCTTGGGCTCGGCCGGCTTCACGTCGCCCGCATCGGCGCGCCTTTGCGCTTGGCCGTCGTTCGCGGGAGGCGGATCTGCCGGTTTGCTCGCTTCGCTCGGCGGCGGCGGCGGCGGCGTATCGGCCGGCGGCGGCGCGCCTTCGGACGCGGGGGGCTTCGGTTCGGCGGTGGGCTCGGTTTGCGCTGCCGCGAGGGACGGGGAGGCACAGAGCGCCGCGGCGAGGAGGGCCAGCGGGACGCCGTGGATACGGCTCCTTCGCGGCCCGAATTCGGGTCCGGATCGTCGCACGTCGGGCACGGTACACCAAGGTGCGGCCCCGCGTGAAGATTGCATCGGTCGAGACGCACGGAGCCGGCGGCGCCGTCAAACCCCGACCTTCCGCGGCAGCATGCTGCGGACCCAACCGAGCACACGGGTGAAGCCATCGAATGCGAGGGCGATCACGATGCCATCGTAGGGTACGCGATACCGTACGTCTCCAAAGTAAACCATCGCGACCAGCACGAGCGCGACGAGGTGCGCGGAGAGCAGTGCGTGCCGCGCGAGGTGGCGCCGGAACGAGGCGGCGAAGCCCACGAGCATCGGCGGCAGGAGCAGCACGTTGTGCAGATCGATCGCGCGGCGCATGGGGCGGCGATACGCGTCCGTGCCGGAATCGGGCCAGACGATATTGTAACCCCACAACATTACGATGTGGCTGAGCGCGTAACGCGCCTGCCGGACGAGCCCGGTCGTCGCGACGCACCGGCGCGCGAGCGCGTAAAACGGGCCCTCATTCCACATCGTGCCCTGGACGGTGAGCTTTGGGCCGAGCGCGGCATCGAGCCGGACGAACGCATCGGGGTATTTCTTGTCGCGATAGGCGAGGTAGCCCATCGGCGGAGGCCCGAACGAGGAGACGTAGCCGCGCGTGCGTGCCTCGATGTCGACGGCGTGGCAGCGGCCGAAGGCGTAATTGAGGGGGCCGTTCGCGCTGATCAGGCCGACGCGGCCCACGTGGTGATGAAACCGCACGGCGGAGACGGCGAGCACGAGGAGGACGGGCACGAGCGCGCGCGCGAAGTGGGCGGGGCGGATGCGCGGAAGGGCGCGGCGGCGCGCGAGCCAGACGAGGAAAAGCAAGGGGAGCGAGAGCAGGAGCTGCGGGCGGAACGTGGCGCCGAGCGCGAGGGCCGTGCCGAAGAGAAAGGCGTCCCGCGGCCGCCCCGTATCCGCGAGGCGAAGCGAAAAGAGCGCGGCCGCGGTGACCGAGACCGTGAAGGGCAGCTCGCTCAGGAAATAGCCGCCGAGCGAGATCCACGGGTAATAGAAACAAGCGACGAGCGCGGCGATGCGCGGCGCGATCCGGCCGCGGACGACGCGCTCCGTCAGGAGCGAGACGAGCGGCACGAGCGAGGCGCCGAGCAGCGCGTAGACGATGGCCGGCGCGGCATGGTTTTCCCGGCCAAACACGGCGCGGACGAGCGCGAGCAGGACGTGTGTGCCGTAGGGGAAGAGGGCGGCGGAGGGCTCTTTGCGGAGCGGGGCGTCGAGCAGCGCGGTGGAGCGCTCGAAGTACCCCGCCATGTCGGAGTAGAGGTGCTCGTCGGGCGGGTGGACGACGAGGTTCCACACGAGCCGGAGCGCGAGCGCGAGGAGCGTGACGGCGACGAGGAACGTGCGGCGCGGAGGCCGGATCGTCATCGACGCGAAGCGCGGAACGCTTCGGCGAAGCGGGCGGCGAGGTCGCGATCGATCGGAGCGCCGGCGCGACCACCTGCCCGGAGCGCGGAGCCAACGATGATGCCGTGCGCTTTGCGGACCGCGGCGAGGTTCTCCGTGGTGACGCCGCTCGCGACGTAGACGGGGACGGAGACGGCGCGGACGACGGTGTCGAGATCGGCCTCGGAGGCGGCGCGCCCGGTGCCGCTGCCCGTGACGAGCAGGGCGTCGGCGAGGCCGCGCTCGGCGAGGTCGTGTGCTTCTTCCTCGATGGGGCGTGGCGCGAGGGGCGCGGAGTGCTTGACGTCGACGTCGCAGAAGATACGCACGCCGTCGGCGGCGAGCGCGCGGCGCGTGCGCAGCGTCTGGTGCGCGGCGCCTTGCACGAGGCCCTGATCGGTGACGCGCGCGCCGGTGTGCACGTTGACGCGGATCATGTTGGCGTGCGCGGCGACGGCCACGGCGAGCGCGGCGTCGGCGTCGTTGCGCAGGATGTTCACGCCGAGGAAGAGGCCCTTGCTGCCCTCGCGTGCAGCGCGCGCGCAGGCGGTCATGCACGCGATCGTGATCGGCGGGACGGGGCCGGGGAAGAAGGGCGCGTCGCCGAAGTTCTCGATGACGATGCCGTCGTAGCCCGTCGCCACGAGCAGCTCCGCCTCGCGAAAGGCGCGCTCTTCGGCGGAGCCGAGATCCCCGTTGGATCGAGGGCTGCCGGGCAGGGGCGGGAGGTGAATGACGCCGAGGAGGCTGGGGAGGAAGACGCTCGTCACGCGCAGACCCTTACCACGTGGATCACGAAGAACGCTTCTTCGCCGTGAACTGGTTGTAGGTCATGCGGATCGTCTCCTTGTGACCACGGTTCAGGTAGGGATCGGCGTCGAGCGCCGCGAGGAAATCCCCGCCGCCGCTCGTCGCAGCGGCCGCAGTCGCCGCCGGGGGCGGGGGCGCCTTCGCAGCCTCTTCGCGGGCCTTCGTGAGCTCGGCTTCGAGCGCTGCCGCCTTCTCCTTGCTCTCCTTCGCAGAAGCGACCTCGCGGGCGAGCGCCGCGTCACGCTCGCGGAGCTTCGCCTCGCTCTCCGCGAGTTGCTTCTTCGCGGCGGCGCGCTCGTCCTCGGCGGCCTTCTTTTGCCGCTCCACGTCCGCGATCTTCTGCAGGCTCGCGGCGGCCGCGCCGCGACCTTCCTCGGCGGCGCGGGCGAGCTCGGCGATGGTCTTCTGCGCGACGTCGCCCTCGATGGCCTTCGCGTCGAGCGCGCGTTTCGCTTCTTCCTGCGCGGCCTCCGCAGCTCGCCCCGCGGCGCGCGCCTCGTCCCGCTCGCGCTCGAGCCGCGCCACGTCGGCCTCGATCGCTTCGAGCTTCCGCTTCGCCTCCGCGGCCGCCTCGGCCTCTTTTTGCGCGGCGGCCGCTTCTTTCTTCGCGGCCTCGGCGTCCTTCTTCGCGGCCTCGGCGTCCTTCTCGGCGGCGGCGCGCTGGGACTTCAGGTGGATGAGCTCGCTCGTCGCGCGCTCGCGATCTTTGCGCTCGTCGAGGAGCTGACGCTGCGCGGTCTTCAGGCGCGCGGCGGTTTGTCGCCGCAGCAGCGAGAGCATCACGCAGAGGCCGAGGGCGATGATGGTGAGCCAGTAGAGCGAGGACTGCGGCATCGAGCTTGGGGACTACGGTAACGGAAACGGCGCTTCGTTTCATCTCCCCCGGGTGAGATCGGGGCGCCTCGATCCTGTGGGAAAAATCCCGAAGACGGACTAGGCTCCGCCGCCATGTGGTGGCTGTGGATCGTCGCGCCGATCGCCGCGGGGCTCATCTTCGTGCTCACGGGGCAGGTCGACAAGCGGGCACTTTCGGCAATCGAAGCGTGGCGTGACGCGTTCGGCGCGCGGCGGGCCGGGGGCAAGGCCCGGTCCAAGGCGGCGGGCGCGAAAAAGAAGAAAGGCAAGGACTCGCGCCCGAAGCGCATCGCGGGCCTCGCGACCCCGCTCGGGCGGGTGGCGGAGCTCGCGGGCGGCGGGAAGTTGCTCGGCGATTACGAGCTCGTGCCGAAGGTGGCCTACGCGCGGTTCGTCCAGGGAGACGTCGCGGGCAGCAGCGACCACCAGACGGTGGTCGTGGCGATGGAGGAGGCGGGCCCTGCGTTCACTGCGCGTCCGCTGCCGTTCGTCGACGGCAAACCCGCGCCGAACACGGGCATCCAGTTCAGCAAACACCCGGAGTTCATGGCCGCGTACCTCGTCGAGGGATCGACGTCGCTGGCGAAGGCGATCGGCAAGTGGCTGACGCGCCCGCTGCGCGAGCTTCTGTGCGAGTCGGGCGAGGTGTGGGTGCGCGTGGAGGAAAAGGCCCTGGCGCTGACGATCTACGGGCCGGTGCGCGAGGAGAAGATCGCGGCGCTGCTGGAGATCGCCGACCTGTTCGTCGCGGAGCACGGCGCGGAGGGCGGCCGTCGCTCTTCGGTGAGGACGAGGAGACGCGCGCGGCGCGGTTCGCCGAGGACGTCGAGGACGAGGACGACGAAGAGGACGAGGACGAAGGGGACGAGGAGGACGAGGGCGACGAGGAAGACGAGCCCGCGAAGCCTGCGGCGAAGGCGCCGGCGAAGCCTGCGGCGAAGGCGCCAGCGAAGTCCTCGAAGCCGACGAAGGGCTGAGGGGCCGGCGCCTAGATCCGATCCGGGGGGCTTGTCAAGGCTGGGTGGGGAGGGTCGCGTCCTCGGGCGGGTCCGGGCTTTGCGACGCGGCGCGCGCGCGATCGGCGCTCAGCTTGTCGATGTACGAGAAGATCGATGCCTCGTGGCGGGCGGACAGGGGAGAGCCCTCCTCTTCGAGCTCGTCGCGGAGCGCGTCGCGAAAGCGACCGAGGAGGCCGACGGTCGCGCCGCGGAGCGGGGCTGTGACGGAGGCATTCTCCGCGCCTGCGAGGAGTTTGGCCCGCTCGCGGAGGAGGGTATCGATGGAGTCGCCCGCGGCGACGAAGTCATGGGCCCAGGCGAGGAGACTGCCGCCGCCAGGGGTCGTGATGGTGATGAGATCGGATTGGAGGGTGTCGAGATCCTTCCGGAGATCGAGCGCTGCGGCGGCTTCGTCGGCATAAGGACGGCGGAGGACGCCGAGCTGGGGGACGAAGGTCTCGCGAATGCGCTGGGCGGCGTTCTTCTTCGCGGTGGGGAGCGAGGGGTGCGCCTCGACGGCGAGACAGATGTAATGGATGGCGGAGCCGAATCCGTCGTGCTGCTCGTCGGTGGACGCGAGCTCGGTGGCGAGGGGCGCTTGCTTCAGTGCGGGATCGGGGATGTCCTCGATTTCTTTTTGCTTCTTGCGAAGGCGCGGCTCGTAGAGCTTGCCGGTCTTCGAGAGGCGCAATTCATCGACGCGCGTATCCAGGAGATCACGGAGCGAGAGTCGTAGGTCACCGAGGGTCAGATTCCGCATGGTATGCCTGCCTTGTAAGTTGACGGCAGGGGAGAGACGAACGCGGGGCAAGGAACGTCAATGGCAGGGCAGGGAAGCAAGAACTTGTCGGTGTGCCTCGCGGCCCACGCCCGCCGAGGGGTCGGACCCCGCGGCTTGCCTCGCCGTCGAGCCCCTCGCCCTGCTCGGACCCCGCGGCTTGCCTCGTCGTCGAGACCCGCCGGCATGTCCGACCCCGTCGCCGGCCTCGTCGTCGAGACCCGCGCCCTGATCGGACCCCGCTCGGGCCTCGACGACCACACCCGCCGGCATGTCCGACCCCGTCGCGGGTCTCGTCGACGAGGGATCCGGGTGAACTTACGTTGTGGTGACGTGTAGGTTACGCCGTGGCGGCCTGACCGGACGCAGGAGGGTGGTCACGCTGCGGTGGGCCGTGTACACGAGGATCCAGGCGAACCTCGTATGGATCCTCGCAACGTCGTCGTGACCCGAATCCAGATCTGGCCGAACGACGGTGCGTTGCGCGCGCGTCTTCCCGACATCGAGAACATCCCCGGGTTCATGGACTGGTTCTCGCGAGAGCCCGCCGCGGTGCGCGGGGATCCGGCCGAGGTCGTCGAGGTTCATGGCCTGGGCTGCACGTTCTCTCGATCGCTCACCGAAGAAGAGCGAGCCGAAGTCCTCGGCTTTCTTCGGCGCTACGTCGACGTACACACGACGCACCGACTGATCGGGACCCTCTCGTTGCCTCTTGCGGAGCTCTCCGCGGAGCGCATCGACGAATTTCGCACGTTCGCGTGCGAAATCGGGCGCGCAGGAGGCCATGACGGCCGCTGGCCGGGCCTGGAATCGAAGGTGGTTTTCCATTTCGGGGCGCGTCGCGAGGTCGCTGAGCAGAAGCTTGCGGCGCTCGGGACCGGTGGGGTCAACGGACGGATCGTGGACAGCGACGGAGAATGCCTCTTGATCGTGCATCTCCGGATGTCCCTTCGCGAGGCGTTGGGGACGACCGCCGAGGTTGCGCGGGACATCGATTTCGCATGCAAAGAGATCGGTGACGTCGAGCTCGACGCCCCACCGAGGTTTCTTGCCGAGGTATCCGTGCACTTCGACGAGCGCGCGGCGGCCGAGGCCATGCGCCCGCGGTTCGGAGCGCTCGGGCTCGATACCAAGGTCGCCGAGGAAATCCACAAAATCATGCGCTCGAAGGTCGACTTTTGGCAATGGCGCTGGCTGGCCAGGTCGGGGCGCGTCGAAGAGCTGATGCGACCCCGCGTGCTGTCCACGGCGGGATTTTTGGGAGCGACGGAGCGACTCGATGAGGTGCTGAAGGAGGACGCGAGCACCCTTTCCTCGCTGGGGCTCACGCCCGCCGACATCGCTGGACGGATTCGCGAGGTCGTCGGCGAGGCGCTCCGCCGCTCCAGGGAGAGTGCGTGGGAAACGAACGAGCACGACATTGGCAAGTTTCGTGTTCGAATGTTGCAGTATGCCGGATATCAAGACTGCCCTTGGTTTTGCGCACCCGATCACGAATGGGCTGCGCTCGATTTCGTGATCGAGAACCGCCACTCGGGCGCGAAGCTCAAGGGTCCCGGCCTCATCGCGCACTTGATCGCCGAGCACGGCTTTTTCGAAGGCAAGGAAAGCCCCTACCGCGTGGACCCCAGGCAGGCGGCGGAGGTCCTGGAGCTCCCCATGGCAGAGCCCCCTTCCCGAACCGTCGATTATTTTCAGGTGCTGGCCCGCGCACGCGACCTCCTGCCAGATGCACAGGCCTTTCTCGACCAGAGGGCTCTCGTGAGTCCCGACTTGATGGCAGAAGCATTGTGGGTGCATGGCACGACGCTCACCTGGGCGCCGTTCGATCCCGACGATGCCTCGCACCTCGAACGGCTGTTCAAGGCGTTCGCCGGGGACGTTTATGTCGTCGGTCATTCCGCGTATCCTGCCCACTTGCAGGTGATTCACGTTCGATATGACGAATGGGAGAGCGTTCAGCTCGACGTCGATTGGGGTTTCGACGTCATGCTGATTGGAGTTACCACTTCAACGATCGGCCTCATTCATCACGACGGACTGTGCGCCGTCGTGACCGACCTCCCAGCCCGCGGGTCGCCAGAAGACGCGCGAGAGCTCGAACGACATTTGGTGGAGCAAGCCGAGCGGCAACGTAGCGAAGCGCTGGCGTGTATGCCACAGGCAGTGCGGGGGGGCATGTTGGCGCTCCTCGAAGGGCAGAAGAGCATCGCTGCCATCAAGTATCTTCGAGAACAGCTCGGGTGTTCGCTGTCGACCGCGAAAGACATCGTCGACGCCGTTCACCCATCGTGGCCTCGCGGGCGCGGAGCGCGGCCCGTCCGATGCTCATGAACATCACGACGGACCGCGCCGGGGCGTGAAGCCGACTCAGAAAATCCCGTGCCCTGGCGTGAGCACGTAGTCGGGATCGTACTTGTCCTTCGCGTCCACGAAATCGGCCCACGCGTCGCCGAAGTGGTCCTGCCAGTCGGCCTGCGTGACGTCGAGCGAGCCGATCGGGTACCGCTTTCCTCCGAGCGGAACGAGCTCGTCATAGAGGGCGCGGTTTTGCGCGACGAGAGCCGCGACGGCCGAGGGCACCGGCGGGGCGAAGCGCAGCAGGCTGAACAGAAACACGTGCTCGGTGTCGGGCAACGCGAGGAAGGGCGTCGTCACCTTGTCCCGCCGGAATGCATAAAACAGGATCGGACCTCCGCCCATCGTCGAAGCGTCCTCCTCGGCGAGCCTGCTCTCGACGAACGCCGCCGCGTCCGGGCCCGGCACGAAGACGTCGATCCAGGGGTGCGGCAATGCCCAGGCGCCGACCGATTGCAAGAACGCCACGGTGGGCGCGATGCGGTTCGCGAAATCGAAATACGTGACGTCGTTCGTGACCTCCGTCCCCGGGACGAAGGAGAGCCCCGCGAGCATGGCGCTGTCGTTCGGCGGCGCGCCCGGCGTGAAGTATTTCGTCGCTTCGAGCTTGTAGATGGGGGCGCCCGCGGGCTGGAGCTCCGCCATTCCTTCGAGGTAATCGAAGCGCTGGTCGTCCGCGAGCGCGATTTGATCCGCCGCGAAGACGGCAGCGTCCGTGTAGGTGGCCGTGTAGACGCGCGCCATCGGGGCGACGTTGACGAGGCGGATTCGCGCCCGCACGATGATCCCGAACTGCCCGAGCCCGCTTCGCACCGCGTGGAAGAGGTCCGCGCGTTTCGTGGGGGAGCACTTGACCCGCTTGCCTTCCCCCGTGACGACCTCCAATTCGAGCACGTTGTCGACCTGAAGCCCGTGCCGGGACACCTGGCCGCCGATTCCCCCCATGGACAGCGTCCCGCCGACGCTGAGCTCGATGTAATCGGTGAGCGTGGGCGGGCTCTTGCCGAGCGGCACGGTGACGGCGAGAATCTCGCTCCACCGCACGCCCGCATCGACGAGCACGCCATGCGCGCTGATTTCGTGGATCTCCGCGAGCGCCCGCATGTCGATGACCACGCCGACGTCGAGCTGCGCTTGGCCGTACGTGCTGTGGCTCTCGCCGAGCCCACGCGAGCCGGCGACCGCGAATCCGAATTTACGGGCGAATTTCACGATGGCGACGATGTCGTCCACCGAGCCCGGGACGAGCACGGCGCTCGGCGTCTCGCTGATGATGTGACCAAAATCGTCGGCGGCTTGGGCCCGCGTCGCTGCGTCGAAGAGGAGCTCGCCGTCGAGCTTCGGGATCTTCACCTTTCCCGGCCCATGATGCGAGGCCCAGGCTTTCTTGGCGGGATCAAAGGCGACCACGGCCACGGCCGCGGCGGCCACGACGCTCTTCAGAAAACGACGGCGCGGAAGGGAATCGGGCATGAGGGGCTGCTCCTGTTCGGTATCGGGTGCAGGTGTGGTGCCAGTACCACGCGTGGACCTGGCCCGATGGGGCGCAATGGGGACATTCAAGCCGTGGACGAGGGCGAATGCCTCGCCTTCGCTGGGAGGATAGTCCTTTGGGTCGAGTGTGTCGCTATTTTTGAAGCTCGCCCGGGGTGGACTTACGTTGTCGGTACGTGTAGGTATCTGGTTCGTTCCAACGTGGAGGGGGAGGATGTCGTGACCAGCGAGGCCGAACGATTGCCGACGGAGCTCCGGCTCCTGCATGGCGCCATGGCGCTGGACGGCGGCTCTCTCTCGCTTCACGCCGTGGACCAGGACGAAGCGCGGGTCGAGCTTTTTCTGGATTGGGCCATTCAAAGCCAGCGGGAGGGCACGACGCAGTTTTATGCGAATGACCGGCTCGTCCCCCGAGGGTCGCCCGAAGAAGCACGCTGGCTTTCGCTCCTCCGTGGGGCGGTGCCAGAGCCTCGCAATGCACGGCCGGCGTCCGAGGACGGGTCTAGCTTCAGCCCTGGCGTGATCTTGGCCGATGACGCCGCCGCGTATTGGAATGCGATCGAGCAAGGACCCGCGTCCGCCCTCGCGCACCTGGCGACCCGCTTCGTTACCTTGATCTCGTCGCCAGCCTACCAGGAGGGCCGCACGCCCGTTCCGCCGCAAGCTCCACAGAATCGCGTCCGATCGCTCGTGACGGAGGGCAAGCGGATGGAGGCCATCAAAGCATATCGGGATGCTCACCCCGACATCGGGATCGTGGCGGCCAGCAGCGCAGTGAAGGCCCTCGGGGCAGAGATGGAGCAGGCGATGCGTCGAAGTAAAATCGTGACCCGAATCCCGATCGAGGAGCTCTGGACGGACGATGGCGCGCTGCCCGCGACGCGCCTCCGTACCCTCGACCGCGTCGCCATTCGCGACCTCTTACGCCGGGGTCCCGTTCGGTTCGTGGTCGCCGATGTCGGCCACGACCTGAGGTGGATCCCACCCGCCGAACGATTCGATTTCTGGAAACGGGACGGCGAGCTCCACCTCGCCATGACGGTCGAGGTTCACCTCGATGATCTCCCCGACGGCATGGCCTACCTGGCGTCCGAATGGACCGTTGCCGGCGACGAGGCCCCCATCCTCCTTCTGGAAGTTTACCATTGAAGGATGAAATGGCGCTGCGCGCCCCGGAAGCGAGCGGTCGTACCCGCAAAAATCCGCCCCTCAAGGCTTCTTCTGCCTCTCAGGACGATCTCCTCGCTTCGGATATTACCGCCCACTTCCGGAGCGCGCAGCCGAAGTGCTTACTCCATCCATTTGAATCAAAATCGCATTTCTGTCAAGGGCTTTTTGCCCATGCGCGTGTCATGCGGCGGCGCTCGTCCGGCGCAGGAGGGTGCCCGCCGCGCCCGCAATCCATACCTCGCCCGGGCCGGTTCCGCTGATCGCGTGCAATGCCTCCGTCGTCCCGCTCTTCTGCAGCTTCCACGTCGTGCCGCCGTCCGACGTATGCAGGATCGTTCCACCGCGCCCCACGGCATACACGTCCCCGGGACCGCTGCCCCAGACCGCATACAGGTTCTCGGTCGTCCCGCTCGGTTGCGCGGTCCACTGGAGTCCGTCGGTCGAATGCAGGATCTTACCCCCCGCGCCGACCACGTATACATCGTTCGGACCACTTCCCCATACGCCGAAGAGGTCCCGCGAGGTCCCGCTCGCCGTCGGCTGAAAATGGTCGCCCGTCTTGGAGACGATCGTCCCCGCGCCTCCGACGATGTGAGCACGCCCGTTCGAGGACGACCAGACCGCATGCAGGGGATGGGTTTTCGAGGGACCGGGCAGGGGCTGCCATGCCGTGCCCGAGGAAATCGATTGGAGAAGCGTCCCCGCGTCGCCGACGGCGTACATCAACCCCGATCCCGTGCCCGTGATGCCATTCAACGAGACGTTCGTGGTGCTCGCGACGGGGGCCCACGCCCCCCCCGGCTTCGGGCAGCGGAGGATGAGCCCATTGGCACCGACGGCGCAGAGCTCGCCCGCGCCACTGCCCCACAGGGCGTGCAGGCGCTCGCCGGTCGCGTCGCTCGCGGGGCCGAACGTCTCGCCGTCCGGCGACCACAAAAGGACGCCGAGCTTTCCCACGGCGTGGACGTCCCCCGAGGATCTCGCGTGAATGCCGTAGAGGCTCTCGGTCGTGCCCGAATAAAGCGCCTTCCACGGATCGACGGGCGCGCCCCCCGGGCCCGTGAGCTCGGCCCCGGGCGGGAGCGCCGAGAAGCTCATCGTGAGCCTCGCCAGATACGCTGGATCCGGCGTGATGCCGGCCTCGGGGTTCGGCACCTCGAGCAAGACCTCGAGGCCCTTTTGCGACAGGATGGCCGGCACTTCGACCTTGAGCTCGGAGACGGCGAATCCGTCCGACTGCTCGACCTTCGCGAGCGACGTGCGGAACGCGGAGAGGAAATGCGTGAGCGTGACGAATGCCATGACGTTACCTCCGGTTCCCGGTGATCATTTCGTCGAGGCGGGCGCGAGGGGCGGAAAGGTGCCGGCGCGGAAGTCGATACGCACGCTGCCGACGAGCTCCATGCTCTTCGAAGCGGCGATCGAGCGTTCATTGGCGACCCGCACGCGCACGCCGAGCGAGGACGCAGGTTTTGGCGAGGGCGCCGTCGTGCCTGGCGCGGGGCTCGGGGACGAGACCTCGGATTGCGAGATGGTCATCGTCACCTTCGTGCAGATCTGGCCCCCCGTGACCACGATGTTCGGCAGCCCCGCGCGGAGCAAGGCCGTCACGCGCGCGTGGGTGAGCGCCGCGTCCCTCCGGGTCTTCGCAGTCACGAGCGAGAGGAGGTTCGCCTTTTGCACGAACCACGGAAAGACGGCGCTCTGGGACGGCTCGACGAGTTCACTCACGAGCCGGGGCGCGCCGGCCACGTCTTTCGCCACGACGCGATGAAAATGGGCGAGGAAGGCCTCTCTTCGCGACTCGGCGAAATAGACAGGGTCCGGAATCTCCGCGGTCGGGAGCACGAGCAGGGGGAGGACGACCGTTCGGATGTAGGTTTCAACGGTCGTCTGCTTTTCCGCGTCCGTGAGGCCGAGGATCTTTTCCTGATACGCTTCGAGCGGCATTCCGACCTCAGCGGCGAGATCGGCATAGGCCTCGGCCTGCTCCATGGCCGAATCCGTGATCGAGCGGAAGACATCCCGCACGAGCGTCGTCGTGAGATCGGCGAGCGGGAACTCCAGGTTGGTCGTCATGCACGTTCCTCCAAGGCGTCCGCGCGCGGGGCGAGGACGACCACGATCCGGGAGAGCAAATGGGCCGCGCGCGGACGGCGAAGCCCGATACGAACGCCGCGCGCGTGGCAGACGATCGAGGCCGGCATATCGATCTCGATACGCTCGATCGAGACGGGCGCCGGGGCGATGCTTTGGCCCGCCCCGGCGCCCTCGAGCTCGATCGCGCGGGCGCTCGCGCTCGCAGCCTCCCGGCGCAGCGCCTCCACGAATTCACCGAGCTCGCCGTGGTTCATGGGCCTCTTCCCAGGCGCTCAGGGGCCGACGGGCGCTTCCGGATCAAAGGAGGGGAAATAATCCGATCGGAACTTCAGCTCCACCGCGCCCATGATATCGGTGTCGAGGGTCGTGACCGCGGTCTTTTGCTCGTTCACGACGTTGACCTTGATCGTGGAGGACTGCTTGGTCCTGGACCCGCCGAGCTGGAACCCGATGGCGCGCTTCAGCACCGAGCCGCTGAGTCTGCCGCCGATGTGCGAAGTCTGCACCGTGTAATCGGTCGTCGCGCTGCTCGACTGCTGCGCGTCGGATTCGGACGCGGTCACATGGAACGTCATCTTGGTCATGATGCGGCCCTCGGTGATGACGAGCTTCTGCATGCCGAGCTTGAGGAGGATGAGGAGCTTGTCATACGAGGCCTTGATCTCCTTGCGGAACTTCGCGAGCGTGAAGGCATAGAGGCGCGCGGCGGGCATCGTGCCCGCCTCGATGACGTTCGCGTCGGAGATCGTGTGCTCGACGGCGCTCGAATCACCGGTGACCTGGACGGTGGCGACGACGCCCGCGTAATGCGCCTTGAAATCCTCGAGCTTCGCCGCGTCGATCTTGATCACGGTCGGCGTGTAGACGGCACCGGAGCGCGAGAACGTGGTCCACGACGTGTCGGCGAAGGTCGGTCGAACGAAGTTCGCGATGTACTTGATGACGTCGCCCGTGTCGCGTTCCAGGTTGGGGAAGGTGCGCTGCTCGTACTGCTGGAGCGAGCCGGAGACGCTGGCGACGAGCTCGGCGTAGGCCTCGAGCTGCTCCATCGTCGAATCGACGAGCGTGCCGAAGACGTTGCGGACGAGGCCGGACGTGAAATCCACGAAATTGTCGAGCACGGCCTGTCCCTTGAGGACGGCGTCGATCGCCCGACCCGTGGCAGATTCCTCGAGCTTGTTGAGTTCGAGCGGTCCCATGATGAGGATCCTCCAATTCTTCGCAGGCCCGTCCCTCCGCATGAACCCACAACCATGCAGGTACATGGGCGGCGCAAATTCATGGCCATGCCATCGACCACACGGATGGCATTCGCGAAGTCTTCGTCATGAACGAAAAGCATGAATCGGTCAAGACACGAACGTCACGCGAATGGGACATTCTTCGTCCATAATCGGATCGGCAATGCGCGCGGAAGATTCCACGCCGCCGTCGAGGGATCCTGGGAAGCGGAGGTGGCAGGTTCCTGCGGTGCGGCATGCGTCGGAGGATTCGCACCTGCCCCTTGCTCTGCCGCTCCGTTGCGTGGTTCCATTGCCGTCCTCGGGACCGCCGCAATCCATGTTCACATCTCCATCCGACATCGAGACCATCCCCGGGTTCATGGACTGGTTCGTGGGGGAGCCCGATGCGTCGCGCGGGGCGCCGGCCGATGTCGTCGAGATGCACGGCATGGGTTGTACGTTCTCTCGATCGCTCCCCGAAGAAGAGCGGGCCGAGGTCCTCGGCTTTTGGGGCCGCCATGTCGACGCGCACAAGGAATACCGACTGGTCGGGACCCTCTCGATGCCTCTCGCGGAGATCTCCGCGGAGCGCATCGACGAAATCCGCACCTCCGTGTACGGGATCGAGCTCGCAGGCGGGTATGGCGGGCGCTGGCCGAATTTGGAATCGACGGTGATTCTCTATCTGGGCGCGCGTCGCGACGTCGCTGAGAAGAAGCTCGCGGCGCTCGGGCCGAGCCTGTTCGGTAGGCAGATCGTGGACAGGGATGGAGAATGCCTTTTGATCGGGCTTCTCCAGATTCCCCTCCGCGAGTCTTCGGGGACGACCGCCGAGGTCGAGCGGTACCTCGATCTCACGCGCAAAGTGATCCGCAACGTCGAGCTCGACGCCCCACCGAGGTTTTTCGCAGAACTATCCATGATCTTCGACGAGCGCGCTGCGGCCGAGGCCATGCGTCCCCGGTTCGGCGCCCTCGGGCTCGGGACCAAGGTCGTCGAGGTGGTCCACGCATCGGCGCGCCCGAAGGTCGTCGCGTGGCAGTATGGCTGGCTGGCCAAGGCAGGGCGCGTCGAAGCGCGGATGACGGAGCGGGGCTCCTGGTGGAATCGGCTCTTTCGCCGTTGAGGCGCCGGGCTCAATCCTCGCGCACGAGGAGCTTGCGCAAGAGCTCCAGCGGATGGAAGCCGAGCATCTCTTCGAGCTCTCCATGTTGCGCGCTCTTCGCAGCCCGATCCCAAAGCCGCTCGATCGACCCCGCGACCACCCCGCCCGAGTCGACCCGCTCCATCACCTTGCGCATCGCCAGAAACGCCGCGCGGCTCGCGTCGATCCCCAGCGGAATCGCCATCGGAGCCGGGAGCGGCGAAAGGATGATGTCGCGCACGAACGCCGCGCGCGCCCACGCACCCGGGCTCGGGTCCACTTCGAGCGCGCGGAACGTCGCCGTCTCCGCGTAGCAGCCGAACGCGATGGGCCCGACGCGATCCTCGATCGCATGCGACAGGTGCCGGTAGTCGCGCCGCCAGTCCCCCGAGAGCAGGCCCATGTCACCGCGGATCTCGTCGGGGCCGAGGATCAAGCTGATCCCGTCCTGTCCGCGCCGCAGCGCCACGCTCGTCCAGAGCTCGCCGCCCTCGAAGATGCCGAGCACCAGCGCCTTGCCGATCGGGCACACCGCGTCGAGGCTCGTGCGCACCATGCCCGCCGTCGGGATCGGGACGCCGCGCAGGCGCAGCGGCCAGGCCGAGAGGCGGCCCGCCGCGAGCTCGGCTTGCGCGAGCGAGAAGAGCGTGAGCGTCTGCGTCGCGAGGTCGTCGCCTTTGCGCGCGCGCGAAGCGAAGCGCTCCATGATCCGTTCGAGCGTGCCGCTCTCCAGCACGATGCAGAAGCTCGCCTCGTGGCGCGTCGCGAGCTCCTCCGCGGTCATCGGCCACGTGATGTCGTCGATGCCGAGGCGGCCGACGTTCGTGTGCAGGAGCTTGCGGAGGCGGCCGTGGTCGTGGATGGCGATCACGCCGCCGCGCGGGCGGTTGGGATCACGCAGCTCGCCCGTGGTGCGTCGCGGCCGAAAGAGCGACAGGACGCGGACCCAGTCCGTCGCGGTGAACCCCTCGAAGCGTACGTGGGGGGAGAGCACGGGCGCGCAGGGTAGCCCGATGCGCGGAGGTTGTCAGGTCCCGCTCTCGGACGCGGGCTTCTTCTTCTTGCGCTTCTTCTTCTTGCCCTTGTCGTCCTCGGGCTTCTTGGACTTGTCGCCGTCCTTCGGCTCCGCCGAGGCAGGCTGCGTCACCGGCGCCTCGCCCTCGCTCGCGCTCGCGCCTTCCGTGTTCTTGCTGCGGTAGTGCGAGAAGCCGAGCTTTTCGTAGTAGCCAGGCTTGCTCGCCTGTCCGGGCTCGCGGTTCTCGATCGTGCCGCCGCCAGGCTGGGGCTCGGTGACGCCCGGCGTGCGGATGTCGGGGCCCTGGGTGACCACGAGGTAGTCATCCACGACGTACTCGAGGTGGTCGTCGTCCTTCGCCTTGACGTCGAGCTCCTTCGGGCCGGTGCCGACGTTGATGATCTGCGCCGTCGGCGGGTACGAGTCGCTCCACTTGTAACGATGCGCGTGCGCGCCGTCGCGCACGACGCGCGAGCTCGTGGTCTTGAAGCCAGGGATGCCGCGCTGCGCGAGCACGCGCATGCCCTCGGGGAGCTTGGGCGTCTGGCGCTCGACTTCCTCGAACGGGAGGATCGCGTCGATGCGCCGGAAGTACGTGACCGTGTGGCGGCGCTCGGGGCCGAGGATCTCGGCGCGCACGACGCCGTCCGAGACCGTCTCGTGCAGGACGATCGGGAAGTCGAAGGGGTTGCGGAAGCGGAAGCTGATCGTCGGGTAGACGACGGTCGCGTCGAGGCCGAGCTTGATGTAGGAGCTCGGCCGCGAGTGCGGGTACCGTTCGACGATGTCGAGGCCCGCGAAGAAGGCTGCGCCGTGGAGCGTGCCGGAGATCTGGCAGGTGCCGCCGCCGAGGCCGTCGACGAGCTCGCCTTGCGCGATGACGGTCGCGACGCGGTAGCCGTGCGCCTCGTCGCGTGGGCCGACGACGTCGTTGAAGTCGAAGATCTCGCCGGGCATGATCACGGTGCCGTCGAGCTTCGAGGCCGCGAGGCGAAGGTTGTACGTGCGGTCCCGCGTGCGCTCGCCTTGCGTGTAACGCGTCTCGAAGTAGCCGAGCACGTGGCCGAACTGGACGTTGCCCATCTGCTCGGCGCGGCGCTTCGGCGGGACTTTTTCCACCGAGGCCGCGACCTCGTCCGCGCCCTGGCGGAAGGCTGCGTCGATGCGCGCGATCGTGCCGTAGACGTCGAGCCGATGGCCGTCCTTCTCGGGGACGAGTTTTTTCTGGGCGAGGTCGACGTAGGCGTCGGTCGCGGCCGCGTCGAGCTCGCTCTTCAGCGCGAGGAGCTTGTCGACGGCGGCCTCGGCGTCGAGGATGAGCGGCAAGGGGACGTCGAGCGGCTTGCCGGCGTTCGTCGCGTCGTGGGCGCGGCGGAGGGGGCTGTCGGGGCGGACCGCCTCGCGCACGAAGCCGGCGAGGCGGACGCGGTCGATCTCGGCGCCGAGCGCGCCGCGGCGGATCTTGCGGCCTGTGCCGTCGGGCAGCTTGATCGTGATCTCGCCGGAGGCGTACCTGCGCACGAGGTCGAGCGCGTTCGCGACCGGATCACCCTGCATCGGCACGGCCATGCCGGCGACGCGCAGCTCGGGCGTGGGATGCACGACGGGGGCCTCGGGCGCGGGCGGCAGGAGCAGCCACGTGATGCCGAGGCCAGAGGCGATCGCGACGGCGGCCATCGCCGCATACCGTTTCACCTCGGAGGATCGCGGGGCCCGCATCGCCCGGGCATCTTGGAAAGAGAGGGGCGTCGCGTCAAGCGAACGGACCAATGCAATAGAGTTGCAAAAGCATCCGAGGTGGTTTAGAAGGGATGTCGTGGCACGGCGGTTCGTTGGTCGACCGCCGTGTGTCACGCCGCTCGCGGGGGCGCGGGTTCCGGGACCCCTTCTTCCCCGCGCCCTCGCGAGCGTTCTTTTGGCGCAGCGCTCTAACGCGTTTCGTCAGCGACAAAACCCTTCCAGCGCCGCATGTAGTCGACGAACTTCGGGCTGAGGCCACGTTCGAGGAGGTCCTCGGCGCTCATCGGAGGGCGGCGGGGCTCCCACGCCGCGTCGCGCGTGCGGAGCGGCCAGTCGGGGTTCAGGATGCCAGCGCGCGCGAGCGAGACGCCGTCGGCGCCAAGGGCGAGGAGCGACTCGGCCTCGGCGCGCGTCCAGATCTTGCCCGCGACGAAGAGCGGAACGTTCGCCGGGAGAGCGCGGCGGAAGAGCGGGATGGGATGCTCGGCGGGGCGCTTCTTCGTGTTGGCGAAGCTGTCCCAGAGCGAGACGCCGAGGAAGTCGATGCCGTCGTCGCCGAGCCAGCCCGTGAGCGTGAGGCTCTCGTCGAGGTCGAGGCCCTTCGCCTGGCCCCAGTCTTCGGGCGAGATCCGCACGCCGACGAGGAACGAAGCAGGGACGGCGGCACGCACGGCGCGCGTGGCTTCGCGGAGGAGTCGCGCGCGGTTCTCGAAGGAGCCGCCGTAGGCGTCGTCGCGCTTGTTGCCGGTCGCGCTGAGGAACTGGCCGAGGAGGTAGCCGTGCGCGCCGTGGAGCTGGACGCCGTCGAAGCCCGCGCGGTGCGCGCGTACGGCGGCGTCGCGGAAGGCGGCGATCACGCGCTGGATGTCCTCGGGCGTGGCGGCGCGCGGGTTCGCGGGGTCGCCTTCGATCTCGCTCGCGCTCCACGGGCGCGTGCCGGTGACGCTCGCGTCGGCGCGGGCGCCGCCGTGGAAGATCTGGACGATGGAGACGGTGCCGCGCTCGCGGAGCGCCGCGGCGAGGCGCGTGAGGCCCGGCAAGAGCTTGTCGTCGTAGATGCCGAGCTCGCCGGGCCAGCCCTGGCCGTCGAGCGTGACGTGCGCGGCGCACGTCGCGACGACACCGAAGCCGCCTTCGGCCCGCAGGGCGAGCCAGCGGAGCTCGTCGTCGGAGAGCGTGCCGTCGGCGTGGCTCTGCTGGTTCGTCATGGGGGCGAGCGCGATGCGATTGCGCGCCGTGAGGCCGTTGCGAAACGTGAGCGGTTCGAAGAGGTCTTTCGAGGCCATCGTGCGGCGAGGCTAGCAGCGCCGGGGGCACGGGCCATCCTCGGACACACAATGTCCGCGTGCAGGGCATCGTTCATTGAAATGCGCCGGGCGATCCATTAAAGAAAGCAGACGTACCGCGGCTCGGAAGAGGGACGCGGCGAGGGCGGGCCGGACGCGCCGGCTGCCCGCGCTGCGCGGCGCGCGGACGCACGCGTTTTCAACGAGGCTCGCATGAACCTTGCTGCACAGCGCTCGCCCGCGGCGCGCTCGGGCGTCGACGATCGATTCGTCGTCGATGAATTCCTCAGCCTTCGCGGCCGCGCCGTTCGATGGGAGCTCGCCGCATGGTCGGGGGCGATCACGCAGGCGCTCGCCCGGGCGCTCGCGCAGAGCCGCGAGGAGCGGCCCGCGGCGCTCGCCCCGTGCTTCGAGGAGGCCACGATCGTCGCGGGGCACCTCGGCAGGCACGAGGACGCGCGCCGCATCGCAGAGGCCGCGGTTCGCTATTATGCGGTGATCGCGCGGCAGAAACGATCGGCCGAGGCGCTCGCGTTCGCCGTCTCCGCGCTCGTCGGGCTCGGCGCCGCGGAGCGCGCGGCAGGTCGCCTCGATGAGGCGCTCTTGCACCTCGGGCGCGTGCGTTCGCTCGGGCTCGGTGCGGAGATCGGCGCGGGGCTCTTGCGCGTGTCACGCGCGCAATGGGAGAGCGTGCTCGCGCTGGAGCCGGCCGCGGCGCGGACGATCGCGCTCGCGTCGGCGACGGAGGCGCTTTCGGCGCTGCTCGCGGCGCGCAGGCTCGAGGACGTCGTCTCGCTCGCGCTCGTCTCGCGCCGCGGCGTGACCGATCCCCCCGCGCTCGAATGGGCCCGCAAGGAGGCCGCGCTCTCCGCGCTTTGCCACCTCGGCCGCCCCGACGAGGCGCTCGCGCTCGCGGCGCGTTACACTGTGGAGGCCAGCGAGGCGGAGCGGCTCGTCTTCGAGCTGCGCCGCGCCGAGGTGCTCGCGTGTTTTGGTGACGCTTCGAAAGCGCGCGCGCTCGCCGAGGTGGTGCTCGGGCAACTCGAACGCAAATGGCGGTCGCGCCCCGGCACGCTCGAAGACGTGCGGCTCGCCGCGCGCGTGGCGAGGCTCTGCGCGCAGCTCGGCGAGGCGAGCTCGGCCGATTTTTGCTGGGCCACGCTGGCCGAGGCGCTCGCGATCGGCGACGTGCCGCTGCAAGCGGAGCTGCTCGTGCACATCGTGGAGACGGACTGGGACCAGGAGCGGCGCGACGACGCCTCGGAGCTCTTGCGCGCGGTTGCGCTCGGCTCGGGGTATCGATTGCCCGCGGCCGAGCACCTGCTTTCGCCCGAGGACGGACCACGCTCGTCGCGTTCGGCCGACGAGCGCGCGCCTGGCTTCACCTCGCTCGTCGCCTCGCTCTGCGCGCTCGATCCGGGGCGGCGCACGTCTTGATCGGTAGAACGACGCGCCGATCGGTGTAGCATCTGCCTCGGCCCGCCATGACCGATCCCACGACCGACCGAATCACCCAGGGCAGCATGCGCACGTCGAGCGGCACGCCTTTGCCGCTCGAACACACCGACGTCGAGGCCACGATCAACGGCCCCGTCGCGAGCGTCACGCTGAAGCAGCGTTTTCGCAACACGACGGGCGGACCCATCGAGGCCGAATACCTCTTCCCGCTCCCGCACGAGGCGTCGGTGCACACGATGCGTTTTCGCATCGGCGCACGAACGGTCGAGGCCGTCGTCAAGGAAAAGGAAGAAGCGAAGCGCGCCTACGAGGCCGCGCGACGCGAGGGGCGCAGCGCGACGTTGCTCGAACAGGATCGGCCGAACCTGTTCACGCTGAGTGTCGCGAACATCCCGGACGGGGAGACGATCGAGGTCACGCTCGGGTATCAGGAGAAGCTCGCGTTCGATGAGGGCGAGTGGCGTTTCGTGTTCCCGATGGTCACGACCGAGCGTTACCACGCGAGGACGGCCGCCGAGGTGCCGGACGCGGGGGCGATTCGCCCGCCACGCGCGGCGACGGGCGAGCGGAAAGCGGACGTGAGCGTCTGCGTGGAGATCCGCGCCGGCGTGCCGATCGAGCCGCCGCGCTCGCCCTCGCACCGGCTCGACGTCGAGCCCCTCGAAGGCGGCGCTTTCCGCGTGAAGCTGCACGCGTCAGAGACCGTCCCGAACCGCGATTTCGTGCTCGCCTACCAAGCACCGCACGACAAGGGCGTGCGGCCTCGGGTTCATTTCGAGCGCCAGGCCGACAAGATGGGCACGTTCCTGCTCGTCGTGACGCCGCCGGTCGCGCCGATCGAGGATCTCTCGCTCGCGGAGGCCGGCCCGGGCGGCGATCACCGTACGTTCCGCTGCAACAACTGCGGCGGCGCGCTGCGGGATCCTTCGGTCGTGAAGGAATGGCCGGGCCTCGGGCCGGCGTGGAAATGCGAATATTGCGGCGTGGTCGTGGCGGCGACGCGCGAGCTCGCCAAGGTGGGGCTGCCGCGGGACGTCGTCTTCCTCGTCGATCGATCGTGCTCGATGCGCGGCCAGAGCCTCTCGCAGGCCCGGCGCGCGGTGCGCTTGATCCTCGATCACCTCGGGCCGGGCGATCGCGCGCAGGTCTTCGCGTTTGATCACGACCGGATCGCCGCGGACAAACGAGGCGAGACGTTCGTCCCGATCACGAAAGAATGGGTCGAGGAGATCGACGTGTTCCTCCGGAGCATGACGGCGCGCGGCGGCACGGAGCTCGAAGAGGCGCTCATCCGCGCGGCGAAATTGCCCACCGAGAAGGGGCGGACGCGGCTCGTCGTGCTGCTCACGGACGGCGCCGTGGGCAACGAGGGGCGGGTCTTCCGGCGCGCGCCGGAGATCCTCGGCAAGGAGACGCGCCTTTACGTGCTCGGCGTGGGGCCTTCCGTGAATCGGTATCTCGTCGAGCGGCTCGCGCGGGCGGGCGGCGGCGCGAGCGACGTGCTTTTGCCCGGCGAGGACGTCGAGACCGTCGTGCCGCGGTTCGCGCGCCGCGTTCGCCAGGCCGGCCCCGTGCTCACGAACCTGCGTTTGTCCTGGGACGATGCGATGCCCGTGGACGTGTATCCGAGCCCGGTGCCCGAGCTCTTTGGGGGACAAACCGTGCAGCTCCTCGGGCGTTTTGCCGGGTCGGGGAAGAGCCGGCTCGTGCTCACGGCGGAGCGCGCGACGGGCGAGCCGTTTCGGCAGGAGGTCGACGTGGAGCTGCCGGAGCAATCCGATCAGATCCCGGGGCTCGAACGGCTGTGGGCGAAGCTTCGCATCGACGCGCGTTTGTCGCGGCTCGCCGAGGCGCCCGGGGAGGCGGCCGAGGTGCGCCTGGAGGTGCTCGCGCTCGCGCTCAAGCACAAGCTCCTGAGCCCGTACACGGCGCTCGTGGCCGAGGACAGCGAGAAACGTGTCGAGGGGCCCGCGAAGAAGGTGCAAATGGAGGCCGTGGCCTCGCACGCGGACGGGGGCGAGGACGAATTCGAGGAGGAGGCGGAAGATGCGCCGGTCGCGGAAGGCGCGGGGCCGTTCCCCGAAAAGGCGAGGCGGGAGCGAGGGGGCGGTGGCATGGATAGGCTCTCCGCGCGATCGCTCTCGTTCGGGGAGGAGCGAGAGGAGAGCACGCGCGCCGGCACGATTCGGAGCTCTGCCCCGCCCGTGGCATCCGCCGGCCCGCGTGCTGCGCGACCCTTGATGGCCAAGGGCGCCCCGCCCCCCGCGCCGGGAGCGCCTCCGCCGCCCTCCCCGGCGTTTGGCGCGCCGCCCGCGGCCAAAGCGCCGCCGCCACCCGACTTCGCCTCGGTCGAGGCGTCCAAGTCCAGGGGCGGAGGGTTTTTCTCGAAGGTGAAGGAAGCCTTCGGGATCGGCGGGAAAGCAAAAGAGGAAGCGGCGTCGGCGACGATGGACTTCATGCCGATGGAGGACCGCGAGGTGGCGGACGACGACGCGCTGTCCATGCCGCCCAAGCTCGCGACCCTCGACGCAGGCGCCCCCGCCCCGAAACCGGCGTCCGCGCCCGCTCCGGCGAGGCCGGCGCCGCAAGGCCGCTCGCAGAATGCGCCGTCGCTGCAATCGAACGACTCCGAGGCGTATTCACCCGAAATGATCGCCCGCGTGGCGAGCGCCGGGGTCGGCGAGCTCGATCTCGTGTTCCTCGTCGACGAGACGGGGAGCATGGGCGAATACATCGAGCAGGTGAAGCGCAGGCTCGTCGAGATCATCGACGCCCTTCGTCACGCCCCGCTCTGCCGCAGCCTGCGCCTCGGCCTCGTGAGCTACCGCGACCATCCCCCGCAGGATCGCTCCTTCGCGAGCCGGGTCGTGCCCCTCACCGCCGATATCGCGTCGATCAAGAAGGGCGTCGAGCGCATGGAGGCCTCGGGCGGCGGCGACGGCCCGGAATCGGTGACGGACGGGCTCTTCGACCTCGTGCGGCTCGATTGGCGGCCCCGCGCGGCGCGTGTCGTCGTCTGGGTCGGCGACGCGCCGCCGCACGGCGTGGAGCCTTCCGGCGACGCCTTCCCCCAGGGCTGCCCTTGCGGGCACCACTGGTATGCGCAGGCCGAAAACGCCCGCGAGATGGGCATTGTCATTCACGCCGTCGGCTGCCTGCCCACGCTGCGTCAATACGTGGGCGCCGAGGACGTGTTCAAGACGGTGGCGCGGACGGCCCGCGGCCTGTATTTGCCGCTCGAACGCGCGAACCTCCTCATCCCGATCATCACCGGCGTCGCCGAGACCGAGCTCGACAAGCAGCGCATCGAGGAGCACATCGCGGAGGTGCTCGCGAAATACGAAAAAGAGCTCGTCCCGGCCGATCAGGAGGAGCGCGTCCGTTTCGTGACCGACGTCCTCCGCCAGGGAAACGTCCGCCCGCGTGGCCTCGTGTACGACCCTTCGATTCCTGGCCCCTCGCCGCTGCGCTTCCGCGAGATCACGCTCGCCGACGTGGAAGAGGGGATCGAGCGGCTCCGCAGGATCGCGCGTACCTCCCTGTAAAAACCATTCCACTCAGTAGCAGAGCTCGGACTGCGAGCTCCGCGGGTTCGAGGGCCGCTCGCCCGTGATCGCGCGTGCGCTCGCCTGCGCGGCCTGCACGCATTCGCGCAAAAAATGCCGGTAGATGTCGAGCGCGCCGGCGCCGATCTCCGCGAGCTGCTCGGCGGCCTCCGGCATCCCGTCGAGGATCGTCTCCAGCGTCGCGGCATAAAGCGCCGCGCGCTCCACGCCGACCGTCGCGCGCTTTCGCAGCCACGTGAGCCGCTCGGCCATGTCCACGCCGAGCACCCGCTGGGCCTGGAGCAAGAGCCCGATGCTGAGCGCGCTCGTGACGCGCTCGATCTCGTACTGGATCGCGGCATACCCGAGGGGCAGGTCGGCCCCGAGGACCTCCTCGTTCAGCACACGGTAGGCCCGCATGACGACGGTCGGGCGCTCGGCGAGCATGGCGACGTCGATGGAGATGCCGCACCGCATGTTGATGATCTGAGCGACGGCGCGCGCGTCGCGCAGGACGAGCGAGGCGCGGACGTCTTCCTCCGCCGCGTGTTCGCGGAACGACTGGGCGACGGCACCGAGCCCGAGCTTGTCGCATTGCTCGGCGGCGCGCCTCGACCAGCGCGCGGTCGGTTGCATGAGATAGGGCGTCCGAGCGAACCATTCGAGCAAGAAGCACTCGACCAGGACGGGGGATGCGTCGGCCGCCAGGATCTCGCCGAGGACGTGGTCATTCTCGACCTCGGCGCGGAGAGAAAGGACGCGTGGTTCGTAGAGGGTCTTCAAGCTGTTCATAGGGAGAGCCTCGCTCCCATGTTTTTGCATTCGCCATGCCACGAGAGAAAAAGGCCGAGAAACTGGACATGTCATAGGATTGTCGAGCCGATTCTGCTCGATTGGCGCTTCGCGGGCCCGCGTTTGGGCGGAATCGGGCTGACGCACATGCCCTACGGTGATGCTTTGCCTCATCAGGTCTGCGACGCAGTCTCCCCACCACGGCGCGCACCTCCGCACCGGCGCAACTTGGTGCAATTCCACACAGGGAACTTGACTGTTGACAAGGAAACGTTTTTCGTGTGGAGGGCCCGCCGAGGTGTCCGCGTCGTCGAGGTGGAGGGGCGGGGCGCTGGGGAAAGGGAAGCGGGCCCACCGTGGCCAGGTTGGACAGCCGCTCCGCGAGGGGACACACGGCCCGCGCTCACCTCGGGGGTGGTTCGAAGCGAACACCCCGACGCATGGTGGCTTGCGTTTCGGGGCGTGCTCGACCTACGGTTCCGCGAGCGGTGCTGTCCATCGGAACGAAGGGAACGACGAGAACGTGAAGGGGCGCCTCGAGCTCGCAGTCTTCGCCGCGGGCGGCGTCACCCGTCACCCGCTGCCCGCCGAGGGGAAGGTGATCCTCGGCCGCGCCGAGGAGACCGACATCCGGATCGACGACGGCTCGGTGTCGCGCCGTCACGCGCTGATCCACATCGGACCCCCCTTGCGCATCGAGGACCTCGGCAGCGCGAACGGAACGACCGTGCGTCGCGAGAAAGGTGCAGGCGGGACGGTGCGCCTGCTCGACACGCGCGTCGAGGCCGGGAAACTCGTGGAGTTCGGCGTCGGCGACGCCATCAACCTCGGCTCGACGATCCTCGTCGTCCGCAAGCTCGAGGATGAGGAGCCCGAGGTGCACGGCGAGGGTTCGCCGAGCAGCTACGTGATCCGCGACGAGGCGATGAAGCGCCTCTACGCGCTCGCCGAGCGCGTCGCCGAGGGTCCGATCAGCGTGCTTTTGCTCGGCGAGACGGGCGTCGGCAAGGAGGTGCTCGCCGAGACGATCCACCGCAAGTCGCAGCGCGCGTCGGGGCCGTTTCTACGCCTCAACTGCGCCGCGCTCAGCGAGTCGCTGCTCGAGAGCGAGCTCTTCGGTCACGAGAAGGGCGCGTTCACCAACGCGGTGCGCTCGAAGCCCGGCCTCTTCGAGACCGCGGAAAAAGGTACGGTTTTCCTCGACGAGGTCGGCGAACTGCCGCTCGGCATCCAGGTGAAGCTCTTGCGTGTGCTCGAGGACCGCCAGGTGATGCGCGTCGGCGGGCTTGCGCCGCGCCCCATCGACGTGCGCTTCGTCTCCGCGACGAACCGCGACCTCGCGTTCGAGGTGCAGAAGGGCACGTTCCGTCAGGACCTCTACTTCCGGCTCAACGGCATCGCGCTCTCGATCCCACCCTTGCGCGAGCGTCGCTCGGAGATCGAGCCCCTCGCGCGGACGTTCGTGGCGCGCGCGGCGGCCTCGATCGGCAGGAGCCCGCTGGAGATCACGCGCGAGGCCCTCGCCGCGATGACGAGCTACGACTGGCCGGGCAACGTGCGCGAGCTGCGCAACGCCATCGAGCGCGCCGTCGTGCTCTGCGAGGGCGTGATCCGGCCCGAGGATCTCGTGCTGGAGGGGCGCGTGCAGGGCATGGCCTCTTCGCCGCGCAACGTGCCGCTCACGGGCACCGTCCCGCTCACCTCGATGGACCCATCGCTGTCGGCGTTCTCGATCTCCGCCGACGACGCGACGTCGCAGCTCCGCGGCAGCGTGGTCGATACGGCCTCGCTCGGCAGCCTGCGAGAAGAGCTCGGCTCGCTCGAACGGCAGCGCATGATCGACGCGCTCGAAAAATGCGCGGGCAACCAGACTGCGGCGGCGGCGATGCTCGGAATGCCTCGACGTACGTTCGTCTCGAAGCTCTCGGCCTACAACATTCCTCGGCCGCGGAAGAAGGGCTAGAGCGCCGAACAGTTCGGCGCTCTGCGAGATCGCGAAGCGAGCTCGCCTCGGGGGGTGAATCGGTCGGGCTTTGCCCGGACGAGAGGGGGTCGGGGATCACATCGTGCGTGAAGCGTAGGATCTTGGTCCCTGGTGCCTGAACTCTGGCATAATGGGGGATAATCCGAGGAACGCATGGGCGCCCCGAGCGTGGTCTTTCTCCCGACTGGAACGCTATTTCACGAGCGTTATCGTGTCCTTCGGGGCATCAAAGCGGGCGCGATGGGCGCGGTCCACGAGGCGCGCGACGAGCGCACGCATGGCCTGTGCGCGCTCAAGGTGATGCTTCCCGGCGTGCTCGAAGACGCGGTGCTGCGGGATCGGTTCGCCCAGGAGGCGCGGATCACCGGCGAGATTCGGAGCGATCACGTCGTGCGCGTGACCGACGCGGGCATCGATCAGACCACGAGCATGCCGTTCCTCGTGATGGAGCTGCTCCACGGCGAGGAGGTCGGCGCGATGCTGAAGAAGCGCGGCCACATCCCGATCGACGAGGCGCTCGTCTACCTCGGTCAGGTCGCGCTCGCGCTCGACAAGGCCCACGCCGGGGGCATCGTCCACCGTGATCTCAAGCCGGGCAACCTGTTCATCGCGGAGCGCGACGACGGCTCGCCGTGCGTGAAGATCCTCGATTTCGGCATCGCGAAGATCGTCTCCGAGGGGACGAACTCGAACATGACGCAGGCCGTCGGAACGCCGACGTACATGGCCCCCGAGCAGATCGCCGGCAAGAGCAGCCAGATCGGGCCCGCGACCGACATCCACGCGCTCGGCCACATCACGTACACGATGCTCACCGGCGAGGCGTACTGGCAGGAAGAGGCGCGCGAGCACGGCGTGTACGCGCTCATCCGCCGCGTCGTCGAGGGGCCGGAGGAGATGCCCTCGGTGCGCGCGCTACGCCGCCGCGGCATGGTCTTGCCGGCCTGGTTCGACGGCTGGTTCGCCCGCGCGACGGCCTTGCATCCCGAGGATCGTTTTCAGCGCGCGACCGAAGCGATCGCGGAGCTGCGCGACCAGTACGCGGAGTCGGGGCCGGACTCGTTCCGGATGAACTTGACGATCCCGCTCGTGCGACGCTCGGATGCGCCGGAGAGGCCGCTCGAAGAAGCGTCGACGACCCGCGCGTCGGTCGCGCTGATTCAGGCCTCGACGCCGCCTGCGCCGCCTGCGCGCTCGCGCTGGACGCCGGGGCTCGTGGGGCTTGCTTGCCTCGTGCTCACGGTCGTGAGTGGGCTCGGGGTGCAGGTGCTCGTCGGCGTGGCGCCGCTCTCGGTCGCGCGCGCGGGGTTGCCTGACACCGTGCCTTTGCCGCCGATCGCGGCGGGCGAGGCGCCGCGCACGGAGCCTGCGAATCCCGCGCCGCCCTCGTCGCCGCCTGGGGTGGGCGAAGAGGCGATCGACGTCGAGCCATCCCCCGCAGCCGGCACGCCTGCGGCCGCGCAGACGGTTGCATTGCCCGGAAAAACTGGATCCGTCGGGCAAACCGTCCGCCCGGCTTCGACCCAGGCACCACCTCCGTCCACGAAGAGCACGGGGACGAAGTCGACCCGCAAGCCTTACGAGCCTCCGAGTTCGATCGATTAGGAGACGGCTTTGCGCATGATGAGCGGAAAACCCGGCGCGTGGATCGTTCGTTCGTTCGTCGCGCTCGGGGTCGTCCTCGTCGCGTCGGGCGCACACGCGGGAGACCCGGCCGACGAGGCACGGGCGAATGCGCTGTTCCAGGAGGCGCGCGCGGCGTTCATCGCGGGGGACTACGCGACGGCGTGTCCGAAATACGAGGAGGTCGTGCGGCTGCGCCCCGGCCTCGGCGCCCGCATCGGCCTCGGCGATTGTTATCGGAAAATGGGCCGGCTCGCGCGGGCGTGGGAGACGTACCGCACCATCGTGGACGACGCGGCGCGCATCGCCTCGACGTCGAAGAGTTTCAGCGAGAAATCGACGGCGCAGAAGCGCGGTGACGAGGCGAAAACGCGGATGGGCGAGATCGAGCCGCGGCTCGGCTGGATCACGGTCGCCGTGCCCGAGGCGGTGCTCGCCTTGCCGAACGTCGTCGTCACCCTGGACGGGGTCCCGCTCGCGCGCGAGGTGTTCGGGAAGCGATTGCCGGCCGAGCGTGGCGAGCACGTGGTCGACGCCAGCGCGCCTGGGAAAAAGTCCTGGGAGAAGAGCCTGGCCATTGCCGAAGGCGCGGAGCTCACGGTCGCGGTGCAGGCGCTCGAAGATGAAGCCGCGCCGAAACCCGAGCCGAAAACGACCCCGGAGACGAAGGGGCAGGAGCCGCCCAAGGGGACGAATACGGCGGCGACGCAGGATCTCCCCGGACCGCGGGGGCCCCGCGAGCCCGACCGCATTCCGGAGGCCCCGAAGGAGAGCTTTTTCAGCCCCCAGCGCGTCATCGGCCTCGGGCTCGGGATCGCGGGGCTCGGCGCGGGCGCCGTGGGCACGTATTTCGGGCTCCGCGCCATGGAGAAGCGCGACGAGAGCGAGGTGGACGGACATTGCGCCGGCAACACCTGCAACGAGCTCGGCTACGACGCGCGTCGAGATGCTTATCAGTCCGGCAACATCTCCACGGGGCTCTTCATCGCGGGCGGCGTCGCGTTCGCTGGCGGCCTCGCGCTCTTCTTGACGGCGCCGAAGCGCACGAAGACGCAGACGACGGCGATCCTCGTGGGTCCTTCTTCTTTTCTTTGGACGGGGCAGTTCTAGCGCCCGAAGGGAAACTCGGTCATGCGGCGTGCATTGGTGCTTGGGCTCGTGCTCGTGGGGGTTGGGGCGTGGGCTGCCGGGTGCAATGCAGCCCTCGGCATCGACGAGCCGGTGCTCGTGCAGACGGGTTCCGGCGGGATGGGCGGCGGCCAGGGCGGTGTCGGTGGCCAGGGCGGCAGCGGCGGTGCGGAGTGCACGGCCGTGGAGACGGCCTGCGACGGGATCGACGACGATTGCAATGGTACGATCGACGACCTGCCACTCGCGACCTGCGGCTTCGGCGTTTGCTTCGTGAGCGTGGAGGCGTGCGTGGACGGCATGCCCGTGCCTTGCGTGCCCGGCTCCCCCTCGCAGGACGAGCTCTGCGACGACGACAACGACGGCATCGACGACAACTGCAATGGCCAGGTCGACGAGGGTTGCCCCTGCACGGTCGGCGAGACGCAGGCCTGTTATACCGGCTCGATGGACACGCGGAACATCGGCGCGTGCAAGGACGGCTCGCAGACGTGCATCGCGGAGAACACGTGGGGGCCCTGCGAGGGCGACACGCTCCCCTCGATCGAGACGTGCAACGCGGTCGACGACGATTGCGACAACGTCGTCGATGATGGCTTCCCGGAGCTCACCTGCGGCGAGGGGGCCTGCCAGGTGAGCGTGTCCACCTGCAACCCCGCCGGCGGGGATCCGCCCGAATGCACGCCGAAGGACCCCGTCGAGGAGATCTGCAATGGCCAGGACGACGATTGCAACGGCGTCGTCGACAACGGCGATCCGGGCGGCGGCGGGGTGTGCATGTCGGGTGTTCCCGGGCAATGCGCCACGGGGACATTCCATTGTGACGGCGGCGCGCTCAACTGCGTGCCCGACGCGAAGCCCACGATGGAGACCTGCAACGGCGCCGACGACGATTGCGACGGGATGACGGACGAGGACAACCCCGGCGGCGGCATCGCGTGCCCGACGAACCAGCTCGGCGAGTGCGCGTTCGGCTCGACGAAATGCTTCGGGGGCTCCTTGATCTGCGCGGCGCCGCTCCCGATGGACGAGATCTGCGACGGCAAGGACAACGATTGCGACGGCGAGATCGACACGCACGGCGTCGACGCCGACAAGCCGTGCACGACGGGCATGCCGGGCGAGTGCTCGCCGGGCAAGACGCTCTGCGTGACGGGCGCGCTCCAGTGCAAGCCTTCGATGCTGCCTGAAATGGAGTCTTGCGACGGCAAGGACAACGACTGCGACGGGACGATCGACGAGGGCAACCCGAACGGCGGCTCCGCTTGCACGCTCTCCTTCAACAAGGGCGTGTGCGCCGCGGGGACCGAGATGTGCGTGGGCGGCATCATCACCTGCGTGCAGAACGTGCAGTCGTCGGCCGAGACCTGCGACGGCCTCGACAACGATTGCGACGGCGACGCGGACGAGAGCCTCGCCTGCGGCGCCTGCGGCTCGTCGACGATCGCCTCGGGGAGCTGCACGAGCTTCGCGATCCCCGCGCAAAACCCGCTCACGACGAACTGCGAGCAGATCTTCCCCCCGACCTCGACCCTCGCGATCTCGATCGCGGAGACGGCCGTCAAGTATTACGTCAATGCCGCGGGCGGGAGCGACAACAACGACGGCAAGAGCCCCGCGAAGGCCTGGGCGACGCTCTGCAAGGCCGTGGCGATGGCGCCCGGGGGCAGCACGATCCTCGTCGCGCAGGGCGGGTATGCGTCGACCTCGGTCATCGTGGCCAAGGAGCTCACGATCAAGGGCGGATTCAGCTCCTCGTTCGCGAACTGGAACCCGGACACGTACCCCACCGCGTTTTACGGGCAGCTCACGCTCGACCACAACAAGGCGGTCTGGGGCGGCTTCCGGATGCTCGCGACGCCCACGACCTCGCTCACGCAGCACAACCTCCGCGCCGGCACGTTCGTGCGCAACTACGTCGAGACGCTGTTCAGCGGCGGCGCCGCGACCTCGGCGGCGCTCGGCGCGACGGCCTGCACGGGCAGCACCTCGACGTTGTTCGGCAATGACGTGTACGCCCGCTCCACCACCTCGACGACGCACGCGGCCATCCAGTTCGGCAACCAGCGCGGCGCGACGATCTTCGATTCGAATCGCATCTGCGTCGAGGGCAAGAGCAGCGGCGCCGTGACCTATGCCATCAACGGATCCGGGCCGAACGCGGCCAGCGTGGCCTCCTTGATTGCGCGGAACAACGTGATCGAAGCGGCGAGCAACAATGCGTACCTCGTCAATTTCCTGGGCAGTAGCGGCGGCGTCGATTTCAACCTGATCTTCACGAACAACACGATGCTCGCCCGTACGTACGGCATCTGGGGCACCGCGGCGTCGAGCGGCAAGATGCGCTGGCGGCTGACGAACAACATCCTGTTCAGCATCACGGGCGGCAGCACGGCGGTGAACCTCGGCTCGGGCGCGGGCGTCTCGCTCGACTCGGCGGAGAGCAACCTCGTCTTCGGGTTCAACAACAACCTCTTCAGCGCGCCCGCCCCCGTGTCCTCGTCCGGCAACGACACGTCGAACACGCCCACCGTGACGAGCGTCTTCGTCAATGCGACGAGCGGCGATCTCCGGCTGAAGACGGGCGGCCAGGGCGACGGGACCGGGAAAAACGTCTACAACCAGGCCACGTACGGCACGGTCACGACCGACATCCTGCAAGCGGCGCGGCCCCAGGCGGCGGCCTGGGACCGCGGGGCGTACATGAATTGAGGCGGGCGGGTAGACGTTCCTCCTCGTCGTGAAAACGGCGGGTTCGTGCGCGCGCTCTTGCGATGCGTCGCGGATCGGGGCTCAATGAGGCATGCACAAGCCGCTCCCGGCAGCGCGCATGGCCCGCCGTGTCGCGCTCCAGAACCTCGTCCTTGCGATCGCGGCAGCCGCCGTCACGAGCTGCGACAACCTCGACAATTTCGAAGTGGATGTCGGCGCCAAGGCGACGATCCCCCCTGGCACGATCCTCGACGAGCTGCTCGGCGTCCTCGCGTTCGACGATTTCCAGAGCATCAATCTGACGCAGGAGCTCGACAACCAGGGCGTCACGAAGGAAGACGTCGACTCCGTGCGCATGATCTCCCTCGCGCTCGTCATCGACGGGCCGGCCGGGGCGAACTTCGATTTCATCGAATCGATTGCATTTTTCGCCGAGACCGAGGGACAACCGAAGGTGCTCGTGGCCGAGCTCGATCCCGTGCCGAAGGGGCAGACCTCGCTTGATTTCGTCGTGTCGGGCGCTGAGCTGAAACCTTACGTCGTCGCGCCCTCGATGAAGCTCACGACGACGACGAAGGGCAAGCGCCCCCCGCAGGAGACGATGGTCTCGGCCGCGGCGGTGCTCGACGTCGACGTCACCGTGCCCGGTTGCTGAGCTTGACGACGGAGCCGGGTCCGTTTTTCATGATCCCGTGAGGATCGTCGGACCGGCTCTTTTTCTCCTCCTCCTCTTCGACGGTTGCGCGGAGGCGCCTTCCCCTGCGGCGCCCCCGCGTGTGCCGCGACCACGCGCCGCCTGCGCGGAGCGCGTGCCCACGCGGGTCCCGCTCTACGGCGACCTCCACGTCCACACGGCATTTTCTTTCGACGCCCGCTCCTACGACACCGTGGTCACGCCGGCCGATGCGTATCGCTTCGCGCGCGGCGAGTCGATCCACCTGCCGCCGCTCGACGCGTCGGGGAAGGGGACGCGCGAGGCGCGGATCGACAGGCCGCTCGATTTCGTGGCCGTCACCGACCACGGCGAGTTTCTCGGCGAGATGTACCATTGCATGACGCCCACCTCGCCCAAGTACGACACGTTCACCTGCCAGACGTATCGCGAGGAGGTCGGGCAGGGCGCCTCCACATTCGCCGTGCGCCTCTCGCAGGCGAACCCGACACGCGTCGCGGAGCTCTGCGGCGAGGGCAAGGACTGCGAGGCCGCGGCGCGCGAGCGCTGGCAGGCCATGCAGGACGCGGCCGAGGCGGCCTACGATCGCAGCGCGTCCTGCGCCTTCACGACATTCGTCGGGTACGAATACACGAACACGTTCGGGATCTCGAACTTGCACCGGAACGTGATTTTCGTGAACGACATCGTGCCCGACCTGCCCATCACCTATTTCGAGGCTCCGACGCCGCTCGACCTCTGGACGTTGCTGCGCGACGGGTGCAAGGCCGCCGAGAAGGGATGCGACGTGCTCGTCCTCCCGCACAACTCGAACCTCTCGAATGGCCGGCTCTTCGACCCCACGTACCCCGGCGGCGCGACGATCGAGGAAGAGGCCTCGCGCGCGGCGCTCCGGGCGGAGATGGAGCCCGTCGCCGAGATCTTTCAGCACAAAGGATCGAGCGAGTGCCGCAACGGGTTCCTCGACGTCGAGGCGGACGTCGACCCGCTCTGCGACTTCGAGGAGCTCCGGCCGGACGACGACGAGCAATGTGGCGACAAACCGGGCTCCGGAGGCATGCGCCTCTGGGGCTGCACGCATCGGCACGATTTTCTGCGCTATGTCCTGAAAACCGGGCTCCTCGAAGCCGAGCGGCTCGGGACGAATCCCTTTCTCTTTGGTCTCATCGGCTCGACCGACACCCACAACGGCACGCCGGGCAACACCTCCAGCGTGGGTTTTCCCGGGCACGTCGGGCTCGTCGACGACACGCCGGAGAAGCGCCTCGGCGCAGGCACGGAGACGCACGACGGCGTCATCAACAATCCGGGGGGGCTCGCCGGGGTATGGGCCGAGGAGAACTCGCGCGAGTCGATCTTCGAGGCGATCCGCCGCCGCGAGACCTTTGCCACGAGCGGCGCCCGCATTCCCATCCGCTTCTTTGGCGGCTTCGGGTACGACGCGGGCCTCTGCGGGCGCTCCGAGCGGCTCGAAGAGGCCTACGCGGCCGGCGTCCCCATGGGCGGAATGCTCGGAACATCGTCGGGTTTGGAGCCGACGTTTTTCGTACAGGCGACAGCCGACCCCGGCACGGCGAGCTGGCCAGGCAGGCCGCTCGAGCGGCTCCAGATCATCAAAGGCTACGTGCGCGAGGGAAAGGTGTACGAAAAGGTCTATGACGTCGCGGGCATGGCCGCCCCGGAGCCCGCCGTCGATACGGCGACCTGCGATGTGCTGGCCGAAGGCGCGGAGGAGCTTTGCGTCGTCTGGACGGACCCCGATTTCGATCCGAACGACCGAGCCTTCTATTATGCCCGCGCCGTCGAGGTGCCGAGCTGCCGCTACAGCACGTACGAATGCAACGCGCTCGATCCGGCCTCGGCGCCGGCGGCGTGCACGGACGTGACCGTCCCGAAGACCGTGCAGCACCGCGCGTGGAGCTCGCCCATCTGGTACGGGCCATGAGAGGCCGCTCGGCGGCTTCCAGGGGCTCCCGGGAGACGGGCACGTCGGCCCTCGACATCCTTTGCCGTCGTGACTACTTCCTTTCCGGGGTCGCGCGCGCCCGAGCTGCATCGAGAAGAAAAAGAGGAGGCGGACATGGGGCAAAACGAGGGGCGACGGGCAACACGAGGAGCCCATGACGGACGACGTCTTCTCTGGCGTTCGTGAAATGCAAGCGGAGTCGGTCCTTCTCCGCGGCGCTCTCGACGTGCTGGACGAGGCAATCGTCGTGGTGGACCAGACCGGCAAATTCGTCTCGTGGAATCGGACCGCGGCGCGCCTCGTCGGGGTCCCGGTCGACGCCTCCCCCGAAACGTGGACCGAGGCATTCGGCGTTTTCTTGCCGGACGAACGGACGCCTTTCCCCACCGAATCCATTCCGCTCTGGCGGGCTCTTCAGGGCGAGCGCGTGGAGGGCGTCGAGCTCTACGTGAAGAACCCGCGCGCGCCGCAGGGGATCCATGTCGTCGCCTCCGCGCGGCCGATCCTGGGCGAGCAGGGCCGGGTCCGCGGCGGCGTGGTGGTCTTTCGGGACGTGACGTTGGCGAAGGTCGCGGCGGCGGCGCTCGGTCACGCGGAGGCGCGCATGCGCGCGATCGTCGCCAATACGCCAAACATTGCGATCGAGGGGTATGACCTGCAGGGCCGCGTGCTCTACTGGAACCGGGCTGCCGAGCGCCTCTTCGGCTGGTCCGAGGACGAGGTCGTCGGCAAGACGCTCGACGGCATGATGCTCGATACACCCTCGACGGCGAAGTTCGTGGAAACGCTCGAAGAGATCGCGCGTACGGGCATGCCGAACGGTCCCAACGAATGGTCGTGTTATCGCAAGGACGGCAGCCAGGTATGGGTGTACTCGACGATCTTTTCGATCCCGACGATCACGGGCGCGAGCGAGTTCGTCTGCATGGACGTGGACGTGACGCCCCTCAAGCACGCCGAGAATCGGATCCGGGAGCAGGCGCAGCGGATGGAGGCGCAGGCCACCGACAACGCGAATCTCTTTCACGAGGCGCTGGAGGCGATCTCGGCGCGCGACGACTTTCTGGCCGTGGCCTCGCACGAGCTCCGCACGCCGCTCACGCCGCTCAAGTTGCAGCTCGAACGCCTCGTGCGTGATGCGCGCGCCGGGGCCAACCAGGAGCGCCTGGCGCCGGCGCTCGAAGTGGCCTACCGGCAGGTCGGGCGGCTCGCGGCGCTCATCGATCGCCTGCTCGACGTCTCGCGGATCACGGCCGGCAAGCTCGATTTGTGCCTCGACGAGGTCGACCTCTGCGCGCTGGTGCACGACGTCGTCACGCGCTTCGGTCGCGAGGTCGAGGACGCCGGGTGCCAGCTCTCCTTCCACCATGACAAACCGATCCTGGGCGCGTGGGATCGGCTGCGGATCGAACAGGTCGTCACGAACCTCCTCGGCAATGCGCTCAAGTATGGCCGCGGCAAGCCGATCGAGATCGGGCTCGAAGCGGACGAGGGCACGGCGCGCCTCACGGTCCGCGACCACGGCGTCGGCATTGCGCCCGAGGATCAGGGCAAGATCTTCGAGCGCTTCGAGCGCGCCGTCACCAACCAGTCCTTCGGCGGCCTCGGCCTCGGGCTGTGGATCGTGCGGCAAATCGTGGAGACGCACGGCGGGACCGTGCGGGTGGAGAGCGCGCCGGGCAAGGGCTCCACGTTCCGGGTGGAGCTGCCGCGGTGGAGGAAAACGCTCGACGAATCGCAGGGACCGCTCTCGATATCGCAGGGGACGTGATCGCTGTTGCCAGCGGCGCGCCGGGGAGCGATCCTCGGGCGCATGCAGACGTTCGCGCTTGCCTCCCTTGCCTCCTTCGCACTCTTTGCCCTCGCGTGTGGCCCGTCTTTGGGCGGGGGAGGGACGCAGGGCTCGGGCTCGGGGAGCGGCGGCTCTTCATCGAGCGGGATGTCGTCCTCCACGGGCTCCTCGTCGTCGAGCGGCGCGGGCGGCGGCGGTCCGACGGCGGAGGTGCATTTCATCGGTCGATTCACGAACGAGGCGGATCCGCGCTTTGCCTGGCCCGGCAGCACGATCGTCGCGCGCTTCTCGGGCACGGGTCTCGACGTGCGCCTCGCGGACGCCGGCAACAACCATTTCGCCGTCGTGATCGACGACGGGCCGCCTACCGACCTCGCGACGAGCAGCGCCAAGGACACCTACACGCTCGCGGCGAACCTGCCCGCCGGCGAGCACACGATTTTGCTCGAAAAACGCACCGAATCGTATGTGGGCGTCGTGCAGTTCAAGGGATTCGTGCCTGCGCCCGGCGGCGCGCTCGTCCCCACGCCCGAGCCGTGGAGCCGCAAGATCGAGCTCGTCGGTGATTCGATCACCTGCGGCTACGGCAACACCGGCGCGGGTCCGCTCTGCCCGTTCTCGCCCGAGACCGAGGACGAGTATTCGGCGTACGGCGCCATCGCGGCGCGCAAGCTCGGGGCCGCGCACGTGGGGATCTCGTACTCGGGGATCGGCGTGTACCGCGATTACAGCGGCGCGACGCAGAACCAGATGCCCATCCGCTTCGAGCGCACCCTCGCCGATGATCCTGCCTCGACCTGGGATTTTTCCTACATCCCGGACGTCGTCGTCGTGAACCTCGGGACGAACGATTTTGCCAAGGGTGACCCCGCGCAGGCGTACATCGACGCGCTCTCCGGGTTCCTGGACAAAGTGCGCGGGCATTACCCGAACGCGTACCTGCTCTGCGCCGTCGGCTCCATGCTCTCGGACTCGTATCCCGCCGGCGCGATGCATTTGACGAAGGCCAAGCAGCACATCAACGCGGTGCTCGACGCCCGCAAGGCGAAGGGCGACACGAACGTGGGGTTCGTGGACCTCGGCGAGCAAAATTCGGCGGCGGACGGGATCGGCTGCGATTACCACCCGAGCGTCGCCACGCACCAGAAGATGGCGGACAAGCTCGTGGCTGCGATTCAATCGGCCAAGGGCTGGTGAGGCGCGCGCGGGGGCGTCACGGCGAGGGGGCGCGGTCCGGGGTCACGGTCCGCGCCCATCGCCCGATCGGCCCACGCTCCTCTGGCGAGAGACCGAGCGCGCGTGCGACGAGGTCGTCGAGCGTGTCCTGCTCGGCGCGGCTGATTCCCTGATTGCGGGCGCCGAAGCTCTCGGCGAGCGCCTCGATCTCGGGGACGAGCCCGAGATCGGCCGGCGCGGGGAGCGCGCGCAGGTGCGTGATCTTCACCTGGGGCATTCCCTGCCGGGCGTCGCGGTGCCGCATGTAATGGTACCAGCGAACGGGGCTCGCGTTGAGCCATCCGAGGAGAAACCCCGCGCTCCACCGCTCGTCGGCGAACCCCGCGAGGATCGAGTTCCGGAAGGCGAGGCCGTCGGACAACGCGACCATGGGAAAGCGGGCCGTCTGGCGAATGAGGAGGCGCACGGCGAGCCATTCGGCGTCCTTGCGGAAGCGCCCCGTGAAATCGGCGGGATCACAATAGAGGCGCGGAGGACGCCGGGAAAACGGCTCGATGTCCCCGCCCACGCGCAGGCCGATCTGGAAACGCCCGTCGGGCGCCTCGCGCTCGTGGAGGTGCCGGACGTCGTTGCCGTTGCTCTGAAACCCTCGCTCGCCAAAGAGGTGCGGGGGCAGCTTCGGCAGGGCCGAGAGGGTCTCGAGCAGCGCCGCCGTTTCGGCGTCGAGGTCCGTGCGCGCGAGTGGCCAGGCGAGCGCCGTGTCGAGCGAGGCTTTTTCCTTCCGGCGCGTGGAGAGCAGGCCCATGCTCGGCTGGAAGACGCCCTCGAATGCGTCCCCGAAATCGGGCAGCTCGTCGTCGCACACGCAGAGCGCGTCGTGCGCGCGACGCGAGGGCTCATAGCCGCCGAGATCCGACATCGACGTCGGCAAGACGAGCCCGAGCCGACCTCCGGGACGGAGCATGCGGGCGCACTGGTGGACGAAGAGGCCCTGCAAATTGCGATATCCGGCGAACGCCGGGTTCGTGCGTCGATAGAATTCGCGGAGCTCGTCCGCGAGCGGCTGCGCGGCGCGGCCGGCGTACGAGACCCAGGGCGGGTTTCCCACGAATGCGTCGAATCCGCCGCGGCCGAAGACCTCCGGGAGCTCGATGTTCCAGTGAAACGGGGAGCGCGAGGCCACGAGCGCCGTGGCCTCGGCTTCGATCTCCGTCCCACCTTCGCCGGCGAGATAACGCGCGGCGAGATCCGGCAGGGCCGCCAGGCGTTCTTTTTGTGCTTTCTTGTCGGTCGAGGCAAAACGCGCGGAGAGAAGGGCATTCCCCACGGTTCGCAGCGGCGCGAGAGCGTGATCGGCCTCGGCGAGGAGATCCGGATCGGCCGTCTCGAAAAAACGCCGCCGCAGCGTCTCCGCCTCGGCCAAGCGCTCGCGGACCTTCGCAGGGGCGATGTCTTCCACGGGCTCGCGCCCGAGCCCCACGAGCGAATCCCCGTGGCGCAGGCTGGCTGCGAGAAACGAAAAGGGATGCGTCTTCGGCGCCGTGAGCAGCCAGAGCGAGACCCGGGCGAGGTCCACGGCGATCGGATTGCGATCCACGCCGTAAAGGCAAGACGCGGCGACGAGCCTGCGCGCGTGGGATTGCGGATCCTCGCCGGGCGGCAACGCCGCGGGCATCCCGGCGCGCTCCCAGGCGGCGACGAGGCGATCGGCGAGCCACCGACAAACCTGCACGAGAAAGGCGCCCGCGCCCATGGCGGGATCGCAGACCGAAAGGCCGAGGATCTCCTCGGGGCTCGCGTCCGTGCGCACGAGCGGGGCGAGCGTGCGCTCGACCATGATCCGCGTGAGCAGCGGCGACGTATAATGGGCGCCCGTGCGGCGCCGCTCCTCGGAAAACCCCATCAGGGTCTCGTACACGGTGCCGAGGTGCTCGACGTCGAGGTCGGCGTACACGAGGCGCTCGCCCGACACGAGGAGGAGTTTGTCGAGGATACGCAGGACGACGGCGTCGGAGAGCCGCCCTTCGAGGAACGGAAACGCGTCCGCGTCGAAGAGCGCGCCGCGCCGGGCGGGGCCCGGGGGAGGGGTCGGTCCGAGAGCTCCTTCGTGCAGGCGGCGAAACAGGGCCAGCACGCGCGGCCACGCGTCGTGACGTTCGGCGAGCGAGGCACGTTCGGCCGCGGCGAGCTCGGCGTGCAGGACGCCGAGCTCGTCGCCTGGAAAGAGCCCGCGCGACGAAGCAAAAAGGACAACGACGAGGCGCAGGATCACGCTCACGAGCCCCGCGGGGTCCGCTCCCGGAAATCCGGCAGCGAGCTCGCGCAGGCAGAGCGGCGCCTGCTCTCGCAAAACGCCCGCGCCTCGGGCCGCGTTCACGCTCTCCGTCACTGTTTTTCGCAATGGATGAGCTCGATCCAGGGGAGCGCCGCCTCGCTCGCGTCCGTCTCCGCTTGGGCCGTGTACGTGTCGTTTCGCGCATACCCGGTCGCGGCGCCGTTGCTCACGAGCCCGATTCCGTGGGAGGTCGTGGCGAGCGAGACCTCGCCTCCGTGCGTATGCGTGCGCGCGGCCGCGCTCGAAAGGGGTTCGCCGCCGAACGAGAGATCCGGGGGCGCGTCTTTCGGCAGGCCCACGACGAGCCGGCCTTGCGTCGCGGCGGCCTGCTGAAAGCCTGCGGGGCATTTCGGGCCGTCGTAAAAGATCTGCATGCCCTTCGGCAAGGGTTTGACCCCGGCCGCCGGCTCCGCGAGCTTCTTGCACGCGAGGAGCTGGACGTACGGCAAACCCGTGGTGGATGTCTCGGACGTCGTGCCGAATTCGACCACGCCGGCCGCGGCGACGCCGTTGTTGCCGCCGCCCGAGACGCCTGCATACGTGATGGGGACGAGGTCGAACGTCGCTTTCACCCCGTGCGTGTGAGGCCGCTCTTCGCCGCTCAGCAGCGGCTCGCCCACGGTCGTGCCGCCCGCCGCGTCGGCGATCGTCGGGAGCACCGTGCGCCCGGCCGCGGCCTTGTACGGCTCCCATCCACTCGGACAGGCAGGGACCTGGAAAAACCCGATCGTGTTCGTGGGCATTGCGTCGCCGCGCGCCCCGGGCCCGCCGCCCATGCCGCCGCTGCCGCCGCCGCTCCCGCCGTTTCCCTCCCCGCCGGCGCCCTGCGATCCGCTGGTCGTCGACACGGATCCGGTCGCGCAGGCCGTGACGAGGGTGATGGCCGCGATCGCGGCCGCGCTTTTCATTGCTTGACGCATGCCATCACCTGCACGAAAGGAAGGCCCGAGACACCGGGGTTCGTCGTCCCCGCAATGGCGTAGGTCTGCGCCTGCGCGCCCGCCTGGTTGCTCCCGTCGGCGGCCGCGATCGACTTCGAGGGCAGGGCGATCTCGCCCGCATAGTCGTGGGTGTGCGCGCGATCCTCGCGGTCCGCGAGCGGCGCGCCCACCTGCACGCCGACGTCCTTGCCCTCGGCGACCGCCACGACGAGCCGTCCCTCGACGTTCGGCGCGGGCGCCCATCCAGGCGGACAAACGCCCCCTTCGACGTGGGCCACCATGCCGGCCGGCACACCATCCTCCTCCACGGGTTCCCCGGACGCGCTGCGGCTCGCGACGAGCCCGAGGCCAAGACCGAGGCCGAGGAGCAGAAACCTTCCTGTCATCGTACCCGAGATTGGTTTGTGCATGCTTCGAGGCGTATCGACCCGGGCCGGGCGCGTCAACGGGTAGCGGATGACGCACCGCTGCGTAAACCACGTCGCCGCTCCGCGGGAAGCCGTCCATTTTTCCCGTCGATCCCGCGATGTTTGAGATAGGCTTCGGCACGATGCAAATCCTCTCGGTCGGTCCCCTGCGCACGGGGTCCATCGTGTGGCAGAAGCGCGCGGGGGGCTTCGTCCTCACGGTCGTTTGCAAGGCCACGTATTGGCTCCAGCCTGGCGAGGCCGTGCTCTCGAACGAGCAAGAAGCCCTCAATGAGGCCGACGATCACTGGGACGACGACCCGAACCGGAGCCTGCGCGCCGCGAGTGATCTCGTGCCGCTCAAGCCACGCCCCGAGGTCACGCTCGTCGGATATGCCTACGCGCCGGGGCAGCAGCCGGTCCGCTCGCTCGTGGCGCGCCTCATCCTCGGCGAGGTCGACAAGGCGATCGAGGTGTTCTGCGACCGCTCGTTCCTGCCCGACGGCTCGCTCCAGGAGGGCACGCGGTTCACGCGTATGCGCCTCACGTGGGAGCGCGCGGGCGGCGGGCCCGGCACGAACAACCCCGTCGGCGTGCGCGCCGATGTGCGGGACGGTTATGGGCGGCGTGCCCTGCCGAACCTCCAGCCCCTCGGGATGTACGTCTCCACGGCCGACGATTTCGTACCGCCCGTGTGTTTCGCGCCGATCGCGACGAGCTGGCCCTCGCGCGCGGATCTCGTGGGGCGCGCGCCGCCGCCCGCGGGCGTGGGGCTCGACGGGCCGAGCGAGGCGTTTTTCAATGCAGCGCCCTCGGATCAGCTCCTCACGGCGCTGCGCGACAACGAGCGTATCGTGCTCGAGAACCTGCACCCCGAGCACACGCGGCTCGTGACGAACCTGCCGGGCGTGCGGCCCGCGATCTTCGTGGACCGAGGCAACGGGCCGGCGCAACGGCAGAAGGTGCGTGCCGATGCCCTGTGGATCGATACGGACCGCGGAATCGCCACGCTCACCTGGCGCGTGCAGGTCCCGCTCGCGCGGCCGGACGAGCCGGGGCGCGTGATCGTGGGAATGGAGATGCCCGGGCACGACCTGAGCTGGGGCGAGATCGTCCAGACCATGGCCGCCTCGGAATCGAAGGGGTTTGCGGAGGAAGACCATACCCAGACGAACATCATTTCGCAGATGGAGGCCGAGGCGGCGCGCCGCGCGGCGCTGCCCTTCGCGGCCTCGTCCCTGCAACCGGCGGCGCGCGAGCCGCAGCCCTCGCTTTCGGGCGATTTGCCGTTCCAATCGTCGGTCCTGCAGCCGCCGACGTCGGCGCCCCGCCCCTGGACGCAGCAGCTCCAATCGCCGCAGCCGCCGACGCTGAAGCCCCCGCCCTTGCCCTCGGCGGCGCGCGCCCCGCTCCCGGGGACCGTCGTCTCCCCCGCGCCCGTGCCGCCCGTGTCCAAGCCCGCGCCGCCGGTGCCGCCGCCTGCGACCAAGCCCTCGACGCCCGCGTTCATCCCGCCCGTCGTGCCCGCGCCGCCGCCGGTGCCCGCGCCCGTGCCCATGTCCGTGCCCCTCCCGGCGCCCGTGCACGTCTCCGCGATTCCCGCGGCGCCCCCGTCGCCCATCCCCGCGCCGGTTCGTCCGGGCACGATATCGTCGGAGGGCGGCCGCGGGCCGAGCCCGTGGGCGGGCGGCGCGCCTGGCGGCGTGGCGCCGGGGCGAGAGACCCTCGGCACGGCGGCAGCCGCAGCCGCGGCGGCCGTCGCGGAGGCGCCCAAGGATTCGGCGTCGGACGGCGGCGCGCTCGGCGCATCGAATGATGCGGCGGGCGTGCGCGCGTGGAGCGCGCCGCGCCGGGAGATCCGCGCGGTCGTCGCGGAGGAGGAGGCGCAGAAGCCCGTCATCGTCCGCGAGCTCTTGCACCTCGTGTGGTTCGAGCCGAGCTTCGTGCCGCGCATCCGGCGCGTCCCGGCGTGGAAGCGGCTGCTCTCCGAGCTCGAGCAGCGCGGCGCCGACAAGGAGATCGACGACGTGCTCGCCGGCAAGGAGGCCTGGGAAGTCGAAGATCGCCGCGAGATCTTCGAGATCCTCGCCCGCGCCGATCGCATGGACGACCGGAGCCTCGTGGAGCTCATGGATCAGGCCATTCGCGAGGACGGCAAGTACGCGACGCCGATCGTGCTGGTCGCCGGCGAGCTCGAAACGCCGTTCGACGAAATGGAGACGCTGAAGGCGCTCTCGACCGCGGCGGCGCCGCTCGTCGGGCCCACGGACGAGGGGCTGAAGGCCGCCGTGGAGGCCGCGGACAAGTTCATCGCGCGCTCGGGGTTGTCCTGGGCGCCGGTCGTGCCGGAGGGATTGTCGAATCGGATTCGCGAGGCGTTCGTCCGGGAGAAGAAGGGATTGCCCGCGGACGCGCTCGACATGCAGGCCGAGCGGGCGCTGATCGGCGGACGTCATTACCAGAAGCGCGAGGTGCTCGGCGGGACGTACCTGCGGCTGCTCCTGCGCCTTCATTCGGACAGCCAGCCGATCGTGGCGTACGCGCCGGACGCGGTCGCGCGCAAGCTGCCGATGTTCCGCAAATTCCGGGCGAGAATCGTGGGCGAGCTGCATCCGGCGCAGGATCAATACGAGGCGCGGGGCGAAGCGCTCCGGGCGCTCGCGGTCGGGACGGTCACGGTGCCGGAGCGGGGGACGGCCGGGGCCAAGAGTTGATCGGGGGCGATTCTTATCGCCAGGCCGTGGCCCCATGGGAGGGCACGGCCCGCCTGCGGACGCGCGGGCCGCGTCAGAGATCCTTCGGCCGCGGCCGCGGGAGGGGCGGGTTCTCCGGCAACTTCGTCGTCTCGGTCTCGCCCCCGCAGAGCGCGGAGCGATTGGCAATGATGTAGTTGACGACGCCCTCGGTGAACTGCTCCGCGATCGAGGTCTTGTTGTTCATGACCTGCGTTCGGTCGTTTTCGTTCGGGATGAAGCCCATTTCGATGAGCGCGCTCGCCTTGATCGTGCCCTGGAGCTTGATCACCGCGAAGTTCCTCTCGAACACGCCGGTCTGACCTCGGCGTTTCAAGGGGAGCGTGTACGCTGCCATGATCGAGGTCGCCAGGCTCTTGCTCTGGGCCTTGCCCGGAAAACACCAGACCTCCTTGCCGTTGGCCGTGGTGTCGAGGACATCGTTCCCATTCGCGTCCTTGAGGCACTTGTCTTTGTCGTTGGGATCCCGCTTGCACGCCGAATTCATGTGCAGGCTGACGAGGATCTGAGCTTTTTTCTCGTTCGCAAAGTCCAGGCGCCACTGGAGTTTTTTCAGTTCGCCGCTGCCCACGTCGCCTTCGCGCGTCAGGTACACCGCCTCGATCACGTCCGTCTTGGCCGCCAGCTTCTCCTTGAAGACCTTGGCCACGTCGAGGACGATGTCCTTCTCTTTGTATTCGAGGTTCGCCCCGCCCAGCGCTCCCGGATCGACGCCCGAGGTCTTGTTGTTATGGTCCCCGTGACCCGGGTCGATCACGACGATGACCCGGCATTTCTGGACGGAGTCCGAGTTCGATGCTTGCTCGATTGCGCCTTGTTGATCGGGGGAGACGCGGAGGGGCGGGGCCATGGCGGTACTCTCTTCGCGAGGTCAATGTTCATCCAGCGAGTCGTCGGCTTCGTCATTGGCCGGCGGCGGCGGCTCCTGGTCCTTTTGCTCGAACGGATCTTGCGGCCGCGCGACCTTGCCGTCGTTGGGCTCGCCGCGCTCGTTGATCCAGACCATCGTGCCTGAAATGGTGACGCCCGCGCCGTCGATCTTGATGAAGCCGCCGGCGCCCTTGATCGTGGCCGCGCCGCCCGCCTCGCCGACCCACTCCTCGCCGGCCACGTGATGCACCTCCTGCCCGGCCGCGAGAGCGCTCCGGCCTTGCACGTGTTCGTGGCGGCTCTTCACGACGGTGAGGGATTGCTTGCCGTCGATCCGCTCCCGCCGGCTGCCCTTCACCACGAGGTGCACGTTCGTGTTGTATGTCTCGTTCTTGTTCTTTTTCGTGACCTCGTCGTAGTCCTTGCCAACCCAGAACTTGCGGTGGCCGTGCGTCTCCTCGGTCTCGTCGTTCTTCACGAGCTTCTGGCGGTCGTGCACGACCGTGGCGAACTCGTCATTGCCGACGTCCCGCTTGCGATCCTTCTGCGCCTGCTGCCAGACGAGCTCCTTTTTTGCGAGATCCTCGAACATGATCTCGTTGAACCCGTCGTGGCCGATGGAGGAGTCGCTCTTCCACGTGCTGCGTGTCTTGTCCTGCGGCAGCTTGTACGGCACCTGCTGGGCGGCGTTGTAGACGCGGCCGACGACCGTCGGATGGTCCGGATCACCTTCGAGGAACGCGACGAGCACCTCGTGGCCGATGCGGGGCAGGGTGACCATTCCATACCCCATGCCGCCCCAGCCCTGGTTCACGCGGATCCAGCACGAACTTTGATCGTCCCGCTGGCCCTCGCGATCCCAGTGGAATTGCACGCGCACGCGGCCGAACTCGTCGGTGTGGATCTCCTGGCCCGAGGGGCCGACGACCATCGCGCTCTGGAGGCCGTGGATTTTCGGCTTTGGCGTTTGTCGTGCCGGTCGATAGGGCGCCTCGGCGAAGAACGCGTGGCCATAAAAGTTGAAGTCGCCGGTGTCCGTGCCTTCGATCGAGGCGCCGACGACGAGGAGAGGCCGGCTCTCGGGGAGCGCCGCATGCGGGTGGCGGCCCATCGAGAAGATGACGCCCGGCGCGAGGTCGAACGTGTTGGCCGCGAACGAGACCATCCGCTCGCCGGTGCGCTCGGCTTCGAGCACACGCGTGGAGAGCGCGGTGCCGTACTTGCCGTCGTGCCGCGCGAAGCCACGATCGTCGGCGTTCGGCGTTCCCTCGTCCTTGCCCGTCTCGACGAGGAACGAGCCCGCGTCGTAATGGTACTGCTCCATCTTGCCCTCGATGCCGGCCGTGGGTTCGGCCTTGCCGAAGAGGGCGAGGTCGGGCTTGCGAGGGTCGTAATCGCGGAACGTGGCCGCGCCGGGGCGCACCTCGCGGCCGAAGCGCACGCGGCTGATGAATTCCTTTTCGGCCGCCTCGTTCGGGTTGTCGACGTACGGAATGGGCGGGCCGGAGCGGGGCGTGTTCGTCTGGATGCGATCGCCGAAGACGAGCGTCGTGCCGCGCTCGGGGTGCTCGCTCAGGGTATACGCGATGCCTGCCTCTTCGAGCAGGCGGCAGAGGAAGGCGTAATCGGTCTCCCGGTACTGGACCTTGTAATCGAGCTTCGGATACCGCGCGCGCTCGATGCGCCACGTCGGCTGGATGTTCCACTCGCCGAGGAGGCGATCGATGATGTCCGGGATCGAGAGCTGCTGGTAGATGCGATTGCCCTGGCGATGCGTGAGCAGCCAGAGCTCCGGCACGATGTGGATCTGGTACGTCGAGAGCCCGTCCTCGGCGGAGATCTCCTGCAGCGCGTGCGCCTGCTCGGCGCGGGCCACGATGCCCGTCCACGTGCGCTGGGCGCCGCTCTGCACGTGGGCATACCCGGCGTGCAGGCGGAAGCCCGCGGGATGCCCGACCGCGGCCCCGAGGTCGAGGCTATGGTCCGGCGAGCGGACGAGGAGGTGGATCGAGAACAGGTTCGAGACCGATTCCCGGACGGAAAAACGCCGCACGTAGAGGTCGCGTTGACCGGAGGCGAGGGAGAGCTCGAGGTTTGCCACGGCATTGACTCCGAATCAGTGAGGCTTTACGAGCGCCGATAACGAGAGGTCCTCTTCCTCGACGAAGATTTCCTCCATGCTCTCCGACAGCTTCTGTTGTTGCCCCGCATGGCACGTCGGCCAGAAGACGCGGAACACGCCCGGATCATAGAAACGGAAGTAGACCTTCTCGTTCGTCGATTCGAGCGTCACCATCAAGAAGCGCCGCCAGTGCCGCCGCACCTCCACGAACTTTTCGTAGCTGGTGCAGAAGATGCCCCAGCGATTGCCGAAGCCCTCGGCGAGCAACCGATCGAGCAGCGCCGAGTCCTTGCGGAACGGGCCCACGAGGTACGGCGCGACATCTTCGAGCGTCTCGCCCTGCAGGCCGTCGTAGAGCGATTGGTGCGGCTCGACGCCCTCGCGGACCACCTCGAGGATCCGCCGATCCCGCGCGCCGTCGAGGACCGCATACAGCGGCGCCTTCGCCGCCTCCGCGCGCAGGCGCTCGCATGCCCGCGCGGCGGCCTCCACACGCGCCGCCTCGTCCTCGGGCGAACGCGCGAGCTTTTTCCGCGGGGGCTTCGTGCGGCCCTCGACGTAGACCATGAAATCGGTCTCGCCCGCCTGGATCCAGGCCCCGTGAGGGACGTCGCCTCGCTCGACGGCCTCCCCGCCAAGGCGCGTCCCGTTCTGGCTCTGGAGGTCCCGCAAGACGCACCGCGCGCCGTCCCATTGCAGCTCGAAATGCGTGCCCGACATCTGCCCGTCGTGCCCCACGACGAGGTCCGAAAGCTCGGTGCGGCCGACCTTCAGCGCGCGGCCGGCCTCGACGGCCTTCTTCGTGCCGGCGAGCTTGCCATAACGCACCTCGACGATGAGCCGAGGCTCCGTCACGACCCTTCCCTCCCGGCCTTCTGGCGCGCCGCCCGCTCGGCGGCCTTCTTGGCGCAGTCCTCGCAGAAGGGTTTGTCCGTCTGGAGGATGGCCATCGGATTGGAGCCGATGATGACCGTCGGGCAGCCCGAGGCGATGGTGCCGCCGTGGTTCGTCGGGTCGCCCTTTCGCGCGGCGTCCTTGCCGCCGATGATGACGGTGGGCTCGCCGGCCGAGATGGCGGCGCCGCAAGCCTCGGCGTCGCTGACGCGCGCCTGGGGCTGAAAGCCGACGATGACCGTGTCCTCTCCCTGGACGATGACGTTCGGCGGGTGAATCCCGCAGACGTGACGATCGGTGATTCGTGCCGCAGGAGGCATGTTCGTGGCTCCTTATTGCGCGATGAGCGTCTTGCTCACGTCGTCCACCTCGGCCTCGACCGCCTTGTCCGGCGCCTCGGGCGACGCGCCCGCGCCCTGGCCGGCCGCGCCGCCGCTGTTGATGTAGACCTTCGTGCCGCGGATCGTGACGCCGCTGCCGTCAATGCGGACGAACCCGCCCGGGCCCTTCAAGGTGAGATCCTCGGCCTCGATCACGAGTGCCGTGCCCGCCTTGATGTGGATCTCCTTCGTCGCCGAGAGCGCGTGGTTCTCGCCGACGAGCTCGTGCCGATCGCCCTTCACCTCGAGCGACTGATTGCCCTCGATGCGCTGGTTGCGCTTGCCCATCACGTGCAGGTGGCTGTTGCCCTCGACGCGCTCGCGTTTGTCCTGCTTGATGACGACGTCCTGGTCTTTGCCGACGTAGACCTTGACGAATCCGATCGTCTTGTCCTGCTCGTCGTTCATCACGTACTTCTGCCGATCGTGGCCGACGGTGATCGTCTCGTCGTTCTTGACGAGCCTGCGCCGGTTCTTCTCGGCATGCTCCCAGACGAGCTCCTGGCCCTTCAGATCCTCGAACATGATCTCGTTGAAGCCCTCGGAGCCGAGCGACGAGTCGCTCTTCCACGTCGAGCGTGTCTTGTTGTCGGGCAGCTTGTACGGGACGGCCTGCTTCGCGTTGTAGACGCGGCCCACGATGATCGGCTGATCCGGATCACCGTCGAGGAAGCCCACCATCACCTCGTGCCCGATGCGCGGGATCACGATCATGCCGTACCCCGTGCCCGCCCAGCCCTGGCTCACGCGGATCCAGCAGGAGCTGCCGTCGTCGTTTTTCCCCTCGCGATCCCAGGGGAACTGCACGCGCACGCGGCCGAACTCGTCGGTGTGGATCTCCTGGCCCCCGGGGCCCACCACGACCGCGCTCTGCACGCCCTCGACCTTCGGCTTTTGCGTCTTCTGCTGCGGCCGGTAAGGCGCGTCCGTGAACGCGGCTTGCCCCGACATCGTCCACTCCTCGCCCGGCGTGCCCTCGACCGAGAACTCCGTGACGAGCAGGCGTTTGTCCTCGCCGAGCTCGGCGTGCGGGTGTTTGTCGACCGAGAAGATTTGCCCCGGCCAGAGATCGATCGTGTTCGTCTCGAACCCGATCGTGCGCTTGTCGGCGCGCGTGCCGCCGAGCATGCGATCGGCGCGCTCCTTGCCGAACCCTTGATCGTAGCGCGCCGTGCCCTTGTCGTCCGCGGCCGGCGTGCCACCGCCGCCCTTGCCGTTCTCGACGAGCGTGGCGCCCGGCTGGTAATGGTACTGCTCGTACTTCGCCTCGGGGCCCTCGGCCTTCGGCGCATCGCCGAAGAGCGCGAACATCGGATTCCGGAAGTCGTAGTCGCGAATCGTGTGCGCGCCCGGCCGGACGATGTGCGTGAGGCGGACCTTCGAGAGGTACTCCTTCTCGGACTCGCGGTTCGGGTTGTCCACGTAGGGAAGGGCGCCGCCGGGGCGCGCGGGGTTTGCTTCGAGGCGATCGCTCAACGTGAACTTCGAGCCCTTCGCGTCGTCGTCCGGGAACGTGTACGAGATGCCGGCCTCTTCGAGCAGGCGGCTCACGAAGGCGAAATCGGTCTCGCCGTACTGGACCTTGTACTCGAGCTTCGGGTACCGGCCCCGATCGATCTCCCACTTCGCCTCGACGTTCCACTCGCCGAGCAGGCGATCGACGATGTCGGGGATCGAGAGGTGCTGGTAGATGCGATACCCGCGCCGCTGCGTGAGCAGCCACAACGTCGGCACGATGCGGAGCGAATACGTCGAGAGCTCCTTGCCGAGGCCTCCCGGCTGCACCGCGTGCACCTGCTCGATCGAGCTCACCACGCCGCTCCAGAGCCGGGCGCCGCCGAGGCGCGCGTACGCCCAGCCGCTGATGACGCGGAGGCTCGCCGGCTGCCCGACGATCGCTTCGAGATCGATCGAGGGGCTCTCCGAGCGCGCCATCACGTTCACGCTGAACAAGCTCGAGACGGACTCGTGCACCGAGAAATGGCGCACCGACAACGACGTCTCACCAGATGCGAACGATAGCTCCAAGATCGGCATGGAAGCCGCCTCCTCGACGTGACCGCCCGGACCAATGCGCGTACTGTCCGATTTTTGGCATGGGCACCCTAAACCGGCTTCGCGGTCGGGCTCAAGATCAAAATGGGCGAAAAAAGGTGTCGCTCTGCGTCAATGCTCGCAGCCGATCTCGTCGTCGCCGAGCGGATCGGGCATGTCGCTCACGTCCTGTTCGAGCGGGGAGCCCGTGGCCTCGACGAAGTGGGGCGCCTCGGGCCTTGCCCGAGGGAGGACGGGGAGCTGGGGAAGCTGGCGTGAAAGGTCGATCTCCCGCTCGGCCTTCGCGCGCGTGCAGGGCAAGAGCCCGGGGGAGCACCTGGCAGGCTGTATCCGCGGAGCTCAAGAGCGCCGCTCGTCCGGGATCGGTGCCGCCCTCTCGTGCACCCGGCGGGTGATCGACGCCCACGCGTCCGTGTGCTGGAACGGAAACCGCACCTCCTTGCGCGCAAGCCCGCTCGCAATCCGCTCCCGGATGAGCCGCAGCATTGCGAGCGCGTCGCGCTTCTTCACGTCCACCCGTAGCTCCGGCAGCGCGTCCCGTAAGGCGGAGAGCTCCGCCTCCGGCACCCCGCGTACACGCCCGCTCGCGAGGATCGCCGGGTAGCACCGCTCCGCATAGAACAGCTCCCGGGCGGCCTGGATCAGCGCCTCGCGTGATCCCTCCGTGATCACCCCGCGCAGCGTCGCGCGGCGCAGCGTCTCCCGCATATTCACCATGGCCTCCGACACCGGTCGATACCCCCCCTCCGCGAGCCTGTGCGCCACCGCCACCTCGTCATCGTCCGTGAGATCACCCCGCGCGTACGCTGCGTGGATCTCGCCCACCCCCTCCATGCCGAAGGGCCCCAGCTCCGCCGCCCGGAGCGCGCCCAGGCTCGCCGCGCCGAAGACGTGAATGCCCCGCGACATCGCCCATAGCACCTCCTTGTGCGCCATCGAGGGCACGTGCTCGAAGGAGCCGTCAAGGATCCCGATGACCGCCGGCTCCTCCTGCGCCGCGTGGTACACGTCGCCCTGTGCGGCCGGGGGGCGGTACATCGCGTCGAGCTCCCGGAGGCCCTCCTCCGCCGAGAGCGTCGGGCCCGTGAAGATATG